>NZ_CP009621.1:0-600000 GCF_000973725.1 Pontibacter korlensis | reverse complement strand
AAGACGACCTCATTAAGGTGCTTTTAAGCGTGCAGACAAAAATGATTTGGGTAGTACTGACAGAAGCCTGGTGTGGTGATGCAGCCCAAAGTTTGCCAGCAATTGTAAAAATTGCCGACGCCTCACCTCTTATTGATGTAAAACTGCTGCTTCGTGATGAGAACCCTGATGTTATGGATGCATACCTGACCAATGGTGGACGTTCTATACCTAAGCTTATTGCGCTGGATGCAAACACGTTGGAAGTACTTGGTACCTGGGGGCCAAGACCAGAGCCTGCTCAGCAATTGTTCCAGGAAATGAAGGATGCTAATGTACCTTACACAGAGTTTGTAGAGAAGCTACATGGCTGGTATGCAAAAGACCGCAGCCGTACACTACAAAATGAGTTTAAAGAGCTAATCTGCAAGTGGTCTCAATTGACAGCTCCTGCAGACTTAAATATTGCACGTTGCTCTTAATCTGTAGCTGTATGTAGTTCTCATTGAAAAGAGAACGATTGCCATCAAATATACAAGGCTGCTCTAACAGAGCAGCCTTTCTTTTTAGCTTATACCTGCTGTTGGCATCAGCACAAGTCGCCAGCCGTCTGGGTCTGCAACTGTTACCGCTGCTTTTGCTTTCCAGTAAGGGTTTTCGGGTTCTACCTTCGGAAAACCCATCTGAGCCAGACGTTGCACCACTTGGCTGATGCGTTGCTTGTCTTGTATGTAAAGCACCAGCAGGTTGTCTTTTGATGGAGCAGGGCAGGGGCTACCTTGTTCATGCTGTGTAAACTCCAGGTGGTACGGAAAACCAGGCAAGCCTATCATGATACCATCGTAGCCGTTGTGATCTTCAAAGCTGCCGAGCTTTCTCAAGCCAACACCTTCGCAATAAAACCGCTCCACTTCCTGTAATTTATCAGTAGGTCGGGCTATCCGCACCTGTGCTACAGGCAGCTCATCAGGCCATTGTTCTTTCATTGGGTCAATGTTACTTGGTGGCGCTGGTTACAGTTGGCAGTAATCCCAGTACTTCAACATCCACAATTTTATCACCTACCTCCAAGCGATGTACCACGTCCATGCCGTCTATTACTTTAGCAAAGATAGTATAGCGGCCATCTAGGTGTGGAGTAGGCGAGTGGGTAATAAACCACTGGTTGCTTTCTGTGTCTTTTCCGGCAGAGGCCATGCCCACATAGCCCTCGTAGTAGTGTAGCGGAGCAAATTCGGAGCGGATGGAATAGTCTGAGCTGCCCCAGCCATCGCCACGCTTGTCGCCACCCTGGGCCACAAAGTTAGGTACAACTCTATGGAAGTACAGGTTGTTAAAGAATCCCTGTTTAGTCAGCTCCACAAAGTTGGCAACAGAGCCTGGAGCATCTTCTACAAACAGCTGCAGGGTTATACTTCCTTTTTCAGTTCGTAGCAATACCTGCTGGTTGGTATGTATGGTTTTTACCAGTTCCCAATCTATCGGGTGGGTATACGGGTTCTTCGGCCCTTCGCTCTCCCGCCTGCCGTTCAGGTAGTCAATTGTTTTCTGTAGCTCAATGTTGGTTTCCATATCGCGGGGCAGTTGCAATTTCTGCTGTGCCTGGGTTAGAAACTCAAAGTTGCTGTACTGGCTTCGCAGGTTGAGCTTCGGATCACGTATAGCAGCAGCTGCCATGCCTACCAGAGCTACATCGCCGGAGCCAACGGCATGCTTAAAGATATCGGCAAAAGACGCCTCCAGCCTTCTTGGGAAATCTGGCTGCTGGCGCATCAGGATCAGGGCCTCCATGCCGGTGGTAGCAATAATGGGCTCCTCTGCCAGGAACACCTGTTCTGCAATAAACTCATGGTTGTTAAAGTCGCCTGAAAGCGCTTTTAACAGGTGCGCCTTATCGTAAGGCGTTCTGGCGTTGTGGTATTGTTGTTTGTATCGCGGGTTGAGGTAAAGACGGTTCTGCACCTGGCTGTTTTTCAGGATAACCCAGATAACATTGCTTCGCACGCGCGCATCGAGCAGGTTCGGAAGCACACCCAGCAGCGTTTGGGCTGGTACACCGGCATTATTACTGAGAAGAAACTCTGAGGTAGCCACAGCCGTGTTGATGTTTTGGTCCTGCAAAGCGGCTAGGACAGCAGTTTTTATCTCCTGAAACTCTAAGCCTCCCATGGAGCGCACTGCACTCAGACGCACCCGGTAATCAGGGTCGCTCTGGGCAATGTTAGACAGAAATGATGCTTTATCTATAGCGCGTACTTTAGCCAAAGCCTGTGCTGTGGCCATACGTACTTCGGGTGCCTTATCAGAAGTAGCAGCGTTTAACAACTGCTGTCGGTACTGTGTCAGGTCAAGCTTTGGTGTTCTGGCCAAAAAGTTTGAAGCCGCCAGGCGTACTTCATAGATATTGTTGGCTGCCAAAAAGTTTACAGCTTTCTGTACTACCTGCTGGTTTTGCTGTTGCCTCAGGCCCAAGCGGTACAGACCCCAAGCCTGCCCAGCCTGTGCAGTTGGATTTGTTGTCGTGTAGCTGGCCAGGTAATCGGCAGCTCTGGCCGTTCCTGTTTTACCCAGGGCTTCCAGTAGCTGTGCCTGCACTTCAGGGTTCTGCTCATTGGCCAGACGTTGGATCATCCCTGCTTCGGCGCGGCTGTGCCCAATCTGCCCTAAGGCGTAGGCACTAGCCTCGCGCACAGCTGCTACAGAGTCTGCAAGCAGTGTTTGTAACACAGGTAGTGCTGTCGTGTCCTGTACAGAGGCAAAGGCAAGTGCAGCCTGCTGGCGGTAAGGGGTATGTGGGTTACTCAGGTAAGGTAGCAGTGCACTGGTGTTACGCTCGTCTTGCAAAGTATAGATCTTCTGCAGCGTAACATCTCCAAACTTATTGTTAGAAGGCTCTACAGCGTTAGTGCTGCGCTGCAGGGGCAGGTATTGGCAGGAGGCAAGCGTGCCAAGGGCTAGCAACCAAGTGTAGTGTAGTTTCATGAGTACTGTTGTAAAGAAGCCTCAAGTTACTAAAATGCACTGAAAAGCAGCAGGCCGGGGTGCTTTGAAATATGATTTGAGTTTTATATTTTTAGATGTAAATCATATTCAGGCTCTAAATGGAGGAGATCAGCATCAGACTTTTTGAAGGAGCTTATGCCCTAAAGCCAAAAGCAGACCGGCGGATGATGATGCTGGCTGGCATTGCCATGTTGCTACAGCTAAGCCTGCTCTTGTACCTGGTTACCTTCAAAGTTTTTGCTACAGAGCTTGTGGTTGTTTTCCTGTTAAGTCTTCTGGGCCCGGTATACTTTTTCTTCACTCTTTGGCTGGACCACAGGCCGCAGTATCGCCGCCACCTTACGCTTAGCCCTACTGGGGTTCGGTACCGCACCCGCTTTATGCAACCCGAGCACGAGTTTGATTGGGAAGAAGTGGATACTGTAAAACTTGAACTGTTTAAGATTATCTTTGTGCTTAAGAACGAAGAAGTATATGAGGTAAGCCTGGAGCACATACAGAATGATGTGGTGCTGCAACAGGTAAAGGAGCAGGTACAGCAAATGGCGCAGCTTAAAAACCTCGAACTACACTAAAATCCGAAGGCAAAACATATGTATGTAAATCTGTACCCGAGCAAGCAACTACGGTCTACCAAAAGGTCTGTGCTATTTATTGGCTTGTTCTTATTCTTCGGAGGCGGTTATTCTTTACTGAGGGAGTTTCTGTGGCTGGAAATTTTTAGAGAAAGCTGGGCTGTGGCTAGTGGAGTAATGCTGCTGCTGGGGATAGTTTGTATCGCCTTCGGAACAGATGTATTGCGTTTTAAAGATGCTTTTTTCTCCATGACGCCTGAACGTATAGCTTACAGGCTAACTTTATTCGGAGCCGAAACAGTAGTGTACTGGCAGGCAGTAAAGGAGCTGCACGTAACAGAGCATCTCATCAGCTTTGAATTAAGAGAAGGGGACACTTTGAAATTGCGCCTCGGCCACATACAACAACCTGCTATTGCCCGCCATGTATCGCGAAGTATACACTTGGCTGCCTTTGAAAAAGGGATCATGATTAATGGTGTAAAGCCTTCCCCAACAGAGCCCGCGCTGCAAGTATAAACCTGGTAAATAGCTGAAGGTGGTCCTTTAATTACCACCGTTATGTTTATGTGCTGTAAAAGCCACAGCTATGCCATCACAAGTACTTCCTGATCTTGCAGTTAGCATAAAAAAGAATCCTTTGCCAAATTGCGGTCTTAAGTAAAGACTATGGCAGAACAGAAAGAGCGGGTATACGGATTGCAGTTTGGGTTGCTTTGCCTGAGTTCTTTCCTTTTCTTCTCCAGCTTCAATATGATTATTCCGGAGCTGCCCAATTACCTGACCAGCCTGGGCGGAGAGGAATACAAAGGCCTTATCATCTCACTTTTTACATTAACGGCAGGGCTCTCAAGACCATTTAGCGGCAAGCTGGCCGATAAGGTGGGCCGTGTGCCGGTAATGGTAATAGGAAGTTTGGTATGTGTGGTGGCGGGCTTTCTTTATCCCTTGGTAGGTACAGTGGCAGCGTTTCTGCTGCTTCGTTTTATACATGGCTTTTCTACCGGCTTTACGCCAACAGGAAAATCGGCCTACGTAGCCGACCTGGTACCAGTGGAGCGGCGGGGAGAGGCTATGGGCTTGCTTGGGCTTTCCGGAAGTTTAGGAATGGCTGCAGGGCCGGCACTAGGTGGCTTGATTGCCAGCGAGCTCCCTGTGGATGTAATGTTTTACACCTCGTCAGCTGCTGCATTTCTCTCGGTGGCTGTGATCTGGCATATGCAGGAGACGGTTCAAAATCCGGAGAAGTTTCGGCTTGGCCTGCTGCGTATATCACGTAGGGAGGTGTTGGAACCGCGAGTACTGGCTCCTTCGCTTGTCATGCTGCTGACATCCTTTAGCTTCGGCACTATTCTCACCATTATCCCGGACTTTAGCGAATACCTAGGCATAGAAAACAAAGGACTTTTCTTTACCTCATTCACACTTTCCTCGTTGGCAATCCGGTTTTTGGCAGGTCGTGCATCAGACAAGTATGGCCGTGTAGCGGTGCTTTACGTGAGCACCGGTTTGCTGACTTTGTCAATGTTGGTGATAGGGGCGGTATCATCGGTTACGGGGCTGCTGCTTGCCGGGGTGCTGTTTGGAATTGCCACAGGCATGAATTCGCCTACTATCTACGCCTGGACAATAGATCTTAGCCACCACGAGCATCGGGGTAGGGCCATGGCTACGATGTATATTGCTTTGGAGGTTGGTATCGGCTTGGGTGCCCTAGGGTCTGGCTGGCTTTACGGAAATCAAAATAGAAATTTTACAATGGTATTCTGGTCAGCGGCAGTGCTGTCTTTACTGGCTTTTCTCTACCTGATTTTTGTGGTCCGTAAAGCTGAAAAAAATAATTTTTTTACTCCGGATCTGTAAGTGTTTAATAGCACAATAGTGGTGCCTAAAAGCCTTAGTCTTTTTGCTTTATAGTGCAGTTAAAGCAAAAGAGTGCAATAGTGGTAGCGGGATGCTTCCTTTTTGCTATAAACGTTATTGTACTTGTTTTTTCTATTATAGTTGCGTCTATATAGGCTAGCCTATTTGAGGGTATCTTTTTTTGCACAAATCAAGTATGGGTGTTTATTGCTGATCAGGCCGCTGATATAAGGGCTGTGGGGCAATGTGTGAAATTTTTTAAACCCTAAAGTTTGCTATGAAAAAGAACTTTTATTGGAATGTGCTAGGCTGTGGCCTGGCTGCTGCTATGATGATGGGCTGTGAAAAAGCCGAAGAAGTAAACCCTGACTTTTCTTCAGAATTAAGTAAAAACCTGCTAGCCGACAACTGCTACTCTATCAACTTTGAAGAGTATTCTGCTGCAAACCCTGAAGACCTTCCTTTTATCGACCACTTAACAACTCCTTTTGGTACTGTGCGTGTTAAAAACACCAAGAGAAGTATAGACGGAGTTTACTCAGATGTAAACGTTGCTAGAATTTATGACGCCAACAACCCAACAGGCGATGACGGTCATGACCTGGGCAAAGCAAAAGCACTAGGTAAAATGCTGATTGCAAATGAGTTCACGGCACAGGATATTGCAGATAACCCAGATGGTACTTATGACCCTACCGGTACAGGATCTTCTATCAGAATTGCCGGACCTAATGACAATGCATGGGGTGCAACAATGGAACTGGACTTTAGAGGCATTGAAGGTGTTGTTACCTTGCAATCTATTGATGTGGTAGACGTAGATGCGACTCCGCTAGAGGATAAATCATTTGTGCGTTTGGTATTAGCAGGCGGTGGTACAGTTGATTTTCCGCTAACACCTTACGAAGAGGAAGGAAGCATCCAAACAGTAGATCTTAAAGGCACCAAAAATGTTGAGAAATTGATTTTGGTGTTAGATGGTGAGGGTAATGTAGGTTCAGGAGCTATTGATAATATTGTGTTCTGTACAGAAGTAACTCCTACCACACCGCCAGCTACTGGTGGCTGCACACGCACACAAGGATACTGGAAAACACATGCCAACAGCAAAAATCAGAAGAAGTACGACAACACTTGGAATAACTACTATAACGAATCGTTCTTCTCTTCTGGCTATACCTTCTATAGCATCCTAACGGAGCAGCCTAGAGGCAATGCTTATTTCATTCTTGCGCATCAGTATGTTGCCGCTACACTTAATATGGCTGCCGGTGCAGGTATGAGCGGAGAAGCGCTGGATGCATACAATGAAGCAACTGAGCTTTTTGGCCAGTACGGTCCGGATCAGCTGACTAAGAACAAAGAACTGCATGAGAAATTTACATCTCTTGGTACAGTTCTAGACAAGTACAACAACGGCATTATAGGCCCTGGCCACTGCGATGAGTAGTGAAAAATAGCCTCAATAAAAAAGGGACGCCTGACAGGCGTCCCTTTTTTATTGAGGCTACCGTCTATCTTTAAGTTATGCCTAAAGTTACACTTTCCTGTTTGCCTCACCTTTATTCAACGTCACTTGCGGTTGAATCTCTTAATATAGAATAAACTCAATTTTTATTTAATGTTCAAACTGTAAAAAATTGCACAATTTTTCATCTGTTTCCGAATAAGGGTCGTACATACTCAAAATCCCAGTTCTAGTATATTTCTACTCAATCAGCTTTTGTTGGTTACTGTTTAGCCAGCTCTGTAAGGGCAGTGGAATAGGACTGTTTTTAGTATTTCTTATCATTAGTATTGTGTAGTATGAAAAAATTTACTTTTAAAGCCTTAGTTTACTGTGTATTTGGTGTTGTGTTAATGGGCTGTGACAAAACTGAAGAAGTGGGAGTAGATCCTTTTGCAGCCTCCCAGAGCAAGAACTTTGGAACGGACCCTACAAGCTGTGAAATAATAGAATTTGATGAGTATAATCCAACAGAATCTAGTTTTGGAGCTGTAACAACTGTTTACAGCGATAACACACCTGTGCGCATTTCGGCGCAGCAGCGTATGGCAAAAGGCAAGTATTTCAGGCAAAATACTGCATTGCTGTTTGATACAGGTGCTCCAGACCGGAAAAACCAACATTTCAGAACGCCAAGCCCGGCTGCTATCCGCCCTATGGGTAAGGTCTTAACAGTAGGCCGTGGCAATAACCAGTTTGCCAGCCTTTATAACAAAGGATGCCGCATTGAAATGGACTTTTCGGCTATGGGTAGCATTAATCTGAAAGGCATCCATGTATTAGATATTACAGAAGAGGAGAGTGACTCTAAACTGGAATTGCTTGATGCAGACGATAACGTGATCAAAACCATGCAGCTGCCAGTAACAGGTGCCTATGGCGCAACCAGACTTCGTGTAGATACCCCTGGCGTGGTGAAGCTGCGCGTAGTGTTTGGCAAAGAAAGTGCTCGCAGTGGTGGTGGTGCTATAGATGTGATCGAATTTTGCCGTGAATAAACTAACCTGCAGAAACAAAATTAAAGAGGAGCTATATAAGGCTCCTTTTTTTATTGTATACTTACTATAATTAGATTTTTGTTAACAAACAGCCCCTTTTTTTGTTGAGGTTAAAACACCATCTTGCGGCATACGTTTTTAGAGACAACATGAACAGGCAGTTTTTAAACAACTTATTTGTAAGCCATCAAAAGGCGATGCACCTGGTACCGGCTTCGGCTATGTGCCAATTGGTGGAGGGCGTACTGCAGCTGCTCTTTCCGCCGCTTGCTGATGTACGCTTTGAATCGGTGCAGGAGTTAGAGGAGTATGCCAAAGGCTTAAAGGTAAACATGATGCGCATCCTGACAAGTATAGAGCATGAGTTGCCTATGCCTGCAGAGGAGGTTGCAGAGCGAGTAATGCAGGAGCTGCCACACATACATGAGCTATTGTTGATGGACGCTGAGGCAATAGCCGCCGGAGATCCTGCTGCCCAAGGGAGTGAGGAGGTAGTCCGTACCTATCCTGGCTTTAAGGCGGTGGCAATTTACCGTATGGCTCATGTCTTTTACCAGTTGCGTGTGCCCTTGTTACCACGCGTACTAACAGAGTATGCGCATGCCCGTACCGGCATTGACATACACCCGGGGGCTCAGATCGGCACCCATTTCTGCATAGACCACGGCACTGGTATAGTGATAGGGGAGACCTGCGTGATAGGTAACTATGTAAAAGTTTATCAAGGCGTTACGCTTGGAGCACTAAGTGTAGACAAAGCCATGGCTAACATAAAGCGCCATCCAACTATTGAACACCATGTGGTTATATATGCCGGTGCCACCATACTTGGAGGCAACACGGTGGTGGGTGCACACAGTATAATTGGGGGCAATGTGTGGCTAACCGAGAGCGTACCACCATACTCACGGGTGTACCATCGTCCGCAGATAGATGTTCGCCGCGCAGCAGACCCAGCTAGTGTTATAAATTTTTCCATCTGATAAATCATAAATAAAGAATGAAAGCCAACACAATACTCGAATCCATTGGGGGCACACCGCACGTGCGCATCAACAGACTTTATAAAAAAAATGTGGAAGTATGGATGAAGCAGGAGCGAAGCAACCCTGGCGGAAGTATAAAAGACCGCATAGCACTGGCTATGATCGAGGATGCTGAGCGTAAGGGCTTACTGAAGGAAGATAGTGTAATTGTGGAGCCAACTTCTGGTAATACAGGTGTCGGATTGGCTATGGTAGCTGCTGTTAAAGGTTACCAGCTGATACTGGTCATGCCTGAGTCTATGTCGGTTGAGCGCCGCCGCCTGATGGCAGCGTATGGTGCCAAGTTGGAGCTGACACCGCGCGAGAAAGGTATGAAAGGCGCTATTGAGCGTGCACAGGAAATTGTGCAGGAGAACGACAGTGCCTGGATGCCTATGCAGTTTGATAACGAGGCTAACACGCAGATCCACATAGATACTACTGCCCAGGAGATTCTGGAGGATTTTCCTGACGGAATTGATTACCTGATTACAGGTGTTGGTACAGGTGGACACATTACAGGTGTTGCCAAAGTGTTGAAAGATAAATTCCCTAACCTGAAAGTATACGCTGTGGAGCCTGCCGCCTCACCAGTATTGAGCGGTGGCGAACCAGGGCCACACCCATTGCAGGGTATCGGTGCCGGTTTCGTTCCTAAGATATTAGATACGTCTCTGCTTGATGGTGTAGTACAGGTACAGCAGGATGAAGCGTTTGATTACGCACGTCGTGCTGCCCGCGAAGAAGGAATATTCATAGGTGTATCATCAGGCGCATCTTTGGCGGCTGTAGGCAAAAAAATTGAAGAAGAAATACCGGAAGGATCAAAAGTATTGACTTTCTGCTACGATACTGGCGAGCGCTACCTGTCTGTAGAAGGACTGTTCGTGTAAGCTTACGTCTGGAACAAGTATAAACAGGCTCCTGCCAAAGTATGGCAGGAGCCTGTTTTGTTTAATCGCCAGCTACAAGAGCAGTCATTTGCCACTGGCCCTGCTTATTTTTACTGAAGATGGCGCGGTAACCTACTGGACTGTACACATCAGTGTGATAGAGGTAGCCTTGTAGTTCACCATCTGCTGTCTGCACATGCCACCACTCTTTCTGCTGTTTGTCTAAAGGGTAAGACTTGTTGGGATCCGCCTTAAGTATAACCTGGCTTAAGGTACAGGCTGCTGGAGCGTTGGCCGCAGGCTCCTGACGCAGTATAGTGCTTGGGTTTGTAACGGCTATATGCGTAAAGGCATCGAGTGAGTCTGGCCAGCTGCTATATACATAAGGTAGAGCATATAAGTCCTGGTTATTCTCTACAGGATAGTCACCACCGAGACGAGTCATATGCTCGAGTAATAGCCATACTTCGGAGTGCGCATCCTCGGGGTTCCATTGCTTCGTAAAGCTGCTCCAGCCTCCACTTCCATCAAAACCTGTTCTAATGTCTGGAGATAGGAGCTCCTTTAGCTCTCCTGTGCTGTGTGCTTTTACTGCCTGCTGTAGTTTCTGAAGGTAAGCTGCCAGCTCAGAATCGGCATTGGGTTGATCCGGAGCAGGAAGTAAGGGAGCATTTACCTGGCAAGTGGCTACTTGTGGCGTTGCTGTGCTGTCTGCTGAGGCTTGTACTATAGGTGTTTTGGTGGTGGAAGCAGAAGTAAGCTCTGAATCCTGTTGCCTGCAGGCACTAAGGCTAAGTAAGGTAAAAAGGGTGACTGTGAGTTTTTTCATAGTGATGTAAAAGTAAAAGGCACAATTTCCGCTATACTACGGAAACTGCGCCTTTTATATGTTTTTCCTCTGGCTTTATACTTCTAGCAACTCTTGTATTTCATGGTGCATGGCATCTTTTACCTTCTGTAGTTCTCCCGCAGATATACAATGGTGTAGTGCCTTGAACACCGCCTGAAACGACTCTACAATATCACAGTCTCTTATAAAGTCGTTATTGGCAGCAAAAGCATTCTTGCTCCGGATAAAGTTTATCCACTCCTGCTGGCTGCGTATTTTTACAGGTACTTTAGCTGGGTCGTACTGGTCGTAGTAAATGCCTTTCCAAATAGTAGGCAGCTGTGCAGCAAAGTGTACTGCATCGTTTACAGGCAACCTATCGCGAATAGCCTGCAACACTGCCCTGAACACACGTCCTGCTTTGTTAAGATCGTCTGTGCCCATTTCCTCTGCGACTTTTTTTAGCAGGTTAATCGCATCCTTCTGCTTATCCTCAAAATTAAAAGCCATAGCTACCTTCTTTTTAGATGAAACAACCTTAAAAGGTACGGCACTAAAATAGGGCGGTTCTGCAAGTGCAGGTGGAAGACCGTGAAACATAGCCTATACTTAGGAAGCGGGTGATGATAATTTTGCTGAGTAGCTAATTTGGCCCTGTTTCTTTGTGAGAAGGGTGGGATGAATTGAAATACTCCCGGTCAGGGCAAAAAATAAAGGCAACCGTAGTGGTTGCCTTTAGTGGAGAATATCGGAGTCGAACCGATGACCTCTTGCATGCCATGCAAGCGCTCTAGCCAGCTGAGCTAATCCCCCGTATTGTGGTCACAAAAATAGGAGAAAAATTTAAGATGCAAAATATCACCTAAAAAAATCCTGAAAATGAATATCAAATATTTGCTCTGCAACTATAGTAGGAGCATACAATTTAAATATGCTAACATAGGATGACTTGGGAGATCGTGGAATATTGTATAACCTTGATAACAGTAGATGCTAGAGTGAGTGCTTGCTCTCCTAAAATTCACGTTTGCAAATAATTAGAAATTATTTATAAGCAAAGTTGCTCCTTTATTCCAATATTATGCCAAGGTAAAATTTATGAAAAGGTTTTTACATTTTTTTAATCTTTTTAGTTGAAAATAACACAATTGCGGTTGTAATTTCGCACCCGAATTAATCAACCAACCAATTCTTAACAATCTAAAGATGAAGTACAATTTACTAAGTCTTGTTATTCTGGTTTTTTTAACCAGCTTGACACCCAAAGACTTGTTTGCGCAAGGCACCGTTACAGGTAAGGTGGTGGACGCCACCACAAAAGAGCCTCTGCCAGGAGCAACAGTCTTGTTGAAAGGTACCGAGAAAGCAGCGCCTACTGCTTTGGATGGTACCTTTTCTCTTAAGGTAGAGGATGCAAATGCTAACGCTATCTTAGTGAACTACGTTGGCTACATTCAGAAAGAGGTTTCTATCGGAAGCCTGAATGGTACCAAGAACCTGGGTACTATCCTGATGGAGTCTAATACAACTTCTATCAACGAAGTTCTTATTACTGCAAACAGCTACGCGATTGACAGAGAGACTCCGGTTGCAATGTCAACTATCACGAGCGAGATCATCACAGAGAAAGCTTCTAACCAGGAATTCCCTGAGCTCCTGAAGTCTACACCAGGTGTGTACGCTACTAAGCAAGGTGGTGGTTTCGGTGACTCTAGAATCAACCTGCGTGGTTTTAACTCTGTTAACGTTGCCGTAATGATCAACGGTGTTCCGGTGAACGACATGGAAAATGGTAACGTGTACTGGTCTAACTGGGCTGGCTTAACTGATGTAACTAAGTCTATGCAGGTTCAGCGTGGTCTTGGTGCTTCTAAAGTGGCTGTACCTTCTATCGGTGGTACTATCAACATTATCACAAGAACTACTGATGCTGTAAAAGGTGGAAGCCTTTTCCAGGGATTTGGTAACAATGGTTACCTGAAGACTGGTATCTCTTACTCAACTGGTCTGGACGAAAACGGCTGGGCTTTCTCGGTAGCTGCTTCTAAAACAGAAGGTAACGGCTGGGCTGAAGGGCTGGAGTTTGAGGCTTACAACTACTTCTTCAATGCTTCTAAACTGATCAACGAGAAGCACACTATCTCTTTAACTGGCTTTGGTGCTCCACAGTGGCACGGTCAGCGTCAGAACCGCGCTTCTATTGAAGAGTACAGAAATGCTCCTCAAGGTAGAAGATGGAATGCTGACTGGGGCGTGAGAGATGGCAAAGTAGTAAACGTAGAAGACAACTTCTACCACAAACCACAGTTCTCTTTGAACCACTACTGGACAATTGACGAGACTTCATTCCTTTCTACTGCTGTTTACGCTTCTATCGGTTCAGGTGGTGGTGGTGCTTATACAGGTACTTTCACAAGAACAGGTGACAAATACTCTCCATATGACCTTGATGCAGCTGTTGATGCTAACGTAAACTCTCCAGATGGCCGTGCGCTTTCTTACCTGAGGGCTTCTAGAAACGACCACACTTGGTATGGTATTCTTTCTACTTACCAGAAGAGCCTGAACGATAAAGTTAACTTGTTAGGTGGTATTGACCTGCGTCACTATGAGGGCAGACACTTTACAGAGGTAACTGACCTGCTTGGCGCTGACTATGTGTTGGATAACTCAAATGTTAACAATCCAAATAACAAAGCTCGTGTAGGTGACAAAATCAGCTACAATAACGATGGTGTTGTTCTTTGGGAGGGTGGCTTCCTGCAAGGTGAATACACTGATGGTCCGCTTTCTGCTTTCGTTTCCCTTGCTGCTTCTAACACTTCTTACAAGCGTATCGATTACTTCCTGTATGAAGAAGGAAACCAGGAGACTGACTTCCAGCACTTCTTCGGTTACCAAACTAAAGGTGGTGCTAACTACAACCTGACAGACAACCACAACGTGTTCGCGAACATTGGTTACTTCGAGAAAGCTCCGTTCTTCAACTCAGTTTTCCTGAACAACCAGAACGTAATCAACAAAGACGCTAATAACGAGAAGATCCTGAGCTACGAGCTTGGTTACGGTTACAGAAGCTCAGTGCTTTCTGCTAACATCAACCTGTACAGAACAGCTTGGAATGACAGATCTTTCACAAGAGCTTACAATGTGCCTGCAACTGGCGAAGTATATTTTGCTAACCTTTTGGGTGTAGATGCTCTTCACCAAGGTGTTGAGTTAGACTTCACTTACCGTCCAACTAACAAGTTGAACCTGACAGGTATGGTGTCTGTAGGTGACTGGACATGGCAGAGCAACCTGGATGCTATCACAGTATTCAGCGAAGACCGCACTGCATCTCGTACTATCGGACCTATCTACATGAAAGATGTTAAAGTGGGTGACGCTGCACAGACAACAGCTGCTTTCGGCCTGAGCTACAACCTGACCGATGAGTTCAAGATTGGTGCTGACTACAACTACTACACTGACCTGTACGCATACTTCGACCCAACTACACTTACTACACCAGATAGAAAAGTGTGGGAAGTACCTAGCTACTCGCTGCTTGACCTGAACGCTTCGTTCAAGTTCAAAATTGCCGGTATCAATACTTCATTGTATGCTAATGTGAACAATGTGTTCGACACTGAGTACATCTCTGATGCCTCTGCTACTTTCGATATGGAAACTGGCTTGAGCACTGCTGCTAACTCTTATGTATTCTACGGTGTTGGCAGAACTTGGACAACAGGTCTAAAAATTAACTTCTAAGAAATAACTTATCTAGATAGATGAAAAAGGTTTTTTATATAATCTGCTCATTGGCTCTCACGTTTACTGCCTGTGATCCGATGGAAGATGTTTACGAGGAGCTGGATGCGCAGGTAAAGCCATCTGACAGAGCATTTGCTATAACCCTGACCGATGCAGATTACAAGATTGCTAAGATCAACAACCAGCAATTTGCATCTCAGGAGGAGGCATATGAAACTGTGCCAACTATCCTAAATTCAAAGTATCCCCATCTGGAGGTAGGAACTGCAGTAACGGTAACATTTAACTATTCTCACTTTCCTTCAAATAATTTTACTGTAACTGAGGTATCAGAGCATACAGTAACTGAAGATGAGTACGTAGCGGCTGGTTTTACCTACAAAAACTTCGACACAACAGATGACATGATCACGTTTTTGAACACTACGTTCCCGAAACGTGAGGAGAACGAGGTGATGTATCTGACTTATACTTGGTATAACTCTAGCGCATACTCATCTAGACAAACAGTAACAAGCCCGTTCATTTACGTGAACGGTGAGTGGAACAAAGTGTATGAAGTGACTGAGGAGGATTATGCTACTGTAGGTATGAACCCTGACGGTAACACAAGAAGAAACTTCAGTTCTTATGATACTGATAACCTGCCTTATTACTTTAACCGGTTCCTTGGTGAAAATGCTAAAGGTGCTGATCAGGTAGGAGACATTCACTATGTACTTTACAAGTACTACAGCAGCAGCACTGGATTAGTGCAGAGAGTTATGGCAATGCGCTATAATGGAAACGGCTGGGCACAGGTTGCGACAGAAGAGGCTACTGTGCAGTTTGCTAAAGAAGGCAATACTTGGGTTCCAGACTTGAGAATTCAGTATACTCTGCTTTCTGCTGATTATACCTGGATTGCTGATGAGCATCCGAATGTTGCTGACGCGGCTGCAGTAGCTAGCTTAAAAAGATACCGCAACTTCGATACTTCTATGTGGAGCTCTGAGGCTATTGTTAAAGCACTTGGTACTCTTCTAAAAGCTAAATTCCCAGATGCAGAGGTAGGTCAGAAGTTTAACGTTACTTATGTTTTCTACTCTGGTGCAACTGGTACAACAAGTATTACATTGGAGCTGAACGAGTCTGGTAACTATCAGCTTGCTGAGTAACAATAGCAAACCTGTAAAAACAAAAGAGCCTCCCGGTAACCCGGGAGGCTCTTTTGTTTTTACAGGTTTGCTATTTAGTTAAATATGTACCTCACGCCTAGCTGGCCTCTCCATCTGGATTGGAAGTCGTCTACAAAGTATGGGTTGCCATCGGTTAATCCTCTGCCGGTGTAGTTAAAGCGAGGAGTGTTGGTGCCTGACTCGTACCCAACAAAGTCTATAAGTTGAAAGGCATTAAAATTTGCCTGGTACTGCCTTCCCCAATCTTTATTGAGCAGGTTTGTGAAGTTAAAGACGTCAAAAGTGAGCTGCAGTCGATGAGCGTTGTCTGCTTGGTCAAGCTTAAACTCCTGGATGATGCGAAGGTCTATTTGGTTTGTCCAAGGCAAGCGGTCACCGTTGCGTTCTGCATACTGTCCTCTTCTGTCGCTCAGGTAATCATTACTAGAAATGAAAGCATCTAGCGCCTCCCACTGCTCTTCTGGTGTTAGAGAACCAGGCACTACCGCACCGGTACGGTCAGTAATAGGTACGAGGTTAATTTCAGATGCATCCCGAGGAATATAGATCAGGTCATTGGTTCTGCCTGCATCACTATTAACGTCGCCGTTGTAGATGTAGGAGAGCGGCAAACCTGACTGGCCGTTATAAAAAGCCGAGATGGTTGTAGATGCAAAGTTGAGGTAGCTTATCTCATATGTTACACCAGCCACCACCCTGGAGCGGATATCGTTATCAGCAAATGCCGCCTCCACATTATTGAGGCCGTTTACCTGGTTAACGTTAATCCAGTTGGAGCGAGCCTGGCTGGAATTACCAGGGTTAACGTCTTTAGCACGAGCGTAAGTATAGGCCACAGAGCCAGACAGACCCATTTCATATGTTTTCTGAAGTTGTCCGGTTATGCTATATGCGTATCCCTCGCTGGTGTTGGTAAGGTATATAATATCCTGAAAGTTATTGCCAGGTATCCTTCTGAATACAGGACGGTTATCGGCTCCTGTTAAGGTGCCGCTTTGCTCCAGGTTCAGGTTCTGGTAAAAGATATTGTTCAGGTTCTTAGAGTACAAACCTTCCAGTGTGGCGATAACATTGCCCGGAAGGCGTTGGTCAACAGCAGCGTTTACACGAAACAGCTGAGGGAATTTGAAGTCAGGATCTGTGATGTTTATCTCTGCAGTTCCGTCCGATAAACCAACACTGGTGGCTGTAGGCTGGGATGCTGGATCAGGACTGAACCTGATATCCTCTAGCGCTGGGTTACCCGGTGTGAGAGAAAGTCCGCCTAATAGTTGGCCCGTGTTGGTGTACTGGTTAGATATCCATACAAATGGAGCACGGCCAGTAAACACGCCAACACCACCGCGAACCTGCGTATTGCCGTTGTCAAACACATCCCAGTTAACACCAAGCCTTGGCGACAGCATAAACTGCGCACCAGGTGTTTTATTGGTAGCTAAGCCACGATCTGCAAAAGCCTGGTTAAACTCTTGGTTGGGAACTGGGTCGTCATTAAACGTTGGGATGTCGAGTCTCAGGCCCAGTGTGATCTTGAGGTTATTAAGAGCGGCATACTCGTCTTGGGCATAAAAGCCTAACTGAAAGGCGGAGAACTCCGCACCTTGCTCACGAACATCGGTTCTGGAGTAGTTTCTGAAGAAAGCAGAAGGAGCCTCCTCGTTAGGTGTTCCAACTGCCTCAAACGCCTCAATTGAGTTATACTCGTATGCACCGAACTCCTGGCGGATAAACAAGTTGAATGTCTTATAGAACTCGTTATGCGTACCAAGTGTGAAAGTGTGCTTACCGGCAAAGATGTTAAAGTTATCCGTGATGGTGAGTACATCCTGGTCAAGCTGGTTTTGTCCTGAGAAAGGCTCACTACCCAAAGTAATCGTTCTGCCACCAGACAGTCTCAGTGTCACGTTAGGAAAAGGATCGCCTATAATGTCCCTATCGTCACGTACGCGGGTATAACCAATAATGGCTTCGTTTGCATACTTGCTGCCAAACTGGCTTCTGAGTTGCAGCACACTAGAATTGGTGGTGCTTGGAAAATACTCTGCGTTGTTGGAGAACCGGAGGGCATTAGGGCTTCGGCTGTTGTCTCTGTTTTCTGCGTGAACGTAACTGTGGCGCAGTGTAAGTTGGTGGTTGTTGGTAATGTTCCAGTCCAGTCGGGCGAAGATCTTATTACTTTTGGTTTCGTCCTCTATGCTTCTAAAATTGCCAGGGTCATAGCCAAGGCGGTTAGCTACTGTTAGCACTCTGTTGGCTTCTTCCACTGTAATGTTCGAGCCAGGTGTACCCGGCTCGAATAGAAGGGGAGCTGTCCTGTTGGTTCTTTCGCCATTCACGAAAAAGAAAAGCTTATCTTTAAGTATGGGGCCACCAACTCTGAAACCTGCCTGATAGTCGGTGTACTCCGGTAAACGTGTTCTTTCTTCATCCGGGCTTTTACCTACCAGTCGCTCATTGTTCCAGAAGTAATAAGCCGACCCAGTAAATCTGTTAGAGCCACTTCTGGTAATAGCATTAATGCCCCCACCTGTGAATCCACTTTGGCGAACATCGAAAGGAGCAATAACTACTTGTATGGCTTCGATGGCATCCAGCGAGATAGGTTGTACGCCGGTTTGCCCTCCGTTTGTGCCGGAAGCTGATAGCCCAAACACGTCATTATTAACTGTACCATCAATAGAGAAGTTATTGAAGCGGTTATTCTGACCTGCAAAGGAGATACCTTGGCCCGCAGTTGAAGCCTGTGGCGTAATGCGGGTAAAGTCGTTCAGGCTTCTGGAAATAGTTGGCAAGGACTGTATCTGCTCTGTCGATACGTTGGTGGAAGCACCTGTTCTGTCGGAATTGATAACCTTATCCTGGTTTGCAGTAACCTGTACCTCTCCGAGTGTTGTGGTGCTTTCTGCAAGCGTCAGGTCTAGGCGGTAATTTTGCCCGAGGGCAAGGTTTATATTCTGAACTAGCTGGTCCTGATATCCAATGTAGGAAGTCCTGACAGTATAAGGCCCGCCCACGCGCATGTTCTGGAAATTATAGCGGCCTTCGGTATTTGTATTGGCTATGTATTCTGTGTTGGTGGGGGTATGTGTTGCAATAACGGTTGCCCCTGGTAGTGCCACACCGCTTTGATCTTGCACCACCCCATTCATAGCAGCTGTAGTAGTACCCTGCGCCCATAAAAGTTGTATTGGAAGTACACAGCATAGGCACAGGAAAAGTAACCTGTAAAAAGATCTCATAATACTTAATAACTAATTGAACAACAATTATTTCGTTTAGCTATTAAGTACGTGTCTTTTGTATTGTTTAGCGTTAATTTATTGTATAAAATTATAATAGTTATATACTTATAGGGGGATATAACTTCATAATTTCCTTAGAAAACAGGTGGGCGGACTGCTTTGATAAAGATCTTCTGATAATGCTCAGCATAGAGGTTATTCTCAATAACACCCAGGGAGGTGGAGGCATGTATAAAGCGCACTTCGTTAGGGCCTATCACTTCTGTTACCATACCTACGTGTGTAATATTCCGCTTACTCTCCCCAAAAAACACCAGGTCACCTTCACGCAGGTCTTTAGGTTTAACTTCAGAACCGTAGCGGCTTTGTTCCTCCGAAGTACGGGGCAGTGCTACATCTATACTTTGAAAAGAGGTGCAAAGTAATCCGGAGCAATCCATACCAACACGGGTGGTGCCGCCCCAGCGGTAAGGTACACCTGTATAAGAACGTGCAGCCTGAATAACTGTGGCTACATCTTTATCTAGGTTACGACTGCGGTTGGATACACGGGTACGGCTGGTGCGGTCTTTGGAGGTGCCGGCAATGCCTCTGTTCGTTTCGCCTCGTCGCCCAGACTTTTTAGCAGCACGTTTAGCGGCTGCAATCTCTCGGGCAGACTGATACTCTTCACCACGTTTGCTGAACACTGGCTGAGATGACTGACACGAAACCATCACCAGCAAAAAAAAGATAAAAAGGGCAGAAGTAGTAAAAAGTGTTTTCAAAGTGTATTTTAGCGATGCTAGTATTAGAATATATAATCACTGGCTAATTTAAGGATAAGTCCAGCTTTTTTAAAATGAAATTTAACCCAATCACACCTGAAGCTATCACAGCACTATCGGCTATAGTTGGCCCTGAGTATGTGGTGCTGCCTGCAGCTGCAGAAGAAATGCTGCGTTATACCCACGACGAAACAGAGGATTTGCGCTACGAGCCGGAAGTAGTGCTCAAACCTGCTAACGCTGCCGAAATCAGTCGTATTATGCAGTACTGCCACGAAAATTTTATACCGATAACACCTCGCGGTGCTGGAACGGGATTAAGTGGTGGCGCACTGGCTATACACAAAGGCGTTATACTTTCTACTGAGCGCCTGAACCAGATCATTGAAATCGATGAGCGTAACCTGCAGGCTACAGTTGAGCCAGGTGTAATTACACAGGTATTTCAGGAGGCTGTAATTGAACGAGGTTTGTTTTATCCACCAGATCCATCCAGCCGTGGTAGCTGCTTTTTGGGAGGGAACCTAAGCGAGAGTAGTGGTGGACCGAGGGCAGTGAAGTATGGTGTAACTAAAGACTATGTTCTAAACCTGGAGGTAGTGCTGCCAACCGGTGAAATTACCTGGACGGGGGCGAACGTTCTTAAAAATGCTACAGGCTACAACCTTACGCAGCTAATGGTTGGCAGTGAGGGTACACTAGGCGTTATCACTAAGATTGTATTTAAGCTTATACCTTATCCTCCGCAGAACCTGGTAATGCTGGTACCTTTCCGCAGCGAGGAAGAGGCCTGCGCCGCTGTTTCAAGAATATTTGTGGCTGGTATTGTACCGTCAGCTCTGGAGTTTATGGAGCGTGAGGCCATTGTATGGGCTACCCGCTACCTGAGCCTGGACCTGAGCTTGCCAGAAGACATCAAGGCTCATCTGCTGATAGAGCTGGATGGCAATGATATGGATCTTCTGTTTAAGGATGCTGAGCGCGTGTATGAAGTGCTCGAAACATTTGATGTAGGCGACATATTAGTAGCGGATACCGAAAAGCAGAAAAACGACCTCTGGTTACTGCGCCGTAATGTGGCCCATGCTGTTAAAGGTAACTCTGTTTATAAAGAGGAGGACACTGTAGTGCCGCGCGCAGAGCTGCCAAGGCTACTAAAAGGTGTGAAGGAAATAGGTGCGAGGTATAACTTTAAGTCAGTATGCTATGGACACGCTGGTGACGGCAACCTTCATGTTAATATCATAAAAGGTGATATGAGTGATGAGGACTGGCAGAACAAGTTGCCTGAAGGTATAAAAGAGATATTTAAATTGTGCGTAGAGTTAGGCGGCACCATCTCTGGGGAGCATGGTATTGGCTTGGTGCAACGACAATACATCAATATCGCCTTAAATGAGGTTCAGCTGCGCTTGATGAGGGGTATCAAGGAATTATTTGATCCTCGCGGTATATTAAATCCGGGGAAGATCTTCTAAAAACAACAGGCGCAGTTTATAAAAGCTGCGCCTGTTTTATATACTTAAGAAAGTGATGCCTAAGAAAGCGAGTATGTGGTTTCATATATTGCGGCGCCCTTTAATTGTCTTTTGACCTTCCGCCAAGTCTGAATATTTGGTCTGTGCCAGCTTATTATCCAAGCCGCGCAGGTTGTGCCACGACTGCATCAAGTTCATGTGCGACTCATTTAATGGAGCCTCTCCTTGGGTGTTTCCTGTTTGGTTGTTCTTTTGTGGGGTTCTCATAGCGTGTAATTCATCTTGTGATGAGTTATCTCTGTTTGTTGCGTTTGCTCCAAAATCAGTTTCGTTCTCTGGCATATCTGTTCTCATTCTAATTATTTTAGTGTTTTAGGTTTTAAAAGGTTAGCTATTTACTAGTTCATTTTTCTTCTGTTCTTCTTTGATAAAGTTGCTGATGTATTGGGCTATCTCCTCAGCATTTTCTTCCTGTAGGAAGTGTCCGCCGTCTTCAAACGGAATAACATAGCATTCGTGGAAGAACTTCTTCCAGCGCTGCAGCGCCTCTATCTTAATCAGCTTATCACGCTCACCCCAAAGTATTAGCGTTGGTATATCCTGAATCTTCCTGCGTTCCTTCCAAAGCTCATCATACCATTTACTGGCTCCTATAAGCTCACGGGCACAGGCAAGGTTACGTACGCGCTCATCTGGGTTGCCAAGGGCTTTTATATAATGCTCCTTTATTGACTCAGGTAGGTCGTCCTCCTCTTTAAACAACTCATGTATAAGTGTATTAGTAGATACGTTGAGCTTGGAGTGCAGAAATTTGCCTAGTGGACCCACAAGATATTTGCTGGCCTTAGAGAATGTCTGGTGCTTTGACAGTGACCAAGTCCAGGAATTTAGCATGACAACACCCCTGACATTTTCAGGATACTTTATGGCATAGGCTAATCCAATCGGTGC
The DNA here is from genome assembly GCF_000973725.1 of Pontibacter korlensis. Lineage (NCBI taxonomy): Bacteria > Pseudomonadati > Bacteroidota > Cytophagia > Cytophagales > Hymenobacteraceae > Pontibacter > Pontibacter korlensis. The sequence continues at coordinate 577,953 of NZ_CP009621.1, read as the reverse complement.
CCCAAAGTCGTGGACAACAAGTGTAATGTCCTTAAGCTGCAAGTGCTCCATCAATTGCTCAAAGTTTGAAGCATGGGCACGGGGCTTGTAACTCCAATCTGTAGGTTTGTCTGATAGACCAAAGCCTATCATATCTAGGGCTATACAACGATGCTTCTTGCGTAGCTTTTTAATCAGGTTGCGGTACATAAACGACCAGGAGGGCGTCCCATGAATCATGACGATAGGTGGCCCTTCCCCCTCGTCTATGTAGTGCATCTTACCTGCCTCTAGTTCTATATATTTAGACTTAAAAGGGTACTCCTTTTTATCCAGCCAATCTGGTTTCATAGCTTAGGGTGATTGTTATTTAACTATACTTTTAAATAGGAGGGAGGTTGTTTTTTAACTCAAAAAAGAGGACCCTTCAGAATAAATTATATATCTGAATTCGTTCAGCAGAAGTTGGTGTAGGAATAGTATAAAATATTCCAGACTGCTAACACAGGTAAAAAGAGGATTAAGGGAAGCAAAAGGCGCTAATTTTAAGGTTAATAACTTTCCTGAAGCGGACAAGTTAAAGCTTTGTAGTATTTGAGAATAAAATGCTTAACTATGTTAGCAGGTAAACGTACTTACTAAAATGCTAAAACTTGTAAAGTATTAGCGAACAATTATACTTAGTGTCTCGTAACTTTTTTCAGGCTGAAGAAGATGCTTGACTAAAGTTGCCTTTCAGAACTGAACTAAGATTATAGAGTAGTGAAGTTAACAATTCAATAAGGTGCAGCTAAGCGAGTACACCTGTTTTCATGATACTTTTGCTTTGCCCGCTATGGTGCTTACATCAAAGCCCGATTTTGTTACTGATGTATAAGTAGCTAAGCATCGTAATTTTCTGTTGCTTACAAGATGGTTAATAAAGAAAGCTTATCTAAAATTTGCAGGGCAAACAGATGCTGAAGTGGATTTATCTGCCTGTGATCTTCAAACTAAGATTGTTATACTTTACCATATAATATGATGTGGCAATGCCATTAGGCCTCTGTTGCCATCAGAATTACTAAATTTGTATCCATAACGAAAGAGATTCTATGAGAATAGCAGTAGTTGGCACGGGCTACGTCGGTTTGGTGACGGGCACGTGCTTTGCCGAGGTTGGCATCGACGTGACGTGCATCGACATCGACGAGAAGAAGATCGAGAACCTGAAGCAGGGCGTGCTGCCCATCTACGAGCCGGGTCTGGAGGAGATGGTGACCAGGAACGCGCAGAAGGAGCGCCTCTCCTTCTCCACCGACCTGGCCTCGGTGATCCGTGGCTGCGGCTGCGAGGCGGCCTTTATCGCCGTGGGCACGCCCCCTGGCGAGGACGGCTCGGCCGACCTGAAGTACGTCCTGGCGGTGGCCCGCCAGATCGGGCGCCACATGTCCGAGTACCTGGTGGTGGTGACCAAGAGCACCGTGCCGGTGGGCACGGCCCAGAAGGTCAGGCAGGCCATCGAGGAGGAGCTGGAGGCCCGCGGGGTGGACATCCCCTTCGACGTGGCCTCCAACCCGGAGTTTCTCAAAGAAGGCGCCGCCATCGAGGACTTTTTGAAGCCCGACCGCATCGTGGTGGGCGTGGCCTCGGAGCGTGCCGAGAAGGTGATGAAGAAGCTCTACAAGCCCTTTTTGATGAACGGCCACCCCTTGATCTTCATGGACATCCCCTCAGCCGAGATGACCAAGTACGCGGCCAACGCCATGCTGGCGACCAAGATCAGTTTCATGAACGACATCGCCAACCTGTGCGAGATCATGGGCGCCGACGTGAACATGGTCCGCAAGGGCATCGGCTCGGACGCCAGGATCGGCAACAAGTTCATCTACCCGGGCATCGGCTACGGGGGCTCGTGCTTTCCCAAGGACGTGAAGGCGCTGATCCGCACGGCCTCGGAGAACGGCTACCAGATGCGCGTGCTTGAGAGTGTGGAGGAGGTGAACGAGCGCCAGAAGTCGGTGCTCTACAACAAGATCCACGCCCACTTCTCCGGCGAGCTCTCGGGCAGGACCTTTGCCGTGTGGGGCCTCTCGTTCAAGCCCAAGACCGACGACATGCGCGAGGCGCCCTCGCTGGTGATCATCCGCAAGCTCCTGGAGCAGGGGGCCCGGGTGAAGGCCTACGACCCGGTGGCCATGGAGGAGGCCCGCCACGCGCTGGGCGAGGCGATCGAGTACGGCAAGGACGAGTACGAGGCGCTCATTGACGCCGACGCGCTCTTGCTGGTCACAGAGTGGCCCGAGTTCCGCTCGCCCAACTTCAACGTGGTGGCCAGGCTGATGCGCGACAGGGTCGTCTTCGACGGCAGGAACATCTACGACGGCACGGAGCTCCGCGAGAAGGGATTCGCCTACTACGGCATCGGCGTCAAACAGCAGGTGCCACAGCAAATAGACGCAACACTGTAACCAAACTATGAGCAAGAAGAGAGTACTCATCACAGGGGGAGCCGGGTTTCTCGGATCCCACCTGTGCGACAGATTCATCAAAGAAGGTTACCATGTAATAGCCATGGACAACCTGATCACGGGCAACCTGGAGAACATCGAGCACCTGTTTAAGCTGGAGAGCTTCGAGTTCTACCACCACGATGTGTCTAAGTTTGTTCATGTGCCAGGGCACCTGGACTACATCCTGCACTTCGCCTCTCCGGCGAGCCCGATCGACTATCTGAAGATCCCGATCCAGACGCTGAAGGTGGGTTCTCTGGGAACGCACAACCTTTTGGGACTGGCCAAGGCCAAGGGCGCGCGTATGCTGATCGCTTCCACTTCTGAGGTGTATGGCGACCCGCTGGTGCACCCGCAGCAGGAGGACTACTGGGGCAACGTGAACCCGGTGGGGCCAAGAGGATGCTACGACGAGGCCAAGCGCTTTCAGGAGGCCATGACCATGGCCTACCACATGCACCACGGGCTGGAGACGCGCATAGTGCGTATCTTCAACACCTATGGCCCTAGGATGCGCCTCGATGACGGCCGTGTGCTGCCAGCCTTCCTGAGCCAGGCACTCAGGGGGGAGCCGCTGAGCATCTTCGGCGACGGCAGCCAGACGCGCTCGTTCTGCTATGTGGACGACCTGGTGGAGGGCATTTACCGCCTGCTCTTAAGCGACTACCACCTGCCGGTCAACATCGGCAACCCTTCGGAGATCACCATCAGGGAGTTTGCCGAGGAGATATGCCGCCTGACAGGCGTGGAGCTGAAGGTGGACTACCAGCCGCTTCCGAAGGACGACCCGCAGAAGCGCCAGCCGGACATCTCTTTGGCCAAGCAGGTGCTGGGCTGGGAGCCGCAGGTGGACAGGGCGGAGGGACTGAGACGCACGCTCGAGTTCTTCAAGGAGAAGATCCTGACACCGGCCGAGCAGAACGCTTAGCAGAGTTACTGCACAAGTATAAAATAAGAGGGCTGCCAGTTTGCTGGCAGCCCTTTTATTTTATGTCTTTGGGTTAGTTTACGAGAAAATGCCAAAGAAAGCCCTAATACTTGGGGCTTTAGCCAAGGGATGAATTTGGTTTTCTTTTTGAACCACTCGATGTGGTGCAGCATCCCTTCACTTTTGCTGGGTTCGATTTTACCCTATGTTCTACCGCCTGCACTTGCCGGCTGTTACCTTTGCTGCAGCAAACATGCCCTGCACCGGGCAAGGCGCCAAAAGAAGCCGTGAACCAGATCAAGACATACCGCTTCCGACTCAAACCCACCAGGGCGCAGGCACAGGCTCCTCGCTCAGTGGCTTGGTTCGTGCCGGTATGTCTACAACCTGTGTCTGGACTACAAGAGGCAACTCTGGACCAACTATCAAATCTCCGTATCGAAGAACCAGATGCAGCAAGAGCTCTCTGCTATCGCCAGGGACGTGGAATGGATCGGGTGCGTACACTCACAAATTTTACAGGAGGTGACCGACAGGCTCTTCAGGTCCTACGAAGGCTTCTTCAAGCAAGGCAAAGGCTTCCCCAGGTTCGCCAGGCGAGGCCAGTATCGCTCCTTCACCTACAAGCAGGGGGTGAAGCTGCACGAGAATACCTGTACAGTCCAGCTACCGAAAATCGGCAAGGTCAAGTACCGCAAGTCACAGGATGTGCAGGGGGTTATCAGGACAGCCAGCGTGGTCAGGGAAGCTGATGGGTGGCATGTGGCCCTGTGCTGTGAGGTGGAGATAGCACCGCTTCCACCAGTGACAAACGTGTTGGGGCTGGACATGGGTATCAAGTCCTTTGTGGTCACCTCAGACGGTCAGGTGGTGGATAATCCCAGGCACCTGTTCCGCTACCAATACCAGCTAAGGAAAGCACAGCGTTCAGTCAGCAGGAAGAAGAAAGGTGGCAGCAACAGGCGAAAGGCTGTCGCAAAGCTGGCCAGGCTGCACCTGAAAGTCAGGAACACACGTAAGGATTTCCACCACAAGCTGACCACGCAACTCATTCGCGAGAACCAAGCGATTGTAGTTGAGAACCTGCAAGTGCAGCATATGCTCAAGAACCATAAACTTGCCAAAAGCATCAGCGATGCTGGGTGGTATCAGTTTGTGCAGATGTTAGCCTACAAGTCCAAATGGTATGGTCGGGAGTTTCACAGAGTAGCCCCCAACCATACCTCCCAGGACTGCTGGGTTTGTGGTTGGCGCAACACCGACCTGCAGCTATCAGACAGGTATTGGACCCAGAGTTAACGGACACGTCCTGGACAGGGATGTGAACGCAGCTAGTAATATAAGAAATAAGGCGGTCGGGCAGACCGTTTCAGCTTGGGAGATATACAAGGACAATGGTTCGGTAGCCCAAGAATCCTACTGCCTTTAGGCGTGGGAGTGTCAACCTTTCTTGTTCTCTTTCAGGTATTTCTTTGCCTCCTTGTAGTTAGCAGACTTTTTATCACTAGCCTTAAGTACTACACTGTAGTAAGTTTTTGCTGAAGCTATATCGTTCTGCTGCTTGGCAATACGGGCTAGGTTAAGGTATGAGTTGATAAAATAGCCAGAGTCACGTTCATTGGTCATTTCGGCGTACATGATGGCATCTCTGTAATGTGCTTTGGCCTTCTCAAAATCGCGATACTTGTGCTGATTAACATACGCTAGAATGTAGGAGGCGTAACGGCCACTTACCGACTCGTAGCCTGGCATTTGCTGCTCTAGCTTAGTTAAGATATCCTGTGATACGCGCTCAGCTTTAGTAAAATGGCCATTAACAAACAGCAAACGTGCATAGAACCGCTGAAAGTAAGCATTGTCAGGATATTTTAGAGCTAACTCCTCAGACACCTGAAGAGCCTCATGCATTTGCTTCTCTTCGTTTGCCAGAATCTTCATCAGGAAGAGCTTAGATTCTGTGCCTGTGTAAAAGCCTGTTCTGGAAACGTAAGCCAGCTGCTTTAGGCCCAACCTCTTATCTCCGTCAGGAAAGAAGAGGAGCACAGGGCGCAACATAGGGTAGTTATCGGGTATCCAGACAGAATAATAGTTGAATAAGGCTTCTCCAAAAAGGAATTCCGGGCTCAGGCCATTACCAGCCTTGGCTTTCTCCAGGAAGTCGAGGGAACGCTTGCTGGCCACTGTAGCTTTGCGCCAGTTACTGCGCTCTGAATGTAGGCGTGCTGTAAATCCGTAGGAGGCAGCCAGGAAAAAGGCAGCTTCTACATTGTTTTCATTCTTATCGTACATGGCCTCTGCTTTCTGTATGGTGGTGTCCATATAAGCAAAGAAGAGGTCATCGTATTGTAGTGTCTGTATGTTGGTAGGCATAATCTTCCACCATTGGCTAAGGCCCATCAGGAAGTATGGAAGCGGGTGCTCGGGGTAGCGACGGCGCAAAGACTTAAATTGTTTTTCGGCACGCTCGTACTTAAAGTTATACATGTTGTCCACCGCACCCTCCAACTCATACTGCACATCTTTGTTAAGCAGCAGCATACCCTTAACCTTTGCAGCAGATGGCAGCACCTCTAGTTCGCTCATGGTAACCTGACGCATGGCAGTGGAATCGGTAGGTAACGGCGACTGCTGCGCTACAGCTAGGAGCGGGAGTAAAAGCGTGAAGATGGCAGAAATTAACTTCTTCATGTAAGGCCTAAAAATAGTATGTTTGAGAGTGCCTGTATTGCTGTTGGCGTTGCTAATTATAAAAGTACAACAAATCTGATTACTTTGAATTCCATAAAGACAAAATAAATATGAAACTCCTCGAAACCCTTTGCCGCATACACGCACCTTCTGGTAATGAGCAAAAACTGACAAATTTTCTGCTGAACTACATTGAGGAACGTAAAGTTCACTGGAAACAGCAACCGGTAGTGCTGCACGGAGAAGGTTTTCAGGACTGTATTGTGCTGGTGTTCGGCAAGCCAAGTAGTGCAATTTTTGCTCACATAGACTCTATTGGTTTTACAGTACGATATGGAAATCAGCTGGTAAGAATTGGTGGGCCAGATCTGCAAACCGGTTATACCTTGGTTGGGGAGGACTCAAAAGGTGAGATCGAGTGTACACTAAAGTATGATGAGCAGGAGCACGAGCTAACTTATGCGTATGAGCGGGAGATAGACCCAGGTACAGAGTTAGTGTTCAAGTGTGATTTTCGGGAAAGGGATGATACTGTACAGAGCTGTTACCTTGATAACCGGTTGGGGGTATGGGCTGCGCTGCAGGTGGCTGAGACGCTGGAAAACGGAATTATTGCCTTTGGCTGTTGGGAGGAGCATGGCGGAGGCTCAGTGGCTTATCTGGCTAAGTATATTTATGAGCAGTATGGTGTAAAGCAGGCCCTTATTTCTGACATCACCTGGGTTACGGAGGGTGTGCATGCTGGCGAGGGGGTAGTCATATCGCTGCGTGATAGCCTTATTCCACGTAGAGCCTATGTGCAGCGCATCATCAATTTAGCCAAGGAGTCGGCTATACCTTTCCAGTTGGAAGTGGAAGGCTCTGGTGGTAGTGATGCCAAGGAGCTACAGCATAGTGCCTATCCTTGGGACTGGTGCTTTGTGGGGGCACCCGAAGATAATGTGCATACTCCTAATGAAATCGTGCACAAGAAGGATATAGAAAGTATGGTGGCGTTGTACAAGGTGCTGATGGAAAAGCTATAATGCAGTAAATAAGACTTCTGTTTGATACAAGCAAACCTGCGTTCCTTTTTACTGCTCAGCATATTTATGCTGCTGCTCACCTCTTGCAAGTAGAACGAAGACCTTAGCTACCGCTACAAGGTTATTAATAATACTGTTTCGGCAGTAGCGCTATTGGTAGAAGTCAAGCAGAATAATAGTGTTCATGTTGTTGGAGACCCACTTCGCTACTTTACAGTTCAACCGGGTGGCACGGTGGAAGTATGGCGCACTTCTGGCTATGCTACAGATGAAGTTTAGGACGAGGAGAAGGCTAATGCTGCGCTGCACTGGTTCAGCATATCAACTTATAGCAATGGCAGGGGTGGTAGGAGTAATTTAAACAGCACACGGCGCTGGGCATATGAAAAGCGGAGTGCTTATAAAGCTACCTATACGTTAGAGCTACAGGAGCGCGATTCTTAGGACTACAAGTCAAAGTTGCAGATATGCTTTTAAGAGCTGATTCTATGGTAGAGTCAGCTCTTTTTTATTGGTGTGGAACATCGTAAATAATGTATTTATAGACTTCGTAAAAATATTTACCTATTGGTGTTGTAACGCTCTTAACAGTAGACGTATAGCTGTGGAGTGGTCTGAATTAAAAGGTTGTGGAACATTTGCAAAATTCTAAAGAATCTTTTTTATTTAAAATAGGTATATATAAATATCTCATTAACCCTTAACAACACCAGATGGAACCTATCTTATACGCAATCCCTGCCTTTGGCTTGGCAGCCTTACTATACACGGGTATTAGGTCAGCTTGGGTGACAAAGCAGCCAAGCGGCAACGAGCACATGAGCGCTATTGCCCGCTATATAGCTGATGGCGCCATGGCCTTTCTGAAAGCTGAGTATAAAGTGTTAGCCTACTTTGTCATCATCGCTTCTATATTCCTGGCTTACCTGGGGTATACCGGTGAGCGTTCTCATCCGCTTATTGTGGGGGCATTCATTATTGGAGCGGTATTTTCAGCCCTTGCTGGTTTTATAGGAATGCGTATTGCCACCAAAGCCAACGTGCGTACAGCAGAGGCTGCCCGAAGCAGCCTTGCCAAAGCTCTTAACGTGTCGTTTGCAGGAGGTTCTGTGATGGGGATGGGAGTGGCCGGTTTAGCGGTATTAGGTTTAGGCTCCTTATTCATACTCTTCTACTACATGTTTGTGCAAAGCACAGGCGGTGACGTGAATGGCATTGAAATGGAAATAGCGCTGGAGGTGCTTACGGGTTTCTCGCTAGGTGCCGAAAGTATAGCGCTGTTTGCCCGTGTGGGTGGGGGGATCTACACTAAAGCCGCTGACGTAGGTGCAGACTTAGTAGGTAAGGTAGAGGCTGGTATCCCGGAGGACGACCCGCGTAACCCCGCCACCATTGCCGATAACGTGGGCGATAACGTGGGCGACGTGGCAGGTATGGGTGCCGACCTTTTCGGCTCTTATGTGGCAACAATATTGGCTACCATGGTTCTGGGCCGAGAGGTAGCAGTAGAAGATAATTTTGGCGGTTTATCACCCATCATACTTCCCATGCTCATAGCTGGCTTAGGCATCGTTTTCTCTTTTATCGGAATGCTGTTTGTGCGTGTGAGTGAAGGCGGGGATGTGCAGGCTGCGCTCAACCGGGGTAACTGGATCTCCGTTATACTTACAGCCATTGCTTCCTACTTCGTTATTACCTGGATTTTACCTGAAAATCTGAACCTCCGCAACTTTGAATTTACTCAGCTTGGCGTTTTCATGGCTGTGATTGTGGGTTTGGTGGTAGGTACGCTGATGAGTATCATCACAGAGTACTACACGGCAATGGGAAAGAAGCCTGTGAATTCCATCGTGCAGCAGTCCTCTACAGGGCATGCAACTAATATTATTGCCGGCTTGGCAGTGGGCATGCATTCTACAGTGCTGCCTATTATTGTGCTTGCTGGTGGCATCGTGCTCTCTTATGCGGCGGCTGGTTTGTATGGGGTGGCAATAGCAGCAGCTGGTATGATGGCTACTACAGCCATGCAATTGGCCATCGACGCTTTCGGGCCGATTGCTGACAACGCAGGTGGTATAGCCGAGATGAGTGAGTTGCCTAAAGAAGTACGTGGACGTACTGATATACTGGATGCCGTGGGTAATACCACTGCCGCCACAGGTAAAGGCTTTGCCATTGCTTCAGCTGCGCTTACTTCGCTGGCACTGTTTGCCGCCTTCGTAGGTATTGCTGGTATCCGTACCATAGATTTATATAAAGCGCCCGTGCTCGCTGGCTTGTTCATTGGAGCCATGATCCCGTTCATCTTTTCTGCGCTGGCTATTTCTGCAGTAGGCAGAGCCGCCATGGCGATGGTGCAGGAGGTGCGCCGTCAGTTCCGCGAGATACCGGGTATCATGGAAGGCACTGGTAAACCGGAGTACGAAAAGTGTGTGGCTATTTCCACTCAGGCTGCTATCCGCGAAATGATGTTGCCAGGTGCCATTGCCCTTCTAGTGCCGATTATTATTGGTTTTGGACTTAGGGATGTATTTCCGGATACTTCTTCAGCTGAGGTGCTAGGTGGTACCCTGGCAGGCGTAACAGTCTCAGGTGTGCTGATGGCTATGTTCCAGTCTAATGCCGGCGGTGCCTGGGATAATGCCAAAAAGTCTTTCGAGAAGGGTGTTGAGATAAACGGCGTGATGGAGTATAAAGGCTCTGAACCTCATAAAGCTTCTGTAACCGGCGATACCGTAGGTGACCCATTCAAAGACACCTCTGGGCCAAGTATGAATATTCTTATTAAGCTCATGTCTATCGTGTCGCTGGTTATTGCCCCTCATATTGGGCTGGATCAGGAGCCGGCCATACCTGAGGCGCCAATTGAAGTGGAGCCGATTAACCTGAACCAGGAACAGCTAAAGCCAGCTACAAGCACTGCCAATGCTACAGATCAAACCCCAGTGGCACTAGCCCCAGCCAAGCAGTAAAGTAGTTATTGGTATGAAATATAAAGGTAAGCCCAACTTTCGGTTGGGCTTATTTTTTAATTTATACTTACCTTTGTTCAAGTATCAACCCAACGCTACATGGATCCGCGCAATATTCAGATTCACGATTGTGAATTTAGTACCTATATATTTGAAGAGGAGATTATAGCCCGCATTACAATGTTGGCTGAGCAGATAGACAAAGATTACGGTAATAAGCAACCCCTGTTCCTGGCTGTACTGAATGGCTCGTTCATGTTTGCGTCCGATCTGCTGAAGCGCGTTTCTATACCTTGTGAAATTTCTTTTATTAGGCTGTCGAGCTACCAAGACATGCATAGCACGGGTAAAGTAAAAGAAATACTGGGCCTGACAGAAGATATCCATAGCCGCCATGTGGTAGTGCTGGAGGATATTGTAGATACCGGCCACACTGTGCATGGCCTGCTAAAGCAACTGAAAGAGCGTAGCCCTGCCTCTGTAGAAGTAGCTACCTTGTTGATGAAGCCTGACTGCCTGCAGCACCAGCTTGACATAAAATATGTGGCTAAATCCATCCCAAATGATTTCGTGGTTGGCTATGGCCTGGACTACAACGGCCTCGGCAGAAACCTGCGCGATATTTACAAGATCGTGTCGTAACCCTGAGGTATAGGAAGCGTTAGCAGGCATTCAGAAACTACAGGAGCAGCCGTTCCTAACCTCAGAAAATCAGGAAGTACACAGAATTTATACCTATATTTGCTTTTTATAATTAGCTATAAGATATGCTTAACATCGTTTTGTTTGGCCCTCCAGGTGCCGGAAAAGGTACTCAAAGTCAAAAACTGATTGATAAATACAATCTTATTCACCTTTCTACCGGCGATTTGCTTCGTTCTGAGATTGCCGCAGGCACAGCCCTTGGTCTTGAAGCTAAAAAACTGATGGACAACGGACTACTGGTGCCGGATGAGGTAGTAATCGGGATGATTGAGAACAAAGTGAAAGAGCACCGCCAGGCGCCAGGCTTCATCTTTGATGGTTTTCCTCGCACTGTGCCTCAGGCGCAGGGTCTGGATAAGCTGCTGCAAGACAACGGTACGGAGATTTCCTGCATGATTGCCCTGCGTGTAGATGATGAGGAGCTAACAACACGCTTATTGCTGCGTGGTAAAACCTCTGGCCGACCAGATGATCAGAACGAGGAGTTGATCCGCAAACGTGTGCAGGAGTATAATACTAAGACAGCACCGGTGGCAGACTATTATGCCGGCCAAGGCAAATATTTTGCAGTAGACGGTATTGGCGATATTGAAGATATCTTCAAGGCGCTGTGCCAGCATATTGATGCATTGAAAGAAAAGCAGGAAGAGAAATAATAAGCTACAGGCTTAAAGAAAAATTTGGCATCAAGTAACTTTATAGACTACGTTAAGGTCTGCTCACGTTCCGGGCATGGTGGTGGAGGTTCCGCACACTTGCATCGCGATAAGAAGACGGCAAAAGGTGGCCCTGATGGGGGTGACGGAGGCCGTGGTGGGCATGTCATACTTCGCGGTAACTCCCAGTTATGGACGTTGCTGCACCTGCAGTACCGAAAACATGTGATTGCTGAAAATGGACAGAACGGGGGCCCTAGCCACTCGACTGGTGCACAAGGCAAAGATGAAGTGCTGGAGGTTCCACTTGGAACAATTGCCCGAAATGCCGAAACCGGCGAAATCATGTGCGAAATCACAGAAGACGGGCAGGAAATTATACTTACCCCTGGGGGTAGAGGTGGCTTGGGTAACGCCCATTTTAAGTCGCCAACAAACCAAACACCGCGCTATGCCCAGCCAGGCGAGCCAGGTATAGAGGAATGGGTAGTTCTGGAACTGAAGCTTTTGGCCGATGTTGGTCTGGTAGGTTTCCCGAATGCTGGTAAATCTACACTGCTGTCGGTTGTTTCGGCTGCTAAGCCTAAAATTGCGAACTACGCTTTTACTACACTGGAGCCTAATCTGGGTGTAGTAGCCTACCGCGACTACAAATCCTTTGTGATGGCCGATATTCCGGGTATCATCGAAGGAGCTTCGGAAGGAAAAGGGCTGGGGCTGCGGTTTTTGCGCCACATCGAACGGAACTCCATACTGTTGTTTATGGTTTCCTGTGAGAGTGCAGACATTGCCGAGGAGTACAAGGTGCTGTTAAACGAGCTCGAGACCTATAATCCAGAGCTGCTGGATAAAAAGCGCATACTTGCCATCACCAAATCCGACATGCTGGATGAGGAGCTGGAGGAGGAAATGCGAAGAACTTTGCCGGAGGATTTACCAACTGTGTTTATTTCCAGCATTACGGGTAAGAACATCACCAAGCTTAAGGACATAATCTGGGATACACTCAACAGTTAAGAACAGCCCAGTTTAAAGTATAAACTAAAGGATCGGTAGAGGCTGCAAAGCTTGCTACCGATTTTTTTTAAAACGTCTGCCACAGGTTGTTAGGTTATATCAAAGATTAGACTTTGAACTACCTTGCAGCGAAACGATTAACTTGTGTCAATCTGGCACACTCTTTTGTTTGGCAAGACAATTGAAAAGACAATATAGACCAATCAACCCAACTTTTTTAAGGCATTATGTCAGATAAAGATATTAAAAAGGAGCAGGAACAAGAGGAATTGCAGGAAAATACTGCCAATGCAACCACTGAAGAGGAACTGAATCAGGTGGACGAAACAGCTGAAGAAACTACTGCTGAATCGCAGGGAGATAATACGGCCGTAGAGTTGGCAGAGATGAAAGATAAATTTGTGCGCCTGATGGCAGAGTTTGAAAACTTCCGTCGCCGCACTGCTAAAGAGCGCCTGGAGCTGATTAAAACGGCTAACCAGGAGACGATGAGTGAACTCCTGCCAGTACTGGATGACATGGAGCGTGCGCGCCAGTCGATGGAAACAACCAAAGACGTGGATACCATGCTGCAGGGTTTGGAGCTTGTGTTCCATAAACTAAAGCATGTAACAGTGCAAAAGGGGCTGAAGCCAATGGATACAAAGGCTGGAGATGACTTCGACAGCGACTTCCACGAGGCGGTAACGCAGATTCCGGCTCCGTCTGAAGAGCTGAAAGGCAAAATTGTAGATGTAATTGAAAAAGGATACACGCTGAACGAGAAGGTGATCCGATTCGCGAAAGTAGTAATAGGAGCGTAAGCTATGGCTAAGAGAGATTATTATGAGGTTTTGGGAGTAAGCAAGAATGCCACGCAGGAGGAGATAAAAAAAGCTTACCGCAAAATCGCCATCAAGTACCACCCCGATAAGAACCCGGACGACCCTACTGCCGAAGACAAGTTCAAAGAGGCAGCAGAGGCATACGAGGTGCTGAGCGACCAGCAGAAGCGCCAGCGTTATGACCAGTTCGGTCACCAGGGCATGAACGGCGGCTTCGGCGGCGGCGGTGGTATGAACATGGACGATATCTTCTCGCAGTTTGGCGATATCTTTGGCGGAGGCGGCTTTGAAAGCTTCTTTGGAGGCGCCGGACGCTCTGGCGGAGGGCGCCGTATGCGCAAAGGGTCTAACCTACGCATCAAGCTGAAACTTAACCTGGAGGAGATAGCCAACGGCGTAGAGAAAAAGATAAAGGTAAAACGTTACGTAGCTTGTAGCACCTGCGGGGGTAACGGCGCCAAGAACGGTACTGATATGCAGACCTGCGGTACCTGCCAGGGCTCAGGTCAGGTTCGTAAGGTAGTAAATACTATGCTGGGTCAGATGGTATCAACCTCAACATGCCCTACCTGTAACGGCGAAGGTCGTATTGTAACCAGCAATTGCGAAACTTGCCATGGCAGCGGCCGACAGCTACAGGAAGAGGTGATTACGATAAACGTACCAGGCGGTGTAATGGATGGCATGCAGCTATCTATGAGCGGCAAGGGTAACGTACCAGAGCGTGGTGGTGTGCCAGGCGACCTGCTAATCCAGATTGAGGAGGAGCCACACCCAACCTTGAAGCGCGAAGGTAATAACGTTATCTACGAGCAGTACATCAGCTTTATTGATGCTGCCCTGGGTGCAGAGGTAGAGGTGCCAACTATTACTGGTAAGGTGAAAATTACTATCAAACCAGGTACACAAAGCGGCGAGATCTTCAGACTGCGTGGCAAAGGTATTCAGGACATAAACGGCTACGGCAAAGGCGACCAGCTGATTCATGTGAACGTTTGGACTCCGAAGTCACTGACAAGCGATGAGAAAGCAGTGCTGGAAGGCCTGCGTTACTCTGCTAACTTCACGCCAAATCCAGGCAAGAATGAGAAAGGATTCTTTGAGAAGGTAAAAGACTACTTCCAATAAAAGACCTTCCTGAACTATAGTTTTAGCCCGGTTTTCCCGTATAAGTGGAAGGCCGGGCTTTTTCTTTGTCCTGCCGCAGGCACAGGTTTACTACCAAGGTGTTGCCTATAAGCTGAGCCTGTCGCGTTAGAGGAAATTCTTAAGAGACATTCCCACTAAACCACCTCATCCGCTGTTTTATCTGCATGAAAGTAGCCTTAGTCGATTAAGTATAGTCCTTCTGGTATACTCTACTACATATTATTTATATTTGAGTAAACAAAATCAGACCACCTTGAGCATTCTGAAAATTGACAGCGTAACCAAGTCCTACGCAAACCACACAGCCCTTGATAATGTAAGCTTTGAGATACCGCAGGGTTGCATTTTTGGCTTGCTGGGCCCAAATGGTGCGGGAAAGACTTCTCTTATCCGAATTATTACTCAAATAACTGGTGCCGATAGCGGAGCAGTTTATTTCAAAGGCGAGCGCCTCAGGCCGGACCACATCAAAGACATGGGGTATTTGCCAGAGGAGCGGGGCTTGTATAAGAAGATGAAGGTAGGGGAGCAGCTGCTATACTTAGCTCAACTGAAAGGCTTGAGCAAGAGTGAGGCTACAGCACGCATCAAAGCATGGGTAGATCGCTTTGAGATACGCGAGTGGCTGGGTAAGAATATTGAGGATCTTTCGAAAGGAATGCAGCAAAAGGTGCAGTTTATTGCTACGGTGCTGCACGAGCCCTCGCTGATTATTCTGGATGAGCCTTTCTCTGGTTTCGACCCAATCAATGCTAACCTGATAAAAGATGAGATATTGAGCCTGCGGGAAAAAGGAGCTACCATCATTTTCTCCACGCACCGTATGGAATCAGTAGAGGAGCTGTGCGATAACATTGCCCTGATTAACCGCTCCAGAAAAGTGCTGGATGGGTCGGTGAAGGAGATTAGGGATGCCTACAAAACAGACACTTACCAGGTAATTGGCAAAGGGCACCTGATGGTAACCTCTCCCGATTTAGAGGTGCTGGAGCAGCATGATAACCATGGCATCTTCAGAGCGAACATAAAGCTGTTGAATAATACTTCTCCAAACGATTTGCTGCGTTACCTGATTCAGCGCGTAGAGGTACACTCTTTTGTAGAGCTTGTGCCTAGTATAAACGAAATCTTCATCCGTAAAGTAAAGGAAACCCACCATGTCTAAAATCTGGTTGATCGTACAGCGCGAGTACCTGACGCGTGTTCGTAAAAAGAGCTTCATCATCATGACGCTACTGACACCGCTGTTGCTGGCTACATTCATGATTCTGCCGGGCCTGCTCATCAGCATGTCAGACGAAACAGAGACGGTGATGGTGCTGGATGAGAGCGGTCTGTTTGAAGGAAAACTGCAGAACAAGCAAGACCTGAAGTTTATACCACTGGCGGGCTCGCTGGAGCAGGCAAAGCTGCTCTACCAGGAAACAGATAATACAGCTCTGCTTTACATTCCGAAAATGAGCCTGGAAGACCCTCAAGGCTTTACTGTGTATGGTCAAAAAAACATTAGCATACAAACCCAGGTGCGCCTGGAGAACATCCTGGAAAACGAGATTGAAAGCCAGCGCTACCTGGCTTCCGGCCTCGACCGCGCAACGCTTGATAAGATTCAGGCTAATGTAAAGCTGACAGCCATCAACCTGAGTAACCAAGGAGAGAAGGACAATAACGCTATCATCACCTCAGTAGCCGGTGTGATAGGGGCTGTGATTATCTACTTCTTCATCTTTATGTATGGAGTACAGATAATGCGTGGCGTGATTGAGGAAAAGACAAACCGCATTGTGGAGGTAATGATTTCCTCAGTTAAGCCATTTCAGCTAATGATGGGCAAGATTGTAGGTATAGCGGCAGTAGGGCTTACCCAGTTTCTGCTCTGGATTATACTTTCGTTTTTGGCAGTAACGGCTGTTTCAGCTGCCTTCGGCATAGATGCTGCTCCGTCGCCTGCCGCGCAATACGCCGCTGGCCAGATGGCAGCGCAAGGCGAAAGCGTGGAGGCCGATGCGGGAACTGCAGTTGATAACCCGGAAGACCAGGACGAGTTTGCCAGTACGTTCAAAGACATCAAAACAAGCTTTGCTAACCTTCCGGTTGGGCTTATTTTTGGGTGCTTCCTGTTTTACTTCTTGGGAGGATACCTGCTTTACGGCTCTCTTTTCGGAGCCATTGGAGCTGCTGTAGATAACGAAACCGACACGCAGCAGTTCATGATGCCGATTACTATTCCGCTGGTCATAGCCTTTATCATGTCATACTCTATTGTGCTAAAAAACCCTGATGGGCCTGTAGCGTTTTGGATGTCTATCATACCGATCACCTCTCCGATCGTGATGATGGTGCGTGTACCGTTTGGGGTGCCTGCCTGGGAGTTACTGCTGTCGATGGGGCTGCTCGTTGGAGGCTTTATCTTCACCACCTGGATTGCCAGCCGCATATATCGTGTAGGCATCCTGATGTATGGCAAAAAAGTAAACTACAAAGAGCTATCAAAGTGGCTGTTTTATAGGGTTTAGCCTTCAAGGATTCGTGCATTATACCAATAGCCGGTGCCCTAAGTGCCGGCTATTGTTGTTATCTTAAAGTATAATTATTGATTCAAAGTACATGAAGTATAATTTTCTGACACTTCTCTTTATCGCCATAACAACCATTGCCATGGCTCAGAAAAAAGACAAGCCTGCGTACCGCCTGTTTACCGCAGAGGGAAAAAGCATAAGCTATGGTAAAATGCTGAATGAACTGGAGAAGGCTGATGTGGTCCTGTTTGGTGAGCAGCACAACAACCCTATTGCGCATTGGCTGCAACTGGAACTGGCCAAGGACCTGCATCAGGCAAATACTGGTAAGTTTGCCATTGGAGCTGAGATGTTTGAAACAGATGTACAGCTAGTACTAAATGAGTTTCTGGCAGGGCAGGTACCAGAGAAAAACTTTGAGCAGGAGTCGCGGCCATGGCCAAACTACGCCACCGACTACAGACCCATAGTGCGTTATGCACAAGAGCAGAAATTACCATTTATCGCCACAAATGTACCACGTCGCTATGCTGCCATGGTTTCGGGCGGCAGCTTGGCTGCTTTGGAAAGCTTGTCGGAGGAGGCAAAAAAGTACATAGCCCCGCTACCGATTACAGTAGATATGAAGCTGTCTGGGTATAAGAACATGCTATCGATGTTTGGCAGCAGCACGCATGGCAATACTAAGAGCTTGAACATTGTGCAGGCGCAGGCATTGAAAGATGCTACGATGGCGCATTTTATACTTGGGCAAGTACGGCAGGGGAGGCAGGTGCTTCACCTGAATGGTGCCTATCACTCTGATAATTTTGAAGGAATTGGCTGGTACCTGAAGCAGGAGCAACCACAGCTAAACACCCTTACCATCACGACTGTAACTCAGGAGAGCGTGGAATCACTAGCTAACGAACATAAGAAAAAGGCGGATTTTATACTTGTAGTGCCCGCCACCATGACCAAAACATATTAACCACTGCTGCTAGTTTACGAAGAAGTAAATGGACAACGGGTTCATACTACATGTCATTTTGATGCTTGGCTTTCCGTTGCTGCAAATTGACACTCTTGTAGAGAAAGTATTGGCTACAGTGCTGGGGTTTGTAGCTACAGGCATACTTGCAAAGTACGTGTTGGCTGGCTGCAAAATATTTAGAGGACCTAATCTAGTTGAACAATCAACCATAAAACAGCAAAGCCCAGCTAAAACAGCCGGGCTTTGCCTATCCTAAAGAGAAAGAAGGTTTCTTGATTATGCAGAGAATGAGCTTCCGCAACCACAAGTGCTGGTAGCCTGTGGGTTGTTAAATGTAAAACCTCTTGCATTCAGGCCATCCTGGAAGTCAACCTCCATGCCCATAACATACATGCCGTGCTTCTTGTCCATAATAAGTGTTACACCATCCAGGTCATAAGTTTCGTCAGCATCTTTTGCTTTATCAAAGCCCAACAGGTAAGAAAGACCTGAACAGCCACCACCCTGCACGCCTACACGCAGACCATACTCGGCTGGTACGTTCTTATCCTTCATTATATTTCTAACCTCTACCAAGGCTCTTTCTGTCAAGGTTATAGGTGCAGTTTTAGTTTCTGTTGCCATTGTATGAAATTCTTTATTTGTAGCCACAAACTTACGCAATTATCTACAAACATGCTTGCAGGTGATGCGCTGTACTTAGTAAACAGGTAAAGCTAGAAAATGATTCATGTATCTTAAATTAATTTTTTGCGATATTTATACTTTCATAAATGATACAAAATGGCTGATTTTTTTGCTTTGTTAATAGAATTGCTGAAGCTCTGCTTACCGGCTTTGGTGTTGGTTGGCGGTTTGTACTACCTGCTGCAAAAGCACTATGAACGTGAGGATCGTTTGTGTGCCGAGCAAGCGCAGCAAAAGGACAGGAAAGGGGGAGAGACCATTACGTCGATCCGCCTTCAGGCTTATGAGCGTATAGTGCTGCTACTGGAGCGTATTACACCTAGCAACTTGCTGCTCCGTGTCAGCCCTGCAGGGCAAACAGCGGCTGAGTATCATAGGCTGCTGCTTTCTGAGATCAGGAATGAATTTAACCACAACATGTCGCAGCAGGTGTACATGAGTGAGCAGGCCTGGCAGCAGGTAAACCATGCCCGCGAGGATGTGGTAACGCTCATCAACAAAACTTACCAGGAACTACCCGAGAATGCCCGTGGCACCGATCTGGCAAAGCGTGTACTTGAGACGGTGTTGGTAAATGAGCAGGATCCTACTGCCCGCGCCATTAATTTTGTTAAGCAGGAGGTAAGAGAAACTTTTTAAACCAGAGAGCTGAACAGGGAATACCTTGTTCAGCTCTCTGGTGCTTGATATCTATGATAGCATTAACAATCCTTAAAGTGTTAGTCGCACTTGTAGGTGTGTCTCTGATCTTTTGGTTTTTGTTAGCAAGTATAGTGAAGAAGGACAGATCTAAATTAAGACCTGCAGGTATCGTACTTATCTCGGTGTTTACCCTAATTCTAGTGCTCACAGCTTTAGAGTTTGGGTACTTTTACCTTAAGTAGTTAATCTGATCCTAAAGTGCTACGCAGAAATACTCTTTAACTTCTCAATCAAGCTCTCTACCTGCTCTGGGCTATGTGCCGGGAAGTTGGCAATGCGAATCTGGCTCTCTTTATACTTGCCATATCCACTGCCTACCTGCATGTCAAACGGAGCTAATAGCTTGTTTACCTCGGAGGCAGGTATGGTGGTGTTGGCTACAATAGTTGTCCTAGACCGGTGCTGCGGGTTAGCCACGGCTGGAGAAAAGATGCTGCTGCCCTCCAGGAAAGTATAAATCTGTTCAGCCTTGGCTTCAGTCTCTTTTCGTATTGCATCAACGCCTTTTTGGTTCATATCCTGCACTACCTTGCCTAGCAGGTAGATATTAAGCACATTAGGCGTCTCTACTGTCTGGCTCACCAGTGCCTTATCTAGAAGCGAGGGCAACGTGTGGTAAGAGCCTATGGACAGACCTTCATCCTGCATTTCCCTGGCTTTGGCCATACAACGATCATTTACCAGCCACACGCCAAGCCCGGCTGGCAGCCCAAAACATTTCTGCACCGAAAAGTATACTGCGTCTACTTTGGCAAAATCGATGGCAGGGTAAGGTAAAGAAGACACGGCATCCACGTAAATGAGTGCCTCAGCAGGAGCTTTCTCCCTAAACTGATTGAGCTCCCCTACCGGCATACAAGCTCCTGAGCTGGTTTCGTTTTGAATAAGTGCCACTAACTCTGCTGTCTCCGGTACAGATATGCTTGCCACATCAAAACCCTGCCCAAAAGGCACCTCATGCGCATGCGCCTCGCGCCCTAACTCCTTAGCTGTCTCGTAAAAGCGCTTGGAGAAGGAGCCATTCACCAGGTGAAAGCTCTCACGGCGTACATTGTTCTGTATGGCCCGCTCCCAGATCTCGGTAGCCGACGATACAAAGAACACCTCATACTCATCCGGTAGCTGCAACAGCTCTCTCACACTACTTTCCACACTGGCGTAAATCTCCTGAAACTGCTTGCTGCGGTGGGAGATGCTGCCAATTTTCTGCGCCATGGCCTCCTGCATGTGCTGCGGAACGGTAGGGTATAGTTCAGATGGGCCGGGTGTAAAGTATACTTTGTTGTTCATGGTCGTGCTGATTCGGACTAGTAAAGTATGCGGAACTTGATTGTGTGAGCTACCTGCTTCATGTCGCTTACTACCTGCTTATCATAAGCTTTGTCAATGTCAGTGATCACATAGCCCACACGCTCGTTCGTTTTCAGGTACTGGCCCAGGATGTTCACATGGTTTTTGGCAAGCACCTGGTTGATGTTAGCCAACACACCCGGCACGTTTGCATGTATGTGGATGAGGCGGTGTGCATTCTTAAGCTCCGGTAACTGCAGGTTAGGGAAGTTAACGCTGCCGTAGGTGTTACCAGAGTTAATATAATCCATGATGCGGTTAGGCACAAAGTTGGCGATGTTCTCCTGTGCCTCAGAGGTACTGCCGCCTACATGTGGCGTGAGTATAACGTTTGGTAAGCCGCACAATTCGCTCTCGAATGGGTCGCTGTTAGTAGCAGGTTCCTCGGGGAACACATCTACGCCTGCCCCTCGTATTTTGCCAGACTTTATACTTTGTACCAGGGCTTCAATGTCTACCACATGGCCACGGCTCAGGTTCAGGAAGATGGAACCATCTTTCATGGCAGCAAACTCCTCGGCTCCAAATATGTTCCTGTTTTCCGGGCGGCCGTCTACGTGCAGTGTCACGATGTCTACCTTCTCCAGCAGTTCACGAAGTGTACTGCATTTGCGGGCGTTGCCTAACTGCAGCTTCTCCACCACATCGTAGTAGTATACTTCCATACCCATGGCCTCTGCCAACACCGACAGCTGTGCACCAATATTTCCGTATCCAACAATACCCAGCTTTTTGTCGCGCACCTCAAAGCTGCCTTTTGCCGACTTGTCCCAGTTACCCTGGTGCATCTTATTGCTCTTGTCTACTACACCACGGCTTAGCATGATAATTTCGCCCAGGGCAAGCTCTACCACACTACGCGTGTTACTATAAGGAGCGTTGAAAACAGTTATACCCGCCTCAAGGCATGCATCCAGATCAATTTGGTTTGTACCAATACAGAATGCACCAACACACATCAGGCGGTTAGCATGCTCCAGTACCTTACGGGTGACCTGCGTTTTGCTACGGATGCCAAGTATAGATACATTTTTAATCTTCTCACACAGCTCCTCCTCGCTTAGCGCTCCGCTTACTGTTTCCACCTGATACCCCTCTTTGCGGAAGAGCTCTACGGCTTGTGGGTGTACGTTCTCTAGCAGTAGTACACTGATGCGGTTTTTAGGGTAAGATATGGCCATAGGGAGTTTGTTTTGATAAAGGAACTCATCAAGGGTAGGGGCAATGAATTCGGCTTTGGCTACTACACTATCGCGCACTACATTCTCTGTAAAGGCATAGAACTTGTTAGCCAGTCCAGCTTCCTTGATCTCGTAATCTGTGTAGCCGTCGCCCAGTACATACACATCGCCAGGCAGCGCCAACTGCTCGAGCAGCTTTATCTTGCCCTTGTCCAGGCTCAGCGGGTTTTGTGTATCAAAACCTACCAAATTACCTTGCTCATCAAGCTCAAATGTGTTGGCATAAACGTTTCCTTCCTTTATGCCATACTCCGTTACAATCGGCGTGATAAACTCCTTGAAACCGCTCGAAATGATATAAATGTGGTCTGCGTACTGCTGCAAAAAATCTCTGTTTCGGCGGACAGACTCTGAGACCTTGTCTTTGAGTTTATCGATAAGCTGCGGCAGGTGATTTTGGTGTGCCTGCAACAGGCTCAGGCGCTGCGTCAGACCTTCGGAAAAAGAACTTTTTCCGGCCATGGCGCTGTCGGTAATCTGTTTTACCTGCTCTAGTATGCGCTCTCTTTCGGGGTGGTTTTGTAAGGAGATGGCTCCTAATTCATCCAGCGCCTCTACCTGTGTAAAGGTGCTGTCGAAGTCAATGATGAAGTACTTGTCTTTGCTCATGGGTACGTGTGGCTCTTAAAGACTTAAGCATAGATAAGCCTGTAAGGTATAAAAAAAGAACCGGCCATGCAGTAGCAGGCCGGTTCTTTTTACTATTATTCTTTTACTTTGACATTCCCACCGCTAAAGCAGGTTGGATTCTTGGGCTACCTGGCTACTGCGACCGTATATCTCCCAAGCTGAAACGGTCTGCCCGACCGCCTTATTTCTTATATTACTAGCTGCGTTCACATCCCGGTGCAGGGCATGTTTGCTGCAGCAAAGGTAACAGCCGGCAAGTGCAGGCGGTAGAACATAGGGTAAGATCAAACCCAACAAAAGTGAAGGGATGTCGCACCACATCGAGTGGTTCAAAAAGAAAACCAAATTCATCCCTTGGCTAAATCCCCAAGTGCGAGGGCTTTCTTTGGCATTTACTCGTAAGTAGAGTACTACAACAAAGCCAGCTGCTCTTTTATAATGCGCTGGTAGAACTCCTCATACAGTGGCACAATCTTTTCGATGTCGAAATCCTTGGCACGATTAAGGGCATTGGCCTTAAACTGTGGCAGGTGTTCATCATCGAGTATGTAAAGTGCATTCTGCACCATTTCATCCACAGCGCCAACCGGGCTAACAAAGCCAGTAACGCCGTTAATGTTTAGCTCTGGTATACCGCCGGCATTAGATGAAATTACGGGCACCTGGCACGACATAGCCTCCAGCGCAGCTAAACCAAAGCTTTCCTTTTCGGACGGCATCAGGAACAGGTCGGCGATAGAAAGTACTTCCTCCACAGCCTCCAGTTTGCCTAAAAAGCGAACATCCTGGCATATACCTAGCTCACGGCACAGCTTTTCCATTTTAGGGCGGTCAGGTCCGTCGCCTACCATTAGCAACCTGCTCGGTATTTTCTCACGCACCTTAGCAAAGATGCGGATTACATCTTCCACGCGCTTCACTCCCCTGAAGTTAGAGGTATGCACCAGCAGCTTTTCGTTGTTTGGGGCAATAGCCATCCGGAAATGCTCTTTTTTCTGGCGGCTGAACTTCTCAAGATCGATGAAGTTGGGGATTACCTCGATCTCTTTCTCTATCTGGAAGAAGTCGTAGGTTTCAGCACGTAGGCTATCGGAAACAGCCGTTACGCCATCAGATTGGTTAATGCTGAAGGTAACCACTGGTTCAAAAGAGGCATCTTTACCTACCAGGGTAATATCTGTACCATGCAGGGTGGTGATTACCGGAATATTGATGCCCTTGGTGCGCAGAATTTGCTTTGCCATATAGGCTGCCGAAGCATGCGGAATAGCATAGTGCACGTGCAGCACGTCCAGTTTCTCAAATTTTACAATATCTACCATTTTGCTAGCCAAGGCCAGCTCGTACGGCGGGTACTGAAACAGCGGATAGGTGGGGATGTATACTTCGTGGTAAAAAAGATTTTCGTTGAAGACATCAAGGCGTGCAGGCTGGCTGTAGGTAATAAAATGTACCTGGTGCCCCTTCAGTGCCAAGGCTTTACCAAGTTCAGTGGCTACTACGCCGCTGCCGCCAAAAGTTGGATAACAGACTATACCAATTCTCATTATTCAGGATGTATGGCAATACAACAAGTGCAGCCCATTTTTGTTGCTGCACCCGCTAAACTACTGATTTTATTTTTATGTTTTAGGCACCATGGCTTTATAGATCACGTCATGGATCCTTGTGCGAATGTTGTATTTCACCAGCTTATTATTGCTTGCATCCGGGTACACTCTGTTAGACAGGAAGATATAGATCAGCTTGTTTTCTGGGTCTGTCCAAGCGGCTGTTCCGGTAAATCCGGTATGACCAAAAGTGCTGGCCGAAGCTAAAGCCGAGGTAGGACCATTACCATCCTGAGCAGGTTTATCCCAACCTAAGCCACGGCGGCTGTTTTTGAACTGGCGCTCTGCAAACTCAGACACTACTTCAGTGCCAAAATATTTATGTCCGCCATAGTTGCCGTTGTTCATATTCATCTGCATGAGTATAGCCAGGTCATTGGCGTTGGAGAACAAACCTGCATGTCCTGCTACACCACCCATCATGGCTGCGCCTTGGTCGTGCACCGTGCCTCGTATCAGGTTCTTCCGGAAATAAGTATCATCCTCGGTAGGAGCAATTTCTTCTCTCTGGTGCTTGATAAGCGGCGTATATGTCATGGTGCTGAGGCCAAGCGGAGCATAGAAGTTCTGCTCCAGGAACTCCTCAATAGGCTGGTTTAGCATGGTCTCAGCCAAACGTTTCATAATGTAAAAGCCTAGATCGCTGTAGGCATACTCATAGCCTCCGGTTTTCTGCTGTGGCAGCAGCGGTGTTTTTACAGTCCAGGCCCACAAAGAGTCTTCCATGGAGTTGATGGAGTATACTCCAGGTATCACCTCATTCATGTAAGTGTCGTTCTGTGTACTGGCGTAGTAAGTATCTTTCAGCTTGCGCTTATCGATAGTTTTCTGCCAGGTAGGTATACCTGGCTTTAGACCCGCCTGGTGCGCCAGGATATCGCGTATTACTAAATTAGCTTTGTTCGTGCCCTTTACTTCCGGCAGGTACGTTGCTAGCTTCTCATCCAGATTGATTTTGCCCTGATCTTTCAGAAACATAACAGCCTGCAGTGTGGCTGCCACTTTCGTGATGGAGGCAATGTCGTAAATGGTGTTCTTCGTTACCGGCTTCATGGCATCATAGGTATAGTGGCCATAGGCCTTGTTATACACTACAGTACCGTCCTTTACCACCAGCACCTGCATACCTGGCGTAGCAGCATAAGCAATCGCCTCGGTAGCGATGTTGTCGATCTGTTCCAGTACTCTGGAATCCATGCCTACGCTCTCCGGTACACCGTACTTCAGGCGACCTAGCGTAGCAGTTGGTAACCCTGTGCCAGCAGTATACTTTTTAGAGGCAGAAACAGGCAATTTACCTTGTGCGGCGCGTGCACCAAAAAGCACCTGAGGTACCAGCGACTGCGATACAGGGTTGTCTTCGTAACCGTTTACCAGCCATTTATTACCTTCGAACAGCTTTAAGCTGTAGGCATTGCCCATTACCGCTACCACTACTTTTTTGTTGGTTCGCTCGCGCAGGTATTCTATAAAGGCAAGCGTACCTGTGCCAATACCAAAGTTCTTGGCGGCCGTATTGTTCATCCCATGTATACTTACCACCACTACATCATTACCCTCCAGTTTTGGGATGATATTGGTAAAGGCAGTATCAGGGGCGTAACGGTCAGGAATGGTAAAACGGTTGATAGGAGCGTAGTTACTCATTGTCTCCTGAAACGTATTATTTACCGAAGTACCTACCGCCACAGAGGCAATGCTAAGGGTATCCAGGTTGCGGAAAGGAATAAAGTTGCGCTCATTCTCCACCACCGTTACCGCATTCTCATATAACTGCTCCTGTATAACGCGGCTGGCCGGGCGGTCTATGTCCTCCTGCAGGTTCTCCAGCTTCACAGGTTTATACCTGTTCAGTCCTGTCCAGTACTTGGCATGCAGGATTTTGCGCACTCGCTGGTCTATCTCAGCCTGCGAGATCTGCCCCTTCTTAACAGCCTTCGTGATTTTGTCGATAGCCGTGGGTACATCCTCCGGGAAAAGCAGCACGTCGTTACCGGCAAGCAGGGCCTTCAGGTCTACCTCTCCAGGCTTATGGTATTTACTTACGCCCTGCATGTTCAGGGCATCTGTAAACACAAGGCCTTTGTACTTCATCTTTTCTTTCAGAAGACCGGTAACAATCGGCTTGGAAAGTGTTGCTGCCTGGTTTTTGGTTGAGTCGATGTTAGGCAGGTACAGGTGCGCTACCATTACACCCATCACACCAGCGTCAAAAGACTGCTTGAAAGGGTACAGTTCCACATCTGTTAAG
This sequence comes from Pontibacter korlensis, assembly GCF_000973725.1. Lineage (NCBI taxonomy): Bacteria > Pseudomonadati > Bacteroidota > Cytophagia > Cytophagales > Hymenobacteraceae > Pontibacter > Pontibacter korlensis. Next base: position 551,555 of record NZ_CP009621.1, on the reverse strand, counting down.
CGCTGCATGTTATGCTGAACAACAGGAAGGTCGTAATGCGAGTCTTTATCTGTATCCCCGTGGCCAGGGAAGTGCTTGGCCACGGCCATTACGCCATGGTCCTGCAAGCCTCGAATATAGGCCACACCATATCGGCTGACAGCCTCCTTAGATTCACCAAAAGAGCGGTTGCCAATTACTGGGTTGTTGGCGTTGTTATTTACATCCAGCACGGGGGAGAAGCTAACATTTACACCCAGGCGCTTCATCTTCAGGGCTATCTCGCGTGCCATCAGGTAGACATAACGGTCATCGTTCATGGCACCCAGCGTCATCTGGCGGGCAAAGTGCATGCTGCTGTCCAGGCGCATGTTCAGGCCCCACTCAGCATCCATCGCGATCAACAGCGGAACTTTTGCCTTGCTCTGAAAGCGGTTAGTAAGTATAGCCTGGCGCATAGGGCCACCTTGCATAAACATGAGGCCTCCAACACCATACTGACCCACCAGCGAGTCTATCTTGGTAATGTGTTTCTGGTCTTTATTGGAGTAAGCAGCCACCATAAACAACTGCCCAATGCGCTGTGTCGGAGTTAGTGTGGTCATCACGCTGTCGACCCATTGCTGTTCCTGCGGATGCGCGATAATCTCCTCTGACGGATTAAACGACATCAGAGGTCCCATTACAAGAAAAACAAGAATCAATACACCTACACTAAAACTCTTCAACATCCTACGCTACTATTTTATTAATTGGAACAAGTCAAAATTAAGCCTAATTTTGCACAAGGCGGTTCGGAAATACAGACTATCCAACACGTTTATCGGTACTGCCATTAGCTTAGTGTGGTAGGAGAAAGACCTACCGGCTAAAACAGCTTACGTGGCCTCAAGAGTAGCCTTACTGTGCTAACGCCACCAGCCCCGACACTGATATAAATTTATCGCTATACTTTTTTAGACGAAAAGCAACGCGAACTCGTTGGCAGAATTTCCAGCCTCAGATCAGAGGCTTCTGTAATTTAATAATAAATTTAACTCTGAATTAGTTCTGCATTTACAAATAAGTAAGAGCAAATATTTAGCCACAAAGGCCAAATCAGCTGGTTTAGAGAGAAAATAAACTATATAGTAAGAAGGAGTTAGAAAAGCGGATGCCCGACATCATACATTTACTGCCTGATTTCCTTGCCAACCAAATTGCGGCCGGTGAGGTGGTACAGCGCCCAGCCTCTGTGGTGAAGGAGCTGTTGGAGAACGCTATTGATGCGCAGGCTACTAGTGTACAGCTTATTGTGAAGGAGGCCGGTAAACAACTGGTGCAGGTGGTGGATAACGGCGCAGGTATGTCGGAGACTGATGCCCGCATGTGCTTTGAGCGCCATGCTACCTCCAAAATCCGCACTACCGAAGACCTGTTCCGTATCCGTACGATGGGGTTTCGGGGCGAGGCAATGGCCTCTATTGGTGCAGTAGCACAGGTAGAGCTTAAAACAAAGCCACAAGGAGCCGAGACTGGTACAAAGCTGGTAATAGAAGGATCAGAAGTAGTGCTGCAGGAGCCAGTGGTTACACCAGAGGGTACATCCATTGCTGTAAAGAACCTGTTTTACAATGTGCCTGCACGCCGCAATTTCCTTAAATCTAATGCGGTAGAGATGCGCCACATCCTGGAGGAGTTCCAGCGGGTGGCCCTGGCATACCCAGAGGTTAGTTTCACGCTGCACCATAACGACATGGAGGTGTTTAACCTGCCTGCTACCAAACTGAGCCAGCGGATTGTAAGCATCTTTGGAAGTAACTATAAAAACCAGATGGCCTACTGCGAGGAAGACACGGGCTTTCTGGTAGTAAAAGGTTATGTGGGTAAGCCAGAGCACGCAAAGAAAACGCGTGGGGAGCAGTTCTTCTATGTAAATAACCGCTTTGTGAAGAGTGGCTACCTGAACCACGCTGTAATGACCGCTTTTGAAGGTTTAGTGGCAAAGGAGAACCATCCTTTCTATGTGCTCTTTATAGAGATAGATCCGGAGAAGATCGATATTAACGTACACCCAACCAAGACCGAGATAAAGTTTGAGGATGAGAAAACGGTGTACGCGATTGTACACGCAGCCGTAAAACGTGCTCTTGGTGCCTACAATATTGCGCCCTCGCTGGACTTTGAGCAGGATGTAAATTACGCCCCGCTGCAGCCCATACGCCTGCAGGGCGGCTTTAACAGCGAATTTGAGCCGGAGAAGAAGGCAGAAAGCAAAGCTACCAGTAGTGGAGGCAGTACTTCTTTCCCGGGCTTTACACCTCCGGCCCCAGCTACCAAGCGCGCAACATCCAGAGGGTGGGAGCAGCTGTATGAACCGATGCGTAATGCAGAGCCAGACGAGCTTGAAAGCACTGTTGCCTCATCGGGCACGGGGCTGCTGAGCGATGCATTTGCCGCTCCTGACACAGCGCCTGCCTCTACCAAGAAAGCCATACAGATTCATCAGAAGTACCTGCTGGTACAGGTTAAATCCGGAATGATGGTAATTGACCAGCAGGCAGCTCAGGAGCGCATCCTGTATGAGAAGTATATTGCCTCGTTGCAGAAGAAAACAGGTGCCTCACAGGCCTTGCTGTTCCCGCAAACGGTTGAGCTCTCAGCTACTGATGCTGTACTCATCAAGGAGCTGTCAGCGGAGTTCAAGGATATGGGCTTCCAGTTTGAGGATTTTGGTGGCAACACTATTATACTCAATGGTATTCCTGCCGATGTACAGGCTGCCAATGAAAAAGAACTGCTGGAGGAGCTGATTGAACAATACAAAAACAATTCGGCTACGTTAAAGCTTGATAAAAGAGAAAACCTGGCCCGCGCTATGGCCAAAAGGTTGGCCGCACGGTCGCAGGCACGTATGAGCGATCTGGAAATGAATTCGCTTGTAGATAAGCTTTTTGCGTGCCAGGTACCGAACTATACGCCGGGCGGCCAGAAAACACTGGTGATCATGGAGCTCAGTCAGCTGCATGAGCTGTTTCTGAAGGCATAATTTTGGTTGTAATTAGTTGTGTCTGCTTAGCCACACGTAGAAGCTATGCTGCGCATACATTTTGATCAACTGCGTTTTAGGCTTCACCGGTGCCTGTACTATACTAAAGAACGATAAAAGCATGTTCAATATCACCCCTATGGTCAGGAATCTCCTGATCATCAACGTGGTTGTTTTTCTGCTGCAGAGCAGCGGTGTGGTAAGCATGGAGGACTTTGCCCTCCACTATTTTGGCTCTGATCTGTTCCGGCCAATACAGTTGTTTACACACATGTTTATGCATGGAGGCTGGTCGCACCTGTTCAGCAACATGTTCAGCCTTTTTATATTCGGACCTTTGCTGGAGCGTTTCTGGGGACCACAGCGCTTCCTGACTTTTTACCTGATTACGGGCCTTGGCGCCAGTTTGCTATACTCAGGTGTGCGTGCATACGAACTTAATGGGCTTGAAAATGAAACCGCCACTTATATGGTGCACCCAGAGCCTATGTCGTTCTACAACTATATGGAAGATCATTTTAGCGGTAGGTACAACAGGGATTTTGCCGTGGAGTTTCGCCGTGACCCTGATAACCCTACCTACATAGAAGAAAGCAAGGAGGCTGTGCGTTATGTGTACAACCAGGTATACAATAGCCCTATGCTTGGTGCATCTGGTGCCGTTTTCGGTATCCTCATGGCCTTTGGACTTCTGTTCCCCAACCTGGAGCTCTTCCTGCTCTTCCTGCCTATCCCTATAAAAGCTAAGTACTTTGTGCTGCTCTATGGAGGGTATGAACTTTACGCCGGCTTTAACCGCGTGCCCGGCGACAACGTAGCGCACTTTGCACACCTTGGAGGTATGCTGTTCGCGTATATACTGGTAAGAATGTGGCAACGCAACGATTACAGTAACTACTAAGGACTAATGAGTATAATAAACGATATAAAAGATAATTTCCGGCAGCCTAACAATACTCTCAAACAGCTAATCCTCATCAACGTAATCGTTTTTGTGGTGCTGATCGTTCTTCGCACGATCCTGTTCTTTACTGGGGGTGAATGGTTGTATGAGGCTATTTTCAACAATCTTGCAATCAGCTCTTCACCATTCTACTTCATCACGCACCCCTGGACGCTAATTACGTATTTCTTTACCCATGTAGGCTTTCTGCACATTATCTTTAACATGCTGAACCTGTACTGGTTTGGGCAGCTCTTGCGGGAATACTTAGGTGACAGAAAACTGCTGAGCCTCTATGTGCTGGGTGGTATTGCGGGTGCGATACTCTACCTGCTTTGCTATAACTTTATCCCGTACTTTGCCGACAGAATGATTATAGGTACTATGATTGGTGCCTCGGCAAGCGTATTGGCTATTGTGGTGGGAGCAGCTACTTTACTGCCTAATTTTGCCTTCAACCTTATCCTGATAGGCCCTGTCAGAATCAAGTACATTGCTGCGTTCCTGGTGCTGCTCTCAATTTCAGGTGCTGTAGGCGATAATGCCGGTGGCAACATTGCACACATCGGCGGAGCCTTTATAGGCTGGCTTTTTATTCGGCAGCTGCAGCGTGGCAACGATCTGGGAAGACCGGTTTTGACAGTCATCGACTTTTTTGCAGGACTGTTCAAGCGTAAGCCAAAGCTCAGAGTTAGCCATAACCGCTTTTCAGGAGGTGGCACCCCAAAGCCAAATGGCAGAAGCAGCGGTCCTGTATCTCCTGATCAGAGCGAAATAGATCGTATACTTGACAAGATCTCCAGCTCTGGCTACGAAAGCCTCTCCAAGGAAGAAAAACAGAAGCTCTTCCAGGCAAGCCAGAAAGAGTAAATTTAAATATACAGGCACCTGCAGAAGAGGTGCCTGTATTGTTTCATAAACTTGTAATTATCGAAGTACAAGCATATTACAAGGTTGCTATAGCAGGAGTTGCTTCCCAGGTAAAACCCTATAGCGACAGGTAAGTATAATCTTGGAATCATTTTGATTTTATGATACCAGGTATAGATAAATATAATTTCCTGAGCTTGTTACTCTGCTGCTGGCTCAGCTGCCTTGCGGCTAACGCACAAAGCGTTACGCCACAACAGGACAGTATAACTATAGCCATTGCTTCCGAATATGATGAGGTGGGCAAGCGCCACCGCTTCTGGTTTGGAGACAACTACCGGGAGTTATGGTCTACACCCGTAAAGCTGCGTGTATTCAGGCTAAATGAGGAGCGTGGTGGTATGAAGATACTGAAGCGTGGCGGAGGCCAGCAGACAAAGTCGCTGCGGCTGGCTGACTCTACAGGAAAAGAATGGGTGCTGCGAACTGTACAGAAAGACCCGGAGATGGCCCTGCCCGAGAACCTGCGCGAGACGGTTGCCAAAGACATTGTGCAGGACCAGATATCATCCTCTCACCCGTTTGGAGCATTGGTAGTGCCACCCCTGGCTGAGGCCCTGAACGTGCTGCACACTAACCCTGAAATAGTGTACCTGCCGGACGATCCTGCGCTTGGGGAGTACCGGGAGGATTATGCCAACGCGGTTTACCTTCTTGAAGAACGTGAGCCTATCAGAGCTGGCGTTGACACAGATAATACAGAAACAGTACTGGAGAAGCTTGAGGAGGATAACGACACGCGGGTAAACCAGAGATCTGTATTACGGGCAAGGTTGCTGGACTTCGTTATTGGTGACTGGGACAGGCATGAAGACCAGTGGCGGTGGAGGGAATTGGAAGATCAGGCAGGCGATTACTATGACCCTATTCCCCGAGATAGAGACCAGATATTTTTTAAAAACGAAGGAGTAATTCCTAAAATTGGCTCCCGCAAGTGGATTATGCCTAAGTTCCAAGGCTTTGATAAGGACATTAGAGACATTAAGGGCTTTAACTTTAATGCGCGCTTCTTCGACCGCATGTTCCTGACGCACTTAAGCGAACAGGATTGGCAGGAAGAGGTAAAGGTGGTACAAGATCGGCTAACGGATGATCTGCTAGAAAAGGCGGTGCGTCGTATGCCAGAGCCAATTTTTAAACAGGGTGGAGCCGAACTCATCAGCACCATGAAAGCCCGCCGGGATAACCTGCAGGAGCAGGCATTGAAATACTACCGATTCTTAGCCGAGGCAGTAGACATTCCTGGTTCAGACAAGCACGAAGAGTTTAACCTTGATTATTTGCCGGATGGAAGTATAAACCTGAAAGTATACAAGATCAAGAAAGAAGGGGACAGGGATCGCCTGTTGCTAGACCGCACGTTTTCCCCGGTAGTAACGAAAGAGCTGCGCTTGTATGGCCGTGGCGATACGGATGTGTTTAGAGTACAAGGCACTGGCAAATCTAAAATAAAGGTGCGCCTTATAGGAGGTGGTAGTGCCGATACATTCGACATTGCCAGCGATTTCAGGAACAAGAAGAAGCTACTGGTTTACGATCGCTCGGACGAGGAAAATAGGTTGCCAGAAAGAGGTTTGGCTAAGCTGCGCACTTCTGAGGACACTATTGTGAACAACTATGACCCGCGTAGTTTTGAGTATGACGTGCTGATGCCACTGGTAACTGCCGGCTACAACATAGATGATGGCGTGCTGCTAGGGGCTGGGTTTAGGTATACTAAGCAAGGTTTCCGGAAAGACCCTTATGCAGCACAGCATAGGTTTATGGTAGGCCATGCCCTGGCAACTAATGCTTTCTTCGGAAGGTACGAAGGTGACTTTCCACAGCTGATAGGCAAGTATGATGTAGGAGTAGAGCTTGATGCCAGAGCTCCTAACAACACAAGCAACTTCTTTGGGGTAGGTAACAACACAGAATTTATAGACGAAGGCAGTAAACCCATACGCTACTACCGCACCCGTTACGACTTTATAGAGGCGCAAGTGGTGCTGAAACGCCAGCTTACGCAGCGCTTCAGCGTGTTTGGTGGTATTACGGGGCAGTTCTTCAGTATGCGGCCTGAAGACAATGAGGGACGCTTTATTAACTTGTACCAGCAGCAAAACCCGGAAGAGAACCTGTTTGAAAGCAAGTACTATAGTGGCTTGATAGGCGGCTTCACTCTCGATACCCGGGATGATGAAGTACAGCCTTCAAAAGGTATATTCTGGAGTACTAACCTGCGCGGGGTTGGCCAGTTCAATGACGAGGAACGAGAGTACGGGCAGCTACAGTCGGAGTTGGGTGTTTACTTCAGGCTAAGTAACAGGTTGGTGGTAGCAAACCGCATTGGCGGAGGTACAACTTTCGGTGATCCGGCTTTCTTCCAGCTAATGTACCTTGGTGGCACAAACAACCTGCGCGGCTACCGCAATTTCAGGTTTGCCGGCGACCAGATGCTTTATCACAACCTCGAGCTGCGCCTCAAGCTATTTGACTTTACCTCCTACCTGCTTCCAGGCTCTGTGGGCTTGATAGGCTTTAACGATATAGGCCGTGTTTGGTCAGAAAGTGGAGACGACGGAGGTGGCTGGCACGACGGCTTTGGTGCGGGCTTTTATGTGTTGCCTGCCCAGCTTCTACTTTTGCACGGAGTAGTCGGTTTTTCTGAGGATGGCGTACTGCCATACTTCTCCGTTGGATTCAGGTTTTAATCTTCTGCTAGTCAACTTCAGTGAACAGTCTTCTATGCTATAGCATGGGCAATCTTCCTACAGCTAAGAAGAGGAAGATTTACTGTAGCTGCTGCTTCTAAAGTATAAGTACTGTGGTTAGAGCTATTCAGGTGAACCCACCCCCTAACTCCTTTGAGGAGGGAATTTTCGGGAACGATAAACATCCCCCTGTGCCCCTTTTAAAGGAGGAGTAGCAAAGGTTGGGGCCATCGGACCTGATTCCAGTCCTTGGATCTCACAAGGCGCAGGAGGGAACACAGCGCGATGCCCTTATCAAGGCCCCCTACCCCCAGGACGAGGCCACCCGGCCTTGAGGGCACCAAAATCTGAAATGAAACAACAAGAATGGTAAGGCTATGGATGTACTGCAACTAAAAAGTATAGCTAGTATCAAGTTGGATAAAGCAATTGCTAAAGCAAATAAAACATAAGGAGCCGGTGCGCCAACAAAACTACTAAAGGTAAACTGAGCTACAACTCTTAGCATTATCGAGAGGAGACACTCGCATGCACACCTTATATGGCGAAGTTTATAAAAACAAAAGCGCCGCTCTTATTAGAAGCGGCGCCTTTAGTATCAACAAGTATACTTTTTACGAGAAAATGCCAAAGAAAGCCCTAACACTTGGGGCTTTAGCCAAGGGATGAATTTGGTTTTCTTTTTGAACCACTCGATGTGGTGCAGCATCCCTTCACTTTTGCTGGGTTCGATTTTACCCTATGTTCTACCGCCTGCACTTGCCGGCTGTTACCTTTGCTGCAGCAAACATGCCCTGCACCGGGCAAGGCGCCAAAAGAAGCCGTGAATCAGATCAAGACATACCGCTTCCGACTCAAACCCACCAGGGCGCAAGCTCAGGCTCCTCGCACAGTGGCTCGGCTCGTGCCGGTATGTCTACAACCTCTGCCTGGACTATAAGAAGCAGTTGTACACAAACCACCGGCTTTCCATCGGCAAGAACCAGATGCAGCAAGAGCTCTCTGCTATCGCCAGGGACGTGGAATGGATCGGGTGCGTACACTCACAAACTTTACAGGAGGTGACAGATAGATTGTTCAGGTCCTACGATGGCTTCTTCAAGCAGGGCAAGGGATTCCCCAGGTTCGCCAGGCGAGGCCAGTATCGCTCCTTCACCTACAAGCAGGGGGTGAAGCTGCACGAGAATACCTGTACAGTCCAGCTACCGAAAATCGGCAAGGTCAAGTACCGCAAGTCACAGGATGTGCAGGGGGTTATCAGGACAGGCAGCGTTGTCAGGGAAGCTGATGGGTGGCATGTGGCCCTGTGCTGTGAGGTGGAGATAGCACCGCTTCCACCAGTGACAAACGTGTTGGGGCTGGACATGGGTATCAAGTCCTTTGTGGTCACCTCAGACGGTCAGGTGGTGGATAATCCAAAGCACCTGTATCGCTACCAGTACCAGCTAAGGAAAGCACAGCGTTCGGTCAGCAGGAAGAAGAAAGATGGTAGTAACAGGCGAAAGGCTGCCGCAAAGCTGGCCAGGCTGCACCTGAAAGTGAGCAACACCCGCAAGGACTTCCACCACCAGCTGACTACTCAACTCATTCGCGAGAACCAAGCGATTGTCGTTGAGAACCTGCAAGTGCAGCATATGCTCAAAAACCACAAGTTAGCCAAATCAATATCGGACGCTGGATGGTATCAGTTCGTGCAGATGCTGGAATACAAGTCCAGGTGGTATGGTCGGGAGTTTCATAAAGTAGCTCCCAACCATACTTCTCAGGACTGTTCGGTATGTGGCTGGCGCAACACCGACCTGAAACTATCGGACAGGTATTGGACCCAGAGCTAACGGACACGTCTTGGACAGGGATGTGAACGCAGCTAGTAATATAAGAAATAAGGCGGTCGGGCAGACCGTTTCAGCTTGGGAGATATACAAGGACAATGGTTCGGTAGCCCAAGAATCCTACTGCCTTTAGGCGTGGGAGTGTCAAACTTAAGCGTTGGCAGCGTTAATTTTATCCAGCGCTTCCATTACTTCTTTCACGTGTCCGCGTGAGGTTTCCAGCAGTTGCTTCTCCTCATCGTTTAGCTGCAGCTCGATTACTTTCTCGATACCGTTTTTGCCAAGAATAACCGGTACACCCAGGTATACACCATCAATACCGTACTCGCCTTCCAGCTTCACACAAACCGGGAACACACGGCGCTGGTCGCGTACGATGGCCTCCACCATTTGAGCAGCTGCCGAACCCGGAGCATACCAGGCAGAAGTACCCATCAGTTTCACCAGCTCACCACCACCGTTCTTTGTGCGGTCTACAATGGCGTTCAGCGTTTCCTCGTCAATTAGTTCTGTTACCGGAATACCGCCCACAGTAGTGTAGCGCGGAAGCGGAACCATAGTATCACCGTGGCCACCCATCAGCACTGCCTGAATATCTTTCGGAGACACATTCAGTGCCTCAGCCAGAAACGCACGGTAGCGGGCTGTGTCTAAGATACCGGCCATACCCATTACGCGTGTGCGTGGCAGCTTAGAGGTAATGTGCGCTGCATAGGTCATTACATCCAGCGGGTTCGAAACTACAATGATGATGGCATTCGGGGAGTGCTTGATAATATTCTCTGTCACCGACTGCACGATACCGGCGTTGGTAGAAATCAGGTCGTCGCGTGTCATACCTGGTTTGCGCGGTAGGCCCGATGTAATAACTACTACATCAGAGTCAGCAGTTCTGCTGTAATCGTTTGTTACGCCTACAGTGCGCGTGTCGTAAAGGTTGATTGGTGCTTTCTGCCAGATATCAAGTGCCTTGCCTTCGGCAAAACCCTCTTTAATATCCACTAGTACTACTTCGTTCGCGATTTCGCGGTAAGCTAGCACATCGGCGCATGTTGCCCCAACGTTACCTGCTCCAACTACGGTTACTTTCATGGTCGGGTATAGTTTTATTTTAGTTTGAGATTCGGTTAACTCTACTGTAAATTTAGAAAAATATGCTACATATCGGCTGTAATGTATAGTTAATTATTGATATGTGGCATCAGCCTGAAAAGCAGAGGCTTTTCAGGTAAAATAACAGCTGTGTTTTCTAAGCCAGAGTATGTAAAAAGTGTTACGAACTACGGGAGGAGCTCATGGTTATCTCTACCACCCGTTCCGTTTTATCGCTTACTTTAAAGCGGTTATCCAGGCGCTGCCCTACAACCCAGGCAATAGACTGGTCAGAAACTAATACCAGTGTTTGCCCTTTTAGGTTAGCGGGTACCTTCTTATCTATCAGGAAATCACTGATTTTCTTTTTGCCGTTCATGCCAAGCGGTACAAACCAGTCGCCCTCTTGCCAGTTGCGTAGCTTGAGCGGGAACTTCAATTGATCGGCATCCAGGGCGGCTACATGAGGCTTAGTGTTGAGCTTGTACTTATCAGCATCTACATATTTTATGCTGAACCTGGTATTGGCGGCCTCTGCATCTGTGTCCCCTTCGTTTATCAGTATACTCCCAAAGCTGCTAAGGTTGCGTCTTGTAATAACCAATTGCTCTCTATCTTTTACCAGTGTGTGGGTAGGGGAGTCGAACTGCTTGCCTGAAATTCCTTCCAACGCCTCGACCAGTTCTAGCACAACAGCATAGCTAAAGTTGTAAGGCCTGAGCAGCTCGTGCAGCACCACAGGCAGGCCAGTGGCATTTTGCAATGGTGTCAGACTCGCATACACAGCCTCTTCCTCCTCTTTTATACTTTGCTGGCGCAGGTTCTCAATGTAGGCGGCTACAATACTTTCAGCATGGCTAACACGTTCGGCTGTGTGCAGCATCGTCTCCTCCAGGTTAGGGTTTATCTCCTTCAGCACTGGTATTACTTCATGCCTGATCTTATTTCGCTGATACTTGGTGGTCTGATTGGAGCTGTCTTCGCGCCAGATTAGCTTTCGCTCGGTTACATACTCATAAATATCATCTTTGGTAACCGAAAGCATAGGTCGGATGATGTGCCCGTTCTTTGGCGGAATGCCGTGCAGCCCTGCAATGCCGGTGCCTTTTGTCAGGTGCAGCAATATGGTTTCGGTGGTATCGTTGCTATGGTGGGCCGTGGCGATGTAGTCATAACCCTCTTGCTGGCGTATCTGCTCAAACCAGTTATAGCGGAGGGTGCGGGCTGCCATCTGTGTCGAGAGCTTCTCCTGTTCAGCAAACGCGCGGGTGTTAAAGTTTTCGGTAAAGAAAGGCACGTTATACTTTTTGGCCAGCTTTTTGATGAACAACTGGTCGGCCTCGGCATCTTCGGCACGCAACCCAAAGTTGCAGTGTGCCAGGGCGAAGTCGTACTTAAGCTGGTGCAGTACCTCACAGAGTACCACGGAGTCGATGCCGCCGCTAACGGCCGCTAAGATTTTATCTGTTGGCTGGCAAAGGCCATGCGATTGTATGTAACCTGAAACTTTCTGTAGCATAAAGCAGCGGCTGATAATTTTTTTCTAATTTTGAAGTATAAACTAGACGAAAGACTGTTAGACAAAGGACAAAAGAAACCGAATCCTTTGTCATAATGTCTTTAGTCCTTTGTCTAAGAATTAAATGAACTACACAAAATTACTGTTTTCTCTTGTCTTTAGCCTCGTTGCCTTCGCCGTTTTCGGGCAGAACGGGCGCCAGGGGCAGCCTACACCGCCGCGGCCTGTGCTGCAACAGCCGGCCCCGCAGCAGCCGGCACAGCAGCGTCCGAGGCAGGGCCAGACAGAGAAAGTACCTGTAGACCTGCAGCAAGCTGACAGCCTAATTGGTGGTAACTTTAACGGCCAGCGAATAGATAAACTGATAGGGAATGTAATCTTTAAACAGAAGGACGGTACCCTTTACGCTGACTCAGTTTACCAGTACAAAGAGAAAAACGTGCTGGAGGCCTTCGGCAATGTGCGCATTAACCAGGCTGATACCGTGAACATTACCGGCCAGCGTGCCACCTACAACGGAGACACCCGCACGGCTAATATTATAGGAGATGTGGTCATGCGTGACCCACGTATGACCCTTACCACGCCAAGCCTTGATTACAACCTGGATACCCGTACCGCTAATTATACAGAAGGTGGTGTTATCGTGGATCCAGAGAACCGCCTCGAAAGCCGCCGTGGGGCCTACAACACCAAAACAAAGATGTTCGATTTTCAGCAGGACGTGAAAGTGAAAACGGCTGATTACGACATCAAGGCGCAGAACATGCGGTATAACACGCTTACCAAAGTAGTATACTTCCAGGGGCCAACGTTTATAGAGGGGCAACAGGGCGACCTTTATGCCGAAGAAGGTACTTACAACACCATTACAAAAATCTCTAACTTCGGCCGTAATGCCTATATCTTAACCGACGAATACCGCCTTGGGGGAGATAAGCTGTTCTATAACCAGAACACCGGCTATGGCTATGCCGAAAAAAATGTATCGTTGCGTGCGCTGAAGGATGACGTGACAATACGAGGGCAGATTGGCCGCTACTGGCGCGATAAGGGAGAAGCCAAAGTATACGGTAAACCGGTAATGGAAACTATAATGGAGGGGGACACATTGTTCCTTTCGGCAGACACTCTGTATTCTCGGGAACCAAAAGGGGCCATCACGGCAAGTATGATTTTCGCATACCCTAACGTGAAGATCTTTAAGTCTGACCTGCAGGGTAAAGCTGACTCCCTTAGCTATAACCGCACGGATTCTATCATGCACATGAACGTAAAGCCGGTGCTTTGGAACGAAGAAAGCCAACTGGTGGCCGACACTATTCACATACAGTTGCGCAACCAGACCATCGACCGCATGTACATGTACAGCAATGCTTTTATTGTTTCGGAGGATTCGCTGAAAAACTATAACCAGGTGAAAGGGCGCGATATGACGGCTTTTTTCCATGATGGTGATATCAGGCGGGTGAATGTAAACGGAAACGGCGAGAGTTTGTATTTTGCCTTGGAGGGAGATACGGTACTGACAGGCATGAACAAAGCCATCTGCAGCGACATGATTCTTAAGTTTGCGGAAAATAAACTGAAGACTATATCGTTTCTGATGCAGCCGGACGCCAGTTTTGTGCCACCGCATGAGCTGAACGAAGAAAGTAAGCAGCTGGAGGGGTTTGCATGGCTGTCGCAACTAAGGCCGACCAAGCAGCAGGTACTGAGTACGCAGCAACCTGCCGCAGTACAGGCGCCGCCGGTAAAAAAAGAACCTGCAGCAAAGCCTGCCGGTAATAAAAAGGCGGCTCCCCGAAAGAAAAACAGGCAGTAAAGAAGAAAGCTGCCGCCATCACCGAATCTCTTTTGTAAATCAAACGGATATTCTATAATTTTGCCTGTTCATGAATAGAGGCTTTTTCCATAGTATCGCACTGTTTTGCCTGTTGCTGCTGGCCACCGGCTGTAGTAACTTTCAGCAACTGCTGAAAAGCAACGATGTCAGCAAGAAGTATCAGGCTGCACTGGAGTATTATGAGCAGGAGGAGTATTACCGTGCTTCGCAACTGCTGGACCAGGTAACAGACCTGATGGCTGGTACAGAGGAAGCTGAAAAAGCACAGTTCTTCCGTGCTAAAGCTCACTTTATGCAGGGTAACTACATCCTGAGTGACGCCTACTTCCGCAATTTCTACACTACCTATCCGCGTAGCCCGTATGCCGAAGAAGCTATGTTTCTGCAGGCGCGATCGCTGTATGAGCAGTCGCCTAGCTTTGAGGAAGACCAGACCCCAACCCTAACAGCCATAGAGGCGTACGAGGAATTTTTGGTGCGCTACCCGACCAGCGAACGAGTTGCAGAGGCAAACAAGGTGCTGGAGGAGCTGTATACCAAGCTAGACAAGAAAGACTTTAACCAAGCCAGGCTTTACTATAAGTTGCGTTACTGGCGCTCAGCAGCTGTAGCCCTGAACAATTTCTTACAGGAACACGCCTCTTCTCCCTATGCAGAAGAAGCTGCTTTCCTAAGACTCGATGCCCAATACCGCTTTGCACAGGAAAGTGTGCCCTCTAAGCAGGAAGAGCGGTATGACCTGGCGCTGGATTACTTCCAGGCTTTCGTGGACATGTACCCGGACAGCAGGTACAAGCGTGATGCTGAGCGAGTATTCGACGCAGTACAGTCAGCGCTGGCCAACATTAGAAAATCAAACCAACAGAATTCATAAAGTATACATATATGGCAGCAGTTCCATCATCAATCGTTACCCGCAACATGGCCGACTTTGCAGAGCAAACCGGCAATATGTACATGTCTGTGGCTGTTATCTCTAAAAGAGCGAACCAGATTTCAGTAAAACTGAAAGAGGAGCTTAACTCTAAGTTGGCTGAGTTTGCTACTACTGTAGACAACCTGGAGGAGGTATTCGAAAACCGCGAGCAGATCGAGATCTCTAAGTACTACGAGCGTCTGCCTAAGCCTACCAGCCTTGCAATCGAGGAGTTCCTGGAAGGAAAGGTGTATGTAAGAAAACCAGACGAGGAAACTCAGGAGGACATCAACCTGTAATACAGGCGGATGCTGAAAGGTAAAAAAATAATAGTAGGAGTTTGCGGAAGTATAGCAGCCTATAAGGCAGCGCTGTTGGTCCGCCAGCTCATAAAAGCAGAAGCAGAAGTACAGGTCATCTTGACTACTTCTGCTTCTGAGTTTATAACCCCTCTAACATTGGCTACTCTCTCTAAGCGGCCAGTGCTCAGCCAGTTTGTAAAAGACGAAACCGGCGTGTGGAACAACCACGTGGACCTTGGCCTTTGGGCTGATGCCATAGTGGTAGCTCCGGCAAGTGCCAACACGGTGGCAAAATTTGCAAATGGCTTCTGCGACAACCTTTTAAGCGCCACCTACCTCTCGGCGCGTTGCCCTGTTTTTATTGCCCCTGCCATGGATCTGGATATGTACCGTCACCCGTCGGTGCAAAATAATTTTACCAGGCTGCAGGGGTATGGCAACCGCATTATTGAGGCCGGATACGGCGAACTGGCAAGTGGCCTGGTAGGGCAGGGGCGTATGGCTGAGCCGGAGGAGATAGTGCAGGTGCTTCAGAATTTCTTTTCAGGTGACACAAAAATCGTTTAACGGTAAAACAGTACTCCTCACAGCAGGACCGACACATGAACCCATTGACCCGGTACGCTTTATCGGGAACCACTCTACAGGTAAAATGGGTTACGCATTGGCAGAGTGTTTTGCAGCGATGGGAGCAAAAGTGAAATTAGTCTCTGGCCCAACTAACCTGCAGACGTACCACGCTAACATTAAGGTTAAGCATGTACTTACCGCCGAGGAGATGTACAAGGCGGTGCTAAAGTATGCCGAAGCTGCTGATGTGTGGGTATTTGCCGCCGCTGTAGCCGATTACAGGCCTAAAACGGTTGCCGACAGGAAAATAAAAAAAGCCGGCGACGAGCTAACAATAGAGTTAGTGAAGAACGTTGATATTGCAGCGGCATTGGGTAGGCAGAAAGAAGAATGGCAGTTTTCGGTAGGCTTTGCCCTGGAAACAGACAATGAAAATTCCAATGCCCGCGAAAAGCTGCGCAAAAAGAACCTCGATATGATTGTGCTAAACTCTCTGAACGATCCTGGGGCAGGCTTTGCGCACGATACAAATAAAATAACGATAATTGAAGAGCACGCCACTCATAGCTTTGAGCTGAAGTCGAAGAAGGAGGTGGCACAGGATATAGTAAACTTAATCTGGGAGCGGATATATGGCTAAGAAAGTACTTGTTTTGCTGATGCTGGTTTTTACCGCCTGGGCTGCCAAGGCGCAGGAACTACAGTGCGATGTGGTGGTAAACAGTGAGCAAGTACAGTATACCGACAGGACATTGTTCACCGATATGCAAACACGCATCTTCGAGTTTATGAACAATCGCCGTTGGACAGGCCAGGCCTATAGCCCGGATGAACGCATTAAGTGCCGTATACTCATTAACCTGACGGAGATGCCGGAAATAGGCACCTTTAGAGCAAACGTACAGGTGTTGTCAGTAAGGCCGGCGTATGGCACAGGCTACGAATCGGTGCTCTTCTCTTTTATCGATAAAGACTGGACCTTCCAGTTTAATGCCGCTCAGCCACTGGAATTTGCCGAGAACAACTATACTTCCAACCTATCTTCCATGCTGGCATTTTATGCCTATATGATTATCGGGATGGATAACGACAGCTTTGGCCGTTTGGCAGGCTCCCCAGCCTTCGACAGAGCTAGAGCTATACTTAATCTGGCTGCCTCCCAGGGTGCCGGATATCCTGGCTGGAAAGCCTTCGACAGCAACCGTAACCGCTACTGGTTGATCGATAACGTGCAGGACCCACAATTTTTGCCATTCCGCGAAGGCCTCTATACTATGCACCGCCAGGGGCTGGACCAAATGGCTGAAAAGCCAGAGGAGGCAAGGCAGAATGTGCTAACGATGCTGGCAAACATACAGCGCCTGCAGCAGCAAAAACCCAACTCTGCTATACTTCGGTCCTTCTTCGATGCTAAAGCTGATGAGCTGGTGAACATGTTCAAGACAGCTGCGCCAGCGCAGAAGCAACAGGCATTCACTATCTTATCGCAGGCAGATCCTACCAATAACAGCAAATACGAAGTTTTGCTAAAACGCTAAAATTTTTAGAATTTCATTAAAAGCGTGTAACTTCACGGGGCAAAGTTTGCAGCCGAACTTATACTTGCGCCCATGGGTAAACGCCAGACACGTATTTTCAGAAAAGACCTTCTAAACCACAGGTTTGAACTACTGCAAAGTCCCGCCGTGCAGGTGGTGCTGCGTACTAAAGTCGTTTTAACGGGTAGGCTAAAAGAGCTGGATGCTAAAGGCGCAGAGCTGGAGGACCTGCGTTTTAACCGCCACACTTTCCCGCTGGAGCAGGTGGAGGAAATTATCTATGATATAGAGGCACCGTATTAAAAGTGCAGGTGCACTTGTGCCTTGCTCAACTTATTCTACAGAATTACTGTAAATCCCATACTTCAAAAAAAGAACAGAATTAACGAACTTTAGCATAGGCCAAAAGTCTTCTTATGTCTATAGTCTTGTGTCATAGTATATGCTGATAGATCTTAAAATAAAGAATTACGCCTTGATAGAGAAGCTGGAGATGAACCCGTCGCCAGTGCTCAATATTATTACGGGTGAGACAGGTGCCGGTAAGTCCATTATGCTGGGGGCTATTGGCCTTTTGCTGGGAAACCGCGCTGATACAAAGCTGCTCTTTAACCAGGAGGAGAAGTGTGTGATTGAGGGGGTCTTCGATATATCGAGCTACAACCTGCAGGATCTTTTCTCTAAAGAGGACCTGGATTTTGACAATCAGTGCATCCTGCGCCGGGAGATTAGTCCAAGCGGTAAGAGTCGTGCCTTTGTGAACGATACGCCGGTAACGCTGGATGTGATTAGAAAGATAGGGGAGAACCTGATGGATATCCATTCGCAGCACGACACACTGCAGCTTGGAGACACTAGCTATCAGCTCAACATCCTGGATATCTATGCGGGCAATACGGCCTCTATGGGCAACACCACTTTTGATATCTACGCTGGAAATCTATCGCACCTGCGCAAGTATAACGAAAGCTACCGCAAGTATAAAAAGCTTGAAAGCGACTACAAAAAACTGACTGACCAGCTGGCGCAAGCGCAGAAGGAGCACGATTATCATGCTTTCTTGTTGAATGAGCTGGAGGAGGCAGGCCTGCAGGAGAACGAGCAGGAGGAGCTGGAGGAAGAGCTGAAACAGCTGGAGAATGCTGAGGATATCAAAGTGAAGCTCACGCAGGCTGTGCAAAGCCTGACAGAGTCGGAGTTTAACATCACCTCTGCCCTGAAGGATACAGCGCACGTAATTGGCCAACTGGCAGCTTTCTCAAATAAGTACGAGGAGCTACGCAGCCGCACCGAGAGCTGCATGATCGAACTGAATGACATTGCCGCAGAGCTGGAGGATGCCGAGCGCAACACCGAAGCTGATCCGGAGCGCACTTTAGAGGTACAGGAACGCTTGAACCTGATTTATACTTTGCAGCGCAAGCATCAGGTGCAAAGCAATGCTGAGCTGTTAGGAATTCAGCGGGATCTGGAGGAGAAGGTCGGCAGCGTGTTGAACCTGGATACTGCTATTGCCAATACCGAGAAAGCCATGAAAGAGGCAGAGAAGGAAGTGCTGGAAACCGCAGCTATACTATCTGAGCGCCGCAGAGCTTCCTTCGATACATTTGAGCAGGAGCTTTATACTTTGGTGGCAGATTTAGGTATGCCAAATGCCCGTATCGTGATACAGCATAACGAGGTGGCTCCTACTGCAACAGGTACTGATGAGATTAACATCCTGTTTAGTGCAAACAAAGGTGCGCAGCCGCAAACGCTGATTAAAGCTGCCTCTGGTGGTGAATTCTCCCGCTTGATGCTAAGTATAAAATATATGCTAGCCGATAAAACTGCATTGCCTACCATTGTATTCGACGAGATTGACACTGGTATCTCGGGAGAGGTGGCTGTGAAAGTAGGTAAGATGATGAAGCAGATGGCACAGAAGCACCAGATCATAGCTATTTCGCACCTGCCACAGATTGCAGCACAAGGTGATGCGCATTACTTTGTATACAAGCACGATACAGAGGACCGCACCATCAGCCGTGTTAAAAAGCTGAACGATCAGGAGCGTGTAAATGAGATCGCACACATGATTGCAGGGGCCAATCCAAGCGACAATGCCTATCAAAGTGCAAAAGAGTTGCTTTCCTTGTAATTTGTAATTGCTATATTGCTGCTGCTTTTCCGGAAGTGCCGGAAAGCGCATGTATAGCAACGAATAAACAATTATAAAGAAATGGCCTACAATCTGCTAAAAGGAAAGAAAGGAATCATTTTCGGTGCGCTGGACGAGAAGTCGATAGCCTGGAAAGTTGCCAAAATCGCGAAAGAAGAAGGTGCTGAGTTTGTACTGACAAACGCGCCATTGGCAATGCGTATGGGTGAGATCAACAAGCTGGCGGAGGAGTGTAATGCAGAAGTAATCCCAGCTGATGCTACCTCTGTAGAAGACCTGGAGAACCTTTTTACAAAAGCTCAGGAAGTATTGGGTGGCAAGATCGATTTCGTGCTGCACTCAATTGGTATGAGCCCGAACATCCGTAAAGGTAAGTCTTACGGAGACCTTAACTACGATTGGTTCCTGAAGACGCTGGACGTATCAGCTCTGTCTTTCCACAAAGTGATGCAGGTTGCTGAAAAGCAGGATGCCATCAATGACTGGGGCTCTATTGTGGCGCTTTCTTACATTGCTGCACAACGTGTATTCCCTGATTACACAGATATGTCACAGGCTAAGGCTGTGCTGGAGTCTATTGCACGTAACTATGGCTACCGCTATGGTAAAGCGAAGAATGTACGCGTTAACACAATCTCACAGTCTCCAACTAAAACAACAGCTGGTACTGGTGTAGGTGGCTTCGACGTGTTCTACGATTACGCAGACAAGATGTCGCCACTAGGCAACGCATCTGCTGAGGATTGCGCAAACTACTGCATCACCCTGTTCTCAGACCTTACCCGCATGGTAACAATGCAGAACCTGATGCACGACGGTGGCTTCAGCAGCATGGGTATCTCTGAGGACATTATCAACATGATCCAGCCTAAGTAAGCATGAATCATATATCCTGAGAAGCATTATTTGAAGGATAGAAGTATAAAAAAGGCCCCTGCTGTTGAGCAGGGGCCTTTCTGTTTTTTAAGTATTTTTATCTTTCCAGCTTCGCGTTCGGATCAACAGCAGGGCGCTCAGGAGATTCCGAAACAGCCCAACCCGTGGCGTACATCCAGCGTGTCATTCGAGTCAGCTTTGCCATGTCGATTCGTTCGGCTTCATCACGCGGGGTGTGGTAGTCTGGGTGGAGAAGCGTAGTGAAGAAGAGGGCAGGAATACCAACACGTGCATATGGTAAGTGGTCGCTGCGGAAGTACCAGCCTTCCGGGTGGCTCGCTTCGTCCCAGGATGTGTCAACAACAAAGTTAGTATATTGCTTATTGGCATTTAAGGCCATGTCAACTAGTGCTGTGGAGTTGCGGTGTGGCGGGATAGAGCCTAACAGAGCAGCTGAGTCGGGAGCGTTACGGCCAATCATATCAGCATTCAACACTGCTACAATAGACTCTTTAGGTACAGTAGGCTGTGCAGCATACCAACGAGAGCCCAGCAGGCCACGTTCTTCGGCACCATGCCATACAAACAATGCTGAGCGCTTACCCGGCTGCTGAACCCAAGCTTTACCTATGGCTAAAAGAGCAACAGTTACAGAAGCGTTATCATCAGCTCCGTTGTATATAGAGTCGCCGTCTACAGGGGCACCGATACCATCGTGGTCGTGATGGCCGCTGAAAAGTACGTATTCGTCTTTCAGAGTAGGATCTGTGCCCGGGACTTTAGCTACCACATTCATGGATGGGTAAGTATAGCTGTCGATTCCGATGTTAGCAGTTAGTTTGGCTCCTTTTTGCTGTAATTCTGAAGCAGCCGTAGAATGTACTAGTAAAACAGGGGAAGAGCTGTTCTGGCGTTTTGGGTCTCCCTCCAACTGATAAGTGCCCTCTTCGAAAACATGGCCCACAAAGCCAAAGTCAGACTCAGCTTGGGCGTCTGTTACGAACAGAATGGCTGCAGCTTTTTGGTTCTTTAAGGCATTTGTTTGTTGGCGAAGGGCCGAAGCCACGTAGCGATAGTTCCAAAGGCTCATACCTGCTGCGGGCAGGGGAGCAGGAGCCTGAAGCGCCATGGCTACTACTTTACCCTGTAAACTATGTCTGGCAGTATCAGCTAAAGAGTTCAGCCATATGACCGGTGCATCTACGCGAACCTCAGCAGGTGAAGTAAGCCATGCATTTTGCCAAAGGTTAAGCGGTTTGCCATTAATTGCTACAGTACTATTATCAGCTACTTTCGTGCGGTTTATTGGAAAGAACTGAAAGTAGGTTCCGTCGTCTCCTGCAGGCTCCAGACCAGCCTCGCGTGCTTGCTCTGCTACCCAGGCTGCAGCTCTAAGTTCATCTACTGTGCCTGCTCGCTTGCCACGCATCTCGTCACTAGCCAGCGTGAACAGGTCCTCCCGTAGTTCTGCCTCGCTTATAGCAGACAGTGCTGGCTCTCCAGTATTTGCTGTGGATGTGGAAGGTGCTCTTGTGCAGGCAGTAGCTAATGCCATGCCTGCTAGTAAGAGTAAAGGTGATTTTTTCATGTAAGTAGGGCGTAAGGTGAGGGTAAAGGTATAAAACATCCTGCCACTCTCTTTGAGTGGCAGGACTTAGGTTAAGTGTAATTCTATGCTTCTTCGCGGTGTACCGCATTAAAATCGAAGGCTGGGATGCAGATAGACCAGTACTCCGTTTCGTGGTCGTAGGGGTTGGAATAGCGGATGCGTGCACCAGCTTTGATCAGTATAGATTCGCCAGCGTTCACTTCCACCTCCTCGCCATCAATTTCAATGAGCTTCTTACCCTTGGTTACAATGGTTATCTCATCAAACTCGGGTGTTTGATGGGGCTCCCCCCAATGCGGAGGCGCTACCATATGTGCCACGCTGAAGGCATTGGTTTGGGTAGAGGCATTACCAAAGTGCTCTTCTATCAGCTTACCATCGGTGGTAGGTACCTGAAACGGCTTTGTCTGCTTGAAATATTTTTTTTCGCTCATAATAATGCTTTCTAAAGTAAGGCTACTGATTGTCTGCGCATTCTCCTTTAGTATAAGACGTAACACCGGCATTATCGGCCACACAGGCATTGCTGTAGGTCTTGCCGTCACAGCCGCAAACAGGGTCGTACTGCATGGTGCAGATGCCATCAGGATTAATTTTGGCAGGGTCGATGCAGGAGGCTTGTTCCGGCTTGTTGCTAACGCAGGATACCAGGCTGGCCAGCATAAATGCTGAAGCAGCGATTGCTTTTTTCATCGTTTATTCGTTATTTATGATATGGTGGTATACGGCTCGTGCTGGTGCAGGTATTAACCTGTATGAATGCTAGCCGTATGTATCTGGAAATACACAAATATAGAATTAAAAACGGATTTAGCGCCTTTTGTGGCACTTTCTGTTTTTAGAGCTATGCATCAAACATTACCAGATAAACACATACATAATGACTAAAATAGACAAAGAAGCTGACAGAATTTTGTTAGCCACCCTAGCTGGCATCGGAGCAGGTATAGCTGCCGGTGTGTTGTTAGCCCCAAGAACAGGCCGTGAGTCTCGTGAGGAACTGATCCGCCAACTGAACAGGGCTAGTGAAGATGTAAACAGCAGCGTAAAACGCTGGACTGCTAACCTGAAGAACAAACGCACCAAAGGCCGTGCTGAGGACGACGAAGAGTTTGACGTGGTAATGCAAGGCTCTTGGGAGGATGTAAAAAGACAGATGCGTCAGAACTATGATGATCTGACTGATGAAGAGCAAAACGACCAGCAAGGAAAAGGTTAGCTAAGCAAGCCCCTGCAGCGTCAGCTAAACGAAATGAGAAAGGAGTTAATGCAGTTAATTGCGTACTTAAACTCAGGAAGTTAATGCGTAGCAGAAGGTCCTATCAACTTGTCAAATGTACTAAAGGCAACTATAAAGGAATCTTTTAGTATAGGGATAACTTAATGCTGTGGTTAACCGTTATAAAACAGATGGGTAACCTACTGATAAAAAAACAATTAATCGAAATAAAAGAACTATGAAAGACAATAGCGGAAAAGTTTTGCTAGCTATGCTGGCTGGCGCTAGTGCAGGTGTAATTGCTGGATTGCTGATGGCACCAGACACAGGCGAAGTTACCCGTAGTAGCATCAAGAAGTGGGCTGGCAAAATGAGCAAAGACTTAGAGAAAAACCTGCAGGATGGTCTGGAGGAGATTAAGAAAATGAGTGGCGACACTTTTGGTAAGTCCTCTGGGCAGGATTCTTCAGGCGGTAACAACACTGGTGGCAGCTCACAAACAGCTGGTAATACAACCTCTGGCAGCACTGGCGGCAGTACATCTGGCTCTACTACAGGTACTGGTTCTACTGGTACAGGCTCAACTGGAGGCTCTACAACTACTGGTGGCGGAACTACTGGCAGCAACGCTTAAGTAACAGAATAAGATAAGACTGCAGCCTGGCCAAAGCTGTGGCAGCAATGCTGTGGCTTGCTGAGGAGGTCAGACTGTGACACCGCGGATGCGCCTGCCCTAAATGGGCAGGCGCCTTTGTTTTTAGCTGATACTAACTTAACCAAACGTGCTTGATCGCGTTATTAATAAAAATGAAGGCCTAAGTAGTAGGCTGTTATGTGCCAATAATAAAACTGAAACAAACTATGAGAACGCATATGGAATGCCGCTCACTTGGAGAGAACAAGTCAAATTACAGTTCATACGAGTCAGCGCGGCAAATGAAGCAGAAGCCAACTGCACCAACAACTTCTAAAAGATCCTCTAAAACAGGTGGTGTAGGGGCCGGAGCTTTGGCAGCAGGCCTGTTAGCTGGTGCTGCGGCCGGTGCTATAGCTGGTGTGCTACTTGCTCCTGATAATGGTAAAGTGATACGTAAAAAAGTGTCTAGCCAAGCTTCTAAATGGGGCGAGCAGGTAAACAAAGGTTACAGCAGCACAAGAGGTAAGTTAAGCGGCTGGACCAGCAAGAAGGGGAGCGGCAAATCAGATATCCAAAGCCAGGCAGGAAGCAATGTAAAGAAGAGCCCTTATACTGACCCCGGCAAATGGGATGACCAAGAAAACAACAACATGACGAACACCGCTAAGAATACATCTGGTGTATAAGTGGCAAGTATAAAAAAGCCGCCTGCTATACTTTAGCAGGCGGCTTTTTTATGCGTATAGATTTAAAGAATTACTTCTTCTCTTCTTCTTTCTTCTCTTGTTTTTCCGGCTTCATCTGCGGGAAGAACAGTACATCCTGAATAGAGTGTGAGTTAGTCATGATCATGCTCAGACGGTCTATGCCGATACCCAGACCTGCTGTTGGCGGCATGCCGTACTCCAATGCACGCAGGAAGTCTTCGTCCAATACCATGGCTTCGGTGTCGCCACGTTTGCCTAGCTCCAGCTGCTCCTCAAAGCGTGCACGCTGATCGATTGGGTCGTTCAGCTCAGAGAAGGCGTTGCATATCTCTTTACCATTACAGATAGCCTCGAAACGCTCTACCAAACCTGGTTTGCTGCGGTGCTTCTTAGCCAGTGGGCTCATCTCTACTGGATAGTCTGTGATGAAGGTTGGCTGGATCAGGTAAGGCTCACAAGTCTCACCAAAAATCTCATCGATCAATTTGCCTTTACCCATAGTTGGGTCCACATGGATACCCAGCTTCTCTGCCGTCTGGCGCAGCTCTGGCTCATCCATTTCAGCTATATCGATCTTAGTGAAGTGCTCGATAGCCTCGAACATGGTGAAACGCTTCCAAGGACGCTGGAAGTTGATGATGTTGTCACCAACTTTCACCTCAGTGGTACCGTGCAGGTCAAGGGCAACTTTCTCTACCATCTCCTCCACCAGGTCCATCATCCAGTTGTAGTCTTTGTATGCAACGTACAGCTCTACCTGTGTGAACTCAGGGTTGTGGAAGCGGCTCATACCTTCGTTACGGAAGTCCTTTGCAAACTCGAATACACCGTCAAAACCACCTACAATCAGACGCTTCAGGTACAGCTCGTTTGCAATACGCAGGTACAGCGTCATATCCAGCGTGTTGTGGTGCGTTTTGAACGGACGTGCCGCTGCTCCACCATACAATGGCTGCAGGATTGGGGTTTCTACTTCTAAGTAGCCTTTTCCTCCCAGGAACTGGCGCATGGAGTTTACCAGCTGCGTACGCTTAACAAAAGTCTCACGCACGTGTGGGTTTACCACAAGGTCAACGTAACGCTGACGGTAGCGCAGTTCTGGATCGCTGAAAGCGTCGTACACATGCTCTACACCGTTCTCATCTACTTCGCGCTTTACTATAGGCAGTGGGCGCAGCGATTTGGTAAGCACTTTTAGCTCAGTTACGTGTACCGAAATCTCGCCTACCTGTGTTACGAAAGCATAGCCTTTGATGCCAATAAAGTCACCGATGTCAAGCATTTTCTTGAACACCGTGTTATACATGTCCTTGTTCTCACCCGGTGCAATATCATCGCGCGACACGTAGATCTGGATACGGCCAGTGCTGTCCATTAACTCAGCAAAAGAGGCCTTGCCCATAATACGACGGCTCATCAGGCGGCCTGCCAGGCTTACTTCCTGATAGTTGTTCTGTTCCTTATCGAAATTCTCCTTTATCTCCTTGGCAGTAGCCGTAACTTCAAATGTTTCAGAGGGATATGGGTTTATACCCATCTTCTCCAGCTCTTCGCGCTCGTGTCGTCTGCGCAGTTCCTGTTCGCTCAGTTGCATGCGATTTATGTACTAAAAGTGAGTGTTAAAATCAAGATGCAAAATTCGGAAATATTCGGCAGCTTTAAAAAGTTAATTGTTTATTGTTGATTGCTAAAATGTTGAGAGTGCTGCAGACTAGTAGTGCATGGTGCTTTGCAGCTACATAGGCGGGTGTTTTGTGAAAGTACAAATGTGGGAAAGAGCCTCAGAAAGGATATAAAAAAAGCTCCTGCAAGTATAAACCCGCAGGAGCAATAGAAGGAAGGAAAGTATAATATGATTAAGCCGCTTGATTCAAATCGTAATCTTCGTTGCCAAGCAGTGGTTTAATTTGCTGTTGCAGCCTTGCCTCTACAAAAGAGCCTTGTAGGTGCTTAGGCAGCTCCTGCACAAACTCATTGTACTTCTGCAAGCCAACAGCTTGGGCTACGAAGCTCTCATGTATGCCATTCAGGTAGCTTACAACCTGAAGCAGCGACTCATGAAACAGCTTAAAGTCGATGTCGGCCTGTACAAACCGCTCAATCTCACGGTGAGTGGAGGAGATGCGCAGGCGGGCCATCAGGTCGAACAGCGTAGTATAGCCAACGCGCCA
The DNA here is from genome assembly GCF_000973725.1 of Pontibacter korlensis. Lineage (NCBI taxonomy): Bacteria > Pseudomonadati > Bacteroidota > Cytophagia > Cytophagales > Hymenobacteraceae > Pontibacter > Pontibacter korlensis. Next base: position 524,987 of record NZ_CP009621.1, on the reverse strand, counting down.
GGTCAGTTGCTGCCAGTGCTGCGGACCGAATTTCTGCAGTACCTCACCAGTTTTGCTGCTGCGTATGGCCGTTACCGGGTTAGCCTGTACCTGCTGCCTTACTGCCTTTGCTTTCTGGCGGCGTGTAGTACGCAGAAACTGGCCAATCTGTGCCTGTGCCTCCAGCTCCTTACCAGCAATCTGCAGGCCTGGCTTATAGTGCGCCAACGGTAGGCGGTGTATTTTATAGTCATCATAGTGACCCGAAGCATAGAAGCCTACAGCCCGAGGGTAATTATTTTTAACGATCAGGCGTCCAGCTTCGCGAAGAATTAATGCCTCGTTACTGGTTTTAACTTCACGGGTATATAGAAAGGCCTGCAAGCTGGCAAATACCGCATAATATGCCTGCGGGAAAGTCCAGTGCAAAGCATTGCGCATGTAGGCTTCATCACCCAGCTCAGCTGTAGAACGAAGCGCATACTCTGTACTCCAGCTGTTTAGCAGCAGGCGTTTTATAGCCTCCCTATCCTTGTCATCTACTTCTGGCCTCTGTTCGTGCAGCAGCGGCAGTTGCCCCAGTTCTGTTGTTCCTGAATGCTGAATATGATAGCTGATGGCAAAAAAGTAGTTCAGAAATACCTGAGCAGGAATGGATTTCTGCGATACTGTATCTGTGTTTTGTGTTTCCTCCGGATACAGGGAAAGCACCTTTTCTTCATCTCTCTCTTTCATATATATGCAACAAATACGAAGCAGTATCAGTTGCAAGAAAACAAGATTTTAAGAGGTGTTTTATAGGGTTATATCCTTGATAATAAGGTTGTTGTACAGGTTGGTTAAAATATTTTTCTCCTGCTTTTAACAGGGATGAATAGGGCTGTCAAGCAGCAGGTGCATTAACAAAATAGCGGCTTATGAAAGAGAATTATAAAGTTGTACTTTATTAGCTTCAGGAGGCGCCAAAGGTTGTACTCTGGCTTTTCTTAATAAGATATTAACACATCATAACCGAATCGTTTTTAATTGTGTGTGATATGTCAGGCGCTTCACCTACAGCTTATCCTACTTACCTCTTCTTAGCAGCAGAAGCGCTTGTTGCTGTACTTGTAACTAATCCAATTCAATACCTTCTTTGTGATTAAACATTTACAAATGCTAGGAGCTGTTGTAGTGGCAGGCTTTACCATGCTTGGCGCAAACGAAGCGATGGGGCAAAGTAATCCTACGCCGCAAAACCTCCCTTACGAGCAGACCTTTGAAGCTATGGGCGAAGACGGAACAACTTTGCCAGATGGAATAGCAGGGTGGCTGGTAAGCTACAACAATTCAAAAACAAATGCTGAGAGCTCTGTACCGAGTGCAGATGCGCCAGTTAAAAGCACGTCAAGAACGGAGACAAGTGGTGGCAGTATCTATCATCACTGCCTGTCGGGCAACAGCCAGATTTACGAGTAAATGCCAAAGAAAGCCCTCGCACTAGGGGCTTTAGCCAAGGGATGAATTTGGTTTTCTTTTTGAACCACTCGATGTGGTGCGACATTCCTTCACTTTTGTTGGGTTCGATCTTACCCTATGTTCTACCGCCTGCACTTGCCGGCTGTTACCTTTGCTGCAGCAAACATGCCCTGCACCGGGATGCGTCAGCAGCTAGTAATATAAGAAACAAGGCGGTCGGGCAGACCGTTTCAGCTTGGGAGATATACGGTCGCAGTAGCCAGGTAGCCCAGGAATCCAACCTGCTTTAGCGGTGGGAATGTCAAATAAGGTATAACCAAGAGAAGGTATTGGGGGGAAACCAAGTATAAATTTTATACTTGATATGAACATCGTAGACAGACCAGACATAGCGAATAATACCCACGCTGGCGTGCTGATTGCAGCAGGGCTAACCAGCTACTTCCTGAACGAAAGCAGACCTAAAACTGCGCTTATACCTCCTGTAGCCGGAGCTTCTTTGCTGCTGCTAAGTTCCGGCATTAAGTCCGGCGACAGAACTGTGGCACATGCAGCGGTAGGAGTAACTTCCTTGCTCAGCATAATGACAGGTGTGCTTTTCTCTAAGGCTATTGCTCCATCTGAAGCCACAAAACAAAAATTTAAGCCCGAAGTACGGCAGCGCAGGGCCAGCGTATTCGGGCTTATGACTTTAACAGGTTTAGCGGCAGTGGGTGTGTATGTAGCCGGTTTTATACAGAAGCGAAAAAAGGCTGAAAGTATAGCTTAGAAGCCAGCAACAACATCGTCGCCACGTGGATCAGCGCCTCCTTCCAGCTTGCCGTTTGGCAATACCAGAATGGCATCTACACGGCCATATTGGCCACGCTGTTTTAGAGTATAGCCTTTGCGCTGCAGCTCGGCACGCACCTGTGCAGGTATGGCATCGGCAGTATGCTGTATCTCATCAGGCAGCCACTGGTGGTGAAAGCGTGGTGCAGCTACAGCCTGCTGCATTGTCATGTCGTGCTCCAGCACGTTCAGGATTGTTTGGAAAACAGAAGTGATAATAGTGGAGCCGCCTGGTGTACCGACTACCATAAACAGCTTTCCGTCTTTTTCTAGTATGGTGGGCGTCATGGCACTGAGCATGCGTTTGTTGGGTTGTATGGCGTTGGCTTTGCCACCCACTAGTCCATACATGTTAGGCACACCAGGCTTGGCGCTGAAGTCATCCATCTCGTTGTTAAGCAGGAAACCAGCTCCTTCTACCACCACGTAGGAGCCGTAGCTGCCATTTATGGTGGTGGTAATGGAAACAGCATTACCGGCGGGGTCCACGATGCTGAAGTGCGTCGTTTCTTCGCTCTCAAACACAGGCAATGCTCCAGCCTTAACTTCAGATGATGGAGTGGCCTGCGCCAACGTCATCGTGCTCATGCGGCTTTTCAGGTAATCCTCGTCCAGCAGTTGCTCCACGGGTACGTGCACAAAATCAGGGTCGCCCAGGTAGGTGGCACGGTCTGCATATACACGGCGCTCCGCTTCTGTCATGATCTGTATAGTTTTGGTGCTTTGCCAGCCGTGCTTGCGCAGGTCATAAGGCTCTACCATTTCCAAAAGTTGTACAAGGGCTACACCGCCACTGGATGGAGGCCCCATCGAAATCACTTTGTAGCCTTTGTAGTTGCCGATGATAGGTTCGCGCCAAGCCGAGGTATAGTTAGCCAAATCCTCGTGTGTTATAATGCCGTTGCCGCGTTGCATCTCCTTTACCACTAAATCTGCTGTTTCGCCGGCATAAAAGCCATCACGGCCTTTATCGCGGATGCGCTCCAGCGTGCGGGCCAGATCGGGGTGGCGCAGGGTATCACCTGCTTTCCATTCCTGCTCGTGCACCAGGTAGGGTAGGTGCTTGTTGTTCTTTATGAAGTTCTCTTTGTTGTTGTTAAGGCCATTTGCCTCCTTCTCTGTTAGCACCACGCCGTTACGGGCAAGGTCTACAGATGGCTGTACCAGGTCCGCCCAAGGCAGGGAGCCAAACTTCTCATGTATTTTCACCATACCGTCAACGGCGCCTGGTACACCCACTGCCAAGTGGCCGTCGGTGCTCAAACCTGCCACCACATTGCCAAGACTATCCTGGTACATGGTTTCAATGGCCGACCCGGGAGCAGTTTCTCGGAAGTCTAAGGTTGCGACCTCTCCCGAAGAACTGCGTGCAACCATAAAACCGCCGCCGCCAATGTTACCAGCTGCCGGAAAAGCAACAGCTAAGGCAAATTGTGTAGCGATGGCTGCATCGTAAGCGTTGCCGCCCTTTCGCATAATTTCCATGCCTATGCGTGAGGCATCGGGGTGTGCAGAAACTACCATTGCTTTCTCCGCAGTATAGCCTCTGGCAGCGCCTGTGGCCTCTTCTGTTGTTTTGGTGGCACAGCCACTTAAAAGTGTGGGTAAAAGCGCTAAAAGCAGTAGCCATACTTTTAGAGTGGCAGTTTTAGGTGAAGATGAGTGCATGTTCAAGGTTTGATTCTGATTTGAATGCTTAATATATAAAAAACGCCAGCTATATACCTATAGCTGGCGTTTCCTTTTGCTTGTATGTTCTGGGCTTACTTCAGGTCTTCCTGGATGATGGCAACTGCCTCTTCCACATACACGTCCTGCTGCAATCCTTTGATGAACTCCTTGTTACGGGCGAGCTTAGCTGTGTCACCACCAAGAGCCTGTAAGTCCTGCTGAAGGCGCTTAACATTAAGCACTGGTACCTCTTTCTGAGCTTCCTCCAGGCGCTTAGCTTCTGCTTCTGCCTTGCGCTCTTCTGCCAAATACTCTTCCAACTGCAGTGAGCGGGTTGTATTGTCGGACTGCTTCTTCAGGCGCTCCGCACTTTGCTTGATCAGCCCAAAGCTATTGTTCTGTGCTACACGCTGCTGGCTGTGTGTTTTTATCTGTGCCAGGTTAAGTTTACCGTTGTTCCAAGGCTTATACTTGGCTGGGGCAATCTCATCGAACGGAAGCGGGTAATCCTGCTCTTTCTCGCCAAACTCTAAGTAGGCATAAGCATCTGGTAACACAACATCCGGCGTTACACCACGCAACTGAGTAGTACCACCGTTAATGCGGTAGAACTTCTGCGTTGTCAGTTTCAGGGCGCCAAACGGCTTGTATGGGTTAAACTGCGCAGGTAGGGCCTCATCTAACTCGAAGAACTGCTGCACGGTACCTTTACCAAAAGTAGAGCTACCCACAATTACAGCACGCTTATAGTCCTGCATCGCAGCTGCCAAAATCTCTGAAGCCGAAGCGCTGTTAGAGTTTACCAAAATCACCAGTGGGCCACCGTACTGCACCTGAGTGTCACGGTCATCAAGTACCACGGCTTTGCCAGAGGCTGTTTTTACCTGTACAATTGGGCCTTGCTCGATAAACAGACCAGCCATCTCCACAGCGTCAGCTAAGGAGCCACCACCATTGTTACGCAGGTCTAGGATCAGGCCTTTCATGCCGACAGTCTTCAGTTTCTCGATTTCCTGCTTCACATCGGCACCACTGAATCGACCGTTCTTATTCTCAAAGTCAGCATAGAAGCCTGGCAGCTTGATATAACCGATCTTGTCTTTGTCTTCTATCAGAGCGGATTGTGCATAAGTTTCCTCAAATACAATCACATCGCGGATGATCGGGATAACCTTTGTAGAGCCGTCTGGCTTTTTCACTGTAAGGCGTACCTCAGTGCCTTTCTTACCACGGATATACTGGATAGCGTCGTCCAGGCGCATGCCTTCAACCAGAATAGGCTCTTCAGCAGCTTGGCCAACTTTCTGGATAATGTCGCCAGGCTTAAGTTCGCCCTGCAGGTAAGACGGGCTACCTGGTACAATCTCCATTACACGGATCTGTCCGTCTTTTTCCTGAAGCGAGGCTCCAATACCTTCCAAACGACCTGTAAAGTTGATGTCGAAATCAGCCTTGGCTTTTGGAGGGAAATAGCCTGTATGAGGGTCATATACGTTTGTAACAGCATTGATATAGGTAGCGCGGCGATCATCGCGGTTTACCTTGGCTAAGCGGTTGTACAGGTCATCGTACGTTTTCTGTACCTTCTCACGAGCCTCTTTCTCTAGATCCTCGAAAGACTTTTGCTCTGCCTTAGGATCTTTCTCCAGTTTCTTCTTCTGCTCTTCCTGCATATCTACCAGGCGAACAAGCGTCTGGTATTTCAGCTGCTTGCGCCACGCTTCTTTCAGCTCAGCTGTGTTTTTAGCGTAGGCCAGCTTCTCGCCATCCAGCTCAATCTGCTCTTTCTTTGTAAAGTCGAACGGCTTGGCCAGAATCTCCTTGTAAAATGCTTCAGAATCTTTAATGCGCTGCTCAATCAGGTCGGCAGACATGTCGAAAAACTGGAACGAGCCTTGGCGCAGCTCATCATCTATAGCTGTTTCATACTTGCGCAGCTTCTCAACATCAGAGGTAAGCAAGAACTTCTTGTTGTAGTCGAGCCGCTCCAGGTATAGGTTGAATACTTTTTTAGAAAAACTGTCGTCAACTTTTTCTGGCTGGTAATGACCGGTGCTCAAACCTTGCATCAAAGCTTTGATCAGGATTTCATTCTTCCCCTCCGGCGTAGAGCCGTTTTTGTAGAGTATGAATGAGCCAGTAACCAAGACTACAGCCAATACCGACAGTATGATTTTAAAGCGAGTTGTCAATGATATCATCTATTTAAATAAGTTGAACTATAGGTTAGATTGCAAAAGTGATGCCGCTTATGGGCCAGAGCGAAATTTTAAAATGTAATGTAGGAGAAAAAATCCTCTTATCATAGTAGTCTATGATAGGCTCCTACAGCACAAGCTCATAAAGTATACATACGTGACGGAGCGGCTAATATTATAACTCACTTCCTACTTTTTTCGTTTCCGATGCTATACTCCTAACCTTAAAGCTATGAATAACAACGAAAGAGTAGTAGATGTTTTGCAGGAGTTAAATCAGTTTGTAAACGACCGTATACAAGGCTACGAGCATGCAGCCAAGCTTACGAGAAAATGCCAAAGAAAGCCCTTGGGTCTTTAGCCAAGGGATGAATTTGGTTTTCTTTTTGAACCACTCGATGTGGTGCATCCCTTCACTTTTGCTGGGTTCGATCTTACCCTATGTTCTACCGCCTGCACTTGCCGGCTGTTACCTTTGCTGCAGCAAACATGCCCTGCACCGGGCAAGGCGCCAAAAGCAGCCGTGAACCAGATCAAGACATACCGCTTCCGGCTCAAACCCACCAGGGCGCAAGCTCAGGCTCCTCGCACAGTGGCTCGGTTCGTGCCGGTATGTCTACAACCTGTGTCTGGACTATAAGAAGCAGTTGTACACAAACCACCGGCTTTCCATCGGCAAGAACCAGATGCAGCAAGAGCTCTCTGCTATCGCCAGGGACGTGGAATGGATCGGGTGCGTACACTCACAAACTTTACAGGAGGTGACAGATAGATTGTTCAGGTCCTACGATGGCTTCTTCAAGCAGGGCAAGGGATTCCCCAGGTTCGCCAGGCGAGGCCAGTATCGCTCCTTCACCTACAAGCAGGGGGTGAAGCTGCACGAGAATACCTGTACAGTCCAGCTACCGAAAATCGGCAAGGTCAAGTACCGCAAGTCACAGGATGTGCAGGGGGTTATCAGGACAGGCAGCGTTGTCAAGGAAGCAGATGGGTGGTATGTGACGCTGTGTTGTGAGGTGGATATTGAGCGACTACCACAGATAAGCAAAGTGGTAGGCTTGGATGTTGGTATCAGGTCCTTTGTTGTCACGTCTGATGGTGTTGTTGTAGACAATCCTAAACACCTATACCGCTATCAGCACCAGTTAAGGAGAGCGCAACGTGCTGTATCGAGGAAGAAGAAAGGTGGCAGCAACAGGCGAAAGGCTGCCGCAAAGCTGGCCAGGCTGCACCAGAAAGTCAGGAACACCCGCAAGGACTTCCACCATAAACTCAGCACGCAACTCACTCGCGAGAGCCAAGCGATTGTTGTTGAGAACCTGCAAGTGCAGCATATGCTCAAGAACCGTAAACTTGCCAAAAGCATCAACGATGCTGGGTGGTATCAGTTCGTGCAGATGCTGGAATACAAGTCCTGAGTGGTATGGTCGGGAGTTTCACAGAGTAGCCCCCAACCATACCTCTCAGGACTGCTGGGTTTGTGGTTGGCGCAACACCGACCTGCAGCTATCAGACAGGTATTGGACCCAGAGCCAACGGACACGTCCTGGACAGGGATGTGAACGCAGCTAGTAATATAAGAAATAAGGCGGTCGGGCAGACCGTTTCAGCTTGGGAGATATACAAGGACAATGGTTCGGTAGCCCAAGAATCCTACTGCCTTTAGGCGTGGGAGTGTCAAAAAAGATCCTGCACACCAGTCGTACTACAAAGACCTGGTAAACCAAAGCCGCGAATTCTCAAACGAGATAAATAGAACCATTAGTAGCGTAGGGGCAGCACCCAAAGCAGCACTACTGCAAAAGGCAAGATTTTCCGCGGCTGGATGGATGTGAAAACAACTGTGACAGGCAGTGACGAGGAGGATCTGATCAAGTCTAACCTGTATGGAGAAGAATGGGCGCAGAAAGCTTATAACGATGCGCTGGAACATAAAAGTGAACTGCCGGAAAACGTGATGCAAATGGTAGAGAAGCAGAAGCAAGCTTCGCTTACTACCTGCGAGCGCTTACGCCAAATGGAAAAGGCGGCTGACTAAGAAACAAATTGTTCAAAATCAGGAGGGTTGCCAGTAAAAGGCAGCCTTTTTATTTTCCAAAGTATGGCACAGAGCTTGCCCTGTGGTTGAGCGTGTAAAATCGAAAAGAGGTTAATGAAGAATATACTAATATTTGGCGACAGCCTGACAGCTGGTTATGGCTTGCCTGCTCCGCAAGCGTACCCCAGCCTGATACAGGAACGGCTGCGTGAGGAGGGGTATACTGACTATAAAGTGTTGAATGGCGGTTTGAGCGGTGATACTACAGCAGGTGGCACACACCGTATAGACAGATGGTTGAACGAACCAATAGACATCTTTATACTTGCTTTGGGTGCCAATGATGGGCTCCGCGGCATACCTGCTCGTGAAACAAGCCAAAACCTGCAGGAGATTATCAATAAAGTAAAGCACAAGTATCCGGAGGTTAAAATTATACTTTCAGGTATGGAAATACCGGATATTGTGCCTGGCCGCTACGCTGCTGAATTCAGGAAATTGTTCCGGGAGCTGGCGCTGCAAAATAACATACACTTTATTCCTTTTCTATTGGAGGGAGTGGTTGGTAACCGTCACCTAAACCTGCCAGACGGTGTGCACCCAAATGCTGAGGGGCAGAAGCTGCTCTTTCAGCATACCTGGAGTAAACTGAAAGAGGTACTTGAGAGAAGCTAAAACGCAACAGGGCGAGAGGTTACTCTCGCCCTGTTGCGTTACATTATGTGGAAGATCAAAGTTAAATAGCCTCAGAAATACCGCTTTCTTCGTTTTTCAGTTCAACCTCAAATCCTCTTGCTTGCTCATATTGTGCACGAAGCTCTTTTAGCGTATTGCGGGCCCAAAGTGTAAAAGCCGTAGCGCTAGCCTCATCCACATCCTTTAGGTTGCCTTCAAGCTTATCAATGGCTGCTTTCTGCGCTTCCGTTACATTTTCCCAGTACTCTGTGTCGAACTTCCCTGCCTCAGCTTCCTGCAGTTCTTTCAGGTGGTCTGTTTGCTCACTTTCCATCTGTTGTGGTAGGGAAACATTGTACTGCTGTGCCAGTTTCTGCAGTTCTTCTTGCTTTGTGGTGTACCAGTCTACCAGGCTCTGACCATAAGACTCTACTTGGTTTGTAACTCCTTTGTCAGCAGCCAGTTTTCCAAGCTCAATCTGGAGCATGTTGTTACGAGCTGCAAAAGCCAGAAGCTCCTTGTTTTCATCAGTAATTGTGGAGTCTGTACCAGCTATAGTAGCTGTCTGAGAGTCCGTAGCATCAGTGGTCTCGTTGCCGGATCCGGAGCCGCAGGAGGAAAACAGTAGAGCCCCTGCCATACACCAGATGGCTATCATCGTGTTCTTCATAGTCTATTGTTATAGTAGGATACTAATTGTTATACCCTAATGCATACGAAACTATGACAAATTGTTTTCTGCACGGCTGTTATCCTGCAGTGCAAGTATGTTATGGAGCGTTGGAATGGACAATGGTTTTTTGATAAATCCGACCACTACCTCGTACTTCTGCACTCGGTTAACATGCTCCTGCTCCTCAGAAGAGGTAAACATGGAGATAAACGTCTTATGACGTTTGTTATAACCCAAAGAGTAGTAGCGGTCCAGAAAATCAAATCCATCCATAGAGGGCATACTGATATCTAGCAGGATCAGGTCCGGAAAAGCTGTGTCTTCCGTAGTTTCAGTGGCACGTAGAAAGTCAAGTGCCTCCGGTACACTATGGCATATAGAAACCAGGCTGCTAACATCAGCATCCTCAAGAATGATCTGGGAAAACAGAGTATTTATTTGATCATCATCAATAATCAGGATGTGTTTCAGTTTATACATGGTTGCTTTTATGCTGTAGCTTTTATCTGCGCACGGATTCCTAAATTAAATGCCATGCCAGCAATGAGTGCGAATTGCACAGATTTATAGAAAATTAACTAGGTGTACTATTGTTAGTGTTACAACGATGGAATAACGTGCAATCGTATAAATAACAGATAGTGCAACCTGTTTATTGTCCTATTCATGTTCAATAATAGCTATTTTTTGTTGAAAGACCAACGTGTAATTAGCGCTGCAACCTTAGGGCGTATTTCTAGGATTTCGATGTAGCGTGGGGAAGGGAAACAAAAATCCCCTGACACTGTGCTTAAAGACGCAGTACCAGGGGAAATACTATTTACAGTTCAGTGTTTAACTACTGCTGCTAGTAGTAGATATGCTCACCTCTGTTTTGCTGGAAGTGAGATTCGAAGTAACGAGCATCCTCAGGATTATGTGGCTTAAAGCCCAGTACAATATTACCTTCCTTCACGCCTGACTCATATACTTTGGCGCGCTCCTCAGGAATACCGGCACCAACCAGCGCACCTATAAGGCCACCTGTTAGGCCACCGGCACCGGCACCTGCTAAACCAGCTGCCAATGGGCCAGCTACTATTAGGCCAAGACCTGGAATGGCTACAGAAGTACCAATGGCAGCCACAGCGCCAACTATAGCACCCAATGTACCACCAATAGCTGAGCCAGCACCTGTTCCCTCAAGTGATTTGTTGCCCAACTCTGTTGTGTGATCTTTGTCGTCATCCCCAAAATGGCGCTTTCTCGCATCGTCAGACATGACTACGTTTATATCATCTTTATCATATCCGCGGGCGCGAAGTTCATCGTAGGCACGCTCTGCACTCGCTCTGTCTCTAAACATTGCGGTCATCATTCCAGCATTATCAGTTCTGTTTACCATAGCTTTTTTAGTTTTGGTTTGTGTATGTATCTCTTGTAAGCTGGTAAGCTTAATTAAAAATTTACCAACTCATTTTTTAACGAAAAGCCCAACCTATAGTTACGAGAATTAGCTTGTAGCAAGGATTTAGGCACTTTTATGTGTTTTTCAGCAGTTTACTTTGAAGGTGGGGCCAGTACCCTATCAATAATATGTACTATCCCGTTAGAAGCCTGTATGTCTGACTTGAGGACAGTAGCATTGCCCACTTTCAAGGTTCCGCCCTTGCGTGTGGCAATTACCTCCTCACCATAGGCTGTCATCATAGGCATGTTGTTTTTCATTTCATCGGTTGTGATGCGGTTCGGAAGCACATGTGCTTGTATGATTCGCTGTAATTCCAGCTCACTACCAGCCTGCATAAGGGCATCTACGGTTCCGTCTGGCAAAGCATCAAAAGCCTTGTTGGTAGGAGCAAGCACAGTATAAGGGGCTGGGCTCTCTAGTATAGTAACCATGTCGGCGGCTTTGATAAGCTGCAGAAATATGGAAAGCTCCGGTGTTTGCTGCGCCAGCGCTACTATACTTGGTCTGCGGCCAAGTGGGTTATCTGCCGAAACCACACTATTAGAAGTACCCTCTTTTGTCATGTCTGTGTCCGGATCCATTGGCGCCTGTGACTCTGCTGCTCCACCAATTGTAGATGTTTTTGCAGCATTACCACCAGAACTCACTGTACTATCCATGCTCGCACTGGTATCAGAATTAGCGCAGCCGCCTAGCACAGATGCAGAGATCAGTGCGGCTGCCAATATATTTATAGTTTTCATAGCCTTATTGTTTGGTTCTATTGATTCTACCTGATTCTGTTGCAAAATGTTGAAGATCATCTTAGCTACACCCAAGTACTCTATGTAAAGCGCAGTGTTTTGCCTCAATCGGCAAACAGTAGTTTAAGGGGCATCTATTGGGGATATAAGGTTATCTACTATATGGATTATTCCGTTCGAGGCCTCAATGTCTGGTTTTACTATGGTGGCTCCACCTATGGATGCACGAGATCCATTTCCACTAACTTCAACAGTTACATACTCGCCGCCGCCGGTTTCTATGCGTTGGCTACTGTCAAACTCGTTAAAGTATACCTTGTTAGGCAGCACATGGGCTTGCAGGAGCCGAATAGCCTGGGCCTTGTTCTCTGGTAACATTAGCATGTTCAGTGAGTCTGGGGGCCATGAGGCAAAGGCAGCGTTAACAGGAACAAAGACAGTTATAGATTCTCCCTGTGCTAAGTCATTTGTCAGCCCTGCCTGCTCCAGCATCATTGCAAAGGTCGATAAATTGGGATCTTTCTGCATGAGCGATATTAAATCATACTGTGCTGTGTTACCCACATCAGCGAACATCTGGCTGTAGTCGGTTGAGTCTGCTACTGTAGTATTATCATTTAGCCCATCCGGCCTTTCCATTGCTACGCTCTCATTCACGCTTTCCTCGGAGGTGGTACATCCAAATAAAGTTGTGGAGGCAAGTGCCGCCATAATCAAGGGTTTCGTTATTTTCATATGTAGGGGTACTTTCTGTAGGGTTAGGATATGCCTCATCACTTTAAGATGGTCTATAATAAAAACAAAGCCCTCTTAGGAGGGCTTTGTTTCAACTTATGTCAATCTAAGGGATTAGTATCCAGTTGCATCGTCTTCACGGGCATTTTCTGGAAGTATAACACCATCAATCACATGGATTGTACCATTAGAAGCTTCGATATTGGAGCGTACCAACTGGGCACCGCCAACAGTAATGTTTGTATTGTTCACACCTACCTCTACTGGAATATGAGAGTTTTCTGACATCTGAATTCGGGTATTGTTTTCAAGTTGCAGAGAAGAAACTTCCCCTGGAAGTACGTGTGCCTGTAGTACATGCATTAGCTTAGCTTTGTTTTCTGGCAACAATAGAGATTGCAGTTTCTCTTGATCTAGCTGGGCAAACGCTTGATTTGTAGGCACAAAAAGAGTGTACTCATCAAGTCGCTGCAGGTCATCCTCTAGCTCTGCCTGCTCCAGTAGCTTGGCAAAAGTAGATAGGTTTGGGTCCATCTTAATCAGCGCTAGAGCATCATGTTGCTTCGTGTCGCTGATGTTGCTGAACATGTCATCGTAGTCTATCGTGCCTTCGCCTGCGCTGATGATATCATTATAGGTGAGTATATTAGCACTCGCTTCCATACTTGCAGTGGTAGACATGCTGCTTTCAGAAGACATATCATCAGTACCAGCCATAGTCTGGGTTTCGCTCATGGTCACGTTATCGTCCATGGCAGTGGTATCATTCATACTATCGTTTGAGCTCGCGCATCCAAACATCATAGTTGCTGCTAGAGCCATAGGTATCATCATTCTCTTTTTCATAGCTTTCAGTTTTTAAATAGTTGCTCAATATTTGAGTAATACTTACAACTATATTATAACTGAAAACTGCTGAAAATGTTGAGTTTAGATGTTGCTTTATACCTGTATTAAGGAGTGGTCCGGATACTTAAACCTCAAGGTTACGGCCTTTCACTTATCAATTGTACACCTTCACTACAAAAACGTACTCCTGCAGCTTTTTGAGTTGCTGTGGCCTGCTTTGGGAAGAAAGTGCATTATTTTTTGGTAGATCTAGTGGCAGAACCTGACCTGTAACGGCTAGTTCATCGATCAGCTGCAGCAGGTAAGCAGACTTGATAGCAAAAGCAGCACCTTCCTGCCCAGCTTGCTTGCCACTAATCACACCTATCAGGTTGCCCTTATCGTCGAGAAGTGGGCCACCGCTGTTACCCGGGTTAAGCGGAATAGATATCTGGTACGCTGTGGTATCTCCTTCAAAACCGGAAGAGGAGCTAAGAGAGCCTTCCCCGAAAACAATATCCTCGCGCGGATAGCCGAGTGTAAAGACCCTTTCGCCAAGGTCAGATTCAGTTTTCTTGAAGGTATAAGGCAGCTTGCCGAAGCCATCAAAATTCTCTTCAGATACCTTTAATATAGATAGGTCGTGAATTTCGTCGCGATATACTTCGCTTACTTTATACTTGTAGCCAGACTTGTTTTCGATCATAATGGAGTCAGCGCCTTCCACTACGTGTGAGCTGGTAACTATATAACCGTCTGAAGAGATGGCAAAGCCGGTGCCGCTAAATGTAGCCGGGCGAGGAGCTGGCTTACTGGCATCGTTGATACCATTGATGATAGCAGTCTGGGCTTTTTTCAGGCGCTCCACCTCACGGCGAAGTTCTACATAGCGTGCTGTCTGCTGCCGTACCGGTGCTTTTAGCTGTTGCACACTCCAGAGGGTACCGAACACAGATAAAAGCGACACACTGGCGGCCACTGCAACTGTTTGCTTGTGTCGGTTCCAGAATATTTTCCAGCCGTTTGGAGTAGCTGCAACAGACTCTTGCTCTGCCTCCATTTCGCCGTGTATCAGGTTTAGCTTCTGGCGCAGGTCCTGCCGCTTTCCAAAGCTTTTCATGGTTTGCAGAAGTTGCTTATGCTCCTGCACTTGCTCTGCCAGGCGGGCATCGGTGCGAAGCAATGCCTCAAAACCAATCCTTTCTTCGGGGGCCATGCGGCCGTCCAGGTAGCGTTCTATCTCTTCGTATGCGCGGTACTCTAACATGCTAGTCTTCTTCTTGGCCTATGAGGCCATCAAATATGTAACCTGTTTATACCTCAGGTTTATAGGTGGCAAAAAATATCTTCTTCAGGCGCTGCAGGCACTTATACTTCTGGTTTTTGGCTGTATCGGTATTGGTGTAGCCAAACTTGTCCGTGATATCCTGCATGTTTTGCATCCGGATGTAGAAGTCTTCGATCAGGCTGCGGCAGGGCTCACCAAGCTGCTCCAGTGCTTCGCCCATTATGCCAAACTGCCTTTCCTGCTCTTCGTACTGTAGCGTGTCCTCATCAACGGGCACAAAGCTGTCGGTCTCGTCAAGCTTGGAAGCAAAGCGGCCTTTCTCTGCCAGGCGCTTTAGCCAAAGCCTTCTGCACACAGAGTACAGATAGGTCTTGATCTGACAGCTTAACTCCAGACTATTATCCCTTATCTTCTCATAGAACACAATAACGCCCTCCTGGTAAATGTCCTTTGCCTCGTCATCGGTTCCGCTGTTACTCAAGATAAAGTGAGAAATCATCGGGAAGTACAGTTTGTATAGGTGGGCGAGCGCCCTGTCGTCACTGCGCCGGATACCCTGTATTACCGCCTCATCCGTCTCATACAAACTCTTCTTCATTCCAGTCAAAATTTAATACGCGTGCGGGCGCTTTGTAACCCACAAAAAAAAATATTTTTAAAAATTTTCGGAAAGCAGGGTTACCTCTGCCTGATTTCGGTATGAAGGTCAAAATCGAAACCAAAACACTTAATCACAAACACAAAAATGAAAAATTTATTCACTTTCGCTATCGTAGCTCTTGCTCTTTCTTTCACAGCTTGCAACGAAGAAGCTGCTACTACTGAAACTGAAGCTACTGAGACTGAAGTTGTAGAAGAAACTCCAGTTGTTGAAGAAGCTCCAGCTGAAGATACTGCTGCTGCTGACGTAGCTGCTGACTCTGCTACTGTAGTTGAGTAATCAAAAAAAGAGGAATACAGCGAATAGCTTATAGTTCCGAAACACAGCAATGGGCCTCGTGCATACGCGCGAGGCCCATTGCTTTTATAAGTACTTGCCACCGCTTATTCGACTCGTAAGTGGTAAACAGCAAGGCCGGCTTTATATTGTAGCCGGCCTTGCTGCTGTTTTTGATGGCATATGTTACTTTAAACTTTATTGCTTCGCCTTCTTGCGGCGCTCAATTTCGCTCTGGATAAGGGTGAACTCGCGGCTGCTCTGGCCAGCAATGGCCGTGTTCTCATTAGCACGGCGCAACAGGTATGGCATTACCTCCACCACTGGGCCGTAAGGCACATACTTGGCTACATTATAACCTGCATGGGCAAGGTTATAGGAGAGGTTATCGCTCATGCCGTACAGCTGGGCAAAGTGCACGCGCGGGTCGTTAGGCTCCATCTCAAACTCCTCCATCAGCTCTACTAGCAAATAGCAGCTATCTTCGTTATGTGTGCCGTTGCAGAAAGCAATACGATCTAGGCGCTCCACACAGTAACGCAGGGCCTCATTAAACAGCTTGTCTGTAGCTTCTTTTGTTGGGTTGATTGGGCTTGGGTAGCCTTCGAGTTGAGCACGCTTGCGTTCCTTTTCCATATAGGCACCTCTCACCAGCTTGGCACCAAGGTAGTAGCCGCCCTTGATAGCATTCTCATAATCACGCTTGATTACGTCCAGACGATCGTGGCGGTAGAGTTGGTAGGTATTGTAGATGTTGGCTTTCTCTTTATTGTAAAGCTCCATCATCTCATAGGTCAGGTTGTCGATAGTATCCTGTATCCAGCTCTCTTCAGCATCTATAAACACGCGTACATCACGTTCATAGCAGCGTTTGCAGATGGTATTTACACGATCACGACCACGCTCAAAGGCTGCACGCTCGTCGGCAGTAAGCTCCTGCCTCTCCTGCACTTTCTCCAGCAGTTTGATGTCAATAAGACCAGTTATCTTAAAAACTGCGAAAGGAATATGTTTATTTCCATGTGCCTTTTCGATACACTTCAGCAGCTCATCGCGGGTAGCGTTAAAGCTTTTCTCATCGCCTTCGCCCTCTACCGAGTAGTCCAGAATTGTACCGATGTTATATGCTCCCAGCTCTTTTATAGCACGCTCCGATTCCTCAATGGTTTCGCCGCCGCAGAAGTGGTTGAAAATAGTAGGCTTTATAATAAACTTTACTGGAAGATGAAGGCTCAGGGCTGTGTTCAACAGAGTGCCTCCAACCTTCACGAAAGTATTGCTGTTCATGGCTTTAAACAGCGCATACATTTTGTATAATTCAGCGTCAGACTTTGATGAGAAGGCAACGGCTGTATCGTCGAAAGAGACTTTGGTAATCGGGTTCATGTAAGTAAAATTAGCGGTGCAAAGATAGTGCTTCGGGCACAGTACGCAACCATCTCATACGGGGGCCTCTGCTTATTTTATACTTTGCAGAAAGTATAAACTCCGTCAGCTACTTTGCTGTTCTGTTATGGTGGCTAACGGAGCAATCAGTTCAGGCAAAAATTATACCTCTTCTGTCCTTTTGTTGCTGCATAAGCTACCTTTGTAACAATAGATACAATTGATGAAGTTTAATAGCAGAGAATCTTTTTTCAAGGGCCTGCAGGCTGACCAGGGGCAACCGCTGGTAATAGCAGGTCCGTGCAGTGCCGAGAGTGAGGAGCAGGTTATGCAGACGGCAGAGGCACTAAAGCAGCAGCATGTTCACTTGTTTCGCGCCGGTATCTGGAAACCACGTACACGGCCCGGAAGCTTTGAAGGCGTAGGTACCAAAGGATTAGCCTGGTTAGCGCGTGTAAAGCAGGAGTTGGGGCTGAAAGTTTCGACGGAAGTTGCCACAGCCAAACACGTAGAGGAGGCCTTGAAGCATGGAATTGATGTGCTCTGGATTGGGGCCCGCACCACGGTTAACCCCTTTGCTGTGCAGGAGATAGCCGATGCGCTGCAGGGTGTGAATGTGCCGGTACTGGTGAAGAACCCTGTTAATCCCGACCTAGCCTTATGGATTGGAGCCCTTGAGCGTATCTACCGTGCGGGAGTAACGAATTTGGCGGCCATACACCGTGGTTTCTCATCATATCAGAAATCAAAGTACAGGAATGTGCCTTTATGGCAAATTCCCATAGAGCTGAAGGCGCAGTACCAGGATCTGCCGGTAATTGTAGACCCCAGCCACATAGGAGGCAGCCGTGATTTGCTCTTCCCGATATCGCAGAAAGCGCTGGACTTAGGATATGATGGCGTGATGATTGAAACGCACCCAAGACCTGACGAAGCCCTAAGCGATGCAACACAACAGGTAACCCCTGCAAGGTTAGCAGAAGTACTGGGGCAGCTGCAGGTGCGTAAAACCAATTACGACGATGCTGAGCTGGAGAACCGTAGCGAACAGTTGCGTCTTCAGATAGATGCTGCCGACCATGACATTATTGCGGCACTTGCCCGGCGTATGGCGCTGGTAGAGCAAATCGGCGAGTATAAAAAATTGAATAACGTGCAGGTGTTACAACTGGAGCGTTGGAAGGAGATTTTCCGTACCCGTGCCGACTGGGCAGAGGATGCTGGTGTGAATGCTGCCTTTGTTGAAGAGCTCTATAAACTGATCCATGTAGAGTCAATCCGCAAACAAACACAAATTTTAGATGGGGTTTAAGGCCTCAGTTGCTATATTGTTGGCTTGTTATAGCTGAAGGGCTGAATTCCTCACTTGGAGAATAGGACTGCAAATACCTGTACTTCCAACGCTTTAGCTCTTGAACTCTCTAATTACCAACAATGACGGAAACCATACATATAGGTCGGGATGCACTGCAGGAACTACCAGAGCTGTTGAAAAACAGGGCTTTTAGCAAAGTGGCAGTGCTGGTTGATGAGAATACCCTGCACCACTGCTACCCGCAGCTAAAGCCTTATCTGCCAGAGCATGACCTGATACAGATACAGAGCGGCGAAGAGCGCAAAACGCTGCAGACCTGTGAATACATCTGGCAACGCATGACTGACCTGCACCTGGACCGTTGGTCGGTACTGGTGAACCTGGGCGGAGGCGTTATTGGCGATATGGGTGGTTTCTGTGCAGCTTTGTTTAAACGAGGCTTATACTTTGTGCAGGTTCCTACCACACTGTTGGCGCAGGTAGATGCCAGTGTAGGCGGCAAAACCGGTATAGACTTCCAAGGCCTGAAGAACCACATTGGCGTGTACCAGGAGCCGCAGGCAGTATTTATCAACCCCGACTTTCTGAAAACACTGCCGCAACGCGAGGTTAAATCAGGCTATGCTGAGATTGTTAAACACTGGTTTATCTCTGATGCCGATGCTTTTATGGAGCAGCGCCACATCGGCCTGTTTACTGAAGATTGGGAAGGCCTGATTCGCCACTCTGTGGGTATAAAATCCAGAGTAGTGGAGGCAGATCCCTTAGAAGGAGGTTTGCGCAAGATCCTGAATTTTGGGCATACAGTTGGGCATGCCGTAGAAACTTATCTGCTTGATAAGCCAGAGAGGGCTTTGCTGCACGGCGAGGCTGTGGCTGTAGGAATGCTTTGTGAGGCATGGATCAGCAAAAAGCATGAACTGCTCTCAGAAGAAGAGCTCAGTCGGATAGAAACTTTCCTGGTGTCGGTTTATGAGAAGGTAAGCCTCTCGGAGCAGGACATTCAAAGTATAGCTCAGTTTGCCCTTCAGGATAAGAAGAATACCCGCTCTACTATCAACTGCACTTTATTGGAGCGTATCGGTAAAGCTGTTTACGACCAACCGATTACAGTGCAGGAAATTGTTGAATCATTACGCTACTATACCTTACTATGAGCAAGAGTCTCACCCTTAGCCACCCAACCGGCAAACTGACCGGAAGTATAAAATTACCTGCCTCTAAAAGCGAAGCCAACCGTGCCCTTATTATTGCGGCATTGTCTGGGCAGGAATCGCAGCTTCATAATTTATCCGAAGCCAACGATACACAGCTGCTGCAGCGCCTTTTAAAAAGCGATGCCGAAACGATTGACGCGGAGGATGCCGGTACCGTTATGCGCTTTTTAACAGCGTACTACGCTATAACAGGCCAGCAAAAGACGCTAACAGGTACCGATCGTATGTGCCAACGCCCTATAAAAGTGTTGGTGGAGGCACTACGCGAGTTAGGCGCCAGTATCGAGTATGTGAGGGAGGAAGGTTACCCACCTCTAAAGATCAGCGGCTTTAAGGGCAGCGGACAAAAGCACCTGAAAGTGCGCAGCGACATCAGCAGCCAGTATATTTCTGCCTTGCTGATGATTGCGCCACTATTGCCAGAAGGGCTTGAGCTGGAGCTGGAGGGAAAGATCGGGTCCAGACCATATATTGAGATGACGCTCTCATTAATGAAGCACTTTGGTGTAACAGCGGACTTTACTGGCAATACCATCACTGTAAAGCCACAGAAGTATAAAGCTGCTGAATTTACGGTAGAGTCGGATTGGTCGGCGGCAAGTTACTGGTATAGTATGGTGGCCTTGGCCAATGAGGCTGATATTATGCTGTTGGGCCTGAAAGAAGCTTCGTTCCAGGGTGACCGTGCTGTTGCAGATATCATGTACCGCCTGGGTGTGTACACAGAGTTCAAGGCCGATGGTGTAAGGCTACTGAAAAAAGAGCATGAGCGCCATATTTCTCTTGACTTCTCCGACTGCCCTGACCTGGCGCAAACTGTGGTAGCACTATGTGCCGGCATAGGTGTAACAGTAGACATGACTGGGCTGGAAAGCCTACGTATTAAGGAGACAGACCGTATTCAGGCGCTACAGATTGAGGTGTTGAGTATGAACTCCTCCTTGCAGGAAGTAACGCCAGAGGTGTTCCGCCTGGAGCCGGGAATACTTCATAAGAAAGAGCTATCGTTCCGCACGTACCAGGACCACCGTATGGCCATGGCTTTCGCGCCACTTGCACTGCTGGAGCCGGTGGAGATTCAGGAGCCAAGCGTAGTGCGCAAGTCTTACCCAAGGTATTGGGAGGACCTGGAAAAAGTAGGGTTTGAAATAAAGTATAAAGAGTAAGAAAACATGAGTAACCGGAAGCTATATGGTGACGCTAAGCTCATAAAAGAGCTTCTGGGCAAGATGCAACTGGTAGAGGAGGCAGAAGGTGGATGGGCAACTGTCTACAAAGATGCTTCCTCTGGCAGGTTCTGGATGAAGTACCACACTACTGCTGGCGAGCAAAGCGGCGGGGGGTATGAACTGCTGATCCGGCTTCCACTTCCAACCACACAAAAGTTGGTTGCAGTTGCAATAGAATCTCCTTTTGAGGATGAAGCTGTAGCCGCCGTTATGCGTTTGCTCGAAGAAGAGGCGCTGGAAAAGAAAGATTTCCGGCATGTGCTTGTAAACCGGCTGGAGGAAATGAACTTGGAAAGCTTACCGACAGAGCAAAAGCAGCGGATACGAAAGGTCTTTACCTTAACCTCTCTTCTGGACCCAACAAACAAACGGGAAGTAAAAGGCAAAACAATAGAGCAGCTAAAAGAGGATGCTGCCTATTTTGAGAATGTCTCGAAGAGGGCGCTGATTTTGTCAGATAAGTTGTAACCAGCTTCCTACAACTTTACTTCTTCTACAACCTGCTGCAAATAAGCTGGCCCATATAATAGCCTGCTGCCGTACCAGCTGAACATTTCCCCGTCTACCACTTTGATTGTTGCCTGAGGGCATATTTCCTGAAACTCCTGGATGTGCCTCTCCTTGAAAGGGTAGGGCTCCGACGATAAAAGTATGAGCTGCGGATTGGCTTGCTGCAGTTGCTCTGGAGAAACCTCGGGATAGCGCTCCAGGTTGGCAAAAGCATTAACAAAGCCGCAACGCTGCAGCATATGGTCGATGATGTTGTGGCTACCCACAGCCATGTAAGGCTTGCGCCAGATGAAGTAGGCCGTTTTTATACTTGGCTGCACCGGTTGTAGCTGCGCAAAGCCAGACTTTATACTTGCTGTGAGTTCTGCTGCTTTTGCCTCTGTTGCTGTGAGTTGACCCACCTGCCGAAGCATCTCCAACGCATCTTCTAAAGTATAAATGTCGCTCATCCACACCTTATACTTCTGTTGCAGTTGCGCTATACCTTCTTTGTAGTTCTCTTCCTTGTTGCCGATGATCAGGTCAGGCTGCAAGGCATCTATCACATCAAACTTGAAATTCTTGGTGCCGCCAACCTTGGTCTTCTGCTTTACCTGCTCCTTAGGGTGAATGCAAAACTTTGTAACGCCCACTACACGATCGGCTAAGCCTAAGTTGAATAGGAGCTCGGTTTGTGAGGGTACTAATGATATGATGCGTTGAGGGCTTTGCTCCAGTTCTATGCTGTGGCCCATCTGGTCGGTAAAAGTCACTTTATGTTTTGGTTTTAAGCTACCTGAACATACGCAGTATCAGTCTAAAAACAAAAAACCTCACAGGCCTTTGGCGCTGCGAGGTTTTAACTCGGCTAAAAGTTATGCTTTAGCTCAGGTAACGGAAATCCTGCTTGTCCTGAATTTTGAGTATAGTTTCGTAAATCATCTTAATCACGTTTTCCACGTCGTCCTTGTGCACAGTCTCTACAGTAGTGTGCATATATTTAAGTGGAAGCGAGATAAGTGCGGAGGCCACACCAGCATTAGAGTAGGCAAAAGCGTCAGTGTCAGTACCTGTTGCACGTGAAACAGCAGCACGTTGGAACGGGATTTCCTTCTCCTGAGCCGTACGGATGATCAGGTCGCGCACATTGTTCTGTACTGCCGGACCATAGGCGATAACAGGGCCTTTGCCACAGTGAATGTCGCCGCTGGACTTCTTATCGTACATCGGCGACTGGGTGTCGTGGGTTACGTCGGTGATGATGGCAACATCTGGCTTAATGCGGTGAGCGATCATCTCGGCACCACGCAGACCAATCTCTTCCTGCACAGCGTTTACGATGTACAAGCCGAACGGCAGTTGGTTACCGTTTTCCTTCAGCATACGCGCCACCTCAGCTATCATGAAGCCACCGATGCGGTTGTCCAGTGCACGGCCAACATAGTAGCGGTCGTTCAAAACGGTAAACTCATCCTCAAAGGTAGCCACGCAGCCTACGTGTATACCCATGGCTTCTACTTCCTCGCGGTTGCTGGCACCGCAGTCCAGGAATACGGTGTCGATAGTTGGTGCTTTGTCGTTCTCTACCTTGCGCACGTGTATGGCTGGCCAGCCAAAAACAGCCTTTACAATTCCCTTGGCTGTATAGATGTTTACGCGCTTGGATGGTGCTATCAGGGCGTCAGAGCCACCGTTGCGTCTCAGGTAAATGTATCCCTCCGGAGTGATGTAGTTCACAAACCAGCTGATCTCATCGGCATGTGCTTCTATCACCACTTTGTACTCTGCCTGCGGGTTTACAACGCCTACTACACTGCCGTATGTATCTACAAAATATTCGTCTATGTATGGTTTTATATACTCCAGCCACAGCTTCTGCCCCTCTGATTCAAAACCAGTAGGAGAGGAATTATTCAAGTACTTCTGAAGGAAGTCAAATGATTCTTGTCTCATTGTTTGTTAGGTGTTTGGTTAGATAGGAAGCAACCCTGTGCCATATACTCCCCCATTTTGGTACAAGGTTGCAGGTACTGTTTATGTAAATTTAAAGCGGAATGTTACCGTGCTTCTTGCGCGGCAGCGTTACAGCCTTGTTCTCCAGCATCTTAAAGGCTTTGATCAATTTAGCGCGCGTTTCTGAAGGCATAATTACCTCGTCGATAAAGCCACGGTGAGCAGCGCGGTAAGGCGTGGCGAATTTCTCCTTGTACTCTTGTACTTTCTCAGCCAGTTTAGCCTCCGGATCTTCGGCAGCGGCAATCTCGCGTTTGAAAATAATCTCGGCAGCGCCTTGGGCACCCATCACGGCAATCTCTGCTGTTGGCCAGGCATAGTTCATGTCGGCACCAATGTGTTTGGAGTTCATTACATCGTAAGCACCTCCGTAGGCTTTGCGTGTAATTACTGTAATGCGCGGAACAGTGGCCTCACAGAAAGCATAAAGTAGCTTAGCCCCGTTCGTGATAATGCCACGCCACTCCTGGTCAGTGCCTGGCAGAAAGCCTGGTACGTCTTCCAGAACAAGAAGCGGTACATTAAAGCTGTCGCAGAAGCGCACGAAGCGGGCTGCCTTGGTGCTGGCGTTAATATCGAGTACACCAGCAAGTACGGCAGGCTGGTTACCCACAATACCAATGCTGCGGCCACCTAGCCGGGCAAAGCCGACTACAATGTTCTCCCCAAAGTTCTTGTGCACTTCAAAGAAAGAGTCCTGGTCAATAATTCCCTCAATCACCTCACGGATATCGTAAGGCTGGTTCGGGTTCTCCGGTACGATCGTATCGAGTACTTCACGGGTTTCGTCAGCCTGAGCTTCATATGGCAGCGATGGTGGCAGCTCTTCGCAGTTCTGCGGAATATAGCTTAAAAGCTTTTTGATGTAGGTGATGCACTCCACCTCATTGGCGCAGGAGAAGTGTGTCACACCGCTCTTGGTGCTGTGGGTGCTGGCACCGCCCAATTCCTCGGAAGTCACCTCTTCGTGAGTTACCGTTTTTACCACGTTAGGGCCAGTAACAAACATATAAGAAGTATCTTCCACCATCATGATAAAATCTGTAATGGCCGGAGAGTATACTGCACCACCGGCACATGGGCCCATAATGGCCGATATTTGTGGTATTACGCCTGAGGCAAGTGTGTTACGGTAGAAGATATCTGCATAACCACCAAGCGACACCACACCCTCCTGGATACGGGCACCGCCAGAGTCATTCAGGCCAATTACCGGAGCGCCGTTTTTCATGGCCAGCTCCATGATCTTCACGATCTTCTCAGCATGTGTTTCAGACAGGGAGCCCCCAAGTACAGTAAAGTCCTGTGAGAAAACATAGACCAGGCGGCCATTGATGGTGCCATAACCTGTCACCACGCCGTCACCCAGGTAGTACTGCTTGTCCAGTCCGAAATCCTTGGAGCGGTGCATTACAAACTTACCTATCTCTTCAAAGGAGCCTTCATCAATCAGCAGGTGAATTCGCTCGCGGGCGGTCAGTTTTCCTTTTTTGTGCTGAGCCTCAATTCTATCCTGGCCACCGCCAAGTAAGGCTTCGGCATTTTTGCGCTCTAGGGTTTCGATCTGGGCCTGTCTGATTTCTCCTGCCATATTTAGGGTATAAAAATATCTACAGTTCTAAATGATTAGTTTCCTCAAATTTATGAAGTCTGCTGCTAAAAACGGTACGATTGTAGCATTTTTTGAATATGAGACTAAGCAGGTGCCATGGCGGCACAGGATAGAAAAATAACAGGTTTCCTGTTGCCATGGTTGGATTGTGCCTGCCAAGTAAAGCCTGGAGTCTTGTGTATTTAGGTACAGCGGAGGCTATGGTGTGGGTATTGTGTTTGTCAAATTATCCTGTGGCCGTTCTTAATTAGCTGCAGATGTGTTATTTTTGGATCCTTAAAAGCTGGCAGCGGAACCTAAACTCTTATCCCTGCCTTTACTTACATTATGGCCAACGAAGTCAATAACCCAAGATCTAAAAGAAAGCGGAAAGAGAAGAGCAAACTGGTGCCGAGCCTGATTGCGCTGGGGATGTTCCTGTTTGTGAGCTTCTCCTACTACGCTTACCAAATTATGTACACCGCAAACGTGGATACCAAGGAGCAGGACGTGTATGTGCTTATCCCGACAGGTGCTACCTACGAGCAAGCCATGGATTCTGTGGAAGCAAGCGGCGTGATTATAGACAAGCTGTCCCTGCGCTTTATGTCAAAGCTGATGGACTATGATAAGCTGGTGAAGCCAGGCCGTTACAAGCTAGAGAATGGCTGGAATAACCGCCAGTTGATTGGAGTGCTGCGCCTGGGAGAGCAAACCCCGGTGAGCTTAACTTTTAGCAACGTGCGCCTGCGTAGCCAACTAGCAGCAAAACTGGCCTCTGAGGTAGAAGCAAGCGAGGAAGAACTGGACAGCTTGCTGAACGACCAGGAGTACCTGAAGACCTTTGGCTTCGATACGACCAACATCGTGAGCATGTTTATCCCGAACACCTACGAAGTATACTGGACCACTACAGCTCCTGAACTGATGGAGCGCATGAAGGCTGAGTATGACAAGTTCTGGACCCCGGAGCGTAAGGCGAAGGCTGAGAAGTTAGGGCTTACGCAGCAGCAGGTGTCTACGCTGGCTTCTATCGTACAGGCTGAAACACTGAAAAGCGACGAGAAACCTCGTGTGGCCGGTGTTTACCTGAACCGCCTTGAAAAAGGAATGCTCCTGCAGGCTGACCCAACTGTGGTGTTTGCTGTAGGGGATTTTACTATACGCCGGGTACTAAACAGGCACCTTACGCACGACTCACCATACAACACTTACAAGTATAAAGGATTGCCTCCGGGGCCTATCAACGTGCCGGTTATCTCCAGCATTGATGCTGTGTTGAACCCGGAAGAGCATAACTATATTTACTTTTGCGCCAAGGAAGATTTCTCAGGTTACCACGCTTTTGCTACAACTGTAGCCGAGCACCAGGCCAATGCACGCCGTTTCCACCGTGCTCTGAATGCGCGCAATATCATGAAGTAAAGACTTACAAGAGAAGAGCCTGCTGTACTGTAATTAGTGTGGCAGGCTCTTTTTTTATACTTTCGTATAATCTTCTCAAACCATAAAACTACGCTGCAGTGTTTGAATCAGAAATACAGCTACGAGTGCGTTATGCCGAAACAGACCAGATGGGCTATGTGTACCATGGTAATTATGCTGCCTACTTTGAGGTAACCCGCACCGAAGTGTTCCGACGCCTGGGAATAGAGTATAAGGAGATGGAAGCTACCGGTACCATGATGCCGGTGCTGGAGCTGAAGACCAAGTTTATTCGCCCTGCCAAGTATGATGACCTGCTTACCATCAAGTTGTTTGTTAAAAGCAAACCCCATGGCTCTCGTATAAAATTTGAGTATGAAGTGTATAATGAGAAGGAAACACTGCTTACCATTGGCGAAACCATGATGGTGTTCGTGAACATGAAAACCGGCCGCCCAACAGAGGTACCCGCACTCATACACGAAAAGTTAGACCCATATTTTAGTTAATGAGGCTGAATCAGCAATACCTGAAGCGCCGTCGTGCCTACCGAAAGTTCATCGTTTTCCTGAAACGGTGGCGCTTTAATGATGGCAGGTCTTCGGTGTATGATGTGGCTGATGTGTTGATAGGGGAGCTAAGGCTGGATTCCATCACCAAGCGAGCCTCCTATATGGCTTTCAACTTTACGCTGGCTACATTTCCGTCCATCATCTTCCTGTTTACGCTCATCCCTTACATCCCAAGTATACTTTCTTTGGACCTGGGCGAGAGTATACTCGACTTTTTGGCCGATTTCATGCCCGAGGAGATGTATTCGGCGGCCTATGGTACTATTGAGGATATTGTGAACAAGCCACGAGGGGGACTGCTTTCCTTCGGTTTCCTGTTTGCATGGGTGCTCTCCACCAACGGCATTATGTCGCTAATGGACGCTTTTGATAAGAAGTACCACACCTTCTACAAGCGCGGCTATATCCGGAAACGACTGATTGCTACTGCACTAACAATTGTGTTAAGTATGATTCTGCTGCTGGCGGTATCAGCGATATTCTTTGGCCAGTGGATAATAGATGTACTGGTGTTTTATGAGGTTGTTACCGAGAGCTACACCTACACTTTGCTGGTAATCCTAAAGTATATTGCTGTTATCCTGCTCTTCCTGCTGGCTACGTCGCTCATTTATTACTTTGTGCCGGCTATTGAGGATAAGTGGCCTTTCTTCTCGGCGGGTGCTGTGGTGGCTACAGGGCTCATATTTGTGGTGACAATGGGCTTCTCGCTCTACATAAGCGCTTTCGATACTTATAATAAATTCTATGGCTCTATCGGCGCTTTGATCGGTCTGATGATCTGGCTAGATTTTGTCTCCATGATACTTATTCTGGGCTTCGAAATAAATGTAAGTATAGATACCGTGACCAAACGCCTGGTACGTACCCCAACCAGCCATTCTGGGAAAATGGCGAGTGCCGCCAAAGTATAAGCCATTTACTATACTCACCTGTTTTATACTTAACTTGCTCTGGTGCAGTACTTGTGGTGCTGCGTTTGCTGGATAAAAGCTATAAAACAAAACGGGTATGGGCCTTTTCAAAAACCTGTCGTTACAGCAGCTCTTACGTGGAGCGTCTGCTTCCTTTCTAAACTACCCGCTGGTGCTGCTATCTGCCTTTATAGGCACGGCGGCAGCTATTACCCTTACCGAGTTAGACTATGATCAGAGGCAGGAGCATCTGCACCTGGAAAGACTGGTGCAGGTAAGCTCCCTAGGCCTGATCCTGTTCTTTACACTGGAGCTGCTGGTAAGCAAGTATAAGCTGGACCTGAAATGGCGGGCAATACTGTGGCTAACAGGGCTGGTACTGCTGCTGTTTTACTATTGGTCTTTGCCCGTTGATGTAGAACCCAGGCAGTGGCTTCGTTATCTCATGCTGGTAGTGGCACTGCACCTTGCCGCCTCCTATGCTATGTTTTTGAACAGGCGCGAAGAAAATGCTTTCTGGCAGTTCAATAAGGTGCTTTTCCTTCGCATCTTAACCTCCGTACTTTACTCAGGGGCACTTTTTCTGGGGTTGGTTATAGCTGTAGCGGCTGTAGAGAACCTCTTTTCAGTTGATGTAGATAATGAGTTTTACTCCCAGCTCTGGCTGTTTATGGTGGGCGTGTTTAACACCTGGTTTTTCCTGGCTGGGGTACCTACTAATGTGCAGGAGCTGGAGGAGGCACATACTTACCCAAGAGGGCTAAAGGTGTTTACCCAGTTTGTTCTCTTACCACTGGTTACGCTGTACCTGGTTATCCTGTATACTTACTTCGGTAAAATAGTAGTGCAGTGGGAGTGGCCGGAAGGTTGGGTCTCGGTCCTGGTGCTGTGCTTCTCCATTGCGGGCATACTCTCGCTGTTGCTTATTCACCCAATCCGTTTGGAGGAGAGCAACACCTGGATGCGTACTTTCTCCAGATGGTTTTACCGTGCGCTTTTCCCGTTGATTATACTTTTAGCGCTGGCCATTTGGAGGCGTGTGTCGGAGTATGGCGTAACCGAAGAGCGATACATCGTGATGGCCCTGGCACTGTGGCTGTTTATGACAGCACTGTACTTCCTTTTCAGCCGGCAGAAGAACATCAAGTTTGTACCCGTTACGCTTAGCGTCGTAGCCCTAATGGCCGCCTACGGACCATTTAGTGCCTTTCAGGTGTCGGAGTGGAGCCAGGTAAACAGGCTGGAAAAATTGCTGCAAGAGAGCGGAGTGCTGGTAAACGGGCAAGTACAGCGGCAGCACCCACAAGTAAGCGAGGAAGTAGAGCAGGAGGTAAGTTCTATTACAGATTACCTGGCCCGCTACCACAACCTGGAGGTGCTGCAGCCTTGGTTTGAGGTAAACCTAAGCGACTCCCTTTCCGCTGCCACAGACTCGCTTACCAACCATTGGCAACGGAGCTTTGCCGCCCGCGATAAGGTGTTGGAACTGATGAGGCTGGAGTTTAAAACTCGTCTTGCACCTGCACTGGAGCGCCATTTTTATTTTACCTCGCAGCCGTTTGGGGGTGGGGAGGCCGTTTATACTATCAATGGGTATGCTTATGCCGTACAATTCAGCCTTCGAACATACGAGGGAGGTGTGGATAAGAGATCGTACAAGTTGGGCAGCTCACCTTTTATTGTGTACTTGAAAGAAGGAACCACCATACTATACTTCCAGTTTGAGCAGGAAACACTGTCACTCGACCTTTTGCCTATCATCAAGAAGCTGGAGCGAAGGCAACAGGAAAAGTATAAGCCAGAGGAAATAACCTACATTGTGCAGGGGAAAAAAGTGCAGCTAAAAGTAGCCTTGACGGAACTGAGTGGCTTTGAAAAAGAGGGGTACCGTATACAGAGCATGCAGGCGAATATTTTTGTGAAGCTGCAGGAGTAATTTTTGTATTTGATGATCAGGAGGTTGTGTGTGATGATCTAAAAAGTGAAGAAAAATTTTGCCGTATCGTTTGGTAAAATCAATCAGAGCCCATACTTTTGTACACGAATTAAGACAGAGAGTTGGCGGAGTGGTCGAACGCGGCGGTCTTGAAAACCGTTGACTGTAACAGGTCCGGGGGTTCGAATCCCTCACTCTCTGCAAAGCCTGCAAATTTTTATTTGCAGGCTTTTTTGTTTTTACCAGGCTCCTAAATTTTGTACCTTTTCCTATACTTTAGGTGAGTTGTCCGGTGAGTTCCTTAAAATCCACAATTTTCTCACCGAATAGAGGTGTAACTGGTTGATAAACAAGGTGTACGGAAACTGTGCATCTTGACTGCGGTTGACTGCAAGGCTACTTTTGTTTAACCTTTTAAGTCACCGTTATGAGCATCAATTTCAGTCTCCTCTTTTACCTGAAGAAACCGAAGAACTACCAAACAGGCCCCGTGCCGATCTACCTGCGTGTCACTGTGGCCGGCAAGCGGGCTGAGTTAACCACAAGCAGGTCTGTTGAGCCAGAGAGGTGGATTTCCTCCGCGGGTCGCGCCATAGGCACCAAGGCAGCGGCCCTGGTCGGGGATGGGTTTGCCCCCGGCACCCTGGAGCGCTACACCACTTCACTCAAGCACACGCAGGAGTTTATGAAGTGGAAGTACGGGGTGGAGGACATGGAGATCAGTGAGATAAACCATGCCTTTGTCTCCGACTATGAATTCTACCTGCGCAGCGTACGCAAGTGCTCCAACAACACTGCCGTCAAGTACATCAAGAACTTCGGCAAGATCATCCGCATCTGCCTGGCCAACGGGTGGATTTCCTCAGATCCCTTCGCAAACTATAAATCCAAGGTAAAGACAGTGGAGCGGGTGTTCCTCTCAGAGGACGAGCTGCAGCGGCTGGCGGAAAAGGAGTTTCCTACAGAACGCCTGGCGCAGGTGCGGGACATCTTCCTGTTCAGCTGCTTCACGGGCCTTGCCTATGTGGACGTGCAGAAGCTGAGGCACACGGACATACAAAAGGGTATTGACGGGGAGCAGTGGATATTCAAGCAGAGACAGAAAACGGACACGCCCTCCCGGATTCCCCTGCTGCCAACAGCGCTCAGTATCATCAATAAGTACAGACTGCACCCGCAGTGCCTTCATGAAGGGAGGGTGCTGCCGGTGCCGAGCAACCAGAAGATGAACGCTTACTTGAAGGAGATCGCCGCCCTTTGCGGGATTTAAAAGCAGATGACCTTCCACACCGCCCGCCACACCTTCGCCACCGCCGTCAAGCTGCTCAACGGGGTGCCGATGGAGAGAGTCTCGAAGATGCTGGGCCATACCAACCTGAGGATTACTCAGCACTACGCCAAGATACTCGATGTGAAGGTGGGGGAGGACATGCAGCGGCTAAGGGACAGATTGATGTCGAAGGAGGAAAAGTAGCAAAATATTATTGCTTCATTACAAATCGGGTAAAGTTATAACTGTACACACATCCTCTACCCATAGGCAGTAGGATTTGCGACCTTGAAACTTCATTTGGTTTACATAACATGTGTTATAGTTGCCTAAATCCTACGATATTAAGCACTCTGTTCACTAATTTCAACCATTCCTCTTACGTTACTTTTAAGCAGTAGCGTATAGCCTCTGTCTGCAACAAATACTTCCCCTGTGGGCTAATCATCTTAAAAGATAAGTTATTGTTTATTATTGAATAGTGATAAGAAGAGCAGAGTCTTCCTTTTTTGGGAAGAAGGCGGGTGTCTAAATTAGCGCCATTGCTGAAAAGCGCCATACGACCCAAGCTATAAACGAACTTATGTTTAAAATGTTGTACCAGTGCAGAGTTCCTGCCCTCTGCCACGCCTTTAGTCTATCTGCTCCATGCGCTCCGGCCTCTATGGACACCGTCTTTGACCATCCTGTAGCCAAGGTCACCAACTACACCTATCAGCCTTTGGTAGGCATAATGTTCCACACCGACCCCGACGGGCACACGCCCCATTTCAAATACGCCCGCCTCGTCCTTCGCCGCCTTCAGGCGGCGAAGGACGAGGCGGGCGGTGTGCTGCAGAGCTATGAGTACTACTACAGAAAATAACCACCCGATACACCCTTACATATGACGAACTTATACCGAATAAAGCTTTCTAAAGCTGCATGCATGAGAACGCTAATCCTGTTCTGCCTGCTGCTCCTCATCGGACAGTCCCACGCACAGACAGTACCAAATGTTGTAAATGTAAAAACCCCGGAAGTCAGTGCTTTGAATCGATTCGTAGAAACTCCAGTCTCGACTTTCACTGGAGTGCCTAACATCAGCATACCGCTCTATGAGATATCCATTAAGGACGTGACAGTGCCCATCTCCCTGAACTACCATGCCGGCGGTATCCGTGTAGACCAAGAGGCCACCTGGGTTGGTCTTGGATGGAGCCTCTCCTATGGCGGGCAGGTTACCCGGGTGGTAAAAGGAGAGCCTGATGAGGAATATTACCTATCGGAGACGAATTATGGAAACACTGTTTCCTACTATTTGAGCCTGCCTAATATCAATGAAGACCCTTACCTAAATCTTCGGAAAGATTACATAAGATCAGCTAAGTACGGAAATAGAGACTATATGCCTGATGAATTTTACTATTCTGTCCCGGGCACCTCAGGAAAGTTTATGTATAGTCAGCACATGAATAAGTTCATTACCTTTCCCAAGGAAGACGTCGATATTGCTTATGACAAAGTGAACGGCAAAATTGACCAGTTTGCCTTAAGGCTTCCAAGTGGGGCACTCGTTGAACTTGGGAAAGACGGTAAGATATCTCTAATGGATATGGCTACGGCTTCCGAGACAGTGGATAATGGTTGGCAGATTGTGAGAGTGTCAAACTCCTTCAATCAGAGCATTGACTTTGCCTATGACCGGTTTGACTATGTCTCCTCAAAGCTTTCAGGGCAAAAGTACACGTATTTGGAGAGTAATGGGTATAGCGAGGAGGTTTTCCACTCAAACCTTAAATACTATGACTCAAGAATAAAGACTATTACTTTTCCCAGTGGTACAGTCAGCTTCATAACCGTTCCTCGCGAAGATATGCCCACCCAAGCGCTAAGTGATATCGAGGTTAGGGATAAGAATGGGGTGTTAGTACGCAAGGTTGTTTTTAACTATAGCTATTTTCAAGGCAGTGCTTTTGAGGGGCCACACATGAACACGAACGCAGACTACAGGCATAAGAGACTTCGCCTGGATTCTGTCTCCGTCACCGGTACTGGCGCTGCTCCTCTCGTATACAGGTTCGATTACCATAACGAGGGCCCTCTGCCGAGTAAATACTCCTATGCACAAGACCACTGGGGCTACTTCAACGGAATCAACAATCAAACTTTCATTCCCAATGTTGCTCCGGAGATGCTTAGTGGAGGTGACAGGAGGGTTCAACCTGAGAAGAGCAAGGCCTTTGTGCTGAAAAGCATCCAATACCCGGAGGGAGGAAAAACTGAGTTTGTGTACGGGAGTAACCTTGCGGGGCTTCTGCATGAGTTTCCCAGAGAGTTGTTGGATGATTACCAGGACAATAGTTTTAAGGACACACTTGCATCCATGTACATCAGCGGCCATTCCAGGGATAACTTCTATCCTGAGCCCAATGAAGTACAGGGCAACACGAGGTACTTTAGGAAACGCTTTACGATCTCCAATGGATATAAATACATAGGACTAGGATGGTCTTGTTATACAGACTTCGGCATCAATGATGAAGAGCTTTCCTACCTGCAGAACGATGTTGAGTTCCGTCTCGAGCGCATAAACCCAACTGACAACAGTAGGGAGTTGATAAAGAATTTCTTTATCACTGACCGCAGCTACCCTTACAAGCGCACCGGGTCAAACTCAGACCCGATTATGCTCTACAACGGCGAGTATGAAATGATCATTAAGATGACCCAGTATGACGCCTCAGGAACACCAGTAAATGACCAGCGGCACAGTACTAATTTCACAATCCGCTGGAGGGAGCTTAAGGAAGATTTCATACACGTAGGAGGCTTGCGTGTGGATAGTATAAACTACTACAACTATGACGGGGCTTTGGCTAGGCAAAAGGCATTTAGTTACATTACTCCAGGCACATCAAGTTCTTCAGGCCGTGTGACTGCTTTGCCAAAGTACCATCATAGACATATAAAAGTAGTAACTCCAGGATGGGATCCTGACTTTGCCTACTGGGGGTTCACTGTGCAGTCAAATTCCATTTTGCCTCTGGAGACGACAGCGGGTGCTTATAGTGTGTATGAGTACGTTGACGAGAAGGACATAGACTTTCTTTCTCCCAACAAGCCCTTGCTAAGGACTTCTTACGTCTACTCATTTGCCCGGCCTTTCTTTAGTGAATACTACCGGGGACAACAGAGAGGACTGTATGAGCCACAGGAATGGTTAAGGGGCAAGTTATTAAGGAAAAAGTTATTTAAGGGGGAGGATGTAGTGCAAGAAGAAACATATACTTACTATGATAACTCTCCCCACCTTGCCATTTCGTCAGATGAGGATTATGTTGAGGAAATCAATACGGACATGATCAGCCATCAGGAGGATCAAATTCGTATTGATAGCTCCCCCGCTGACTTTTTTGATGGTGTTAATAATACCGGCTATGTTGGATGGTATTATGGGGTTGATAATTATCAGGTAAGCAGGGCTAATCCTGAAGGACATTACATTTATTACCCCAAGCAGCTTCCTTACTACAAGCGTTACACCGGTTTCGATAAGCCAAGAAGCAGGACGGTTACAACCTACGATGATGCTGGCAACAGCGTGACGGAGAGGGAGGAGTACTTCTATGAGCGCACCCCGAAGCTTCACCAGCTGACCCGCCAAGAGACGACGGACAGCAAAGGGGGTATTCTAGAGAGCAGGCTCAAGTATCCGGTAGACTTCACCGGAACGGCTCCTTACGATGCGATGCAGCAGCAGGGGATGCTCTCGCCTGTGGTTGAGGAGGCAAGCTACCGGGACGGGGTGCTGTTAGAGGCGAACAAAACCGTCTATGGAAGCTGGGGAGAGGGTGTCTTCGCGCCGGCCTTGACAGAGCGGATTATTAATGGGACACCGCCCCAGCCACTACTTCGCTTCCACGGCTACGATAGGGAAGGCAACCCGCTGGATGTCTCCAAGGATAAAGGCCCTCACGTTACCTACCTCTGGTCCTACCGCAGGGTGCACCCTGTCGCCCAGATAGTCAATGCCTCCTACGCAGAAGTTGAGGCTGCGCTAGGGGGCATGGCGGCCGTTGAGGCCTTGGCTACCAGTACCACACCCTCCCAGGCGCAGTTGGACCAGCTCAACGGGTTGCGCTCCCAGCTGCCTGGCGCTATGGTCACCACCTACACTTATGTGCCTTTAGTGGGCATGACCACCCAGACCGATCCTAACGGGCGCACGACCCATTATGAGTACGACGGTATTGGTCGCCTTCAAGCGGTGAAGGATGATGCGGGTAATGTATTGAAAAGCTACGAGTACAACTACAGGAAATAACCACCGAATTCACCCTTATATATGACAAGCTTATACAAAATCAAGCAAGTAGCCTCACTTGCACTGATGCTTTTACTCCTTGCGCCGATCCTTGCTTTTGCGCAGAACGATAAAAAGGAGAAGGAAACAAAAAAAAAGGATGAAACAAAAAAGGAGGATGTCTCAATCAATGCTTTGCCTCCTCCTGGCGGTGGTGGCGGTGGCGGAACATACTGTAACAGCATATCTCTCAGACTTGTGAGCCAAGGCTGCTCCAGTGCAACGCTGCAGGCTTATCCTCCTGCAGACTGCGTATTCAGTTATTACTTGTATGGCCCCAACGGCCTAGTAACGACAGGGAACGGTGAGACAGTTAACTTCACGGTATCTCAGAATGGCAATTATTATCTGAAAGCCAGGAATCCCAATGGCGAGTTTACCAGCAATACTGTTTCCGTTTCAAGCATCCAGCCGGCAGTCTACAGCATGACTGGTGGTGGCAGTTTCTGTGCGGGCGGCAGTGCGGCCGTAGGGCTTTCCGGCAGCCAGGGCGGTGTAAGTTACCAATTGCGCCGTGATGGGATAAACGTAGGATCAGCTATATCAGGCACGGGCTCGGCTCTGAGCTTTGGCAACCAGACCGTAGGGGGTACTTACACAGTAGTGGGCACCAACTCCTCCGGCTGTGCCACCACCATGAGCGGCAGTGCGGTGGTTACGGTGAACCCGGCGCCAGCCACACCAACTGTATCCTCTTCCTCCCGCATCGGGGCAGGTACAGTGACGTTGAACGTTTCCTCTCCTGTCACAGGTTACACCTACCATTGGTACAGCGTATCCTCTGGGGGAACGCATTTTCACACCGGCACAAGCTATTCCCCTAATCTATCCTCCTCCAAAACCTACTATGTGTCTGTCAGAAACAGCCAAGGGTGCGAGAGTGGACGCAGAGCTGTAACGGCGACCATTTACCCGTCCCCGGTAGTGACTGTACAAAGTGGTTCGACAGACCTTGTTCCCGGTGCTAGTGTGACATTTTCTACTAATTACACCTACACCACTTATCAGTGGCTGAGGGACGGAGTAGCTATTACAGGCGCAACGAGTAGAACCGTGGTGGTCAAAGATTCAGGAATCTATAGCGTCCGGGTAGCCAACAGCGGAGCGATAAACACGGCTACCTCTCCGGGGAAGGCCGTAAGGCTGGCACGAGACGCACAGAACATGAACTACATCGTGGAGAACACTGTGATGAAGGCTGGTGTACAGAGCGCGGCCGATGCCGACCGCCTGCCGGTGGGCGAGGTGGTGCAGAAGATCACCTACTTCGACGGGCTGGGACGGGAGCTGCAGACGGTGCAGACTCAAGGTAGCCCCTTTAAGAAGGATATCGTTACTCCGGTGAGCTACGACGCCTTGGGACGGGTAGAGAAGACTTACCTCCCCTACGTGATGGGGCAGGGCGGGGCCTACAGGCCCGATGCCACCGCTGAGCAGGCAGGCTTCTACAGCCTTACAAATCAGGCAAACCCGACGATTGCCAAGACCTCGGAACCTTGGGCCGTTCCGGTGTATGAGGCATCCCCGCTGAACCGGGTGCTTAAGCAGGGCGCCCCGGGGGAGGCCTGGCAGCCGGATGGCCTGCCGGCAGAGACAAGCACGGACCACACGATTAAGCTTATCCAGCGCGCGAACGTCGCGGGCGAGGTGCGCCTGTGGCAGGTGAACGCCTACACACCGTCTGAGAGCGACAACCCCATGGGCACGGCTATGCGCTTTGACGGCGTGAACGACTACCTGCTTGTGGGCGACAAGGCCCCACTGAAGATGACTGAGTCGGTGACTGTGGAGGCATGGATTTACCCTACAGGCAATGGGAGCAATGCTACTTCCGGCGGAATCATTGCCTCCAAGGAGGGAGAGTATTGGGTTGCGCGCTACCCTGACGGCAGCGTTGGCTGGGCTTTGGCCAATACCTCACCAGGTTGGAAAGCGATTAAATCTACCGCCAAGGCACCGCTCTACACCTGGAGTCACGTGGCCGTGGCGTACGGTGGAGGCTATGTTAGGACTTACCTGAATGGCAGGCTAGCCCACACATATTCAGCTTCTGGAGCCATCGGGGATGCAAACACAACTCAGAACGACTTCAGAATAGGTGGGCGGCAGTCCGGGTCACAGTACTTCAATGGTGCCATTGATGAGTTGCGGGTGTGGAGCACTGTAAAGACAGAGGCCGAGATCGCTGGTGGCATGCGAAAAGTGGCTGCTTCTTCGGCAGTAGGGCTTGCCGGCTACTGGCGAATGTCTGAGGGAACAGGAACAACGGCTGCGGATGCATCGGTAAATGGTAACACAGCAACTTTGGCGAATGGCGCTGCTTGGGCGACCAAGGGACTTTACCCGCGTAGTGCAACCTATACCTCTCAAGGCTTTTATGAAAAAGGCATGCTGTACGTGACCGAGACGCGCGATGAGCAGGGTGCCCTGACGGTGGAGTATAAGGACCTGCAGGGCCGGGTGGTGATGAAGAAGGTGCAGGAGGCGGCCACGGTGGACAGCAAAACAGAGGCAGGCTTCATGATCACGCAGTACCTCTACGACGACCTGGGCAACCTGCGCCTGGTGATCCAGCCTGAGGGCTACCGCAAGGAGCTGCCTGCCCCGGACGGGGTGGGGCGGATCTCGCTCACGCCCACCTTCCAGGACCGCTGGTGCTTCCGATACGAGTACGACGGCCGAAGAAGACTGATCGAGAAGCAGGTGCCGGGCTCCGGCGCGGTGCAGATGGTCTACAACAAGCGCGACGAGGTGGTCCTCACGCAGGATGCTAACCAGCGAGGTCTGAGGAAGTGGTCCTTCACCAAGTATGAAGTGCTGGGCCGCCCGATCATGACAGGGGAGCTTGTGACCACTACGGCTAATAACAGCCAAGACGCCATGCAGAAAGCCGTTGATGCTTATAACGCTGGAGCGGGCCGCGCGCAATTTGAGTCCAGAACCGGCCCGACCGGCCTGGGCTACACACTAGCCAACACCTACCCGTCGGTGACGGAGGCGAACCTGCTCTCGGTGACCTACTACGACGACTACAACTACGGCTACCTCTCCGGCTATGCCTTTAAGCCTGATCATTTGGCGGGTGTGACAGCAAGTAATAGCAGGGTGCGCGGCCAGGTGACGGGCACCTACGTCAAGTCGCTCCACCTCAAGAAGGCTGACCCTAACGACCCGTCAATCAAAGTGCCGCTGTGGCTGACCACGGCGACCTTCTACGACGAGAAGTACCGCCCGGTGCAGACGGTGGCACAGAACCACCTGGGCGGGGTAGACCGCACCACCACGCGATACGACTTCACGGGCAAGGTGTTGGAGACGCTCACCACGCATGAGAAGGGGACAACTGCCACTTATGCTGTGCACAACGCCTTCACCTACGACCACATGGGACGCTCGCTCAAGACCCTGCAGCGCACGGGCCAAGACGCGGCTACTATTACTTCGCTCCCGGCCGTCACGCTCTCAGAGAACAGCTACAACGAGCTGGGCCAGCTGGTGGAAAAGCGCCTGCACAAGCAGGGCAGCAAGGACTACCTGCAGAAGGTGGACTACCGCTACAACATCCGCGGCTGGCTTGCCTCGATCAACGACCGCCAGCTTGTCGGGCAGGAGGGTGACCCGCGGAAGGACCTGTTCGGCCTGGAGCTCACCTACAACGAGAGTATGCAGCTGGGCACTGCCGGGCAGTTCAACGGCAACATCTCCGAGGTGCTCTGGGCATCGATCGGAGACGGAGTGCAGCGCGGCTACGGCTACGGCTATGACCAGGCCAGCCGCCTGAAGTCCGGCTTGTACAAGGCTAACACCGGCTCGGGCTGGACGGCTGAGACGGACCGCTACAACGTCTCGGGGCTGACCTACGACCACAACGGCAACATCCTCTCGCTGCAGCGCCGCGGCATGACCGCGGGCAAGGCCTATGACCCTGCCGCGGCCCGCACTTGGGGGCTGGTGGATAACCTCACTTACAGGTACGAGGGCAACCGTCTGGCCACGGTGAACGACGCGGTGAAGACGGTGGGGCCGGCCGGCGACTTTGTTAACGGCGTGACGCGCACCTACTCGGAGGGCACGGCCAGCACCTGGGAGTACGGCTACGATGCCAACGGCAACATGACGGCCGACCAGAACAAGAAGATCACGAAGGTGACCTACAACCAGCTCAACCTGCCTGCGAAGGTGACCATCACCAACCAGGGCAGCGTGCGCTTCTACTACACGGCCGGGGGCCAGAAGCTGCGCAAGACCGTGTACGCCACGGGCAAGGACTCAGTGGTGACCGACTACGTGGGCATGTTCGTGCACCAGGGCGACACGCTCTTCGCGCACACGGCCGAGGGCCGCGTGGTGCAGGAGCCGGGCGTGGGCGACGGCTGGCGCTACGAGTACCACCTCAAGGACCACCTGGGCAACCTGCGCGTGACCTTTGCCGAGCCGGGGGCTGTGGACGTGCACCTGGCCACGATGGAGACCGAGCGGGACAGCCTGGAGAGGCAGTTCACCGGCTTTGAGAACACGAAGATCGGTGTCAACGAGGGGTTGGACCATACCCACAAGACGGCCTACCCAGTGGGGGCATCCACCGAGGCGGTGCGCCTCAACAGCTACCGCGGGGCCGTGGCCACGCCGGGGCTGAGCCTGAGGGTGCTGCCGGGCGACACGGTGACGGCGAAAGTTTACGCCAAATACGTAGATTTGCGGCGCAGCCAGGTGGACGCCTCGGTGATCGCCGGGGCCCTGTTGGGCACGGCCACCGGCTACACGGCCGTGACCGACGCCGGCGGCCTGACGCAGGTGAAGAACAGCACCGGCTCGGTGGTGGCCACCCTTGGCGGCGCGGACGCCGGGGCGGCTCCGACGGCTTCCCTGCACTGGATACTCTTTGATGAGGAGTTCAGCGGCGATACCCTAGAGGCAGGCTATATTAGGCTCAACGGCCAGGCGGCGGTGACGGACCTGGCCTCGCTCAATGGGGCGCACCAGATGCTGGAGCTTACGGTGCCGGTGATCCAGAAGGCCGGCTACCTGCGGGTGGAGGTGCGCCATGACGCCGTGGAGGACGTGGACGTGTACTTTGATGACCTGGAGGTGGAGCACCGCCACGGCATCCTGGTGCAGGAGAACCACTACGACCCTTGGGGCCTCAACCTGGCCGGCATCGAAAGGCAGGGAACGCCGGACCACCTCTTCCAGTACAACGGAAAGGAGAGGCAGACGGAGTTGGGGCTGAACTGGATTAACTATGGTTTTAGAAACTATGATCCACAGATAGGCAGATGGCATTCTCCAGATGCTGTTGCACATTGGGCCGAGAGCCTAAGCCCATACCGATACGGTTTAAATAACCCAGTAAGATATATTGATCTTCTGGGTCTTTGGGAGGCAACGAATGGAGGATATAAAACAGATAAGAAGGAGGAGATAGAACGCTTTATGACTTATCTAGATATAGAAAGAAATGCTCTAGGAAATTCTCCTTCTATAGATCAGGCAAACTCCTTTGTTGAAGGTGAAATGGAAGGTGGATTAGGACGCCTAAGTAATGGATCTAAGCTAGTGAGCACAATCAACATTGATAGTTATGATAGAGGCACTCATAGGGAATGGGTTCCTGATGGGAAGTCCGCTTTCAGTGCATGGAAGGAAGTGCAAAATGATCTAACTCCAGTTAAAGAAAATGTAGTGCTTGACAAAATGAATACTGTAGTTAATTACCTAGGAATGAACAATGATGTAAAAGGAGGGCTAGGAGTGGTAGCAACGCATTTAGGGGGGGATATGAGCCCTTATAAAGGTTACATGAGATATGCTAGTGTAACCGGAAAAGTTTTAGGAGCTACTAGTGCGGGAATATCATTAGTAAAATTAATGAATAAGCCAACTATAGGAAACGGACTTATTTTCGCTGTTGATATTGCCTTAATGGGAACAGGACCCTTAGGAGGGTTAGTTGGAGGTGTGGCCGAGGCTACTGGAGTTAAAGATGCTGTAGCTACTGGTATTGACGAATATGTTGAATATAATTCATTTATTTCTAAATTTAATAAAAGATGAGAGAGCTAAACATAGTAAATCTAATGATTACATCTCTTTATTTAAAATACCGGAAGAAGGAAGAACACCTTCTAAGTGCATTCTGGGCAAAGTTATTTTTAGCTTTCTTAGCTACTTGTTTCATCTTTGTTCCTATCAGGATATTGATTGAACGAGCTCCTTTACACTGGCAATGTTTTTTTGATGACTATTTAATTGTGTTAGTTTTTCTGGTGTGGGGAGCGATGGTTGCTCTTTTGCATTTAAGGACAATCAAATACTCTACACTTGCTGATATAGAGTTAAGAGCCGATGAATACAGTAAAGGGATAAATATAGTTATTATTTGTTCAGTAACATGTATAATACTGACTTGCACAGTCATGTATGTGATGGGACCAACAGGTGCTGGTTGTTAGGCTAAACTGGTACTAGTCTTTATTCCGTTTTTACGTCTAGCTAATCACAAAGAAGCATCTTGCTGACGCGAGTTTGTGTCCCATGTCTATATTTAGATTATAAACTACAGAAGCCTGTCCAAGTAGGATGGGCTTTTGCTTTTCCGCCGCCTGTTCCATAGTATAACGGCTGCTCTCTGGGCTGTCCGCCGCCTCACTCCGTTCAGCCACGGCCAGCCCAGCCGCAGCCCATGTTATGCTCGCCTGCGGGCCAGCTGCCGCACAGCCAGCCGCCTTCGTGCCTCCGG
Organism: Pontibacter korlensis; assembly: GCF_000973725.1. Lineage (NCBI taxonomy): Bacteria > Pseudomonadati > Bacteroidota > Cytophagia > Cytophagales > Hymenobacteraceae > Pontibacter > Pontibacter korlensis. The sequence continues at coordinate 483,042 of NZ_CP009621.1, read as the reverse complement.
TACACTATGGCATATAGAAACTGAACTTGCTACCTTTGACTGGAGGCTTATTGAAAGGCAGCTTCACAGAAAGTGTTATATTTAGCTGTTATGGAAAAAAGAGAATATGACGCCTCCTTCAAGCGGATGGCCATTGATCTGACCTACGCCAGGGGATCGGTAAAGGAAGTGGCTCTGGAGCTGGGCATTGACCCCGGCAGACTTAGCAAGTGGCGCCAGAAGGAGGGCACACCCATAAGGTCGGCCGAAGGTTTAACGGACGAGCAAAAAGAGATCAAAAGGTTGCAGAAAGAGCTAAAGGAGGCGCAGCTGGAGCGAGATATCCTAAAAAAGGCCATCAGCATCTTCTCCAAGGGAGACGGGCGGTATACGGATTCGTAGAAGAGCACCGGAACCAATTTCCCGTAGAGAAGATGTGCAAAGTCCTGAGGGTGAGCAGCAGCGGATTCTACTACTGGCTCAAGCACCCGGTGGGGCTAAGGGAGCTCAGAGAAGAGCGCCTGGTGGCCCAGATCAGGCAGGTGCATGAGCAGAGCAGGGGCCGCTACGGCAGCCCCCGCATCAGCTTTGAGCTAAAGGAGCAGGGCATCCAGGCCTCCCGTCCCCGCATCGCCAGGTTGATGCGAAAACATCAGATTCAGAGCATTGTACGGAAGAAATACAGGATCAATACCACTGACTCCAACCACAGCCTCACAGTGGCAGAGAACTATCTCAACCGGGACTTTACCGCAGCCAGACCGGCCGAAAAGTGGGTGTCGGACATCACCTACATCAGAACAGAAGAGGGCTGGCTCTACCTGACGGCTGTGCTGGACCTGGCCGACCGGAAGGCGGTGGGCTGGGCGTTGAGCCAGACCATGGAGGCGGAGGCCACCACGGTGGCCGCCTTCCAGATGGCTCTCAGCAACAGGCCCTTGAGCGGGGAGTTGCTCTTCCACTCTGACCGGGGCGTGCAGTATTCCTGCAGCGCCTTCAGGGAGCAGCTGGAGGGGATGCCCGTGCTGCAGAGCATGAGCCGCAAGGGCAACTGTTGGGACAACGCCGTGGCAGAGAGCTTCTTTAAGACGATGAAGACCGAAATGGTTTACCACCACAGGTTCGCCACCAGACAAGAGGCCAGGCTGGCCGTGTTCGAATACATCGAGGGCTTCTACAACCGCAAGCGGAGGCATTCGGCACTGGGCTACCTGACCCCTAGCCAGGTTGAGGAAGAATTATATCAACAAAGAAGGGCTGCCTAAGAAAAAGCCTCCAGTAAAACATTGCAATTCCACTTCCTGGCTGGCTCTGGCTTCCGCTCGCAGCGGCTTCGCGCTTGGAAATCTTACCCCCAACCCCCGGCATCAACCGAGGGCTTTTAGATAATAACTGGTGCCATACCTTATAGTTGGCGCTATACCTTAGGGCCAGCTGATCCGCCAGCTGCACGTGGGGTAGCAAAAGCCAGGCTGTAGAACTACAAAAAGAGCCATCAACTGAATGAAAGTCACATGTTTCTCCTTATCTTGCTAGGCTTTAACAGCCTAAGCGACAGCGCGCACTGCATCATACCTTAACTACATATTCTATTGAGAACAAATGAGTCATTTTTACCCCTTCCTGCTACGGAAGGCACGCGCCGATCTGGACAAGTACAAGGGCCGCTTCGAGAAGGTGGAGAGCGTCAAGGACATGCCCAAGGGCTTTTTGAAGCTCAACCCGCTTAAAGGCAGGCCATGGCAGGAGCGCGTGGTGGTGGGCACGCAGTGGCAGCTGGGCAAGCAGGAGCGTTTTACGGTGGACTTGGGGCCCTACGCCGCCTGGCGCTTCACCGATAAGTTCTCGCTAGGGGCTGGCGCCCAGTACCGCCTCTCGGTGAGCGTGGAGGACAAACCCTATGTGACCGGGTCAGACAAGGTGCTGGGCTACTTCGCCTTCACCGACGTGGAGGTGTACAAGGGCTTTTTCGCGCGGGCGCACTACGAGGACCTCAACGCCCGGGTGCCGCGCCAGAATTCCATCACACAGGCTGAGGAAGTGGGGCAGGAGTGGGTGAAAGGCCTGTCGGTGGGCGTGGGCAAGACCTACACCTTCTACAAACGCGTCAAGGGCTACGGGCTGGTGCAGTACAACCTGCTGCACCAGCGCGGAAAGACGCCTTACCTGCAGCCCCTGCAAACCAAAATAGGCTTCTTCCTCTACGGTAGTGATTTGGGGCGGAAGGAGAAGAAGGAGTAAAGGTTAGACAGCAACAACAACAAAGCCTGTGACTGTTGCTCCTGTCCCATAAATCCGCCGTGACTGTTGCACAACTACCCTAATCCAGCCGTTAGCATATAGGTTAAACCTTTGGTGCTATGCAGGGCAGGAAGACTTTCACGGATGAGAAGGAGCTGCACTTCTCGCTCTCGGCTCTAGGTGCCGGAGCACAACTATTACCGACAACTCAAGCAGCATCTAAATATAGACTTTCTCTACGAGCAGATGGAGCAGTTCTACGGACGTTGCGGTCAACAGTCGATCGACCCGGTGGTGTTCTTCAAGCTCTGCCTGGTGGGCTACCTAGAGAACATTACATCAGATAGAAAACTTATTGAACACTGCAGCCTGCGGCTGGATCTGCTCTACTTTCTGAATTACCAGCTCGACGAGCCGCTGCCTTGGCATTCCACCCTTTCTGAGCACCCGCCAGCTGTACCCCGAGGCCTTGTTCGAATCGCTGTTTGACAGAGTCTTCAGCCTGTGCGTGGAAAAGGGCATGGTATCAGGCAGTACACAAGCCATAGACTCAGCCCCAATCAAGGCCAATGCTTCCATGGAGAGCCTGGTTCCGAAGCAAGTGTCTGCAGAAAACCGCTTACAAAAGACAGGTGCAGAGCATCAGGATGTGAACAAAGAAGAGAATCCGTCTTCCAGGCAGTATGTCACGGCCCCCGAACACCAACTCAAGCGGCTTGAGAGGCGCTGGCAGCGGCTAAACGAGCGCCCCGCAGGAGCCATCGGGGCATCCAATGAGAAAGCCCAGTTGCTGAGCAACTCTGGCGCACTACTCCCCGCACGATCCCGACGCCCGCATTTCTGTCAAGCCCGGCAAGGCCAGGAAGCTCTGGCTACCACTGCAGCATGGCCGTGGACACGGCCATGGGTGTTATCTCTCATGTGCGGGCGGACTTTGCCGACGGCCGGGACAGTCAGCACCTGCCTTCCCTTGTGATGCAGGTACAAGACAGGCTCAAAGCCAATGGCCTGCTCATGCAGGAGCTGCTGGCCGATGCCGGCTACTCCAACGGTTCCAACTACTATTTTCTCGAGCAGCGGGGCATCACTGCTTGGATCCCGGTGTTTGGGATGTACAAGCCAGAGATAGAGGGCTTTCCTTATGAGAAGGAGAATGACCGCTACATCTGCCCAATGGGCAAGCCACTTCCCTTCAAGGGCTTTGACCGAACGCAAGACGGTAGGCTGCTGAGAAACTACTGGGCAGCCCCGAGTGACTGCCGGCAGTGTTCCAACAAATCCACCTGTGCTCCGAAAGCTCGATGCCGCAAGATCACCCGCACCGCCTATGACGAGCCGTACCAGCGGGCCTACGCCAGGCAGCACAGTAAGCGCGGCAAGCAGATGAAAAAACTTCGTCAGAGCACGGTGGAGCCGGTCTTCGGCAGCCCGGTGCAGCACTATGGCCTCGAGCAAGATCAACATGCTGGGTAAGTCCAGTGCGCGTAAAGTCAGCGGTTGCCTTCAACCTTAAGAAATACCAGAAATTCAAGCCAACTGGGTCTATAAGCGTGGCCATAGCCCAGGTGAAGGAGCGCCAACAGCCTTTTCCCAGCAGTTTTTTGATGTGTTTCTACCATCATTTCTTGTGTTTCTACCATCATTTCTTCAGATGGAAAATTGATGCGGGACTTGAAGTATCAAATTTGAACTAAGACCCAAACTAGGTAAGTTAATACCTGAGTTGTGCAACATGCACCCCGGAATTTTGAGATGGAAGGAGGCCACCAGGAAATGGTGGCCGGAGCCTATCATGCCGGTGCCATGGTTAGCATGCCTTTTCCTTGATCGACAAAGGTTGGTAGCAACATATCGCTAAACATATAGGTGCAGACTAATTTATTTAGTAGTATTGTTTTGTATAAACTAACAAAATAAACCTATGAAACTCATCGAGAAGCTTCTGAAGGAAATCGAGGAAGAAGGGCAGAAAACCCGCAAAATGCTGGCCATCGTGCCTGACGACAAATACGACTGGCAGCCTCACCCCAAGAGCATGCCTGTTAAAGACCTGGCACTGCACATTGCCGATTTGCCCACCTGGATAACCCTGGCTGTTACAACCGATGAACTCGACTTTGCTGCCAGTCCCTATAATCCCGGTAATGTAACCAACACAGAGGGGCTCTTGACGCTGTTCGAGAAGAACCTGGCAAAGGCGAAAGCAGATATGGAGCAGGCAACAGAAGAGCAGCTGGAAGAGCCTTGGACGTTGCGCAGCGGTGATGCTGTGTACATGACCCTGTCGAAGTATGAAACCATCCGCCATGCGCTGGCGCAAACAATCCATCACAGGGCACAGCTTGGTCTGTACCTGCGGCTGTTGGGAATTCCTATTCCAGGTAGCTATGGACCAAGTGCCGACGAGCAAGGCTTATAAATAACAGTAGCAACACAGTGTCAGCTCCCCGCAATTGTCAGCTCCACAATTTTAGACTACCTAGGAGTAGATAAGGTCTATCTCAACATCAGGGTATAAAGCAAGAACCTAATTGCTATTTCTTAAACTTCTGAGTATTTTTAAGCCATAGTGTTTGCAGTTAGTTTGCAGCATATCAGGCGGTGAGTGATTCGGTGAGTTACTCAAATTGCAAGTTTTAAACTGATGATAATCAGTTGGTAGTGCGGATAAAGAAAATCCCTGCATCTCCACAATTTTTTTTATCATAACTTGCAAACAGCCTGTAAATCAAAAGTTTACAGGCTGTTTTTGTTTTGGACACACTAAGTTTTCACACCTTTTCATACATTTTAAGTGAGTGATTCGGTGAGTAACTTAGACGACAGGACTAACTCACCAACGTAGTTTTAAGATATTGATATACAGGATGTTCAATTGATGTGCATCTTGTCTGGAAGTGACTGCAAAGCTAACTTTGTTCAACCTTAAAAGTCACTTTTATGAGCATCAATTTCAGTCTCCTGTTCTATCTCAAGAAGCCCAAGAACTATACCTCCGGGCCTGTTCCGATCTATATCCGGATTACCGTTACGGGAAAGCGCGCTGAGCTTACTACGGGAAGAGAGTGCCAACCTGGCCGGTGGAATGTTGCCGCAGGCCGTGCCTCCGGCAACAGGGAGGAAATAAAATCCCTGAACATGTACCTGGATAAACTTCAGGCAAAGGTGTATGAGGCGCACCGACAGCTGATAGAGGCTGGCGAGTCAATAACGGCAGATAGAATTAAGATGAAATTTTTGGGCAAGGAGGACAAGCCCAGAATGCTCATCGAGATCTTTAAGGAGCATAACCGGAAGGTTGAGGCTCTTATAGGCTCTGAATATTCAGAAGGTACGTCAAAGCGTTACAAAACCTCGCTAAAGCATACGGCTAACTTTCTGCGCTGGAAATATGTGGTGGAGGATATTGATATCGGGAAAGTGGACCATGCCTTCGTCGCTGACTATGACTTCTACCTCAGGAGCGTTCGCAAGTGCAACAACAATTCAGCTGTTAAATACATCAAGAACTTTGGCAAAGTAATCCGCATCTGCCTTTCGAGCGGCTGGCTGAAAGTTGATCCCTTTCGGAATTATAAAGCCAAGACACGGAAGGTGGACCGGGTGTTCCTCACAGAGGAGGAGTTAAACGCGATGGCGGAAAAGAAGTTCGTAAGCGAGCGCCTGATGCAGGTGCGGGACATCTTCCTGTTCAGCTGCTATACCGGCCTTGCCTACGTGGACGTGCAGCAGCTGAAGCGAGCGGATATTGGGAAGGGAGTTGACGGGGAGCAGTGGATCTTCAAGAACAGGCAGTAGACGGACACACCGTCCCGCATCCCCCTGCTGCCGTTGGCACTGCAGATTCTGGAGCGTTACCAGGATCACCCACAATGCCTGTATGACGGCAGATTGCTACCTGTGCTCAGCAACCAAAAGATGAATGCCTACCTGAAGGAAATAGCTGACGTGTGCGGGATTGAAAAACCTATTACCTTTCATATTGTCCGACATACCTTTGCCACCACTGTGACGCTTCTAAACGGGGTGTCAATGGAAAGTGTCTCTAAAATGCTTGGCCACACCAGCCTAAGGACTACCCAGCAGTAAGCCAAGATTCTGGATGTGAAAGTAGGGGAGGATATGCGCCTGCTCAGAGAGCGATTTAAGCAGTGATCAACAGCAAGGGATGGTTAGCTCGCGAAGTCGATTTGAAGAATGCCTATAAAAGAAAGAAGCCGGCTTCTTCAACAGCATTTTTGTCTGGGAAAGGAAGGACCGGGACTGCATTAGCAGGGAACCTGCATAGTCTTATAACTCATAATGAGCCTATCTGCAGGAACTTTAGGTATTATGAGGTAATTAGATTGATGAATTGGACTGAGCGGGATCTGCCGCAGCGGATACGGCAAACTGATTGTTTAATTAGTTTGCACTAGGTGTGAAGAAAGCTATAGTAAGTAGTAACCCTATTCTTACATTACCAGAGAATGTCACTTACATCCTGACTATTGTACATTAACAATGCGATGCAGGGATTCGAAGTTACTGCATAACCCGTTCACTATCAAGTGTGTATTACTCTTAAATACAGCGGGCACCCGAATTTACCTCCTCACCGAGATTCTTTGTGTATATTATTATAATATTTACTTCATTTCTATACTAACCTCAAGTATAAAACGAGAAAAGTTAACTTCTACTTTTTAGCAAATTCTATAATTTGGGATTAAATAATGACTTCCAAAATAAGGATGATAAAGCAAGCTTCATCTAGTACTCATTGATGTCTTATAAATTTACCTTATGTTAAATAAGGTAAATTGTCATGTACTGCTGACAGGTACTAACAATTGAGGAATGGAGCCTGCCAAGAACTGACAGAAAGGCGTGATTTATATTTAATATATGCTTTTTCTTTTATTATACAAATAAAAGATGGTAAATATTTAATATTATACAAGATGGCAAAGTGTACCATAAAAATCTGGTCAAATAATTGATTCCACTAATCTAAATGGTAGATACGTAAAGCATACCATTAGGTTATATAATATTATTATCTTCTTTTTCCCGAGTGCAAAGGTAGTAAAATATATTAATCTGCAAATGCTTTCGGCAGGAAATCAGCTCACCTGCTTTGTTGAGATGAGGTAAACTTTTAGCCATGAGTAAAGAAACAAGCAGAAAAGCTGCTTCTGCTGCATCTAAAGTTTTGAGAGACGGACGTACTAGTGCGGCAAGCAAGACAGCTGCAGGAAGCGCTCTTTCTCAAAGAGAGAGCAAAGGCGGCAAGAAGAAGTAAGTAGCACATTAGTGCACTTATGAGAATGTAAATAACTGGGCAGAGCAAAATTCTGCCCAGTTATCTTTTATTACCTTATTGATTATTCCATGTCCACATTCAAGAACAACCACCTCCAGTTCGTGCTCGACACGCACAACATTAACCGAGAAGAAGAGAAAGACCTCTTAGATAAATATAAAACTAAGCGGGACAAAGTTAAAGATGCTCTTTGTGAAGAGTATGGCAGTGATATAGTGAAGATCATCAATTCTGGGTCTTACAGTAAGTTCACAGCAATAAACACAAAGTTTGATCTGGATCTGTGTGTGCATTTTAAGAGAGAAAAGTTTAAAACCCTCAAAGAGATGCACGATTCAGTATATGAGTTCCTAAAGAAAGAGTACAAGAAAACCGATGATGACCTAGTAAAGGTCAGAAAGCAAAAAGTATCGGTTGGGTTAAAGTTTAACGTAGATGGAGATGATGTGCTTTTTGATGTCACACCTGGGCGGAAGCTGGCTTCAGACTCCAATTCTGATGAAAATGACATAAAACTCTATTTGAACAAAGAGGATGACCCAACTTCCAAAAAAACAAACATTCATAAGCAACTGGAAAAAATCAGAGGTAGGACTAATGAAAGGGAGACTATAAAACTAATCAAGGTGTGGAAGTTCAACCACGACCATGACCTAAAATCCTTCCTGGTGGAGCTATTGACCATGGAAGCTTTCGATCAGGCGGAAGATGTGCCAAGAGGGCTCTGGGCCAGGCTAAAAATGTCCTTAGAATTCATTAGGGACAATATCAAAACAATCTCGCTTAAGGATCCTGGTAACAGCAACAATAATGTGGCAGATAGCTTAACTTCAGAGAGAAAAGATGAGCTGCACGAAGAGATTGAGGAAATGCTGGAGAAGATCGAGAAGGATGAAAAGAAAATAGAATATTACTTCCCGGCTAACCCTAAATACCCAAAAGAGGAAGAGAAAAAGAGCAGTAGCAACTCCCAGTACGAGAGAAAAAGTGAAGCTACTACGAAGTTACCCCCTACATCTTATGCATAAAAGTGACATTGAATTCTATAACAGCTATTTTGCGGGGTTGGAAAGATGTCGACTTGAACAAAATTTTAGGCTTCTTGATGAAGAGCCTTTTTACCACGGCCGAATCTGTATCGATACGGCCAAAGGCCCGTTAGACTTTGAAGTGCTTCTGCCCGAAGATTACCCTTTTGGCGAAGCACACTTTTACTGCAGAACGATAAAAGGGTACAACCATCAAAATCTTACTGCCACAGAAACGCTTGGAGGAAATGCTTGCCTTAATACTCCGTTTGTAGACCACCTACATACCAGGCTCTCTTTGGATGTTGAAAAGCTATACCAGTGGATAGAGGATTTATATATCAATGAAACCCGCCAAGAGTATGAATACCCTGCCTTCAAAACACAGGGCAAGGCTCACCTGCTTTTCTCCGAGACAGCAAATGATTTAACACCAGACAGATTTAGAGAGAACCTGTATGGGACCATGACCTATACGGTTCTTAACCAAAGGCTAACATCTAACGGAAAAGCGGAAACTTATACTCTGCTGGCTCAACAGTTAGGAGGAAAGGAATCCTCTTGGTCTAAAGCTTACAAGGGCGGTGATCTCTATCAGGGTGTTTGGGTATTTGTGGCAAAGGAGCCGGTCGTAAGGCACCGGTTGAAGATGGATTCTTGGGAACAGCTCCGAGACTTACTTCCATCGTCATTCTCTGACTTCTTCTTAGACTTCTGTAAAAAGAGTGCCAGGTATATGCTTGGTCCTGATGGGTTACGAGAGTATTTTCTTTTGGCTTTGGGCTATGCAATCCCAACCTTAGACAATAAGCAAGAAGTCCATTGGGATCTCCTGTTGGTTCCAGTCAAAGACTTTAGGAGGAGAGAGTTAAAGCGGCGCCCCAAGTATATCAAGAACCTCACTGAGCCCCTGCTCTGGGATGGGACAACGAACAGTAGTTACCAAAGATTCTTTGGCCGTGGAATGCTCAGTAAGGCTTTGGTGTCCAAGAACATTCTAATAATAGGTGCGGGAGCTATAGGCAGTTCGTTGTCAGAACTGCTTGTGCGAGGAGGTCTAACAAAACTGACTTTATCTGACAGTGATACAGTTGAGCCTGGTAATGTTTGCAGGAGTAAATTAACCTTTAAGCACACGAATATAGCTAAGGTGCTGAATTTGCGTCTAAGCTTACTGGATATTTCTCCCTTCGTCGATATAGAGACAATCGCAGCGATACAGCCGACGAGTCCCAAAGGCAGATATTACGAGAACACAGCATCTGTATTAAACCAGTTTGACCTGATATTCGATTGCTCTGCCGATAATCAGGTGCTACAAATGCTGTCCTACGGAAATGTAATTTCTCCCATCGTTAGTCTTTCCATTACAAATAAAGCAAGACACCTGCTGTGCTTATCTTCATGGGACAGCCCTCGGCTTATTGAGATGAAGTCTAGACTTCTAGATTGGCTTAAAGCGGATCATTATCCAACATTTAAGCCTGGCACTGGATGCTGGCACTTTACATTCGAGGCTAGCTATCCTGAAATTAACGCGCTGCTTAATAAAGCACTAAATAATATCAACACGTCAACTTTGAACGGACAGAAACCTGAAACATTTATTCTTTCTGCCGAAACCAATTCATCTATCAGCAAGTTGTCTTTCATAAAATATCAGCAACCAGAACTTGGGCTTAAACTTAAGGTATCTTCAGCCACTGTAGAAACAGTTCTAGCTAATTCTGATTCCTTCTTTCCAAATGAATATGGAGGTCTTTTGATGGGCTCCTACTCAGATGATTTTTCGGAGGCATTAGTTTTTGATGTAATATTACCTTCCAAATTTAAAAGCTCACCCACATCTTTTGTCCCTGATACAGATGAGCTTAATAAGAAGCTGAATAAATACGGGAAAGAGCATGATTCAGGGGTTGAATATTTGGGTGAGTGGCACTCTCACCCTAAAGGCAGTGGTCAGTACTCACCTCAAGACTTTGCTTCTTTGAAAAAGGTAGCGGAGGCTGGAAGTGTGGCGGTAGCTAATCCCCTTTTACTAATCGCGTCAGGGTACAAAGGAGAGATGCAGCTTAGCTTCTATGTTTTCTCTAAAAATAAATTGTATAAATTTTCACCTTATAACTGATACTTTCGGCTATCAAAAGTTAAAATAAAATGAAAAATTTAGTTCTTTTTGTTGTTCTAGTCATGATGTGTTTCTCTGTCCATGCTAAAGAACCTAATACTTCCATTGAAAACCGAGTTCAACAGTTAGAAACTTACAACCAAGAAATAATTCAAAAGAAAGTAGACAACCTGGAGAAAGAAGTACACCTGAAGCTACAGGAGAACCAACAAGAGATCGATATACAGCTGACGGAAAAAAAGAATGAGATAGACGATAAGCTTACGCTCCTAAACACAGTAGCCGTAGTTGGTGGTCTCCTGTTAGCTCTTGGAATAGGAGGCTTAATTTACCAGTTCTTTTGGGGTATGAAAAAGCTCGCCGAAAACACTCTAAAGGAAAAACTTCAGACGTACCTGTTTGAAAACACTCAATCAATGATGGAGTTGGTGAACAGTCATAGGGTAGAAAGCAAAGTAAAGAAAGAGAAGCTCGTGAGGGTCGTTAGTGGATCTGATGATGAAACGAATCTCATGAAAACCTTGCTTAAACGAATGGGCTTTAAAAATATAGAGTGCACCACCGTTGACATCTATATACCTTTTCCTCCGTCTGATCTGCTTATATTCTGTAACATTAGGAAAAACTTAGACACAGAAACAATTGTAAGTTACCTGGAAGAAAGCAATGCAGAAGATGTGTTTGTTTACTACGGAGGAAGGCTAGAACTTCCTCAAGATAAGTCTCACTTTAGCGAGAGGCTTAATTACGCTAACAGCAGATTCACTGTTTATCATCAAATAGTAAACACACTCATATTTAAGGATATTTTGCAGGAGCAGGCACTAGATGCTTGATGCATTTTTATCCGACATTTAACCGACATTAAGGACTTTTATCCGACATACTAGCTTCTGTAAACATAGAGAGTGGCCTTCTTTTCCCCTTCTTTAGTAAGCAGCCCCTTTTCCACCAATTCGGTCAGGTCCCTTAGAGCGGTTCTGTCCGTCACGGCGAATCTCTCCTTGTACCTGCTGCTCCGAATCCTTCCCTCACCCTTCCAGTGCAGTAAAGCATCCTCCTGCCTTTCATTCAAATGGAATTCCTTCAGAAGCTCCTCTGTGTAGATGTCCTTGAAAAGCGTGACAGAAATACCGCCGGCGATGGTCTCTATGCGGGGCTCAGGAAGTCCGTGGCGTCGGCACTCCTCCATGACTTTCACAGTGCCCCTACCCCAAGCTTCGATCAGGCCACCCTTGAAGCAGACATCCGCCAGCACGGGGTTCTTGGGAAGAGACGGGTGCTTCCGCTTCAGGTCTTCTATCGACAGGTTATCCGGCAGTGTTCCCTCGTTCCAGACGGTGAGCCGGTCGCTATAGACACTCACCTGGATGGGAGCTGTCATGTACGTGCGGTGCACAATGGCGTTGAGCAGGATCTCGCGGAGTGCCTCAAACGGATACTCAGAACCCTCTATGCGGTGAAGCCCCTGGTAGGAAACAGGGGCCGTGAGGTACTTCTTCTGTAGCAGTTCCAAGGTAAGGTCAGCCAGCTGAAAGGCATTTCCCTCCACTAAGTCTTGGAAGAGCAAGTCAGCGTCAGAACTTCCGAACCGGCCAATCTTCACATAAGCCGTGGGGAAGAATGCCCGCACATCTTTCCCGAATAGCAGCAGAGCCGCTCGCTTCAGGTCATCTCCCTTCAGCAGCCTCAGGTTTCTCAGGAGCTCCTGCGTGCTGTCATCCGCCGCGGAAGGTAGACGCCTGCTGTTGCTGGCTCCCCTCTTGAAAGCCTCGATGCCGGTTTCGCCTATGTCCTGCAACGTAGCGCTGGGTTCTACTACGTCGTCCCAGGTTTTGCCCGCCTTGCGGAGCAGGAACTCGTTTAGAGCGGCTCCGTTTAACTCCTGCTTCGTGCTGCCGCTCCTGAAATGGTACTTCCCGTGGTAAGAGATCGGCACATCATAGGGATGCACCACAATTTCGATAAAGTGCCTGCCACTCTCTTCATGAAGGTTCACGTCACAGAGGATGCCAAGATGATTCAACACCTTATTAGGAATGTCCTCCATCAGCTTTTTATAGTCAGAGAGGCCGGTGACATGGCCGTCATCGTCCTTGCCAATGTAGATCCTGCCGCCCTTGGCGTTGGCAAAGCCGCAGATCCACTTCAGGTACTCGTCGCGCCAACTAACCTTCCACTCGATATTTTGACTCTCGGGCATTCAACTATCTGTTTTGTGAACTTCAAAAATAGTGGTTTACATCTATAAGCGCCAATGTGCTCTTTATAAATCAAACAGATGGCTTCTGCTGGTAAATAAGTTAAGGTTGTGAAATCTTAATCTCAGTAATTGTCAAGTTTTATAACAGAAAAACTTGACAAGGCAGTGTGAGTGAGTTTTGTTCTTGGCTTTAGAATGGAGGCTGAGTTATAGGGCATATTGAAGAAGCCACTGGTTTGCAGTCATAATAGAAGTAGTACTATATATTCTCCTTCTTTTTTTATAAACTGCACTTATAAAATGACATCCCAGAAAACAAACCTTACCTTTTAATATGAGCCAAATCTCTACCGCTGCCGTTGAACAATTCATCAGCCGCTGGAAAGCCTCTGGCGCTTCGGAAAGAGCCAACTATCAGCTGTTTTTAACGGAGCTGTGCGAACTGCTGGGCGTGGAGAAGCCGATGCCGGCCACCGATAAGGTACATGAGGCGACTTATACTTTTGAGCGGCCGGTGGTGTTCGACGACGGTGAGGGCAAGACCAGCACCAACTTTATCGACCTCTACAAAAAGGACTGCTTTGTGCTGGAGGCCAAGCAGGGCTCCGACAAGGCAGATATAAGCGAGGCGGAAAAGCTGGGCGCGGAGCGTGTAAAAACAAAGACCGGCACTGCCACCCGCGACACCCGCACCTGGGAGCGTGAAATGAAAAAGGCAAAAGAGCAGGCCCTGCGTTATGCACGCTCTCTGCCGACTACCGAAGGCTGGCCGCCCTTTCTGGCGGTGGTGGATGTGGGCTACTGCATCGATCTTTATGCCGACTTTGCGCGGCAGGGAAAGACCTATGTGCCGTTCCCCGATCCGCAGAACTACCGGATTACCTTAGCCGACTTTGAAAATGAGGAAGTGCGCGAACGCCTGCGCCTGCTCTTTACCGAACCGCTAGAACTAGATCCAAGCCGACGTGCCGCGCGTGTAACTAGGCAGCTGGCTGAGCGGCTGGCAAAGCTGGCGACATCGCTGGAGCAGACTGGCTACACACCGGAACAAGTATCAGGCTTTCTGATGCGTTGCCTGTTCACAATGTTTGCCGAAGACGTAGAGCTTTTGCCAAAGGACTCTTTTAAGGAGCTTTTGAAGTTGTACCGTCAGAACATCCAGTACTTTCCTAGTGCACTAAAAGCCCTATGGGAGAGTATGGATAAAGGTGGTTTTGCACCTGCGTTACACAGAGAAATACCTCAGTTTAACGGCTACTTGTTTAAAGACCCCGAGGCGCTGCCTATTACCGAAGCCCAATTAGATTTGCTTATACTTGCTGCTGAGGCCAACTGGGCCGATGTGGAGCCTGCCATTTTCGGTACGCTGCTGGAGCGAGCTTTGCAGCCGCGCGAGCGCCACAAGCTGGGTGCCCACTACACCCCCCGCGCCTACGTAGAGCGCTTGGTGATGCCCACCGTGATTGAGCCGCTGCGCGAAGAGTGGGAAGCAGCCCGCACCGCCTCGGCCATACTCGAAGACAGCGGCGACGAAGCCGGAGCCCGCAAAGAGATCGAGAGCTTCCACCGCCGTTTGTGCTCGGTGCGCGTGCTGGACCCGGCCTGCGGGAGCGGCAACTTCCTGTACGTTACCCTGGAGCACCTCAAAAGGCTGGAGGGCGAGGTAACCGAGTACCTCAACCACTTCCCGGGGCAGAAAACGCTCGACATGACGGGCGGCTATACCGTAACGCCGGCGCAGCTGCTGGGCCTGGAGGTAAACCCTCGGGCAGCGGCCATCGCCGACGTAGTGCTCTGGATCGGATACCTGCAATGGAATTGCAATGTTTTACTGGAGGCTTTTTCTTAGGCAGCCCTTCTTTGTTGATATAATTCTTCCTCAACCTGGCTAGGGGTCAGGTAGCCCAGTGCCGAATGCCTCCGCTTGCGGTTGTAGAAGCCCTCGATGTATTCGAACACGGCCAGCCCGGCCTCTTGTCTGGTGGCGAACCTGTGGTGGTAAACCATTTCGGTCTTCATCGTCTTAAAGAAGCTCTCTGCCACGGCGTTGTCCCAACAGTTGCCCTTGCGGCTCATGCTCTGCAGCACGGGCATCCCCTCCAGCTGCTCCCTGAAGGCGCTGCAGGAATACTGCACGCCCCGGTCAGAGTGGAAGAGCAACTCCCCGCTCAAGGGCCTGTTGCTGAGAGCCATCTGGAAGGCGGCCACCGTGGTGGCCTCCGCCTCCATGGTCTGGCTCAACGCCCAGCCCACCGCCTTCCGGTCGGCCAGGTCCAGCACAGCCGTCAGGTAGAGCCAGCCCTCTTCTGTTCTGATGTAGGTGATGTCCGACACCCACTTTTCGGCCGGTCTGGCTGCGGTAAAGTCCCGGTTGAGATAGTTCTCTGCCACTGTGAGGCTGTGGTTGGAGTCAGTGGTATTGATCCTGTATTTCTTCCGTACAATGCTCTGAATCTGATGTTTTCGCATCAACCTGGCGATGCGGGGACGGGAGGCCTGGATGCCCTGCTCCTTTAGCTCAAAGCTGATGCGGGGGCTGCCGTAGCGGCCCCTGCTCTGCTCATGCACCTGCCTGATCTGGGCCACCAGGCGCTCTTCTCTGAGCTCCCTTAGCCCCACCGGGTGCTTGAGCCAGTAGTAGAATCCGCTGCTGCTCACCCTCAGGACTTTGCACATCTTCTCTACGGGAAATTGGTTCCGGTGCTCTTCTACGAATCCGTATACCGCCCGTCTCCCTTGGAGAAGATGCTGATGGCCTTTTTTAGGATATCTCGCTCCAGCTGCGCCTCCTTTAGCTCTTTCTGCAACCTTTTGATCTCTTTTTGCTCGTCCGTTAAACCTTCGGCCGACCTTATGGGTGTGCCCTCCTTCTGGCGCCACTTGCTAAGTCTGCCGGGGTCAATGCCCAGCTCCAGAGCCACTTCCTTTACCGATCCCCTGGCGTAGGTCAGATCAATGGCCATCCGCTTGAAGGAGGCGTCATATTCTCTTTTTTCCATAACAGCTAAATATAACACTTTCTGTGAAGCTGCCTTTCAATAAGCCTCCAGTCAAAGGTAGCAAGTTCACGCGCACGCTCCCTCCAAAAAAGACGCGTGACAGGAGCCGCCTAAAAGGCTGTTGGTATGTGGAAAACACCCTGCGGGGTTTCCCACATACCAACAGCACGGTAGTGGTAGTCATAGCGGATCATAGCTGGGAAGGGAGCGGTGGAGTCTGGAAGGAGCGCGGGCCCAAAGCCACTTCAAAGCAAAAGTCCAGGGTCATTGTTGTTGGCGCAAAGGTAGGCCCCGGGCTGCCGGGGCGCCCAAAAGACTACGGCATAAACCCGCTGGGCCCGCCCGCGGCCCATTTATTCCGTTTCCTTCTGGGCTTGGTTGCCCGGGGCCTGAGGGGGCACCATAATCAATTCCTCTAACTAAAAAACCAGATGATTATGGAAAAGACCGTTAAAGCCTCCGCCAAAGTAGCCGAAGTCAAGCTCTCTTACCGCAACAAGGTGAAACCATCAGAGCGCCCGCAGGTCACCTGCTCTGCCGACTCCTACAGGGTGCTGAAGGAGAGCTGGGACAAGAGCAAAATAGAGTTCGTCGAGCAGTTCAAGGTGCTGCTGTTGAACCGCGCAAACCGGGTGCTGGGTGTCTACGAGCTCTCCACCGGGGGCGTGGCCGGCACCGTGGCGGATCCCAAGCTCGTCTTCGTGGCCGCCTTGAAAGCCTGCGCTTCGGCCATCATCCTCTCGCACAACCACCCCTCGGGCAACCTTAAACCCAGCCAGGCGGACCTGCAGCTCACCAAGAAGATCAAGCAAGGGGGCGAGCTGCTGGATATCGCCGTGCTGGACCACCTCATCCTCACCAGCGAGAGCTACTACTCTTTAGCAGACGAGGGACTCCTGTAGCCCCCTCGTTTCAACATCTTGTCACCCATGTGCGTCCTGCACATAGGTGATCCTGTGGGGACCCGCAGGCAATCAAGCCTAAGGCATACCTGGTGGTCGAGGAACTGGATCAGGGCAAGCGAATTTTGAAATTCCCCGCAAGCTGCTTTACCGGGTCGTGGGAGGGCACCGTTTCAGAACCGCCCAATTCCATGTTCTAAGGAAGTCACTGCGGATTCCTGCAGTCAGGCCCTCCAGAGGGTAATGTAGGAGTATTACCAGCAGGTGAGGTTAGCTGTAGGCTGTATGCTGGCTGCATCGGACATGCAGCCAGCATACAACTGTAAGATCTTAAGCGATACTATAATCCCGCTATCAATTGGGTTTATGATTCGAGTTGCATTTAGCTCATCATAACGTTTGTTATAGAGTAAGGGAAAGCATCTTTTATGAAATGGATGATTAAATTTCTAATTACTGCCAGAGCAGGATCTAAATTTATGGCTTGTACCTGAAAGTAAATAATTCTTCTTTGGGTGAGTAATAGCCTTGAAGATCTGTTAATAATCCCTAAGAACGCCCGTCTATTAATTATCATTTAAGTACCTTCTGCTTTTACTTTCTCTCTTTAGTTCACCTTCCTAGACATCCAAATGCTAATCGCACTAACGGGGCAACTTGCCCGACCAACTTGGTCTAACGATCAAGTTGAAGGATTTTTTTACTGATTGTCTGGCGTAGCCTTGCTTCCCGGCAACATCCTAACATTGTCATGTAAAGCACGCTTGCTCAGACAGCAGTTGATAACCTGTCTGCAGTAATCCTTCCTGCATCCTCTACTGTCGCGGCTTAAAATTAACAATAGCATAACAACAAGCAATTTAATATATATGAATATTGTAATATAATTGCCTGTGCTTATTACGTGAAAACAAACAATCTTACACTTATGCCTGCCTACATTACAGCTATTCCTGCAAAGGTGAGTTTGCACCACTTCCCAAAACAAATCATCGTTACGCTCAACCTGAGCAACATCGGCAAGTTCAACTGAGGTCGTTTCGCACGACCTAAAACGAGTTGCGTTCTGCAGTCAAGTCAGAACGCCTTCAAAAAAAAATAAACTTTCGAATTTAAAGTCCTATTTCATCATGAAGAAAAACTTGATGCTCTTTTCCTTGTGCTGCTGGTTTGCGTTGCTCACAAGTGAAAGGGGAGCAGCCCAGAGCTTCGATGTCTTCAACGCCGAGAAGAGGCTCACCCCTTCCCCAACCGCCGCCTCCTTAGGTAGCTATGGGGGAATGAACGTTAAGAAGTCAACCGGGGGGATTGGGAAGAGTATTCCCCTCTTTCAGCTCCAGCAAGGCGCTATCTCCTATGCGCCCACTTTAGAGTATTTCTCCACCGGAACCAGGGTAAACGACTGGGGTGGCCAGCTTGGCATAGGTTGGACAGACAGCTTTACCGGGGTGATACAACGGACCGTGCGGGGGGTACCTGACGAGTACGCATCCCAAAGAGGTGCGGTGACGCCAGACAGGTTGACCGGGTACACCCAGGAGGGCCTAGATTACCTAGAGGAGGTCTACGTGGGGCTCGAGAACTCTGCAGGCCACGACAGTGAATACGATGTGTTCTCGTTCAATGTCTTTGGCCAGAGCGGAGACTTCATTATAAAGGATGGGGAGGCTCTGCTGCTGAACCACCAGCAAGGGGTATCTATTGAGGTGCTCAGCACTTTCCCCTACACGTTCACGCTGACTAACTCCGATGGTACAAAGTATTCATTTGGCATCAACTCCGACATCGAATACACCCAGTACGACAACGACAATGCGTGTGATGATGGGGCCAATCCCAATCCCAGCCTGCCAACGGCCTGGTTCCTGAGCAAAGTGGAGTCTCCCTATAACGATGTGGTTCATTTTACCTACAACACCGTCTCCTACAGCTATATGTATGACTATAATGAGTTCTATGACATGAAGAACGGGATAGAGGCGGGAGACGGATTCTTAAACGATAACTCACACTATACTTACTTTGCCAGCATGAACTGCTCCCGCTATAAGGTCACCACCACCAAGTACCTCGTGGCAGTGACTGGATTGGGATTCTCACTTGCGTTCAATTATGATGACAGGCAGGACCTTTACGGAGCGAAGCTGCTCAAAACAGTCAGCCTCTATGGCAGCGGCGGCTTACTCAAAAAGCAGGCTAGCCTCGGTTATGATAAAGTGGTTTCCACCAAAGCCATGGAGCCACAGTTAGCCGCCACAATCAGCGCCAGTGAGGATCTAGGAACCCTGAAAACAAGGTATTTCTTGACCTCTCTCGAAATCGGTGGTTCAGACGGTCTGCCCGTTCAGAAGTACGGGTTCAGTTACATAAGCCCTGAGGAGCTGCCGCACCGCTTTTCGTTTTCCCAAGACCTGGTTGGCTACTACAATGCAAAAGGAGGGCAGGGCTTTACTCCCGCCAAGGAGGCAGATTACTTCTTGCAGTATGAATCGGGAGGATCCCTTCTTCACTGGAAAAGCTATGTCAAAACCTCGGATCGCACGCCTGGAGCGGCTTCCCGTTTTGGGATGCTAAACGAGGTTGTCTACCCGACTGGCGGAACCGAGTCCATAGTGTACGAGCAAAACACCTATACTACAACAAAGGAAGTTCTGGAGCCGGCAACGCAGGAAGAGTTCTTTGTAAACAACAACCCTAACCTAACGGAGATAACTTCAGAAGCCATCAGGGTGCCCTATGGGCAAGAGGTCAGGCTAAGCGTCTACACAGGGTACGCCAACGGGGAGTACCCCTATGACAACGACGGGTCCTTGCATAGGGTCGAGTTCCAGCTCTGGGATGTCACCAACAACCGTGTAGTCTGGATACCTGGCAATAACAGTAGTGGGATCGTGACCAGGAAGTTGTACGAGCAGTACATCGAGAGCATTTCCCTGTCCCCTGATACGGACTATGAGCTGCGCGCCTCACTGTACGGGGAAGGCACTACCTTGGAGTATATCCTTAACTACAGCAGTGAGGTAAGACAGGTTCTGGTGGATGAGCCTTATTATGGGCAGCGGGTAAAACAGGTAACCACCAACTCGCTCTACTCCCCTCCGATAGTCAAGGCCTACAGCTATAAGTCCTTTGACCAGGTAGAGCATAATTTGGTCTACAGCGAAAAGACTTCCAGTCACATCAGCAATGAAAGGAGCGGTTTCGGGTCATACTATTATACAGAGATATATGAGCCCTGCGGTCAGGGATCCGACTGTCTGCCTAGCCCAAGAATCATCAAGCGCTACCGGCTCAGCTCCAAGAGCCGGTTTGACATAAGTCCCTATGGGGGATTCCATATCATTTATTCCTGCGTGACTGAGTTCCAGGACCAAGGCAGTACTTCTTTCATTGCCAGTGAGTACACGGTTGAATCCAATGAGGCCACCACAAGGATAATCGGGGACTTCACCCCTTCAGTGCCAATGACAAACATCGGGT
This sequence comes from Pontibacter korlensis, assembly GCF_000973725.1. Lineage (NCBI taxonomy): Bacteria > Pseudomonadati > Bacteroidota > Cytophagia > Cytophagales > Hymenobacteraceae > Pontibacter > Pontibacter korlensis. Next base: position 462,777 of record NZ_CP009621.1, on the reverse strand, counting down.
GGACAAACGGACTGGAAAGCAAAAGATACCATGGCAGCCTTACAGACGGGGAGTATTCTATTGCCAAGGAACAGGCATGGTTTTACTCCGGTTGGATAACCTCCCCCCAAACCATCAACAACTATGTTGTTCATAGGGCCTTTAAGCCCTCGGCAACATACAATGATATGGAGATGAATTATGCTCCTTATACAGTATACCTCTACCCCTTGTACAGCAGGTGGTATCAGCTGACCTCTGTCAGTGAGAAACATTACTTTGCGGACGGACAGACCACCAGTACAGTTAGCAGCACAACCAGCTACAGTTACAATGAGAAAGACAAACTGTTGGCCGAGGAGGAGACAACTAGCAGCCGTGGAGAAAGTTTGACAAAGCGCCTGCGCAGGCCTAGGTATATGATAGACGCAGGCTTGGATCCTCAGGGGGTCTACCAAGCCATGGTCGGCAAGAATATGCTGACTCCGGTTGTAGAGGAGATTCACCTGAACAATAACCGTCAGCTCTCCTTGACACGAACAAACTACTATTCACCGCACACGGGAATCTACGCCCCTGCGTACGTGGAGACCCAAGTCGAGCAGCACCCGGCTGAAATCAGATTCCGTTACCATGGCTACGATGAACAGGGGAACGTTTTAAGTGCCTCCGCGGCGGACGGGCCCACAACGTGCTACGTGTGGGGGTACGGGGGGCAGAAGCTGATAGCCAAGGTGGACAATATACCCTATGCCACGCTGGCATCCGTTTTGGGCGGAGAGGCTAGTATTCGCGCCTTCAGGGACAGGCTTCATCCAACGGACGCAGAGGTTGAAAGCTTTCTCGCACCCCTGCGAACAGCCACCTCCTTAGCGGAAGCCATGGTTACAACCTTCACCTACGACCCCTTGGTGGGGATGAGCTCGGCTGCTGACCCGAACAATGTCAGAACCTACTTTATCTATGATAGCTTTGGTCGCCTTGCGCACATAAAAGACAACGCGGGCAACATTACAAATATGTACGACTACCATTACCAGGGTGAGGGCATCTGATGCCCTTCGTCCGTATTTTACTTCCTCCATGCATCCTCCTTATAATTCCCTTTCTATGCTCATGATAGCCTTCACAAAGGAAAATATAAAGCGCCTGGCCTTTAGTGCCTTGCTGTGCCTGCTGACACTCCCAAGCCTGTGCCAAAGTATCATCGGGCCCAGCGTGGTCACCGCCGGTCAGACCTATACCTACACCCTGGACATGTACTACTTTCAGAACACCCCCAGTGAGTGCGGCGAAATGATAGAGCTTCGATACTGGTGGGTGGACGACCATACCGGGCAGACAAGATACGACTATGTGACGAGTGAAAACTTAACCATAACCTTCGGTCTAAAGAACGGTAACGCTACTATTTACGCCGAGTTCTACTGCCTCGAGGCCGAAAGGTACTGGGGGGTGACGAAAACGGTCACAATTGAGGGAGCACCACCGTCAGAACCATCAACTCCTCCAGCTCCCACGATCTTCCAGAACTGTTTTGGCGCGGCCGTTGTGCAACGGGCCGCGCCGATGGACAGTGAAGTTACCTACTATTGGCAAACCAGTCCCTCTGGGACAAGCACAGCCAGCTCAAGTCAATACCTAAGGGTGTCGGAAAGCCAGAGCGTCTATCTAAGGGCTAAGAATGCATCCGGTTGGAGTGCCTCTTCTTCAAGCATATATGTGGATGTAGTAGGGGAGCAACTGGAAGATGGAGGTGATGTGTACCTTTGCTATGGCGGGGGGAACAACAGTGCTACCCTCCCGATCAATCTGCCTGATGCCCTTAATGCGGCCGGCAGCCAGTGGAGGCTGGTCGGTGCCAGGACACTTACCTTGGATAGCCAGAGTGCAGCAAACTTTGTCCCGGCGGATTACATGTACGACTCTGACTATACCTATGAGTACAGTGAGGGTTACAGGCTTCAGCTGGAGTACACAGTAACGCAGGGAGGATGTACGAGAAGTGGCTCTAAGTCCATATACGTCGACACCAAACCGGCGATGTCCGGTGTGATCGCCTCTTCCCTAGGTTCCTCTGGCTCGACTGTCTGCAGGGGAAGCCAAGCCGACTTTACCATCACCTCCAGTGAGGGGAAGCCTTACGTGTGGGTTTCCAGCAACGGGGGGGGGGACTGGAACGTCTACAGCCAGGCGGACCTAGGAAACCAGTTCAGCCTGAATTTCGATGTGCCGGGCAGATGGGTGGTTAAGTCACACGCATCCAGTGAGAACTGTGGCGTTAACTTCGAATCCGTCAGCACATTTGAGGTGCAGGTCAAAAGCGATGAGCTGGTCCTGAGCGTCATTAGCGGCCCCGAGAAGGTGGCCCGGGGGCACCGGGAACCTTATACTTACGCTGTGTCTGGCAATGCTGACGTGTATACCTGGTCTGTTCCGCCGGGGGCCACCGTTGTCTCCGGGCAGGGCACAAGCAGCATAGAGGTGCTGTTCGGAGACCAGCTTGGGTCTGTGGCCGTCGTGGGCAGCTTATGCGGCTCGAGCCGCACCCAAAGCCTGTCAGTCTATGGATGGGACATGAACTATATCCTGGAGACGGACGTGCTGGTAAAGGGCGTGACGGACCCTGCCCAGTTACAGGGCATGGAAGTGGGGGAGAAGAATGTTAGTACCGTTTATTTTGACGGGCTTGGGCGGAAACTGCAGACGGTGCTCATGCAGGCCAGCCCGGAGGGGAATGACATTGTGACGCCGGTGAGCTACGACGTCTACGGCCGGGTGGAGAAGACATATCTGCCTTATGTGGCAGGACAGGGCGGGGCTTATAGACCCGACGCCCTGGAGGGAAGTAAAGAGCTGGAGAGCTTCTATAGCCCCACAAACCCGGTGACGCCGTTGAACCAAATGATTGCGAAAACTACTACGCCGTGGGCGGTGCCGGTATACGAGCCTTCCCCATTGAGCCGGGTGCTCAAGCAAGGCGCTCCGGGAGAGGCATGGCAGCCGGATGATGTACCGGCAGAGGCCAGCTCAGATCACACCCTCAAGTCCATACCACGTACGAACGCTGCGGGTGAGGTGCGCCAGTGGCAAGTGACAAACACCGGGACCTATGAGACATCTGTGAACGACAACCCTATGGGCAATGCTGCTCTTTTCAATGGAACCAGTAGTTACGTTCAAGTTGGCAACACAACCTATCTTAAAATGTCGGATGTGCTGACAGTGGAGGCGTGGATATACCCGACAGGCACAGGCAGCAACGCTACCTATGGTGGCATTATAGTCAATAGGGAAGGGGAGTACGAAATCGGTCGCTACCCCGACGGCTCCATTGGTTGGGCCTTTGCCAACTCCTCCCCAGGCTGGAATTGGGTAAAGACGACGGCAGTTGCTCCCCTGAATACTTGGTCCCATGTGGCCGTGGTATACGGTGCGGGCTATGTGACGACATACCTTAACGGCCAGTTCGCCCACAGCCGGGCTGTAACTGGTGTCGTAGGAGACAAGGTCGCTACACAGAACGACTTCCGCATCGGCGGGCGCCAAGGCTCCTCTCAGTTCTTCAAAGGGGCCATTGACGAGGTGCGCGTGTGGAAAGAGGTAAGGTCAGAGGTAGAAATCCAAGATAACATGCACCGCGTGCTGCCAGAATCAGAGGGCGTGCTCGTTGGAAATTGGCGCATGTCCGAAGGGGAGGGGAACACGGTGGCGGATGCCTCAGAGTTAGGCAATAACGGCACTCTGATGAACGCCCAGTGGCGCCTGCAAGGCTTCTACGCCCCTGGTACATTATTTGTCGCTGAAACCAGAGATGAGCATAATTCCATGACAGTGGAATACAAGGACCTGCAGGGCCGCGTGGTGGCAAAGAAAGTGCAGGAGGGTGATAATATCTCTGATTCAGAGTCCGAGACAGGCTTTATGGTCACGCAGTACGTCTACGATGATCTGGGCAACCTGCGCCTGGTGATCCAGCCTGAGGGCGTGCGCCGCTTGCCTGCTCCTGACGCAGCTACCGGTAAAATCACGCTGTCTACAGCTCTGTCATCAGGGGAAGAATTCCTTGCCAACTGGTGCTTCCGCTATGAGTATGATGGCCGCAGGAGGATGATCCGGAAACAGGTACCGGGCTCAGGGGAGGTGCGGATGGCCTACAACAAGCTGGACCTGCCCGTGCTCACGCAGGACGCGGTGCAGCGGCAGCGGGATGAGTGGACCTTCACCAAGTACGACGCGCTAAGCCGCCCTGTGATGACAGGCACGGTGATTTTCCCGGGCAAAGGGCTGTCCTCGGTGCAGGCAGAGCTGGACCTGGAGACGGTGCATCATGAGGAGGATAACTTCTCCGACGCGGAGGTGGGCTACACTCTAGGTAATGCCTATCCCAAGGGAATCAGCCCCACGGACCTCTTGACGGTTACCTACTACGACAAGTACGACTATCTCCCTATTAAGAGCAGTACTTATGCCTTTAAGGGCGATCCTAATAAAAAAGCACTCTCAGTACGCGGGCAGGTGACAGGCACGCGCGCCAGGCGCATGGAGGGGCTCACTAAGGGTGCTTGGCTCACCGCAGTCAACTATTATGATAAGGAGTACCGCCCGCTTGAAAGCGTGTCCGACAGCCACCTAGGCAGTGTGGACCGCTTGGCCACCACATATAAAGACGACCTGTCGGGCCTGGTCGAGGAGACGCTGCTCACCCACCGGGAGGGGAGCTCGGCCGTGCGCACGGTGAAGGTCTCCTACACCTATGACCATGCAGGTAGGCTTAAGGCCATCTGGCAGAGCACTGACTCAAAGCCCAGCGTGCTGCTGTCCAGAAATACCTATAACGAGTTGGGGCAGCTGGTGGATAAGGGACTGCATTCTACGGATTACGACCCGGTGACCGCGCAGGGCTCCTTCCTGCAGTCGGTGGACTACCGCTACAATGTCCGCGGCTGGCTCACCTCGATTAACAACGCCTCGCTCACCATGGATGTGAAGAATGACGACAGCGATGACGTGTTTGGCATGGAACTCACCTACGATAACCCCACCTCGCTGAGCTACAAGAACGGCGCGGGCAGTGTGAGCGCGGCGAGGGGCTTCTATAACGGTAACATCTCCGAGATGGTGTGGAAGAGTGCGTCGGATAAAGTGCAGCGGGGCTACAGCTACGACTACGACCGAGCCAGCCGCCTTACTGATGCCAACTATCACACCCAGGGTACGGAGGGGGACGACTACAGGATGTGGAGCGTGGGCTACGATGCCAACGGCAACATCCTCTCGATGAACCGGGCGGGCCTCATCTCCGTGCCGGGCAGCGCGAAGACCTTCGGTCAGATCGATGCGCTCAGCTACCATTACAATCCCGAAAAGGGAAACCTGCTGCTGGGCGTGGATGATACGAGAACAACAGCCTCCGAGCACGACTTTGAGGACAAGAACGACCGCAAGTACTCTGCCGCCGCGCCGGAGTACGGCTACGATGAAAACGGTAATATGACCCGTGACGACAACAAGGGCATCACCAAGGTGGAGTACAACCGTCTGAGCCTGCCCAGCCGCATTGAGTTTGATGGCGGTGCTAACTGGATCGAGTACACCTACACGGCCACTGGGGAGAAGCTGCAGAAGCGGGTATTTGAGAGCGGTGTGCTGAAGACAACCGACTACGCGGCGGGCTTTGTCTATGAGCAGGGCGAGCCGGTGTATATGCACACTTCGGAGGGGCGGGCGCTCTATGAGCCGGGCACGGACCAGCAGTGGCGCTACGAGTACCACCTCAAGGACCACCTGGGTAACCTCAGGGTGAGCGTTGCTGAGCCAGTGACTTCGACCAATGAGCTGACAATGGAGCCGATGATGGCCTCTACCGAGGAAGCTGAGTTCGATAGGGTGGAGGAGACCAGGCACCTGGACCGCATGCGTTCCCGCACGGGCAGCCACGCGGCGCTGCTCTCAGCCGGGCGTAACAGGCCTCTGGGTCCGGCCAAGCGGGTGGAGCTGCACAAGGGTGATACGCTGAAGGTAAAAGCCTTCGGCCTTTACGAGACGGAGAGGAAGAAGGACCTGGTGTTCAGCCTGGCCTCCTGGCTGGCCTCGAGCGCGGTAGTGACAGCGGGCAACATGGCCGCAGGTGAGCAGGCTGGCACAAGCAAGAAGAATAGGGCGCTGCCATACCTAGGGGCGGGACTGGCCCTGGCCCCGCAGGTGTTGCAGAAGGAAAAGCGTGCACCGAAGGCCTATCTTCGCTATATTGTCTACGATGCTGACTCCAACTACGTGGACAGTGGCTACCAAGCCCTTTCCGGCAAGGCCAACAAAGGATGGGAAGAGCTGGAGCTAGCGTACACGGCAGAGCAGGACGGCTTTGCGGAGGTGTACCTGGCGAATGAGAGCGCGGAAGAGGCTTGGTTTGACGATATGAGTGTGGCGGTAGCAGGGCCGATGCTGGTGCAGGAGAACCACTACGACCCCTGGGGCCTCAACTTAGCCGGCATTGAAAAGCAGGGGGCTCCTGACCACAAGTTCCAGTACAACGGAAAGGAAAAGCAGACGGAGCTGGGACTGAACTGGTTGGATTATGGAGCACGTTTTTACGACCCTCAGATCGGGCGCTGGCATGTTGTGGATCCTGCCGCTGACCTAATGCAGGAGTGGTCACCCTACAACTATACCTTTAACAATCCGATTATCTACACCGATCCAGACGGGAGAGTGCCAGATATTACTATTTATGGGAAAAACAATTCAAGTATTACTGTTAAGACTGATTTAGTTGATATTTCCGTAAATGCAAGTTCTCTGGGAGTTGATTTTGGCGGCAACCATGTGTTAGAAGGTGACGCAATAGTTGAAGCGGCATTGGATATAGGCGGCCTAGTTGACCAAACTGGAATTGTTGATGGAGCCGCATCTCTGTATTACGGCAAAAAGGGAGACTGGGGAAATGCAATTATCAGCGGCATTTCTGTAGCACCAGGAGGAGATGTTTTGAAGCTTGGAAAAGCTGGTAAACATTTCGACACAATTACCAATGCTATTGATGCCGTACAAGATGCAAAAAGTCTTAAGAACGCTCGGCAAGGTGCTGTAAGAAAAGCTTGGAAAGAAGAAAAGGCACTTGTTGAAAGTGGAGCAGAAGGAACTAGGAACTGGACTAAATCAGAGTTAAAGGAATTAAAAGCAAATGGAAAGGTAAAAGGTTATAAAGGACATCATATAAACAACGTGAAACACCATCCTGATAAAGCTGGAGATCCTAATAACATTGAATTTGTCACTCAGAAAGAGCACCTTGAAAGGCATAAAGGAAACTTTAAAAATGAAACTAACGGAGATTTAAAGAAACGTCAGTGATTTAATAAACTTGATATGGATAAAAGCAAAATTGATGAACTCGTGTATAAATTTGAAAGCCTTGGGAAAGAGGTAACACCAAATAGGGCTATACTATTAGGAAGAGCTCCACATCTTGGTCCGAAAGCTTGGCTAAATATTATATACCCTTCATTAAGCAAAGAAGAAATAAGTGATTTAGAGAACGAGCTAAAGACTAGTATTCCAAAAGAATACAGAGAGTTTTTAATGAATTATGCAAATGGCTTAAATGTGTTATCCTCAACATTTAGTCTGTATGGTTTAAGAAGACAAATTAACCGCAATGTTGATGGAAATATCAGACAACCTTATTCTCTATTGACACCCAACCTTCATGAAAGACCAGAGGGTGCAAGTGAAAGTTACTTCTTCATTGGCGGGTATAATTGGGATGGTTCCCACCTATATATAGATAAGAAAACCAATATCGTTCATTGTTGTGAAAGATGGAATGCTGAGTCGAAAATACAATGGACATCTTTTGAAGAAATGGTAATATCAGAAATTAGCCGATTGTATCTACTGTTTGATGAAAAAGGAAGAGAATTTGATGAAGATAATGCTACAATTCCATATTAGATAAGTTAAAATTGTGATATCAGGGAGTAAACCCAAAATGGTTAGTGTATCTCGTTTATTTATGGCTTTCTGCAGTTACTACCAGAATCTAATAGAAATATTATAGTAAACCTAGATCTCGTTTTTGCATTAAATTAAAAGCTCCGCTGGCATGGGCTACAAAACCGCGACATAATTCAATGTGTCTCGTCCTGAAATAAGTTGACGGGTTTGAGACGAAATTACTTTTTAATTTGAGACCTCCCATGCGTTTGTGTTGGAGGTTTTCTTTTTCCACTGCTTTACCTCTAATTTATCCTGCCGGTGCATCTGCTCGGGTGTGAGCAGGTGGCACGAGAGGTGGGGCCTCTGCCTGTTATAGATGTCCACAGACTCAGCGATCACTGCCACGGCCTCCAGGTGGTGGGCAAAGCCCCGCGCCAGGGCGAACTCGTCCTTCAAAATGCCGTTCACGCGCTCGGCCACCGCATTCTGGTAAGGGTCGTATTGCTCGGTCATGCTCGGTTTTATCTGCGCCTTCTCCAGCAGCTGCTGGTAGTCTGCAGAGCAGTACTGCAGCCCCCGGTCGGAGTGGTGAATTAGCCCGTAGCCGTACTTCTTCTGCTCGATGGCCATCCTCAGGGCCTGCAGAGGCCCCTCTGCCCGCAGGTCCTCCGAGAGGTGGTAGCCCATGATCTTCTTGGAGTAGGCATCAGTGACCAGCGAAAGGTAGCTGTGGCCTTCTCTGGTGGGGATGTAGGTGATGTCAGAGACCCACACCTGCTCGGGGCGCTCTATTTTGAGCCCCTCCACCAGGTTCCTGTGCTTTTTCATCCAGTGCTTTGAATCAGTCGTTTTATGGTAGCTCTTGCGGGGCCTCACCAGCAGGCCCCTTTCTCTTAGAATTGCAAAGAGCTTGTCTCGTCCCACCTCGAGCTGCTCTTTCAGCAGGTGATAGAGCTTACGGGTGCCCAGGCGCGGCATCTGCAGGCGGATCTGGCCCGCCAGCTCCACGAGCTGATCGGCGATCTGCTTTTGTTCCAGAACTCTTGCCTGCCGCTGATAGTAGGCTTGTCTGCTGTGGCCAAGCAGTCTACAGGCCAGGGAAAGGCTTATTTGCCCTTCCTGGCGGAGGTGTTCGACGGCTTGGCCAGTGGCTTTTTTCGGATCTGGATCCCCATCTGCCCCTCGGCCACGTCAATGATGGTGTCCAGCAATTTGGCCTTGAGCTCGGCTTCCTTGGCTCTTTTCTCAGCTGCGGCCAGTTGGGCCTCTAGTTCTTTGATGCGTTGGTTGGGTGTCTGGGGCATAGCGCTTGGATTGAAGTCCCAAGTTAATCTGCCGTGCTTACGAAGCCAAACCAAAACGGTGCTTCTGCCCTGGATACCGTACTTTTTCTGGGCTTGTTTGTAGGTCAGATCGCCCTGCTCGACCTCAGCCACTACGGCCAATTTAAAGCCCAAGGTATAGTCACGCTGGGTGCGCTTGCTTTTTTTCTCTGCTGCTTTTTCCATATAAGGTTGATTTTTCTGTCAACCTATTTTAGGACGGGACAATGCTATAATAGAAGCCCTTTCTGCTCAGGTAATGGCTTCTACTTTCTGTCACATTCAGAATGTTAGAACTCCTGCCAAGACAAAGGCCTAAGCAGGTCCAGCGGGGTTCGTGTGCTGCTCACTTAGTTCCAGCAGGCAGTGGTTCAAGGGTTCGCTTCGCCTGCTCGTGCCTCGCCGCCCTTGCACCACCGCAGCCGTTCCACCGCTTCCTTCGTCAGCCGTGGCTCGTCTGCTCTGCCTACTTCCACACGCTGTGCTGCTCCTCACGGCTGCTCTCTCTGTGCTGTCCGCCGCTTCACTATCGTTCAGCCACGGCCAGCCCAGCCGCATCCCACGTTATGCTCGCCTGCGGGTCAGCCGCCGCACAGCCAGCCGCCCACTCTCACGGGTGTTCTTCTCCTGGCTGGCTTTGGCTTCCGCTCGCAGCGGCTTCGCGCTTGAAATCTTACCCCCAACCCCCGGGCATCAACCGGGGGCTTTTTGTTTATTGTTAGTGCTATACCTTGTGGCAGGCGCTATACCTATACCTTGTAGTTGGTGGTATACCTGAGGGCCAGCTGATCCGCCAGCCGCACCAGGCCAAGGGGCTATTCCCGCCCCTTCCACCCCAGGAGCCTTGCCACGTCCAGCCGTGCCGATGGTCCGACTGAACGCGGCAAGGTTAGACTTATACCTTGCTCGTTCAGCTTAGGTATAGAAACAAAAAAGCCCGACCTTTTGGGCCGGGCTCTATACCTTGCACTTTAGGACATGTTAGTCCTTGATCATCTTTTTCAGGAGCTCGTTTTGCGCTCGTTCGCTTTCTAGCAGGCGCTCATACAGTTTCTTATTCTCCTCGATAACTTCCATTAGCTTATCTATGGGATTGAATGATGGGCTATAGTGAATGATATGCCCCTGTAGGGTAGCTGAGTTGTCATGGTTGTTGAAGGTATTGGAAATAATGTTGAGTACAGCCTCATCATTATAATTCTTAATAGCTTCGGTGGATACACCCAGAATTTTTGCCACCTTCTGCAGCGTTTCCTCTTCCACATTCTCGCTTTGCTCCATCCGTGAGACACTTTGCTGGCTCACACCTAGTTCAAAGGCTAATGCTTCTTGCTTAATGCCGCGGAGTTCACGAATACGGCTGATCTTGCGGCCGATGTGCGAAGGTTTCATAGTTGCTTCCATAGTACCAAATATAGCATTTTCAGCCGAGTAAGAAAAACAGCAAGCAAGTAAATTACTAGCGTTTTGGGTACGGTACGCGCGGGTAAAACACCATCTTAGGAAAAAGCAGCCAGGTATACCTGTGGCAGGCAGGTATAATTAGGTATAGCAGTGTGAACAATCACCTGTATACCTGAGCATAAATTAGGAACGCAAGGTATAGCTACGACCCGCAAAGGAAGGTATGGTACGCCAAGGAACACCAGTTGGAACGCCAGAAAGGGGGTGAAAGTGCGAATGCAACCAATCAGGCAGGTTTTGGCCGCTGGTGTTCCGTGTTCCCAAAAATCATGATACCCCCTTGCTACATCTCGTCATAGAGCTACATATAAGTTGGTGTTCGGAATACCAGTTAAGGTATAGGGCATAGGTATACCTTGTTCGACAGGTATAGGAATAGATACAGAATTCACTATACTTATGGAAGGTATAAGCAGCCAAACGTTCTTTTACAAAAGTGTGCCATAGGGGAAGTTGCTCCATAGGGAAAAACTGGTGCAGGTGCACAGTTCTTCCAGTACAACGGTAAGGAGAAGCAGACAGAGCTGGGGCTCAACTGGATGGACTACGGGGCTAGGATGTATGACGCCCAGATCGGAAGGTGGCATGTGGTGGACCCGCTGGCGGAGCAAGGCAGAAGGTGGAGCCCGTACAATTATACTTTCAACAATCCGATTAGATTTACTGATCCAGATGGGATGTGGCCAAATGGGCCCGGGGATGGCTCGGGAGGCTTAGGTACAACCGTTGAAAATGTCTATTGGGATTTTAGGGACAATATGGCTTCCAGCCTAGTGACTTTAGCAACAGCGGTTGGCTCACAGTTTAGCGATAATATTTCCGTAAAGGCAGTTAACTATACCTACGGGGAAAATGGAAGGCAAGCTAATGTAGTCGAGATTGGTGATGGTGAAGTGGGAAAAGCCGTGCTCATAAGCGCACTAACTGTTGCCACAGCGGCTCCCGGAGCAGGTCCGGCAGGTTTGCTAGCGAGGACTGCTGGGGTAAAAAAAGCCGGTGTAGATGTTGTAGAGGCCGCTGCAGATGGGGTAGTTAATGTATCCAAGAGTGGTTCACCTGAGCTTGTTAGATTAAATAAAAAAGTTGCCAGTCAGCAACAAATGGGTGAAGCTGGTGAAGTAATTGCAGGAGGTAGTAGTAAGAAACCATTAAGAAAAGCAGAAGAATTGGCTAAACAACATGGAGGGGAGCCACATCAATATGTCAAAAAGTCAAGTTCAGCTTATCCTGCAGGCGATGGTGTTAAACTCTCTACACATTGGGAAGAAAATATAGTTACAGGACAAAGATTCAATATGAAAAGTATAGTGAATGAAAAATGGAAAAAGTAGAGGAAAAGTATTTAAAAAGATTAATAATTAAGCAGAAATGATAGTACGATGTATTTCTAATATCAAGAATGATTCTTTACTTAATAGTTCTGATCTGATTCAATCAATTAATCAAGATTATCATGTGACTATTGGGAAATTATATTTAGTATATGGAGTTCAGATTAATGCTGATGGCTCCAGATATATAGACTATTTTTCTGATTCAGGAAATTTGGCACAGGCGCCTTTAGAATTTTTTGATGTAATAGATGGAAAGGTATCAAAGTATTGGCAATTGAAAATTTGGAGTAGCAATGATGTAACTTTATGGCCTGCAATTTTCTACCAAGACTATTTTCATGATGACTTATCAGAGGCAGTAGAGGAAGTAGTAAAAGGATTTGAGGAAATAAAAAATTTGTTGGAAGAAGAACAAAATTTTAAACAAGCTCCATTCTGGGAGTAGGCTATTGCTCTAGTAAAAGTTCATAACTAATGTCTTCGCCCCAATATAGAAGTGACAGCCCTTTCCTCTTTGGACTGGGCTTTTGCTTTTCAACGGTTCATCTAGAGAACCACAGCCACTACCACTTAAAAAGCTATTGGCAGGTACAGCGGGGTTCGTCCGTTTCCTCGCTCACGCTCCCTTCGGCACACCATGGTCTACTCGCTGCGCTGCGTTCCACCATGGCTTTGCCTTTCGGTCGGCTCGCTGCGGTACTCCTCACGGCTGTTTCTATTTTGTTTTTGATGTTGTAAAATGCCTCCGGCAGGAAAGCCCAAAACAAAACCCACAGCCCGCGTTTTGCTCGCCTGCGGGTCAGCCGCCGCACAGCCAGCCGCCCTCGTTCCTCGTGCTCTTCCTGGCTGGCTATGGCTTCCGCTCGCAGCGGCTTCGCGCTTGAAATCTTACCCCCAACCCCCGGAATCAGCCGGGGGCTTTTTGCTTTATAGTTGGTGCTATACCTTAGAGCCTCCTGATCAGCCAGCCGCACAAAAGGCCAGGGGCTATTCCGGCCCCTTCTACCCCAGGAGCCTTGCCGCGTTCAGCCGTGCCGCTGGCCCGACTGAACGCGGCAAGGTTATACGTCCTTTTTCAGAAAGTATAGAAACAAAGAAGCCCGACCTTTGGGGCCGGGCTTTGTACTTTATACATTTGGATCTGTTACTCCTTAATCATCTTTTTCAGGAGCTCGTTTTGCGCACGTTCGCTTTCGAGCAGGCGCTCATACAGTTTCTTATTTTCTTCCAAGACTTCCATCAGCTTATCCAGGGGATTAAAATTGCAGGTGTTGTGCGCACCGATCGGTCCTTGGTTGATGCTGTTGTCGCTGAAATTGTTGAAGTAATTGAACACAGCCTCGTCGCTGAAGTTCTTGATCGTGTCTGTGGTCACGCCTAAGATCTTGGCAACTTTAGCCAGAATGTCCTCTTCCACACTTTCGCTTGTTTCTATTCTTGAAACAGTTTGCTGGCTCACACCCAACTCCTGCGCCAGGGTTTCCTGCTTTATGCCGCGCAGTTCGCGTATGCGGCTGATCTTTCTTCCAATATGTGCTGGTTTCATCGTTGTTTCCATAAAACCAAATATAGTGTTTTTACATGAGTAAGAAAAACATGCTTGTGAGTAAAGTACCCAGGCTATGGGTTCGGTATGCGTGAGTAAAGTACCAAATTAGGGTATTACAAGAGCGTATACCTATGGAATTCGTGAAAACTAACTTAGAAAGCAGGATTAATCACCTCTCGGAAGAGGAGCAAAAAGAGCCAGTAAAGGTAATTTATGAGCTGTTTGACTATAGCTCTTTATACCACCTGCGGATATACCTGTGGCGTTACCTGAAGGCTACCGCCAGCCCGATCGGCTGGCACCAGATGCGCCAGCCGCTGGACGCTGTGGTACTGCAACAGCGTTTGGAGAAGCTCATGGAAGGCTGTTGGCTCCTGCTCCAGGAGAAAGAGGCGCGGGACGGTGAGGTGAACATACCATACTTTTCACCAGGTACAGCGGAGTGGATGGAGGACGACAGGCATATGCACTTGGAATATGACGATATCGAGTTAGAGTATGGGGCCAGTATCCAGCGGCTGAGACAGCGGGAGTTAAATTACCCTGTCTTGGTGCTAAAAAATTTCTTCAACACGCTGCCGCTCGAAGGCTGGAAGAGCCTGTTTAACGAGTGGACCGAGTACGCACTCTCTTCCACCAGCCTTTTCCAGGACACGGAGAATTATGATCTGCTTTTGCACTACGAGCAACTGGAACGTCTGCTGGAAGTGGCTTATTACTTCAAACTTTTGCTGGTTGCCGGGGAAGACATCCTGAGTGATGTGTCTGAACAGGACGAAGAGAGCACAGAGACTGAAACCTCAGCCACATGAAATCAGGAATAGGAATGAATTCAGGTATAGAAAACCGCTGTACCCATACGGACACGTCAGCGGATGTACGCCAGCTTGTGAACTTCCTTGCCGAAGCGGTCCGGCCCGAGAAGATTTTCCTGCTAAACAGCCCCGTGCCGGACATGGCGGGTGATGCGGCCTACGTGGAATTACTGGTGGTGATGCCCTACAGGAGCCATATCCTTTTCAGGGAGCATCAGGAACTGGTGGAGTTTGCCAACCTGCGCGGCAGGCACGTGAGTTGCTCACTGCACCGCTCGGACGCTGTGCGGGAAGCATTGGAGCAGGGGCATATCTTCTATTCGCTTTCCTGCACTCCATGTAACCTGGTCTATGACGACGGTAGCGAGCCACTTCCCTCCACGCCTTTGGAGCTGTACCCGATAATAAGGGAGACTGCCTTGAAAACCTTCAGGGTGAGATACGGCAGAGGGCAAGCTTTTTATGACTGTGCCCGCAGCTGTGACAATGCTGCAATAATACCGTTCCTGCTGCATCAGGCAGCAGAACTCACCTACAGGGCAATCCTGATTTCGCTGATGGAAAAGGATACGCGCACCCATTCGATCAAGGCTCTTATCCGGTACAGTCGCCGTGTTGCCCCGCAGTTAAGCTCCGTCTTTCCGCGCGACACACCTGAAGAAAAGCAACTGGTGCACCTATTGGATGAGGCCTACCTGAAATCCCGCTACGAACCGGAATACAGGTTTTACACAGTCACGATAGACGAGCTCTTTAAGCGTGTGAAGCAGCTGCAGGAAATGGTAAAGCAGATTTTTGAGGAGAAGGTAAGGCTATTCGAATAGCTTAACTCTGTGCTTCCTTCTCTTACAGCATATTATAACTACAAGCGAGATTATCATGGAAACAGACGAAACCAGATCCCACCTCACCCTTTCCAGGGTGCTGCACCACTACGGACTTAAACCCGACAAACAGCAGCGGCTTCACTGCCCTTTCCACGAAGATTCGTCTTTCAGCTTGCAGCTCCACTATAAAACCCAAACAGCCTGCTGCCTTTTCCCCGACTGTCAGACGAAGGGTAAAAAGCTGGACGGGATTGACTTTATACTTCACATGGAGAACTGTTCCCGAAACAAGGCGATAGAGAAAGCCAAAGCTATGATCAACGGAGAAGCAAAGGGTGCCACAAAGCTGAGCAGGGAGGAATTTCTTTTGGAGATGTTCACCTACTTTAGAAACGCGGTGCATAACAGCGCTCCCGCCAAAGCATACCTGAAGCACCACGGCCTGGATCACACGAAGTTAGAGATAGGGTATAACTCGGGACAATTCCACCACGGCAGCCGGAAGGAAAAAACACTGATCGAAAACTGTCTGCAAGTGGGGCTTTTACTCGATAAGGGGCAGACCAATAGCCGAACGGGGGAGAAAGCTTACAGCCCCTTTGGTAAGCAATGCCTGGCCTTTGCGCTCCGGGACAAGCACAACCAGATCAGCGGCCTGTACTTTCACAGTATAGCCAATGAAGCAGGACCTAAAGAATTATACCTGAAGGACCCGCAGGGGCTTTACCCGCACTATCCTGATTCAGAAGCCAAACATCTTATACTTGCTACTTCAATACCGGACGCTGCCAGGCTGCTGATGAGCGAGGAGATCATCGCCAGCTATAGTATACTTGCCTGCGACCGCATCACGGAAGAACTCCGGGAGACAATAAACAACCTTCCGCAGTTGGAGGAAATCATCTTTTTCTCTTGTGACGGTGAGTCAGGGGAAGAAGAAATTGCCAGGTGTAGGACCCTGCTGCAAGAGCTGCAGCCAGGTATAAAGTTCAGCACAACAGGTATATCCGCTAAAGAGAATGTAAAGTACGTGGTAAACGGGCAGGGCCCAGATGCGTTGGTTCACCTGATTAAAAACAAGTCTGTACTTACTTCAGAGCCTGTAAGGGAAAAGCTAAACCTTACGCCAACTGCTGCCGCAAAAGAAGGAGAAGGCTGTCAGCTCAATACCGAAAACCCCCATAACATCCTCTTTACCGGACTTGCCGCTATCTACGCTGTGAAGGGTGGCGTAAAGTCCCAGCTCGACAGCCTGAAGATCTCGCTGCAGGTTATCAGCGGGCACCGGGACTACCGTTGTAAACTGGACCTGTACGAGTACAAGCAGCTTTCCAGCACGGCTGATACTGTAATGGAAGCTTTGGGCCACAGCCGCGATCAAACCGAGCAGGACCTGATGCTGCTTGCCAGCCTGCTGGAAAGCTACCGCGACCAGTACCTGCAGAAGGGGCAAACCAAACAGGCGCAGCCAGTCGTGCGCGTGCCGGAAGCAAGGGCAAAGGAGTGTATCCGGTTCATGCAGCAGCAAGATCTTCTGAACCGATTCAACGAGTTAATAGGTGGGGCTGGTGTGGTAGGAGAGGAAGAGAACCGCCTTTTCTTATTTGTGCTTGCCACCTCCTATAAAATGCCCGAGCCGCTGCACGGCCTGATCCAGGGCAGCAGCGGCTCGGGCAAAACCAGGCTGCTCAAGATCATCAGCACGCTGATGCCGCCTGAGGATGTAAAGCGGTTCACGAGGGTAACGCAGACCAGCTTCTACAACTACGGGGAATATGACCTGCAAAATAAGCTGCTTTGCTTTGAGGACGTGGACGGGCTGAAGGAAGAGGCACAGCTGGCGCTCCGGGAGCTGCAGAGCAATGACGTGTTGATCAGCTCAACCTCCACAAAATCCGAGGACGGCTATATCCGCTCCACCGAGCGGATGGTGAAAGGCCCCATCGCCAGCCTGGCCTGCACCACGAAGGGCGAGTACTATGAGGACAACATCAGCCGCTGCTTTCTGGTGGCGGTGGACGAGAGTCGGGAGCAGACCCGGCGAGTGATTGGCTACCAGAACAGCAGGGCTGCCGGGGAAATGGACGAAAAGCAGGAGCAGGGGGCAATTGAATTCATACAGAACTGCGTGCGTTTGTTGCAGCCCAGCCAGGTGATCAACCCATACGCCACTAAAGTGGAGCTGCCGGAGGAGGCCCACAAAATCAGGAGGCTGAATGAAATGTATCAGAGCATCGTGCGGCAGGTGACCCTGCTCAACCAGTACCGTCGGAAGAAGGACGGACAGGGGAGGCTTATTACTGAGAAAGAAGACATGCGAGCGGCCTGCGAGATACTCTTTGAGAGCATCGTGTTGAAGGTGGACGAGCTGGACGGAAGCCTGCGGCAGTTCTTTGAGCAGCTGAAGGAGTTCGTGCAAATGAAAGGCAGCGACTATGAGTTCAACCGCTTCGAGGTACGTGCAGCCACAGGTGTGAGCAAGACACAGCAGCACCGTTACCTGCATCAGCTGATCAGGCTGGAATACGTGCAGCAGTTCGGTTTTGCTAACCGTGGCTACAAGTACAGGATAACCTACTGGGACGACATGGAAGTTATCAGGGAGCGGGTTAAGAGCAGCCTATCAAGACAGCTGGAAAACCTTTAGCAGATACAGCTACGACCATAAACAGAAGAGATGGAACGCCAGGGAACACCAGATGGAACGCCAGAAAGTAACAAAAAGCGCCAGTATGGCAAAGCAGCCCTGTTTTTGTTGCTGGTGTTCCGTGTTCCAAAAAAACGAGATAGCCTATGAAAAACTTACCGCTTCATACACCTGGATTTCAAAGGCTGGTGCGGGAATTCTCCCGACATTTACGCCGCCTGGGGTATAATCCATCCAGCTGCAAATCCCAACCTTCCAGCCTGCGGGAGTTCCTGCACTGGCTGGAACAGCAGGGCATAACCGACGTGGAGAGTGTCAGGCCGAAGCACATCAAGGAGCACTACCAGTACCTGTTGGAACGGCCCAACCAGCAGCGGGTGGGCTGTTTGAGCACCAGCACTGTTGTGCAGCACCTCTATACGCTCAAGCTGTTCTTCCATTATCAGGAAACGCTGGGTACAATCACAGCCAATCCGATCAGCGGCCTTATTTTCCCCCGCCCCGTCTCACCGGAGCGTACTGTTCTGACGGTGGAGCAGGTAAAGCAGCTGTACAGTGCCTGTGAAACCTTGCGGGAGAAAGCCATGCTTGCCATCTTCTACGGCTGCGGCCTGCGGCGCTCGGAGGCCGAGCAGCTGAACATTTCCGATGTGCAGTTCCGAAACCAGCTCCTGTACGTGAGGCAGGGCAAAGGCAAAAAGCGGCGCGTGGTGCCGATGAGCGGGCAGGTGGCGCGCGATCTGCAGGAGTATTTCTACCGGGAGCGGAGCCAGTATGAAAAGAAGCAGGACGAAGACAGCCGCCAGGCTTTCCTGTTAAATGTTAACGGCCACCGGATGCGGGGCGGAGATTACGGGCGCAAGTTAAAGCTCCTCTTGCGAAAGGTGAATTTACCGCAGCACTTCAGCCTGCACCACCTGCGGCACTCGATCGCCACGCACCTGCTGGAAGGCGGGTTGAGCCTGGAACAGGTGCGGGATTTCCTGGGCCATAACAGCATTGAAACCACCCAGCTTTATACCCGCATCAGTCAATCTTACCTAGCCACACAAACACATGCTTGAGCTTAAGGATTACCTGCTGGGGCAGCATGCCCCTTCCACCGTTAAGATCTACCTGCACGACATTGAGCTATACCTGCTATACCTATCGGAAGAGCGGGCCCGGACAGCCACGTACCGGGAGATACTTCCTTATGTAGATTACCTGCGGAGGAAGTACAGCAATCCCAAAACAGCCAGTCGGGCGCTTTGCAGTGTGAAAGCCTATTACTTCTGGCTGCTTGCCACCGGGCAAAGACACGACCACCCTTGCCGTTATCTGAACCTGAAGGATGCACAGGATTTGCCTGTTCAGCTTCAGGATCTTTTCACCTCTGAAGAACTGGAACTGCTCCTGCAACGGGAGGAAAGGTATAAAGCCGCGAAGGTGAAAAACAAGGTGATCATCAGCCTGCTTATTTACCAGGCCCTGAAGCTGGGCGAACTCGTGATGTTGGATGTGTCAGATATCGACCTGCAGAAAAGTACAGTTTACGTAGGAGAGACACCCAAAAGCAACAGCCGGGTACTTCCCCTAAAACCCAGCCAGTTAGCACTGTTGCAGGAGTATCTGGAGGAAGTGCGGCCAAAGCTCCTGAAATCAAAAACTGCTAGCCTGCTTGTCAACCTGCGGGGCCAGCCGGAGAGCGGGGAAGGCGTCAGTTATTTGGTCGAGACCTTCAAGCCGCTTTTCCCGGAGCGGAACCTCAATACCAAGACTATTCGGCAAAGCGTAATTGCCAACATGCTCCAAGCAGGGAAGAACCTGCGTGTGGTGCAGGCGTTTGCCGGACATCGCAAGGCTAGTACCACCGAGAAGTACAGGCAGGCGGGGTTGGAGGAGCTGAAGGCTGTTGTAGCCAAATATCACCCGTTGGGGTAGGGATGATTAGAAAGCTGGAAGTTTAAAAATGTTGTTTTGGGGCAGATAAAGGCATATCTCGAAAGAAGGGTGCCTTTATTTTATTTGTGGAGCCAACTTTTCCAGAATCTGTGATATAAAGTATAAAACAGATAATGAATATGAGCCAAGACGATTTAATAAGGGAAAAGCAGCTAGAGATTAATTATGTTAAACATTTACTAACGAAGTATCCAAGCGACAAAGATCTATTACTTGATCTAAATCAGCTGAATTTAGAACTACAGGTACTGGAACGGCCAGGAAAAATTAACCGATTCTTGGGGATATAGGTCTACTTTCAAATGAATATTAAATGTGCTATATTTATAGTATGGCTTTAGGGGCCTGACGTTCTTTGGGAAAAGTGTGCTATAATGGAAGTTGCACCATAGGGAAAAACTGATGCAGGTGCACAGTTCTTCCAGTACAACGGCAAGGAGAAGCAGGCGGAGCTTGGCCTGAACTGGATGGACTACGGCGCTAGGATGTACGACGCGCAGATCGGCAGGTGGCATGTGGTGGATCCGCTGGGCGAGAAAGGCCGCAGGTGGAGCCCTTACAACTATGCCTTTGATAACCCGATAAGGTTTATCGATCCGGATGGCATGTGGGGGGATGACATTATTGGAAAGCTAGTTAGTACAGCCACAAATTATGCTGTAAAGAAAGCAACAGAGGCTGCAACAGCAGTGGTTAGAGCAACAGTGGAGTCTACAAGAGAGTTTATTAGTAACTTGGAAACATCTCCTTATGTAGAGGTAAATGGAGGGACAACAGTAGGTAAAAGAATGGCTGGCGAAATTAAAGGATATGGGGCAGACATAAATGTTGAAAGTGTAGATCATGCAACTCTCTCTATTGAGATTGATAAAGATGGAGTTAATTACGAGGGTTATCGTTTAAATAAAACTTCCACTTCTAAGACTACCTCAGGTGGGAAAGTTGGTGTTCCTGTATATGGTCTTGGTGTAGAAGGTTCTTATCAAGAGGAAACGGTTACTAATTCAAAATCAGGAGAAGTTGTTAGCACGAAGAAAGAGGGTGGAGCAGCAGTAGGAGTTCCAGGAGTCGTTGCTGAATCTAAAATTTCGAGAGAGGAAACCGCAACAACAAGAAGTAGCACTTTAAGAGTTGGCGTTGCCCATGGTGCTACTATTGCAATTGGTGCTGGATTTGGATACAATATAGGATTTGGTATTAAGATTACAAGTAAAACGAATAATGATGATTAGTAAATATATTTTGAGTGAAAGCAATAAGGTAAAGCAACTTTTCTTTCTTTCAATATCTGTGGTATTCAGTTTAGGAGTAGCTGTGGCTTATTTCGTAACTGAGAACGAAAATTACTTATACATCCTACTATTATTCTGTTTGATTGCTTTTGTGATAAATTGGATTGTATCGAGAACATTTGACATATCAATAGAAGGAGGAAAGATACATATCGATAACTTGTATTATGGTAATAAAATCGTTGATTCCTCAGAGTTTGATTCAATTCAAAATGTAGGCTACTTTATTCCTTTAATCTACCCATTCGTATCACCTCCATATTATCAATTTAAACTTAAGGATGGAAGAAAGTATATTTTTTACGATCTATCATACAAGGCTATTTCATTTGTATTCAAAAGAAATAAAAAGTATTCTGACTTCTTAACTGACAAGATATTGGACTACTTAAATTTATAATTACCTCTCTTTTCGTATGGATTAAACTATTATTTAGCACAGCTTTAGTAATGATTTCTCAATAAGAAATTGTAGTAGGCGACAGTATGGTTAATAAATAAAAAACATCCACTACTGGAAGGGGGCATTCTTGTTTTCATTTGCAGAGGAATGGCCACTACCATAGTAAGAGCCATTATCGTGATAGAGAGTGTTCATCCATGTCATCTTATGGATTTCGCTGTGGCAAAAGGAGGTTACATAACCTTCTTTTGCCACAGTCTTGCTTCTGTTTGAAGCATGACGGCTTGTAGTCATGGCTCCCGGGTGTTCTCCCCCTTGGCTAGCTTTGACTTCCGCTCGCAGCGGCTTCGCGCTTGAATATCTTACCCCCAACCCCCGGGATTAACCGAGGGCTTTTTGCTTATAAGTGCGCATCAAGTGAGGAAAAGCTATTTGATTCTCTTTATCTTGCTAAGCACTAAAAGCTTAAGCGGATAGGTCGCTGTATCCTACTGCAACAACGGATTCAACTGAAAACAAATGAAACACCTTTACCCTTTCCTGCTCCAGGCCTTCATCACCTGTGGAAGGTCCCTTTTTATCCTAACTCTTTTACTCCCTCTTTCGTCCATAGCCCAGCAAGTCGTCAAGCCTAGCCTACCTACCACCATCCCCTCACGGGAGCAATTGTTCTCGGATATAAAGTTTTGGCAGGATAGCCTCGCCTCCCTGCAGGCAGGAGCTCAAGACACGGCCCGTCTGGAGGCCGCGCTCGACAGCCTAAAACAGCAGCTCCTGGAGCCAAAGGAGCTGGCCCGGAAGGCGGATAGTCTGGCGCAGGCCTACACGCTCCCCCCGCAGGTGCCTCAGGAGCTGAAAGAGACGGAGGCGCAGCTGCGAAAGCAGATCGCTAGTGCCAAGGAGGAACTGACGCGGGGGCTGG
This sequence comes from Pontibacter korlensis, assembly GCF_000973725.1. Classification (NCBI taxonomy): domain Bacteria; kingdom Pseudomonadati; phylum Bacteroidota; class Cytophagia; order Cytophagales; family Hymenobacteraceae; genus Pontibacter; species Pontibacter korlensis. The sequence goes on along the minus strand of NZ_CP009621.1, from coordinate 440,341 downwards.
TGCCGGAGGAGGCCGAGAAACTGCTCGGGCGCCTGGAGCAGGCCTCTAGCGCGGCCGCCAACCCACAGCTCCCGCAGGCGCAGGGGCTGCCCAAGCCCGAGGAGCTGCAGGGGGTGGCCAAGGCACGCGCGCTGAAGGCGGCCGGTGACCACTTCGCCGGCCATGAGGCGGAGCTGCGAAAGGCACGCGCCGAACTGGACAAGTACAAGGGCCGCTTTGAGAAAGTGGAGAGCGTCAAGGACATGCCCAAGGGCTTTTTGAAGCTCAACCCGCTCAAGGGCAAGCCTTGGCAAGAGCGCGTGGTGGTGGGCACGCAGTGGCAGTTTGGCAAGCAGGAGCGCTTCACGGTGGACCTGGGGCCCTATGCCGCCTGGCGCTTCACCGATAAGTTCTCGATAGGGGCGGGTGCACAGTACCGCTTATCAGTGAGCGTGGAAGAGAAACCCTATGTAAGCGGATCAGATCAAGTGCTAGGCTACTTCGCCTTTACGGACGTGGAGGTGTACAAGGGCTTTTTCGTGCGGGCGCACTACGAGGATCTCAACGCCCCGGTCCCGCGCCAGAACCTAGCCACGCAAACCGAGGAGGTGGGGCAGGAGTGGGTGAGGGGCTTGTCGGTGGGCGTTGGCAAGACCTACACCTTCTACAAGCGCGTCAAGGGCTACGGGCTGGTGCAGTATAACCTGCTGCACGAGCGTGGCGAGACGCCTTACCTGCAGCCCCTGCAGACCAAGATCGGCTTCTTCCTCTACGGCAGTGATCTACAGCGGAAGGCGAAAAAGGAGTAACAGTCTATAATTAGCAGGATGTTTAAGGTTTTAATATACAATGTAAAACCATTACAGCTTCAATGAATAGCTCTGGATGTGTAGTTTAACTTTATAATTATCATCATGTGAGTGGAGGGTTTAAGTTCTTTACTACCCATTTAACATAGTGTCGGTGCTAATCAAACTCGGGCTGCGCGTGATTTCTGCAGATTAGGGTAAAAGATATTCTATATTTCATTTTTTAGGGTTATATTTAGAATGACGTGCTGTATGTGCCCTGAAGATGAGTCTCCTTAGAATACTTTTTGCTGCTATAATGTTTCTGGTGCCTTATGTTGCTACAAGGGCTGCCCTGCCAGATCGTTACAAATTTTCCCTGCTGGATATAAACAGCGGGCTTTCGCATAACCAGATAACCTGCTTTCTGAAGGATAGTAAAGGTTATGTGTGGATCGGGACGCAAGGTGGGCTTAACCGCTATGACGGGTATCAAATAACGACTTTCCGGCACGACTCTAAAGATTCCACATCTATTCACGATAATGAGGTACAGAACCTCTATGAAGGCCCTGATGGCTATATTTGGGTGAGCACCTACAAAGGCCTCAGTATCTACAATCCCAAAACAGAAACATTTACCTCCGGTAACCTTGCTGCCTTCTTAAAGCAGTATGGCCTGCAGGAGGGAACTGTACAGAGTATATTTAAGGACAAACAAGGACACTTCTGGTTTATTCAGGCGGGGCAGGGGCTTGTGCGGTATAGTCCCAAATCAAGAAAAGTAACAAAGCTTCGCCACACTGTTGGCATAAATAGCAGCCTAAGTAGTAATTCTGTTTCTGTGATGGGGCAGAACGGGCAAGGAGACTATTGGGTGCTGCACCAGAATGGCTTATTGGAGAAGTTAAGTGCAAGTAGCCTGAAGGTGGTGGAGCGGGTTAATGCCTTGGTTGACGCTCATCAGAAAACGGCAGAGAACTTTACCTTAACCATTGATAGCGACAACGACCTCTGGATCTCCACTTTTAATCGGAATAACGGCGTTTACCTCTACAGAACGGCTTCTAAAATTTTATCGAATTTCAATAAGAGTACGCCCGACCTTAGGCTGAAATCCAATGTGGTGGGTGGCGTAGTAGAGGCAGAGCCGGGGCAGGTGTGGGTGATTACCGATCATGGTGGGATTAATATCATCCATAAGTCAACCATGCAGGTAAGTTATGTGCTAAGCAGCTCTGTCGAGGAGAATGCGCTGGTAGATAATAGCCTGAAAGCTGTTTACAAAGACCGTGAGGGTATCATCTGGCTAGGCACCTACAAAAAAGGTGTGAATATCTACCACAAAGACATGTTCCGGTTTAACCATTACAAGCACCAGCCTGCAGTTGCCGGTAGTTTGCCTTATGATGATGTAAACCGCTTTGCAGAGGATGAAAAGGGTAATCTTTGGATTGGTACCAATGGTGGAGGATTGTTATACCTCGACCGTAAAACCGGCAAGTATACGCGCTATGCGTCCGATCCCAACAACCCAAACAGTATCGGGAGCGATGTTATTGTGAGCCTATTGCTGGATAGGAATAAAGACCTGTGGATAGGTACCTATACTGGTGGCTTAAGTAAGTTTGATGGGGAGAAGTTTACCCGGATTAAAGGTAACGGAGCTAATTCTGAAGGTCTGGCAGATGATAACATCTGGGAGATCTTTGAGGACTCGGATGGTGTACTGTGGGTAGGTACGCTGGGACAGGGTTTGTACCAGTATGATAGAGTTAGTGGCACATTTCGGCAGTATAAGCTAGGTGAAAACGAGGCAGGTAGTCAGCTAAGCTATATTTCTGCCATTGCCGAGGATGCCAACAAGAACATCTGGGTAGGAGGGAATAATGGTATAGCCGTACTGGACAAGCGTACGGGCAAAACAATGCGTTACCGGAGCAACCCAAAAGATAGCAAGACCCTGGCTAGTAATAACATCCTGTACATCCACACCGACAGCCGTAAAAATACATGGATAGCCACCTCAGAAGGGCTGCACCTGTACCAGCCAAAGGACAAATCTTTTAGACTATTTACCCAGAAAGATGGGTTGCCGCACAATATAGTTCTTACCATTCTGGAAGATGATGAGCACAATTTGTGGGTGAGCACGCCGAACGGAGTCTCTACTGTAGTACCACAGCTGGATGCAGCGGGTAAGCTGCAGGTAAGCTTCCGAAACTATGATATAACTGATGGCCTGCAGGGTAAAGTCTTCAATGAGAATGCGGCCTTTAAGACAGCTAAAGGCGAACTCATTTTTGGAGGGCCAAACGGGTTCAATGTCTTTAGCCCTGAAGATTTGGGTAAAGACAACACGAAGCCTCAGCTAATATTTACAGACTTTCAGCTTTTCAATAAAAGCCTGAAGGTAGGTGAGGTGAGGGATGATCGTGTAGTACTGGCGAAGGCGCTATCAGAGGGGCCTCATATCGAGCTGAAGCATGACGAAGATGTGCTGACGATAGGCTTTGCCGCGCTTAGCTTTATTCACCCTGACAGGATCAGGTACAAATATAAGCTGGAGGGATTTGACAAAGACTGGCATGAAACCAGCCCAGGCACCCGCCAAGCTACTTATACAAACCTGGACCCGGGGGATTATGAGTTTAGAGTTGTGGCTTCCAACAGCGATGGCGTCTGGAGTGAGGAAGGTATCAGTATGAAATTAACCGTACTGGCGCCGTTCTGGAGAACAACCACTGCCTATGTGTTATATGTGCTGCTAAGCCTTGGCCTGCTTTACTCTGTACGGGAGTTTGAGCTTAGGCGAAACAGGCGAAAATTTCTGCGTGAGCAGGAGAAGCGGGAAGTACAGCAAATGCAGGAGCTTAATCAAGTTAAGATACGGTTCTTTACAAATATCAGTCACGAGTTCAGGACTCCTCTAGCATTAATACTGGCTCCGTTAGAGAAACTGCTTAAATCAACCTCCGATGCCGAACAGCTAAAGCAGTTCGAGATGATGAACCGCAACTCTAAAAGGCTTCTGAACCTGGTAAACCAGTTGCTGGATTTCCGGAAGCTGGAGGTTGAAGAAGCGCAGCTGCACCTATCGGAGGGCAACGTGATTAAGTTTTTGCAAACTTCTGTGCAGTCCTTTTCTGATCTGTCCGAGAAAAAAAACATCTCCCTGTCTTTTCAAGCAGATGCCAATTCGTGGTATACTTCGTTTGACATGGATAAGCTGGAGAAAGTACTGTTTAACCTATTGAGTAACGCATTTAAGTTTACTAATGAAGGTGGCAAGGTAGATGTAACAGTAAAAGTGCTGCAAACTGAAGCTGTGGCAGAGGGAATGAAGATGCTTGAGCTGAAGGTGCAGGATACAGGTATAGGAATTGCCAAAGACGAACAGGAGAAGGTTTTTGAACGCTTCTTTAGGAGCGATCTGCCCACTAGCCTGGTAAATCAGGGTAGCGGAATCGGGTTAGCCATTACGAGCGAGTTCGTTAAAATTCATGGAGGGCAAATTAGCTTGGAAAGCGAATTGGGCATTGGTAGCTGCTTTACTGTCCGGATACCGATGAAAGAAATAGCACCAGTTGCTGTGGTGGAAGCGCATGTTACAGAAAGTGTTGTACCTGTAGAGGATGTAGCCTGCTTAGAGGAAGTAGAGTTAAGCGTAAAAGAAAAGGTTCTGAAGAAGCCTGTTAAAGAAAAGCCGGTTCTGTTGCTTGTAGAAGACAATGAGGATTTTCTGGCTTACCTAAAGGATAATCTTGAAGTACACTTTGATGTGCTGGAGGCTCCAAATGGTAAGGAGGGTTGGCAGAAAGCCTTGGCAAACATGCCTGACCTTATTATCAGCGATCTGATGATGCCGGTATTAGACGGTTTAGAGTTCTGCAAAAAGGTTAAAGGCGATTCCAGAACCTCTCATATTCCGTTCCTGCTGCTTTCAGCTCATACTGCAGAGGAGCAAAAGCTTAGAGGCCTTAACATTGGTGCTAACGACTATATTACGAAGCCTTTCAGCTTCGAGCTCTTGCTTTCGCGGGTTAACAACCTGGTTACACAGAACCAGTTGCTGCACAAAGCGCTTGAGAAGAAGATAAGTGTGCAAACCAGTCAGGAAGAGATTGTGTCGTTAGATGACAAGCTGATACAAAGAGCCATCAAGCTAGTGGAGGAGAATCTGTCAAACCCAGACTTCTCAGTCGAGTACATGAGTAAAGAACTTGCTATAAGCAGGGTTCATCTATATAAAAAGATGGTGTCACTCACCGGAACCTCCCCTGTGGAGTTTATCCGAAAGATAAGGCTGCAGCATGCTGCCCGGCTACTGGAGAAGAGCCAGCTGACCGTGTCGGAAGTTGCTTATAAGGTTGGGTTTAATAACCGGAAATACTTTACAAAATATTTTAAGGAGGAGTATCAGGTGCTGCCTTCGGCTTATGCAGAAAGTGTGCGGCAGTACGAAGAGGAAATTAGTTAAGTACAAAATATTTAGTCCTTTTATGCCTGATGTGCTTCATGCCCAGCAATTTTAAGTAGCCGTTATAATTTACTTTTGTACTTGTAAAAGGGTGTGCCCATGGTCTATTGACAAGATCATGGGCACACCCTTTTTTGCCTGTATGTTTCCTGGTGTAACATGTTGTGCTGGATAAATGTGCTTTTATTGCCAGTATAAGCGGGTGTTAACATGTTGTTCTCATCTATGAAACATTTGATACCCCTCCTGATATTAACATTCTGTTACCTTAGATGCGTAATCACTTACTTCCTTATAGATTTTAAGTGACTGCTCACAGGTAATATTCCATCAAACTTTAACCAGTACAATTTACATATGAGAATAAGGAATACGTTTTACCTACTCTTATTGGCTTCACTTTCTTCATTCAGCGGCCCTACTGTTAAGAGCTTTAAGAAGCTGGACGACGGAGTGCTGGTTCAACTGGAGAAAAAGGCAGCCGGGGATCCTCAGTTTGTGAAGCTTCGCGTTGTATCGGACAAGATTATCCAGGTTGTGTCTAGTCCAAAGAGTGCGTTTGAGGACCTGCCAAGTTTAGTGGTGGTAGATGGGCAAAAAGCCAAACCGCAGTGGCGCATACAGGAAAACGGAAAGGACCTGGTGTTAACCACGGATGCTCTTAAAGTAGAAGTAGCAGCCAACACAGGAGAAGTGACCTTTTACGACAAGAACGGTAAGGTGGTGCTAAAGGAGAACTATGGTGGTGAGGACACTTTTAAGCCTGTGCAGCTCCTGAACAATGAGAAAAGCTACAGCCTGCATAAAACATTTGACACGAGCAGCGATGAAGCCTGGTATGGTTTAGGTCAGCACCAGGCAGGGCTGCTTAACTACAGAGGCTGGCAGGTAGACCTAACGCAGTATAACTCTGTGGCAGTGGTTCCCTTTATGGTATCCAGCAGGAACTACGGTGTTCTCTGGGACAACACCTCTATCACTAAGTTTGGTGATGTAAGGCCGTACCAGGAGATTTCTAAGCTGAAACTTTACACCAAAGATCAGAAGCCGGGCGCTCTGACCGCTACTTATATATCTGATCCAAAATCAGGTAAAGCGCCTATCGTGCGCCAGGAGAAGGAGATCAACTACGAGTTCCTGCAACAGCAGGATGACTTTCCGGAGGGATACTCTCTGGAGGGAGGCACCATCACCTGGGAAGGCTTTATTGAAAGCGATGAAACAGGTGAGCATCATTTTACCATGCCTTCTTCAGGCTATGTAAAAGTGTGGATTGATAATAAGGTGTTGCTGGATAACTGGCGCGAAGCCTGGAACCCGGGCCTATCGGTTTTTGCCCATGAACTGAAGAAGGGCCAGAAACACGCTTTCAGAATAGAGTGGAAGCCAGATGGCGGACAGTCTTACCTCGCGCTGCGTTACTTAACGCCGATCAGCCAGCAGAATAAAGATAAGTTCTCTTTTGCCTCTGAGGCCGGAGATGAGATAGACTACTACTTCGTGTATGGCAACAACATGGACGAGGTGATCAGCGGCTACCGTACCCTTACAGGAGACGCCCAGGTAATGCCTAAGTGGGCGATGGGCTTCTGGCAAAGCCGTGAGCGCTACAAGACCCAAGAAGAGCTCATGAACGTGGTAAAAGAGTTTCGTGAGCGCCACATCCCGATCGATAATATCGTGCAGGACTGGTCTTACTGGGAAGAGGATCAGTGGGGTAGCCAGGAGTTTGATGAGAAGCGCTTTCCTGATCCAAAGGGTATGATTGATGAGCTGCATAACAAGTATAATGTGCACTTCATGATTTCTACCTGGCCTAAGTTTTACGAGGGCATAGACGCCTATAAGAAGTTTGACGAGAAGGGCCTACTCTATAAAACAAGTATAAATGAAGGTATCCGTGACTGGATCGGGAAGGGATATGTTTCTACTTTTTACGATGCCTTCAATCCGGAAGGTAGAAAGATGTTCTGGGAGCTGCTTAGCGAGAAACTGTATAGCCTTGGCGTGGATGCCTGGTGGCAGGATGCTACCGAGCCAGACATTCTTTCCAACTCTTCTATTGAGCACCGGAAAACGCTCATGAACCCGACTTACCTAGGGGCTGCCGATAAGTACTTCAACGCTTATGTGTTGGTACATAACAAAGGCATATACGAAGGGCAGCGAAGCGTGAACCCGAACGAGCGCGTGTTTATCCTGACACGCTCGGCTTTTGCCGGGTTGCAGCGCTACGGTGCCGCCACCTGGAGCGGAGACATTGCCTCTACTTTCCCGGAGATGGCGCGCCAGATTCCTGCTGGTCTAAACTTCTCTATGTCTGGCCTGCCTTACTGGACAACCGATATCGGCGGCTTTTTTGTGGAGAATAAGTATGATAGACCAGAGCCACAAGGAGATGCACTGGAAGAGTGGAGAGAGCTGAATACCCGTTGGTATCAGTTTGGTACCTTCACACCGCTATACCGTGCCCACGGGCAGTACCCTTACCGCGAGGTGTTTAACATCGCACCTGAAGACCACAAGGCTTACCAGTCTATTGTCTACTATAACAAGCTGCGTTACCGTCTGATGCCATACATCTACTCTCTGGCAGGTCATGTGTATCATAACGACTACACCATTATGCGTGCCCTGGTCATGGATTTCGGAGCTGATAAGAAAGTGCAGAACATAGGCGATCAGTTCATGTTCGGTCCGAGCCTGCTCATTAACCCTGTATACGAGCGACATGCCACTTCCAGAAAAGTATACTTGCCAGCCAACACCGGGTGGTACAACCTGTACGACGGCAAGTATGTGCAGGGAGGACAGGAAGTTAATGCCGATGCCCCTTATGAGCGCATGCCAATCTTTGTGAAAGAAGGCGCCATACTTCCATACGGGCCTGAGATTGAATACACCACCGAGAAGCCTGCCGACCTTATTACGCTGTATGTATATGGTGGCAAAGACGGCAAGTTCGAGCTTTACGAAGACGAGAACACCAACTACAACTACGAGAACGGAAAGTTTGCGACCATTCCAATCACCTATAACGAAGCCTCTAAAACATTAACGATAGGCAAGCGCCAGGGTGAGTTTGACGGAATGCTGAAAAAGAGAGCTTTCAACGTGGTGTTTGTAGACCGAAACAACCCTAAAGCGCTTCAGTTTGATGCCAAGCCTGTGAGAACAGTAAAATACACCGGTAAGGCTAAGACTGTAAAACTACAGTGATAAATACTGCTGCTGTATTGATGAACTTTTAAAACTTAACCTAAAGTAAAATTCCATGAGGAAAGTCTTACTATTAGTCTGGCTATGCTGCCTATGCAGTATGGCCTACGCTCAGCATACTGTCAGCGGGCGGGTAACATCTGGTGCAGATGGAATGGGCCTGCCTGGTGTAAGTGTGCGCATGAAAAGTGACCCAACAAAAGGAACTGTTTCTGATGCAGAAGGTAACTATCAGCTGCAGATTCCTTCCGGTAATGCCACTCTGATCTTCTCCTTTACTGGCTTTGTACCGCAAGAGGTAGCCGTAAATAACCGGAGCCAAATAAATGTGGCGCTCGGTGAGGATGTGAAGGCACTGGAAGAGGTAGTGGTAGTTGGCTACGGTACACAGCAGAAGAAGCTGGTAACTGGTGCTACCACGCAGGTATCTGGTGAGGAAATCCAGAAGCAGAGTACCACAAACGCACTGCAGGCTTTACAAGGCCAGGCTCCTGGTGTGCAGATTTCTTCTACTTCAGGTCAGCCTGGTGAGGGAATGAGAGTATTAGTGCGTGGCTTGGGTACCATCGGTAACTCCGGTCCTCTGTATGTCGTGGACGGTGTACTAACCAGCGACATCTCTTTCCTGAACCCGGCTGATATTCAGTCTATCGATGTGTTGAAAGATGCTGCTTCCGCCGCTATTTACGGATCGCAGGCGGCCAACGGTGTGGTACTCATCACCACCAGATCAGGTAAGGCCGGCCAGCCAACACAGATCACGTTTGATACTTACTACGGCGTACAGAATGTGGCCAAGAAGCACGACATGCTAAATGCGCGTGAGTATGCCTCTATCATGAACGAGGCGATGATTAACTCAGGCAAGCTGCCGCGCTTTACGAATGAAGAAATTGCGGCTATGGGCGAGGGTACAAACTGGCTTGATGAAATGTTTGTAGATAACGCTGTAACCCAAAACTACTCGTTTGGTGCCCAGGGCGCTTCTGAAGGTTCTTCCTTCTCCACAGGCCTTTCTTATACTTCGCAGGAGGGTATTGTAGGTGGCAAGGATCTCTCTTTCTATGAGCGCTACAACTTCAGAATCAACACTGAACACAACCTGTACAAGGATGTGGTAAAGATAGGGGAGCACCTGACTTTCGCCTACATCAACAACAACGGTATTGGTGTAGGCAACCAGTATAACAACTCCTTAAGAGGTGCCTTCAACACAAGCCCTTTTGTACCGATGTATGATGAGGAGGGCAACTTCTGGGATAACTCAGGCGCAGCATGGACAGGTGGTGGGGAGGCTAACCCTTACGCCCAGATGGTGTACAGCAACCAGAACAGAAGAAACAGCCAAAGGTTGCTCGGCGATGTTTACTTGTCTATTGAGCCGATCAAGAACCTTAAGTTCAGAACAAGTTTAGGGGTGGATTATTCGGCAGGCGAAAGCCGTTCCTTTACCCCGACCTACAGATTGTCGATTTACAACTTTAACGACTTTACCAGAGCCAGCCAGTCCCTGAACAAGGGTAGAACCTTGCTGTGGGACAACTTGCTGAGCTACAACTTCACGTTAGGCCAGGACCACGGTTTTGAGGCGATGATTGGTTCTTCTGCTTTCCAGAACGACGGCTCCAGTATCTACGGCAGCAACACGAACCTCATCTTCAACGATCTGGAGCACGCATGGCTAAGCAATGCCACTAATGCCGACGGAGTTAACATCAGCCTGACAGGTGCACCATACGATCAGGACAGAAGAATGTCGTACTTCGGAAGGCTCAACTACAACTATAAAGAGAAGTATTTGCTGAATACCACTTTTCGTGCAGATGGTTCTTCCAGATTTGCTCCAAATAACCGTTGGGGTTACTTCCCATCCGTTTCAGCCGGTTGGGTAGTGTCTGAGGAGGCATTCCTGCAAAACTCAGCAGAGTGGCTGGATTACTTTAAGCTGCGCGGTAGCTGGGGGCAGGTAGGTAGCCAAAACATTCCTGCGTTCAGATACATGGCTCAGGTTAACTTCAACAACACAAACTATACTTTTGGCCCAGGAGAAGGTGCCCTGGTACCTGGCGATGCACTGCTGACACCTGGTGCTTTCCCAAGCCGCCTGAGCAACCTGGACTTGCAGTGGGAAACGTCGGAGCAGACCAACTTCGGTTTTGATGCTTACCTGCTGAACAACAAGATCAGCGTTACATTCGACTGGTACAGTAAGATCACAAAAGACTGGCTGATTGAGGCACGCGTGCCTGCCACAGCAGGTGGCCTGCCGCCATATGTTAACGGTGGCGATGTGCGCAACACAGGTGTGGAATTAGCCCTTAACTACAGCGACAAGATTGGGGAGTTTAACTACTCTGTCGGCGTAAACGGAGCCTACAACAAAAACAAGGTAGGCCAGATTCCTACCACGGACGGTATCATCCACGGTGAAATCAATCAGCTTTACGATAACTCTTTAGAATTCTACAGAGCACAGAACGGCTACCCAATCGGGTACTTCTGGGGTCTTGAGACAGCAGGTATCTTCCAGACAGAAGAAGAGGTTGGCTCTTACCGCTCAGGCGAGGGCAGGGTAATACAGCCAAATGCAAGACCAGGGGATGTTAAGTTTGTCGATCAGAATGGTGATGGCATCATTAACGATCAGGATAGAGTGATGATCGGTAACCCGAACCCAGAGTATACTTTTGGCGCGACTTTGTCGGCTAACTACAAGGGCTTCGATATATCGGTATTAGCCTCAGGTGTTGCCGGAAACGACATCGTGCAATCTTACCGTAACCAGGCCAACCAGTTTGCCAATTACTCAGCATCCATCCTGGATCGCTGGCACGGGCCGGGTTCATCTAACACCATGCCACGTGTAACAGAAGACAACCGCAACTGGACCAACTTCTCAGACCTGTACATCCACGACGGTGACTTCCTGAGAATAAGCAACGTAACGCTGGGCTATGACTTCGGTAAGCTGCTAAACAAAGGCTTTATCAAGCAAGTGAGGCTGTATGCATCAGTGCAGAACCTGTACACCTTTACCCGCTACAACGGCATGGATCCTGAGATTGGTTACTCTATTGGCTTTGCTCAAGGGGTAGACCTGGGGTATTACCCACGCCCAAGAACAACCATGATCGGTGCAAACATCAGATTCTAACATCTAGAAAACAGAAGTATGAAAAAGTTAAATATACTGGTACTGTCTTTAGGACTTCTTACCCTGGGGAGCTGTGGCGATGATTTTCTCGATGCAGAACCAATAATAACAGCCACTGAAGAAAACTTTTACAGAACACCTGACGATGCCTTCAAGGCACTGGTTGGTTGCTACGATGGCCTGCAGGTAGTCTGGGCCGATGGCGTAAGCTTTCCGGTAGCATCTGAGGTGATGTCTGACAACACCTTTGGAGGCACAGGTAACTCTGATGGCTTTGGTTATCAGATGCTCGACGAGTTTGACAGGCAACGTTCTCCATCAGATCAAAACCTGTTCGGTGCTAACTGGACAGCCTACTACCGTGCCGTTTATCGCTGTAATGTGCTCCTCAACAAGATGGACCAGATTGATTGGACAGGTAATGAGGAACTGAGAACCACATATGAGGCAGAAGCAAGGTTCCTGCGCGCGTACTTATACTTTGACATGGTAAGGCTGTGGGGAAATATTCCTTTGCTGACCGAGCCATCGCGTGAAAATCTACCACAGGTAGCGCCAGAGGAAGTATACGCCGTAATTGCTGAGGACCTGAAGTTTGCTGCTGAGAACCTTGCATCGGTGTCTTACCCGGCACAGTCACCTGCCACTTACGGTCGTGTAACTAAATGGGCGGCTGAGTCTTTAATCGGGCGTGTTTTCCTATACTATACTGGCTATTACGGAAGAGGTGATCTTGCAGGCGTTATCACAAAAGATCAGGCACTGGCTTACCTGGAGGATGTGATTGCCAGCAGCGGACACGGACTGGTAGAGGACTTTGCCAGACTTTGGCCAGCAGCTTCTCTGCAAAATTTTGCAGGAGAGACAAATAAGGAGATCATCTTCTCAGTTAGGTATACTTACACCAGCGACTACGATGGCAACACCGACGGCAACCATTGGATGGTAATGCTGGGTATGCGCGAACAAGCTTACTTCCCGTATGGCAACGGTTGGGGTGGTGGTACCGTGAACCCAAGGCTGTGGAATGCCTACAGCGAAAACGATACGCGCAGAACAGCCTCCATCATTGCCATTGAGGAAGAAGAAATTCCTTTCGTGAATCAGGAGAAGCAAAGGGAGTATACTGGCTACTACAATAAGAAGTATACGCCAATGGTAGACGAAAACGGAAACAGCGTTCCGGTGAGTAGTGGTGCTACCAACTTCATGATCGGGCAGTACCAGGACTACTTCTCTATCCGATATGCTGATGTGCTGCTGATGGCAGCCGAGTTGGGTAGCCCTCATGCGCAGACATACTTCGATATGGTGCGGAAGCGTGCTTACCAGGATAACTTCACGCCATTAGCTGTAACGCAGCAAAACATAATGACAGAGCGACGCCTGGAATTTGCCTTCGAGGGCCACCGCTACTGGGACCTGTTGCGCCAGGGAGTAGAGACGGCCGCAGCTACCATAGCCGAAACCACTACGCTGCTGAACGGCGGAACTGAAGTGACAAAGACTATTTCTGCCAGCAACATAAGCCAGACACAAGGGCTGCAGCAGATACCTTATAACGAGATCACTTTGTCTGATGGTGTCTTAACCCAGAACATGGGTTGGTAACAGAAGTGCTGAAAAGAGATTGAAACCTCTATGCTTTAGGCATAGGCTTGCCTAAACCAGGAGGTACTGTCTGAACATAAAAAGATAACAGATGAAAAGCTTTAAAATACTTTGGTACCTACTGCTTTTGCCGGTGTTCCTGATAACATCGTGCGAGGACGACAGTCCCGAGTTGGGCAGGATGCTCAGCAAGGATGAAATTCACTTCAGGGTAGTACAGGACAGGTCTATTGATGAGGGAGGCAACACCGTCATCCTGATAAACGAGACTCCAGGCACCGTGTCAATGTGGGACTACGGCACTGGCCGCTCTAACCGTGCCGTAGATACTGTTCGCTTTGCCTTCCAGGGAGAGTACGTGATTAAGTTTTCTGCCATGACAGCTGGTGGAGTAGTAGAAATGGATCCGGTAACGATTGAGGTTACAGAAGATAACCTGAACTACGTGGACGACCCACTTTGGACAGCTCTGACTGGAGGTGTGGGAGAAGAGAAAACCTGGATACTGGACATTGAGGCAAAATACTTTGACGGCCCATTATACTTCTACGGCACCGATAACGGCTGGGAAGGAGCTTGTATGGAAGAAGGAGGAGACTGCTGGAACTGGAATCCTGTTTATGCAGACAACACTTGGCTAATGCCTGCCGGAGACTATGGCACCATGACCTTTAGCCTGAAGGGCGGACCATTTGTTACTGTAAACCATGCCATGCTTACAAGCAGAGGTACTGAGACAGGTACTTACTTCCTGGACGTAAACTCTAAAACCCTGTCGCTGACCGATGCCGCACCACTGCATGATGCAAGCCGTGACGGCTGTGTGGATGACTGGGGTAATATCCGCCTGTTGTCTCTAACAGAAAACTCCATGCAGTTTGCGGTGCTGCGCAAGAACAGTTGCGAAGGCGCTGCGCTATTGGTGTACAATTATGTGTCTAAGGAGTATGCTGATAATTGGGTGCCGGAAGAGCCGGTAGAAACTGGTCCAGATGAAGGTTTTGATCCGGAGTTCGCTCCAGGTGAGCTACTGACCATGCTAACCGGAGGACCATCTTCAGGCAGAGTATGGAAGCTGGATGCAGCAGGAAATCCGGTAGACTGGATTGCAGCAGGCAAAGGCTGGACAGAGTCCAGTGCCTCTTCAGCAGACTGGGGCTGGAACGCTTCCTGGGATGCAGCAGCTGCAGGATCGTGGATACGCTTTGACCGCTTCGGAGGAACGCAAAACTATACGCGCTCCCAGAATGGAACTACCACAACAGGTACCTTCACCATCAACGAGGCAGACAATACTATCACATTAAACAATAATACCTTGATTCAGAACCCGGAAAGCTGGATGAACCCAACTTCCAACACCATCAAAGTCGTGAAGGCATTTCCTGGGGAGCATGAGACGAAGGGAATCTGGTTCGGAACAAGCTACGATGCCGGTAAAGACGAGTGGCTGGCGTTTCATTATGTAATTGAGTAAGGTGTAGTTAGGTAAACGCAGGCAGCTCCTCAAATTTTGGAACTGCCTGCGTTTTTTCATGCCTTATGCCATGTGTCTTTAAAGAGTGGTAGGTGATATTTTATACTTCCACTACTTTATTCTGCAATTATACTTGAGGCTATTAAGCCTTTTTGAGAATGAATAAATCAATTGAAAGAGTTTTAACCTATAGCTCTAAGTTTGCCCTTATACTTATAGCCCTTGTTGGAGCTTATGCCTGTAAATCTGTTCTGAATACTTCCGAAGAGGAAAAGATGCAGGTGAGAGAAAAATCTGATTTTAACAAAGGCTGGTCCTTCCATTTAGGTGACCAGCAGAACGCGCAAGACCCAAATTTCAATAGCTCGCAGTGGCGCACGCTTAACCTGCCGCACGACTGGAGCATAGAAGGAGAATTTAGCGAAAAGCATCCGGCTGGTACAGGCGGTGGCGCTTTGCCGGGTGGCATTGGCTGGTACCGGAAAGCCTTTACAGTTGATGAGGCAGACAAAGGCAAGGTCTTCTACATTGACTTTGATGGGGTATACAGCAACAGCGAAGTATGGATTAACGGGCAGAGCCTGGGCAAGCGCCCGAATGGTTACATATCATTCCGTTATGACCTTACGCCGCACCTGAAGTATGGAAACGAACAAAACGTAATTGCCGTGAAGGTGGACAACGCGCAGCAGCCGAACTCCCGCTGGTACTCAGGTTCAGGCATCTACCGTAATGTATGGCTCACCAAGGTAAACCCGGTGCATGTGGCGCATTGGGGTACCTACGTAACCACTCCAGAGGTAAGCGAGCAGTCGGCTAAAGTTACCATCAGCACCAAAGTTAATAACCGGGGGCAGCAGCCAGGTACATACTCGCTGACCAACATTGTCTACGACACTACAGGTGCCGAGGTAGCCCGTGTAACTTCAGAGGATGTACAGCTGCAAAGCGTTGAAAACGAAATTAACCAGGAGCTTACTGTAAATAACCCGAAGCTCTGGTCGGTGGAGGATCCATACTTATACAGAGTGGTAACGCTGGTAGAGCAAAAGGGCGAAGTAGTAGATAACTATGAGACGCCTTTAGGCATTCGCTACTTCAACTTTGATGTGGAGAAAGGCTTCACGCTGAACGGCAAGCCAATGAAGATACTGGGGGTTTGCAACCACCACGACCTTGGTGCCTTAGGCGCAGCTATCAATACCCGCGCATTGGAGCGTCAGCTGGAAATAATGAAAGGCATGGGCGTGAATGGCATCCGCACAGCGCATAACCCTCCTGCCCCTGAGTTGCTGGAGCTGTGCGATAAAATGGGCTTTATTGTGATGGATGAGGTGTTTGACATGTGGAAGAAGTCTAAGAGCAAGTATGACTACAGCCTTGCGTGGGATGAGTGGCATGAGCAGGACCTGAAGGATTTTATACGTCGTGACCGTAACCACCCAAGCGTATTTATCTGGAGCATCGGCAATGAGATTCCAGAGCAGTGGGGGCTGGAAGGCACGCCGATAGCCAAAGAGTTAGCTGGCATTGTGAAGAGCCTGGATAGGACGCGTCCGATAACGGCTGGCTTGAACGAGCCCTACCCGCACAACTCAATTTATCAATCGGGTGTGCTTGATCTGGTGGGGTTTAACTATCACCACCAGGACTTTGAGAAGTTTCCGGAGACTTTCCCGGGGCAAAAATTTATTGCTACTGAAACTACCTCTGCCCTTGCAACACGAGGGCACTACGATATGCCATCAGATAGTATACGCCGCTGGCCCTACAAATGGGATGAGCCGTTTACCGATGGTAACAAAGACCTGACTGTTTCAGCCTATGATAACGTGAGTACGCCTTGGGGTTCTACCCATGAGGAAACATGGAAGGTGATGAAGAAGCATGATTTCCTGTCGGGTATGTTCATCTGGACCGGCTTCGATTACCTGGGAGAGCCAACGCCTTATGGCTGGCCTGCCCGCAGTTCATACTTTGGTGTGGTAGATCTGGCAGGCTTCCCGAAAGATGCTTACTACATGTACAAGAGTGAGTGGACTGATGAGCCGGTGCTGCACGTGTTTCCGCACTGGAACTGGGAGCCAGGCAAAACAGTAGATGTGTGGGCTTACTACAATAACGCGGATGAGGTGGAGCTGTTCCTGAACGGGAAGTCACTAGGCACAAAGAAGAAAGAAGGAAATGACCTGCATGTAATGTGGCGTATCCCTTACCAGCCAGGTACCCTGAAAGCCGTGTCCAGAAAAGGAGGCCAGGAGGTGCTGACGCGTGAGGTTAAAACAACCGGAGCACCAGCCAAAATTGTGCTGGAGGCTGACCGTCGTAACATCAACGCAGATGGCAAAGATCTTTCTTTTGTAACAGTTAAAATCGTAGATAAAGAAGGAAATGTAGTGCCTAAAGCTGACAATTTAGTTAGATTTAACGTAGAAGGAAATGCATTTATAGCTGGTGTAGATAATGGTCTACAAACCAGTATGGAGCCTTTCAAAACAAATCAACGCGCTGCGTTCAATGGTTTAGCCCTGGTGATTCTTCAGGCCAAGGAAGAAGCAGGTGAGGTAAAACTAACTGCGACATCCAAAGGTCTTGAGTCGGAATCTGTAACTATAACATTGAAGGAGTAAAAGAGCACAGGGGGGTAACGAAGGTAAACTCCTGGTGCCTTTTTGGTATTACCACCTTTTATGGTCTAAGTCATGTATAAAAAAATGATCTTCTTAATGGTGGCATGTGCTTTTGTAGCCTGTCTGGCACTAGCAGATGCTGCCAGACAGGTAGTTACCCTTCCGCTTAAGGACCTGTCATCGTTTCAGAACCCAGGCAAAAGCTGGCAGATAGCTGGTGACGTGCGCGCTGATCTGGACAAAGACAACAAGTTAATTACACGCGAGGGGGATGGTGTGTTGGTAAACTCGCCGCGCAGAAAAAGCTCGGGGCAGGATTTGTTTACCAGCTTTGAGCATGGCGATATAGACCTGGAACTGGACTACATGATGGCTAAGGGCTCCAACTCCGGTGTATACCTGCAAGGGCGTTATGAAATTCAGCTGGCCGATAACTGGGGCACGACAGACCGCTCGGCTGGCAGCAATGGTGGTGTATATGAGCGCTGGGACGAAAGCCGCCCGAGAGGGCAGCAAGGTTTTCAGGGCTATGCGCCACGGCAGAATGTTGGGCGCGCACCCGGTCTGTGGCAGCACCTTAAAATATCCTTTCAGGCACCGCGCTTTGACGCAAGCGGTAACAAAACAGAAAACGCTAAACTGCTGCGGGTGGAACTGAACGGAGTAGCCATCCATGAGAACGTGGAGCTGTTCGGCCCGACACGTGGCGCCGTTGGCAATAACGAAGTGGCCATGGGACCGTTGCGCTTCCAGGGAGACCATGGCGCCGTAGCCTTCCGAAATATTAACCTAACCCTTTACAGCAGACAGCGGCCAGCGCTAAAGGATCTTACCTTCACCATTTATGGCGGCAGGTATGAGCAGGAGCCGCAATATGACAGCATTCCTCCTGAGGCTGAGGGACCAACCGGTATTCTGACCTCTAACTTGGACGCCATCGCTAAGCAGTTCCTGATCCGCTACCGAGGCACGTTTGTGGCTAAGGAAGCTGGCGATTACACCTTTACCGTTGCCACGCCCGGCGGATCGGGCTTGGTGCGGATCAACAATAAGGTGGTAGTGCCTATGACGGGTCAGCAAGGGCAAGGCACCATCACCTTGCCTGCAGGCGAAACAGCGTTTGAGTTGCTCTACTCCAAGTACCTGGATTGGGCACAGCCTGCTCTGGCGCTAAGGGTGTCTGGCCCTGGCCTTCGGGAGTTTCTGATCAGCGACAAAGATGCTGGTTTAACAGAGGCGGTAGACCCGATACTAGTGGATGTAAGCGAAAGGCCTGTGCTTCGTAGCTTCATTGATCTACCTGTTGATACGGGCAGTTACAGGGTAACGCATGCCATGTCGGTAGGCAGCCAAGCCGGCTTGCACTACACCTATGACATGGATCATGGTGCGCTGGTACAGCTGTGGCGGGGCGGCTTTCTGGATGCGACGCCTATGTGGTATGAGCGTGGCGACGGGTCCTCCAAGGCAATGGGCACTGTATATCATTTTGGCAAACCAACCCTGACCATAGCCAAACTCGCATCAGAGCAGGCGGCCTGGACGACAGATACCACCGGAAGCACTTTTCATCATAAGAACTATCGCTTAGACCAAAACGCAGAGCCTACCTTTAGTTACCAGGCCTACGGTGCCACGGTGCAAGATGCTATTCGTGTGATGGAGAACGGTAAGGGGCTGCGGCGAGAGCTAAGGGTGCAAAACCCTACAGCGAACCTTTATGCCCGGCTGGCGGAGGGAGGTAAAATTGAGGAGGCAGGCAAAGGCATGTACCTAGTGGATGGGAAGGCATATTATATACGCATAGACGATGCAGGCGGAGCCAAGCCACTTGTGCGTAATGCCGGTGGCCGTCAGGAGTTGCTGGTACCTGTGCGTGAGAGGCTGGTTTACTCTATTCTGTACTAAGACTGAAGCGCATCGCACATGAAAAATCTAGGTAGAAAATTTCTGAGAAACGTGCTGCTGACTGGCGCCTTGCTAGCAGGCTTGGGCACAGGAGCAAAGGCGCAGGAGTCTCCGATGGAGGAGGATTTCTTTAGGATGATGCGTGTGAGTACACCTGAGGGTGTGCTCCTGGAAGTTGGCGGTTTAACTGTTTTGCCTAATGGTGACCTGGGAGTATCCACCCGCAGGGGAGACATTTATATTATAGAAAACCCGACCAGCGCAAGGCCTTTCTTCCGCAAGTTTGCTTTTGGCTTGCATGAGGTGTTGGGGCTGGCGTTCAAAGACGGGGCCTTGTACTGTGCTCAGCGTGGCGAGTTGACTAAACTTACCGACACCGATAATGATGGAAAAGCCGATCTGTTCGAAACAGTATATGCCTGGCCGCTGTCAGGCAACTACCACGAGTATAGCTTTGGCCCTAAAATAGCTCCCGACGGTTCATTTTTTGTGTCGACCAATCTGGGCTTCCCGGACCCGTGGTGGCATGCCAAAAGCCTAGTGCCTTGGCGTGGCTGGATGCTGCGCATTACACCAGACGGTAAAATGGAGCCATGGGCTACAGGATTGCGCTCACCAGCGGGTTTGGGTATGATCGACGGGGAGCTGTTCTATGCCGAAAACCAGGGTGACTGGGTAGGTTCAGGCGGTATCTGGCATGTGAAGAAAGGTGCCTTTACTGTTCACCCGGCCGGCCTTCGCTGGACGGACCAGCCACAGTCGCCTGTAAAGCTCAAGCAGGAGCCCTTCTTTTCACTACTGGACCCTCGCAACGAGGTTAATGAAAGAGGGGAACCGGTGAAGCCGGAGAACAGGCAAAACGAAGAGTTTGTGACCATGGCCGACATGAAAAAGCAGTTCCCCGAGTTGCAGCTGCCTGCCGTGTGGCTACCGCATGGTATCTATGGTATCTCTAACTCGGAGATTGTAAAAATACCTGAAGGGCACTTCGGCCCTTTTGAGGGACAGCTACTGGTCGGCGACCAGGGGCAAAGTAAAATCATGCGGGTGGTGCTGGAGAAAGTGAACGGGGAGTACCAGGGGATGGCTTTCGATTTTCGCAGTAGCTTCCAGTCTGGTGTACTGCGTATGGCCTGGGCTAACGATGGGTCCTTGTTTGTAGGGGAGACAAACCGTGGCTGGGGTTCGGCGGGTGATGCCAATCAGGGGCTGCAGCGCCTGGTGTGGAACAGCAAAGTGCCTTTCGAGATGAGAATGGTACGGGCCATGCCTGATGGTTTTGAGATAGAATTCACGACGCCGGTAGACAAAAAGTCGGCAGAGGATTTGGCTTCTTATGCTGTCGAGAGCTTTACCTATAAGTATCATGCGGTATACGGCAGCCCACCGGTTAACCAGAAAAAGTTAGCCGTGAGAGGCGTAAAGGTGTCAGATGATGGCATGAGAGCCCGCCTGGTAGTAGATGGCTTGCGAGAAGGCTATATTCACATGCTAAGGCTGGATGGCGTACGTGCTAGAAATAATTACTATACTTTGGTGCATCCATTCGGTTACTATACCCTTAACAGCATACCGGCAGGGGAGAAGCTGGCATTGAAGGAAGTAAGTACGCGTAGTTCAGCCGCCACTGCGTCGCAGAGCGCTGTGGCCTCTAAAACCACAACCTCAAATACAAAGGCAAGTACAGCGGCAAAAAAAACACCTGCCAAACCTAAGGAAGCTGCGGCTAAGGAGGCGCTTACGTTTAATGACATGAAGCCTCTGCTAGCGAAGAACACTTGCCTTGCCTGCCATAATGCCGATAAGAAACAGGTTGGTCCGGCATTTAAAGAGATAGCCAAACGCAAGTATACCAATAAGCAAATTGTAGAGCTGATCTATAACCCGAAACCTGAGAACTGGCCAGACTATGCCACGCCAATGCCTCCAATGCCGCAGGTGCCGGAAGCTGAAGCCCTGAAAATTGCTGCCTGGATCAATTCGCTGGATTAATCAAAGTATAGTATAAGACTTATTCTAATCTCAAAGGAAGTATAAATAAGGTACTCACACTGCCCTTCATATGAAACACACGATCTTCAAAGGAGCCGCCATTGCTGTTGCGACAGTAGGTATGTTATCTTTTTCTGATGTACATGCACAGAAAGTACCTACTCCACCTAAAATGGTGCCTGAAATGACAGAGTTTTGGGAGCCTGAGCCTCGCGTAGTGACGCCCGGCACCAATATTACAGCGCCTCCTTCCGATGCCATTGTGCTTTTTGATGGTAAAAACCTTTCTGAGTGGAAAGCTAAGAGCGGAGGCACCGAGGCTACCTGGCCGGTAAAAAACGGGGAGTTTACGGTAGGGAAAGGAGATATCTCTACCAAGCGTGAGTTCGGTGATTTTCAGCTGCACATTGAGTGGAGTGCGCCAGACAAGGTAGAAGGCCAGGGGCAGGGCAGGGGCAACAGCGGTATCTTTTTGCAGGATCGCTACGAGGTGCAGGTACTGGATTCCTACAACAACCGCACGTACTCTAACGGTCAGGCGGCGAGTGTTTACAAGCAGCACCGCCCGCTGGTCAATGCCATGCGCAAACCAACCGAGTGGAATGTGTACGATGTTATCTACACAGCACCCCGTTTCAAAGAAGACGGTTCTGTATTTACTCCTGCTCGTGTAACTGTGCTGCATAATGGTGTGCTGGTGCAAAATAACGTGGAGGTAAAGGGACCGACCGAGTACATTGGTTTACCAGCGTATAAGGCTCATGGTAAGGCACCTATTACCCTACAGGATCACGGCAACCCCGTTGCCTTCCGCAATATCTGGATCCGGGAACTCTAACCATACATTTACGGCGACATTCTATACTTCAATCATCACGAAATGAGAAGATCAATTCAGACCCTGCTTACCCTCGGCTTTATACTGCTTTTAGCTGTTGGAGCGCAGGCACAGTCAACTATAAAAGTAGCTTGCATTGGTAACAGTATAACAGAGGGAGTCGGACTGGAGACAACATATCCCGAGGCTTTACAGGAGCTGTTGGGCGATGGGTATGAGGTGCGTAACTTTGGTGCCAGTGCCCGTACGCTTCTAAAGAAGGGTGGCTACTCCTACTGGGATGACCATAAGTACCAGGATGCCCTGTCCTGGAACCCGGATATGGTGATCATCAAATTAGGCACTAACGATACAAAACCGCAACATTGGCAGTTCAAGGAGGAGTTTATTCCCAATTACATTGAGCTGGTAGCGTCGTTCAAGGATCTGCCTTCCAAACCGAAAGTATACTTGTGCTACCCGTTGCCTGTGTTTGAGGATAAGTGGGGCATCAATGAGGAGACAATGAAAAATGAGATTCTTCCGGCTGTAAAAAAAGTAGCCAAAAAGACGAAGGTGAAAACCATTGACTTGTATACTGCATTTCTGGGCAAGGCAGACCTGACATATGATGCCATTCACCCGAATGAGGCGGGGGCGGCACTCATAGCCAATGAAGTATACAAAGCGCTCCCGGTAAGCAACAACAAGAAGAAGGCTGAGGCATATCAAAGCCAAAGCTCCCATTAAGCAAGCTGAAACAAGAGACCAAACCAAACTCCTGAAGCACCGCTTCCGGAAATAATCACCCTATTTGATGACCCGATTCCAGAAGTACTTTTCTGCTTTCCTGATTTTATGCAGTATGGCCCATCAGGCAGTATGGGCCCAAACAGACCCGTTTCAGCAACCGGAAAGAGGTTTCTCAAGCTGGTTGCCCGCACCCAACTGGGAGCATGCCCTGCTGAGCGGTAACGGAACCATGGGCGCCATGGTGATGGGACATCCACACGATGAGACCGTCATACTGAACCACGCGCTGCTCTACCTGCCAGCTACTGAGCCGAAATTCCCTATAGACCAGGCAAGCCGCCTGCCGGAAATCAGGCAGCTGATTATGGAGGGAAAATATGAGGAAGCGGCGAAGATTCCGGTGGAGCAGAGCCTGAAGGAAGGCTATGGTGGACACCTATGGTCTGACCCTTATGTGCCAGCTTTTGATGTAAACCTGCAGATGGCAGCCTCCAATGTGGAGAAGTATAAGCGGATGGTGGATTTTGAAACTGGTGAAGCAAAAGTAGCCTGGACCGACGGACAGGGGACCTATGTACGAAAGGTATTTGTATCGCGCCCCGACAGCGTGGTGGTGATCTCTATCAAGGGTACAGGCAAAATCAACGGCAGCTTGTCTTTTGCCCGTCGCCCGGTGGAGTGGTCGCAGTGGGAGCACATCAACAACAATATTGCAAGCGCTCAAGCAGCAGCTAAAGACAACTGGCTTACATACAGGAGCGAGTACAAGAAGCGCTGGAAGGGCAGTCTGCAAGGCTACGAAGGCGTTGGTCGTGTCATAACAAAAGGAGGAAGCGCCAAGGCCGTAGGCAGCCAGGTGCAGGTGCAGGATGCCGACCAGGTACTGTTGTTGATCAAAATAAGCCCGAACTATAATTATGCTAACTCGCAGGTAGAGGCGCTGCAGCAGTACCTGGAAAGCATGCCGCAGAATTACGAGACGCTGTTGAGCAAACACAGCAAAGTACACGGCGACCTGTTCAGAAGCGTTCGGCTAGACTTAGGAGGTAGCACCGGATCAGGCCTTTACAGCGAAACCATTAACCTACGCACAGCACAGGCTAACGCAAGTGCAGCCACTATAGAAAAGCAGTTCGATGCTGCCCGCTATAACATTATAAGTGCTACCGGTACGAACCCGCCTAATTTGCAGGGCATCTGGGGTGGCTCCTGGACGCCGCCATGGTCCTCCGACTTTACCCATGATGGCAACGTGGAGGTGGCCATATCCTCTTTGCTGACGAGTAATACACCGGAGCTGCTGCTGGCTTACTTCGATTACCACGACAAACGCTTGCACTACTACCGCGACAACGCCAAGCGCATGTTTGGAACCAGGGGCATCCATGTGCCCTCGCATACCAGTACCCATGGCTGGGACAATCACTTCGACCCTATCTGGTGCCTCAGCCTCTGGACAGGTGGCGCAGGCTGGACGGCCAGCTATTACTACGACTATTGGCTTCATACAGGAGACCGCAAGTTCTTGAAGGAGCGCGCCTATCCTTTTATGAAGGAAGCAGCTCTTTTTTATGAAGACTTTGTGACCATAGGCCAGGACGGAAAGTACGTCTTCAATCCATCTTACTCGCCAGAAAACACACCTTCCAATTCTAGCTCACAGGCATCTCTTAACGCCACCATGGATGTGATGATTGCCAAGCAGCTGCTGCGTAATTGCATTGCTGCCGCGCAGGAGCTGAAAATTGACAAGGAGCAGGTAAAGGTGTGGAAGACTATGCTCACTAAGATGCCGGATTACCAGGTAGCAGAAGACGGTGCCCTGAAAGAGTGGCTCACGCCGGTGCTGAAAGACAACCACCAGCACCGCCACATATCGCATCTCTACGCCCTTTATGACATAGTGGACCCTGACTTTAAGCAGAACCCGGAGTTGATGAAAGCCGCAGCCATGGTAGTGGAGGAACACATGAAGTTCAGGCGCGAAGAGAATGGTGGCGAGATGGTATTTGGCCTTGCTCAAATGGCTTTTGTAACAGCAAATCTTGAGGATGCCGCTACCACAGCCGAGCTCATTAACTGGCTGGCCCGCTATTACTGGACCAGCGGAATGGCCACCTACCACAATCCCGGCTCCTTGTTTAACATGGACCTGAGCGGGGGCTACCCATCGGCTATCATGCGGGCGCTGGCTTACGCAGAGCCTGGTCTTATCAAACTTTTGCCAGCCTTGCCTCCTGATTGGAAAAAGGGCAAGATTGAGGGGCTGCTGCTGCGCGGTCAGGTAGAGTTGAAGAGCTTGGCCTGGGATGGCAATCAGGTAAACGTAACACTGCAATCGGGTAAAAAGCAACAGGTGGAAATGATGCTGCCAAAGGAAATTGCCAGTGTAAAAACAGTGGCAGGTAACGCAGGAAAGGTCGGAACAAAAGGCAGAAGCGCTACCTTAATGCTACCTGCTAACCGAGAAGTACAGTTGAGTATAAGTATGAAATAGAATAGTGAAAGCCGTACTTATGGCAGAGTTACTCCTGCCCCAAGTACGGCTTTTTAAAATAGGTTGGTTAGCTCAGGTAGATAGAGAAGCTGGTGCCAACATCTACCTGGCTGCTTACCTCAATGCGTCCCTCCATGGCTTCCACATGGGTTTTTACCAGGTATAACCCAATGCCTCTGCCTTTCTTATCCGGGTGGAAGCGCTTATAAAGTTTGAACAGGTCATTTCCTACCTTCTCCATATCAAATCCAAGGCCATTATCCGAAATAGTGATAACTGCGCCTTTCTCCGGACATGTGTAGCACTTCACTTGTAGGTTCAGGGCGCGCTCGCTTGAGCGATACTTGATGGCATTAGACATCAGGTTGTAGAAGATACTGTGCAGGTAAGCTTTATTGGCTTTCACGCTCAATCCTTCCTGTATATCAAAAGTCACTTTACCATCGCAATGTTCTAGCGACTCCTGCAGGTTTAAAAAGGCCTGCTGGCATACCTCTGTAATTTCTACCAGTTCCTTGGGCTGCGTGTGCTTGTTATCCCTTATAGATAAAATGGTGTTTACGTCGCGCACCACCGTATCTAGCTTCAAGGCACTTTCCTGCAGGTTCTTCAGCGCTGTATCATAGGTAGCAGAGCTTCTGTCAGCTTTCTGCAGGATGGTGGATAATCCTAAAGCATTGGCAATGGGCGAGCGGAGGTTGTGGGAAACAATGTAAGTGAACTGCTGTAAATCGCTGTTCTGGCGGTACAGGTCTTCTGTTAACCGTGCCAGCGATAGCTCCGACTTTTTAAGCGCTGTAATATCGGTTTGGATACTGATAATACGCACAAGATTTCCGCTCTCATCATGTATTGGAGTTGCCTCAACAGATACCCATACCTTCTCTCCATTTTTCTTGTGACTCAGGACCTCAAACGAAGCAGGAGTGCCTTTCAGTAGTTTTGCGTTTATCACCTTATTGGCTTCCTCATCCAGGCCATCTGTATACTGAAGCAACTCATTGGGAGTATGACCAAGTGCTTCGTCTAAAGTATAACCAGTCAGCCTGGTGAAGCCATCATTCACCCACTCAACCTTGCGCTCCCTGTCGGTAATTATGACGCTGTTGGTTGTTCTGCTAGCCACTAGCGACAGCTTCTCAAGCTCTTCTTTTGTCTGCAGCGCTTCAGTTATATCTGTAAAGTAAATGGAAAGACCTTCACCAGAAGGATATACACTGTACCTGAAGGCTTTGCCAGTATGGTGATAGCTTTCCTCAAAATGCCGGGCTTGCCCACTCTCCAAGGCTTCTTTACAGTTTCTCTGAAAATCAGTAGAAATCATACTCGGGAAGGTTTCCCAAATGTTTTTGCCCATTAACTCATCCTGAGTATAACCCTCCTGGTTTGCAAAAACAGTATTCACATAGCTAAAGCGCCAGTCTTTGTCTAGTGTAATAAAAGCGTCTGTAATGCTCTCCAGAATATTATCCAGCTTATAGGCTTGCTGCTCAATTATTCTGTTAGAGTTGTATGTTTTGGTTACGTCCCGAAGTATGCTATATACTCCTATAATTTCACCATCAACATTTACCGGTATCTTAATGACGTCGAAGTATGGCACATCCTTTCCTCCGAAGGGTATAGGTAACTCATACCTTACAGCCTTACCGCGCAGTGCCTGCTGAAGTGTCAGGTTACAGATAGGAATGGTTTCATCGGGAAGAAAATCTGAAAGTGGACGGCCGAGGATTTCCTGCTCCGTCAGCTTTAGTAAGGTCAGGGTTATAGGATTGGCATCAATAATGAGTCCCTCTCTGTTCTGGAAAAGGATTGCATCAGCGTGATTCTCGAAAAGGGATTTGTAGCGCTGCTCACTTTCCTGCAGCCGCTGCCTTGTCTCGATACGCTCTGTTATATCCCTTGTAGTGGTGATGATTGCCTTCACACTAGGGTTATGCAACTGATTACTCAAGACTCCCTCAAGCCATCTATAGCTACCATCCGCCGCTTTAAATTGAAACTCAGAGATAGTAACATGGTCCTTACCTGTTAGAAGCTCTGAAAGAGAAGTCTGTACTTTGCTTACATCGTTTGGGTGGATGAGCGAGAACGCACTCTTACCGACCAACTGTTCAGGAGAATAACCGAACTCATACAGAGCAGAGCCGCTGGTGTAAAGAAATTTTCCTTCTTCATCAACCATCTTGGTCACATTGGCCCCGTGCTCCATTAACGCCTGGTGCAGCTCTTCCTTCTGTTGTAGTTTCTGCCGTGTAAGTACTTCCTCTGTTATATCGCGGCCAACGCATACGTACATCTGGTCTTCGTCAGACCACACGCCGGACCACAGCATGTGTACATGATGCCCTTCCTTATGGATATTAACCTTGGGAATGTTATTCTTCTTCCCGCTCCCAATCAACTCACGAGCGATTTGCTCTACGGAGAGGAAATCCTGGGGGAGAAGAATGTCTGTGATCTTTCGACCAATAAGTTCTTTGCTCTCATAGCCCAGTATGTCGCGACAAGCATCGCTCACATACGTAAAACACAAATCCCGATCGATAGAACAGATAATATCGAGCGAATGCTTTGTTATTTTATCTAGTAGTCTGAGTTGCTGCTCAGGAGTCATGTAAAGGTAAAATTAAGTTTGCGCTAGCTCAATTAATCATTGGGCCTTGAACGTGTATGTGTAACTAAAATATACCGCAGTTATGTGGTGGGTCAGCTACAAAAATGAACGATATTTTCTGTAAACAAAAATTTATTTTCCGTTGAGAATGTGGTGCTTTGTGCTCAGCCGATCATTTTGTCTGCCTAGCAAAACAATGTGGGAACAAAGGTCTTAGTATAGACAGCTGTTACTGTAACAGGGAATACGCATAAGGTTTAGGTGTTTTTTATTGCAACCTAAGCATAACGTTTTAAAACAGATTAAGGTTTGATTTCCTATGTTATTAATACTTAACAAGTTTGGCTAGCCTGTGTTACTACTTCATTTTAATGCTGTGTTTCTTGGCAAGACTTTTTAAGGGTGGCTCTTGATTTTTTATATATGGTAAGAAGGAGACAAAGCTCTTGCGTATCTTTTGTGATATAGGGTAATGCTTTGTTGCTTGAGCAAACTAGTGGCTGTGTTCTTTTGAGTTGCTTTGGTATGTAGCTCTAGTTGATTTTAAAAAGGTAAATCACGACACCCCAACCGCACAGCTTCTGCGCTCCAGCAGCACTGTATCGCGCCACAGCCCATGTAGCATAGCAATTTTCTCGCGGTACCCAATTTCCCTGAACCCATGCTTTTTCTGCAGGTTCATGCTGGCTTTATTTTCAGGAAAAGTAGCGGAGTAGAGAGTCCAGATACCATTAGCTTCGCTATCGCTGATCAGGTGCTGCAAAAGCTTGTTCCCTACTCCTTTGCCTCGGCTGGCTGCACGTATGTATATACTAAGTTCTGCTACCCCGCGGTAGCAGTGCCGGCTTGATACAGGGGAGAGGGCCGCCCAGCCAACTACTTTACCAGCCTCCAGCGCTACAAGTCTGCTGAACGTATGATGCCCTTTGTTCCATTCGTCCCAGGATGGCACCTGGGTGTTGAAGGTGGCTTGTCTTGTTAGTAAACCCTCTCCATAAATATCTAAAACAGCCTCTGCATGCTCTGCTAGCATTGATGTTATCTGTATCATACCTTTTTATAGAGTATGTGATGTTTACAGATCTTAAAAAGTTTTTGTTGAGGTAATTTTATACTCGTTCATGGCCTTGTTGATTTCTGCTTCCATAGCGAGGTAATCAGCTTTAAACTTTTTACGCTTCATCAGCTGTGCTACAAATTGCGCAGCAAATTCTTTTCCTGCCTCTGAATCGCTTGGATAGTGCACGCCCCTAATTTCGCGGGAAAAGGCCATGTCGTAGGCATTGCTCAGAAACTGCTCCTTATACGCTGGCAAAACATGGCTGAGCAGGTAGGCATGCACATAAGAAGCTGAGGAATGACCACTCGGATAAGATGCATGTCCAGGAGCCTCTAAGTTGTGTAAGTGGGGCTCTATATGGTAAGGCCTTGGCCTGTTAAACTGTGCCTTTAAGCTAAAAAAGTAGAAGGTCGCATCTTGCATCACATTCTGTAACACTTGCTTTGTAACCGGTAGCTGCTCAGGATTAAACCACGGCCCAAGAGGACGCCCTATGTAGAACAAGCTATTCACGTTGCGGCTGTAGTCAGGGTCGAGCAGGTTCACAGTAAAAGGATCATAGTATACAACAGCCATGGTGTCAGTTCTGGCTATGTCGGTAGCGGTACGTTTTTGCTGCAGATCTAGTAAAAAATCTAATTCTGCTCTGGTTTGTGCGGAGCTGTTTGCCGGGTATGGCTTAATCTTGAAAGTCTTCACCGGGACGTCCAGGTACACCGTGCGTAGTTTTAGATAAGCACCTCTGCGGAAGTCTTTAGCTGGAAAGCTTATGCTGTCCAGGTGCTCACCTGTGGGCGTGGCATCAGTTGCACCAATGTATTTGTAATGATCTGTGGCAGGGGAAAGTGATTTGTAGACACTACTTTTCTGCTGGCTTGTCTGGGCAACACCAGGAAGGTGCAGGAGCAGTGTTAGAAGCAGTAGTAAAGCGTAAAGCTTGCCTAAACTGCTGCCCGCTTGTCTTTCTTTCCTATTGCAGCAGTGGCTGGAATACGCAGCGCCGGCTGATCTTTCGGTGGTTAATCTTTTCTCTCGGTCTTGTCTCCATTGTCTTACCTGGCGTGGAGATGCGAAAATGTCTAAAGGTTCCATTGTCTTTTGTGTGTTTATTTGTTTTACACCCTGATGACGGGCCACTTTTCCAAAAGACGCAAGGCACTACAGAATTTTAAGCAAAAGAAAAGGCAGAAGAACCTTTTGCTGATGCATGGTTCCCCTGCCTTTCGACTAGTATGCTAGAGGCTTTGGTTACACCAAAACTTCTTTCAGTGCCTCATAACTGTTCGGCATTGGCACGATGTACTCTTCTTTTTCCGCAAACTCCTGTAGCCTGGTTGGTACAGCAATGGTTTCTCCCAGTGTGTCGTTCATAACCTCCCTGAACTTGGCAGGGTGTGCTGTTTCCAAAAATATAGCCGTAGCGGGAACGCCACTATCAGCCAAGAACTGCTTGGCGCCACTGTAGGCAACGGCTCCGTGGGGGTCTAACAGATACCCGTGCTGCTGATACACATCGCCGATGGCTTTTCTGGTTTGCTCATCTGTGAAAGTACAGCCTGTTATCTGCTGCTGAAACTGCTCCAGCTCACCGCCAAATAAAGCACTCATTCTAGCATAATTGCTTGGATTGCCTACATCCATTGCGTTGCTGATGGTCTGCACCGACGGTTTAGGTTCATAGACTCCTGACATGAGGTAATCGGGCACGACCTTGTTTTGGTTCGTGGCGGCAACAAAACGATGCACAGGCAGGCCCATGGCTGCAGCCAGCAGGCCACCAGTAAGGTTGCCGAAGTTCCCGCTTGGTACGCTGAAAACTACAGGTTTATCCCGCTGCTGCACCTGGCCAAACGCATAGAAATAGTAGAAAGACTGCGGGATAAGCCGCGCAATGTTGATGCTGTTGGCTGAAGTAAGCACATGCTGCTTGTTTAACGCTTTGTCGGCCAGAGCTTGCTTCGCTAATCGCTGACAGTCGTCGAAAGTGCCTTCTACTTCTATGGCTGTGATATTGCCCCCCCAAGTGGTAAGCTGCTTTTGTTGCAAGGGACTCACTTTTCCTTTTGGAAAAAGAATGTATACTTCTATGCCCGCTACATTGAAGAAGCCTGCTGCCACTGCACTACCCGTATCGCCGGAGGTAGCTACAATCACCTTCAGCTTGTCCTGCTTATCTTTTGTAAAGTAGGCCATCAGGCGCGACATAAAACGCGCTCCCACATCCTTAAAGGCCATTGTAGGCCCGTGAAACAGCTCCAAACTGTAGATATCCGGCTCTACTTCCACAAGAGGTGTGTCAAAGCTCATAACCTCCTCGACCAGGGGTTTCAATGCCCCCGCAGGCACATCACCATTTAGAAAAGCAGAGGCTACTGTATAAGAAATCTCCTGCAAAGACAGGTTTGGAAGCTGCTCAAAAAAGGAAGCAGGCAGCGTAGGTATGTGTGCTGGCATGTATAAGCCTCCATCATCGGCCAAGCCCTTTAATACGGCCTGTTGCAGAGGCGCGTGCGCAGCCTGTTTATTTGTGCTGGTATAATGCATGTTATGGGTGCTGTTTGCTAAGGGCAGGTTGTAAATGCTTTACTTGCGGCCCCTGAAGGTTTATTTCAGATACATAGGCGGTGCTGTCGATGCCAGCCTCGGAAAGTTTAGCGGTTAGAGCCGCCGTTACATTGCGGGCTACATCTAAGTTACTGCAAAGCGAAAAAACAGAAGGGCCTGAGCCTGATATGCCGAAACCAAGTGCCTTTTGTTCCATGGCTAGCTGGCGCATTTCGCTGAAGCAGGGAATAAGCATGGCACGCACAGGCTCGATGATAACATCCTGCATGCTTCGGCTGATTAGGTCCAGGTTGTTTGTGCAGAAACCGGCTACCAGCCCCGCCACATTGCCCCATTGGGTTACCGCATCTTGTAGCGGAACATGCGTTCTCAAAATCTGCCTTGCCTCTTTGGTAGGTATCTCCACATGCGGGTACACCAATGCGCAGGCCAGGCCTGCAGGTACCGGCAATTTTACCACGTCCAGCGGGTTATAGCTCCTGATCAATACCAAACCACCCAAAAGGGCAGGGGCAACGTTGTCCGCATGGGCATTGCCACAGGCTAACCGTTCGCCCTCCATGGCAAAAGGTAATAACTGCTCTTGCGTTAGCGGCTTCCCCATCAGTTCATTAATGCCAACCAAGCCTGCCACGGCACTGGCAGAGCTGGAGCCAAGCCCGCTTCCGAAAGGCATCTTTTTGTAAAGCGCTATACTTACACCTTGTTTTATGCCTAAGTGATTTAGGTAATTGATAACTACAGCACTAACGGTGTTCTTGGCAGGATCACGAGGCAAACGTCCCTCATCTCCCTCAATAACGTCCAAGCTTACTTCCCCACTGTCATTCAGGTGCATTACCACCTCGTCTCCGGGTGTGTTTACGGCAAAGCCTAGCACATCGTATCCGCAGCTAACATTTGCTACAGTGGCCGGGGCAAATACTTTTATTCCTTTCATAAAGTATACTTTCTAGTGTGGTTTTACTGGGCTGCAACCCTTACAAGATCAGCGAGAACACCTGCGGCGGTTACTTCTGCTCCGGCGCCCGGTCCCTTAATTACCATTGGGTTGAGGCGGTACCTGTCGGTAGTGAAGGAGATAATGTTATCGCTGCCAGAGAGGTTGTAGAACGGGTGCTCTGGACCTGCATTCAGCAGCTCTACCTTAACCCTTCCTGCTTCCAGGGTGCCTATGTAGCGAAGCACTTTGTTAGCTGCAGCGGCCTGGTCTTTGAGTTTGGCAAAGTACGGCTCAGACTTTTCAAGCTCCTGGTAAAATGCCTCCACGGTAGGGGCAGAAACGCAGTTTTCAGGAAGTATAGGATGAATCTGTACGTCTTGAAGTTCTACCGGCAACCCTGTTTCGCGGGCAAGTATGAGCATCTTTCTGGCAAAGTCAAGCCCACTCAGGTCGTCGCGTGGGTCAGGTTCGGTAAAGCCTTTTTGCTGCGCCTCACGCACTACCTCAGCAAATGTTCGGGCACCCTTATACTCGTTAAATATGAAGGAGATAGTGCCGGAAAGTATAGCCTCTATCTTCAGTACCCGGTCTCCGCTAATGAGCAGGTCGTGCAGGGTGTTGATGATGGGTAAACCTGCCCCCACATTTGTCTCAAAGAAGTAGTCCACGCCATACTTTCGTACTACCTGCTTGTCCTTGTAATAGTCTGAGAAAGAGCCGCAGTTACGTATCTTGTTGCAGGTAACAACTGAAAAGCTCTGTTCAAACAGGTGCCTGTAAGTTTTGGCTACGTCTGCGCTGCCAGTGTTATCTATAAAAACAGAATTCGGCAAATTGAGCGCTACAGCCTGCTCGATAAAGCGGCTAAGCTCACTCTGCTCGCCTTGCTCCAGCAGCTCTTCCTGCCAGCTAGTCAGGCTGATGCCTTCCCGGTTCCAGACCATTTTTCTGCTGTTGCTTACTCCCACTAAATTAACCTTCAGGTGGCGGCTAGACTGCAGGTGTTCCTGGTGCTGCTCCAGCTGTTTCAGCAGGGTAGCACCTATGTTGCCGGTGCCACAGCAAAACACATTCAGTGTTCTTACTGGCGAGAGGAACAGTGCATCGTGTACAGAGTTCAGAGCCTTGGATAAATCTTCGCTGTCTACCACAACAGATATGTTAAGCTCAGAAGAGCCCTGCGCAATGGCGCTGACGTTTACGCCGCTACGGCCAAGCGCGCTAAACAACTTGCCAGACAGGCCAATGGCCTGCTTCATGTTCTCCCCAACTACGGCCATTACACTAAAGCCTTCCTCTACTAGAGGCTTGGACAGTTTCTGGGTCAGCAGCTCATACTCAAACTCAGCTTCTATAGCCTTAACAGCGGCAGGTACATCCTCTGGTGAAACAGCTAAAGTGATGCTATACTCGGAACTGGCCTGTGTGATCAGTATCACATTTACACTGGCATGGGCCAATGCACTGAACAGGCGGCCACTAAAGCCTTTGTGCCCTACCATGCCGCCACCTTGTATGCTGAGCATGCTAACTGCCGGTATTGAGCTTATTCCCTTTACCAGCGATCCGTTTACAGATGGCTGAGCACCTATGGCTGTGCCCGGGAAAGTAGGGTTAAAGGTATTTCTTACAACAAGGGGGATATTTTTGGCAATAGCCGGCAGCATGGTAGGCGGGTGAACGACCTTAGCTCCGAAGAAGGAAAGCTCGATAGCCTCATTGTAAGACAAGTGCTTGAGCGGGAATGCTTTTTTCACCAAACGTGGATCGGCTGTCATGAAACCATCCACATCGGTCCATATCTGCACTTCTGCTGCACTCATGGCTGCTCCCACCAGGGCAGCTGTATAATCAGAGCCTCCACGGCCTAGCGTAGTGGTGTTGCCGCACTGGTCAGAGGCAATAAAGCCTGTAATGACAGGGGTAGCTCCTTGGTGCTGCTCAAAAAACGTGCTGAGCAGTTGGTTGGTAAGCGCTTCGTTTACGGCAGCTTTGCCATAGTTGCTGTCGGTCTTGATGAACTGGCGCGCATCGGCAAAAACAGCATTTACCCCATGTTGCTTGAGTACATGCGTTAACGTATAGTTAGAGCATAGCTCGCCATAGGCAACGACTCTGTCGCGTATTCTTGCCGATGCCTCTCCTAGAGCTTTTACGCCTGTTAACAGTTCTTCTAGTTCATTAAAGTATAGCTTAAGGCCGAGTAAAGCCTGATTTTGATACTTTACCTCCAGCAATGCCTTCACAATCTCAAAATGGCGGTCCTCAATCGTTTTGAGTCCAATGCTGAACTCTTTTCCTTCCGCAGCTTCTGTTACAAGCTGTAGCAGTGTGTTTGTAACCCCGCTCAGAGCCGAACACACTAAAGCAACAGCCTGATTTGTTTGCTGCTGTTCTTTTACGATTTTAACCAACGAGTTTATAGACTCTGCTGATCCTACTGAGGTACCTCCGAATTTCAGGACTTTCATGTTGTAAAGGGGTTAAAACAAAAAGGCCTTCCTCTGTTCTGAGGAAGGCCTTTTTGTAGTTTATGAAGTATTTTTCTAACTCATTCTACTAAAAATTTCCGTTCCCCATGGGCAATGGCCTGTCGTTCCGGTAATCGTAATGATCCCGGTCGTCATAATTGTAATTGTTGTAAACAGGTTGCTGCTCATAGGTTGCATGGGTGCAATATGTAACTTTTTTCTAATATAGAAGAGTAATTTTTAATTTTTTTATCTAACTATCAGCTTTTTGATGCAAAAGTGATTTTGAGGGAAGCTGATGACAGTATTAATGCGGACCAAAAGTAGCTGATTACATGGTGCCGGTGTGGCTAATTATTGAAAACAGTTTCTCATCTGTTTATACTTTACGAAAGGCTACAGCCAGCTATGAAAAGAGTTCTGAATAATGTAACTTATACAAGTTATCACCTGCTATAACAAGTAACATAAGTTCGTTTCCGTATCATCATGTAGTAGCAGTTTAAAGGCCAGCTGCTCTACTGGCTTCGTAGCCCAGGCTTAGTGAAGAATGGTTTATAATTCTAACTTTGTATTTCCCCCGAGCAGGTACTTATCTTAAACTATACTCATAGAAAAACAATCAATGAATAACAGGAGAGTCTTTTTTTGGTCCATAGCTGTAGCGTTGGGAGGCTTTTTGTTCGGCTTTGACACAGCCGTGATTTCAGGCGCAGAACAATCCATTCAGGAAGTATGGCAGTTAGATGTTTTCCAGCATGGCCTTACTGTTTCGATTGCCCTGATCGGTACAGTGATAGGTGCCCTGGTTGGGGGATACCCCTCTGATAGGCTTGGCCGCAAGCGCACCTTGTTCTGGATTGGGGTGCTCTACCTTGCTTCAGCAGTAGGGTCAGCCTTGGCTACAGACTGGTACTCATTTCTGTTTTTCCGGTTTATAGGCGGCCTGGGAGTAGGGGCCTCTTCTGTGGCCGCCCCCATGTACATCAGCGAGATAGCGCCTGCCAATAAGAGAGGCCGGATGGTAGCCTTATTTCAGTTTAATATAGTCTTTGGCATATTGATAGCTTTTCTGTCGAACTACCTGTTGCAGGATGCAGGTAGTGCAGCTTGGCGTTGGATGCTGGGAGTAGAGGGCTTTCCTGCTGCCATCTTTGTTGGGCTTGTGTTGCTGGTGCCCGAAAGCCCGCGTTGGCTTGCTGTTAAAAAAGGGGCTGTAGAAGAGGCCAGGGCTGTATTAAACCAGATAGATCCATCCACAGCGGATGCAGAGTTAGCTGCGATCATCGAATCCGGGAACAAAAGAAAGAACAGAACCTCCGAAGAGAGACTTTTCTCTAAACAGCACAGTGTTCCTGTTATGCTGGCTGTTTTGTTTGCTGTGTTCAACCAGGTATCTGGTATTAACGCCATTATTTACTATGCCCCCAGAATTTTCGAGATGACAGGCCTAGGCAAAGATGCTGCCTTGCTTTCTTCAGCTGGGGTGGGCTTGGTCAACTTTATATTTACCTTGTTGGCACTCAATTTTATTGACCGTGTGGGGCGGAGGGTTTTGATGCTTGTTGGGTCTTTTGGTTTAATCCTGACT
The DNA here is from genome assembly GCF_000973725.1 of Pontibacter korlensis. Classification (NCBI taxonomy): domain Bacteria; kingdom Pseudomonadati; phylum Bacteroidota; class Cytophagia; order Cytophagales; family Hymenobacteraceae; genus Pontibacter; species Pontibacter korlensis. The sequence goes on along the minus strand of NZ_CP009621.1, from coordinate 403,789 downwards.
TTGGGCATGGTATCGTGGGCCTTCTACACCGAGAGTTTCGGTATGGTGGTGCCTGTAAGCCTGTTTGCCTATATTGCATTCTTTGCCTTCTCTCAAGGCGCAGTCATATGGGTGTTCATTTCAGAGATTTTTCCTAACAGCGTAAGGGCAAGCGGACAAGCCTTGGGTAGCTTTACCCACTGGTTTATGGCCGCTGTGATCGCTTTTGTGTTCCCTTATATTACAGCCAGTCTGGGAGGAGGAAATACCTTCCTTATTTTTACCATTATGATGGTACTGCAGCTGCTGTTTGTCTGGAAAATAATGCCGGAAACGAAAGGTGTATCGCTCGAGGAGATCGGAAAGAAAGTTGAGTCGCAGGGAGTGGTAATTTAGTCTAACAAATACACATCAATCATGAAGCAGCCTCAGATAATATGCTTTGGAGAAGTGCTGTGGGATATTCTTCCAAGTGGAAAGATGCCTGGTGGTGCACCCATGAATGTTGCCATACACCTAACCTACTACGGTTACTCTCCTGTAGTTATCAGCTGTGTAGGTAAGGACGATTTAGCAAGGGAGCTAAACGCCTTCCTGCAAGGGAAACACCTCTCCACACAATGGATACAGACTAGCCAGCTATACCAAACCGGGGTTGTGAAGGCAAATACCAGCAACAAGCAGGAAGTGACTTATGAGATTGTGGAGCCTGTTGCCTGGGATTATGTACAGTATGATGAGCAGGCGGCAAAGCTCATAAAGGCAAGTGATGTATTTATTTTCGGTAGCCTGGCTGCCAGAAATTCTACTTCGCGCAAAACACTGCAGCAGTACCTGAAGCTCGCCAAGTATAAGGTACTTGACGTAAACCTGCGGCCGCCCTACTACTCTCCGGAGCTCACACAGGACTTGCTGGATGCTGCAGACGTAGCCAAGATGAACCACCAGGAACTGAACGAGGTAACTGGATGGCTAGGCTGGTCAGGCAATGAACAGGAGCAGATGCAGGCCCTAAAGCAGCATTTTAACCTTCAACTGCTTATCGTAACCCGCGGCGACAAGGGAGCTGCCGTGCTGTCAGAAAGAGGGTATGAGGAGCATCAAGGATACCAGGTGGAAGTGGAGGATACCATAGGCAGCGGCGATGCTTTTCTGGCAACCTTCCTGAAGTTCTACCTAGAAGGTGAGCCTGTTTCGAAAGCTTTGGATAAAGCATGTATGGCGGGAGCATTCGTGGCTACACAGAAGGGGGCTACACCGCGCATTGATTTGACACAAATAGAAAAATCCTTCATTAAATCATAGCTTAAGTAGGGCAGGCGCTGCTAGCTTAAAGTAGAAAGTAGAGTATGAATAAACTATCTGTAATGATAGCCTTAGGAGCTGTATTAAGCAGCTGTGGTACAAATCAGGCAACAGTTGAAAACCAGGACGAAGCAATGAATAACATAACTGCTTCAGTTGCTTTTAATGAGCCTCACCGGCCGCAGTTTCATTTTACTCCACCTACCGGTTGGATGAATGATCCTAATGGTATGGTGTACCATAACGGCGAGTACCACTTGTTTTACCAACACAACCCAGACAGCACGGTGTGGGGGCCAATGCATTGGGGGCATGCTGTCAGTAAAGACATGGTAAGGTGGGAGCACCTGCCAATTGCCCTCTACCCGGATAGCCTGGGCATGATCTTTTCTGGGAGTGCGGTGGTAGATACCAAGAATACCTCTGGTTTAGGTACAGCAGAAAATCCTCCCCTTATAGCCATCTTTACCTATCATGATGCTGAAGCGGAAAAGGCGGGAAGAAACGACTACCAAACGCAGGGTATCGCCTATAGCCTAAATAATGGACGGACATGGACCAAGTATAGGAACAACCCTGTGCTGAAGAACCCGGGCATACGGGATTTCCGGGATCCGAAGGTGATGTGGTATGAAAAAGGGCAGGAGTGGATTATGACGCTGGCAGTAAAAGACCATATCAGTTTTTACGCTTCTAAAAACCTGCTCGACTGGAAGCTGAGAAGTGATTTTGGTGCTGATGTTGGAGCGCATGGTGGCGTTTGGGAGTGTCCGGACCTAATCAAGATGCCTGTAAAGGGTACTAATGAAGAGAAATGGGTTCTGATTGTAAATATCAACCCTGGTGCACCAAACGGAGGGTCTGGTACCCAGTATTTCGTAGGTGATTTTAATGGGAGCAAGTTTATACTTGACCCTGATTTCAAAGCAAACTTGAGTGCAAAACCGAGCATTGCGGCTACTGTAAACGGGCAGGAAGGCATTTGGCTGGACTACGGACGTGACCAGTATGCGGGCATTACCTGGGCTAATGTACCCAAAGAGGATGGGCGCCATCTGTTTATAGGATGGATGAGTAACTGGGACTATGCCAATGTAGTGCCGACAGAAAAATGGAGAAGCGCCATGACAGTTGCTCGTTCCCTGGAGCTGGTAAACACTCCTGCTGGTTTGCGTGTAGCCTCCAAGCCAGTACAGGAGTTACAAAATATCTATCACAAAACTCATGTTTTGGAAGCGCAGACAGTATCAGGTGCTATAGATATTTCTGAGCAGCTTTCTGTCAAATCTTCAAGCTATGACCTAAGCCTGGAAGTGGAGCCAGATGCCAGTCAGAAGTCATTTGCCGTAGAGCTTTCTAACAGCAGAAATCAGCAAGTACTAATAGGCTACGATGCGGACCGAGGGCAGTACTACATAAACAGAAAAAAGGCAGGCGAGCATAGTTTTTCAGATAAGTTCTCAGGCATTCAGTATGCTCCTCGCTTCTCTAAAGACAAACTTTTTAGTTTGCGATTAGTGGTAGATGTAGCCTCCGTGGAGCTTTTCGCTGATGAAGGAAGAACCGTAATGACGAGTATATTCTTCCCTGATGAGGAATTTACTAAAATAAGACTGATTGCTGATAAAGGACAGTTGAAACTGAGCTCTGGAAAACTTACAGAACTGAAATCCATCTACGCTTCAGGGAACCAACAGGAGTGATAATTTTCCCTTTTGTAAAGCGCAGGGTAATAATGTATAAGACCAGGTAATCTCTTTGATACAAAAGGAGCTTACCTGGTCTTTCGTTTTTAGTGTTAGAAGCTATAGCGCTGGAGAAGTAAAAGAAAGGCTGTCCCGCTTCAAGTATAAAGGTGCTATAGGGTTGTTTAGTTAATATGCTTTTGATTATCAGAGTATAAAATAATATAACAGAGGGTGAAAACTGTTCTGCCATTTATTAAATTTGTACCCGGTTGTTTGTTAGATAAGCAGTTCTAGCCTGAGTTGTCTCTTACGCCTTTTTGCTGTTAGGTGCTTGTGCTAGCTTGGTGAGCAGCAGTACCGCTCTTTTTTTACTGTATGAGAATAACTTTACTGTTGCTAGTGCTCCTTTTTTCAGGTAGCCTGTATGCACAAAGTAAGCTAATAGATAGCTTGCTGGGTGAGCTTTCCAAAGCTGAGACAGACTCTGCCAGAGTGATGCTTAATTGTAGTTTAAGCAAACAATATGCACTTACCGATGCTGTAAAATCCAAAGAGTATGGGCAGGCAGCCTATGACCTGGCAACCGCCGCTGGCTTCGAAGTTGGAAGAGCCAAAGCCTTAACACTCTTAGGTAATTCTGCCTTGGTCATGGGCGACTACGGCAAGGCAATGGAACATTACTTTCAGGCACTTGCTCTCGGGAAGCAGTTGAATGATACTGCCACCCTCATCTCGTCTTATATCAACCTGGGCAACGTCTACAATAAAATCCAGGATTCTAAAAGGGCTATTAACCATTATCTTTTGGCAACAGCGTTGGCGCAGAAAGCCAATGATACAATAAGGTTAGGCAGTGCCTATAACAACCTTGGTGACATTTATGAGGATCAGGGGAAGTATAGTACAGCTCTGAATTACTATAAGCAGGCAACAAAGCTGCAAGAAGGTGCTGGCGATAAAAAAGGATGGGCTATTAGCCTTCTTAACATCGGAAACATTCACCTGCATCTGGGACAAGCCGAGCATGGGTTGCCTTACTTGTTTAAGTCAGTAAGCTTAAATGAGGAGATTCAGAATGACATGATCAAAATGGCAGCGCTGGGGAAAATTGCCGAGATCTACCTGGCAACGGGCAATAAGGCCAAAGCGCTGAGGTATGCTCAGCAGAGCTTTGACATGGCCAAAAAGACTGAATCCACTAAGAAAATAGTGGAAGCATCCCTGCTGATGCAGAAGGTCTATGCTGCCTTAAATAACTACAAGCAGTCTTATGAATATCTGTCTATCTACACAAAGCATAAAGAGGAGCTGGATAACGAAAGCAGAGCCAGAGTAGAGGCGGAGATAACAGCTAAGTATGAAATAGCCCAAAAGGAGCAAGAAAATCAGCGCCTGAAAGCTGAGCAGGAGAAACAGGCAGCAGAGATACAGTACCAGCATTATACGTTGATCCTGGAGGGCACGATCATTCTTTTGATGCTGGTACTGCTGATAGTTCTTTTCCTTGGCTGGCAACGGCAAAGGGCTGCTTATGCAAAACTGCAGGATGCACATTACCTGATGCAGACACAAAATGCAGAAATCACGGCTCAGAGGAATGAGATATCAACTCAGGCTAAGGTTTTACAGGAGCAAAATGAGCGTTTGGGCAGGCATGATGCCTTTAAGAACAAAGTATTTACTATTATTTCTCACGACCTGAGGGGGCCATTTTACTCAATCAAAAGCATTCTGGGGCTGGCACAGGCCAGAACCCTGCCCGAGGCTGATGTAAAGCGAATATTTAACCTGCTAGGCAGAGATATGGATGTAGCTATGGCGATGCTTGATAATGTGCTGATTTGGGCAAAGGCGCAGCTTGAAGAGTCCTGTATAAAGGTAGAGCCTGTTAACCTGCACCGGATTGCAGAGGAAAACATGGAGCTTGTCAGGTCTCAGGCCAATGATAAAGGTGTAAAGCTTCTGAATTATGTAACACCGGGTGCCACAGCGCTTGCAGATAAAGAAAGACTCAATTTTGTGCTGCGTAACCTGCTCACGAACGCTGTAAAGTTCTCCTACCCGGGGGGCCAGGTAAGTTTCAAAGTAGAAGAGCAAGCCGATAAGGTAGTGGTGCTGGTAAGTGATAATGGTAAAGGTATGTCGCCGGCTAATGTGGCCAACCTGTTTTCAGAGAGGCGTTTTACCACTCTCGGTACTTCAGGTGAGAAAGGTACAGGCTTAGGGTTGATGCTGTGCAGGGAGCTCTTAGAAAGCTTTTCAGGCCAGATTAGTGTGCAAAGTGAAGACGGTAAGGGAAGTGTGTTTGCTGTATCGTTGCCAAGAACTAGTATTGAAGTCTCCCATGAGGAAGTGCAGTTGGAGCCGGAGTTGGCTTAGCAGTCCCTGCACCTTCTTGTAAGAAAAACCAGGTCCCTTTAAGATAGCGGGAAGGGGCTGTCCAAAAAGGGCAGTCCCTTTTTCATTTATTCGCCTTTTGCTATTTTAGTAGGCATGAAAAGGCGCAACGTTGTTTTCAAGGAGCAGCCGGGCCACCAGGTGGTCCTGTTCCCCCAAAGCATCGGAGACCGCATCCCGGAAGGCCACCCGGTGCGGCTCGTGGACCGGGTGGTCGATGAGCTCAACATCGACCGCATCATAGCCACCTATAAAGGCGGGGGCACGAGCAGCTACCACCCACGGATGCTCTTGAAAGTGCTCTTCTACGCTTACCTGAACAACATCTATTCCTGCCGCCGCATTGCCCGGGCCCTGGAAGAGAACATCCACTTCATGTGGCTCTCGGGCGGCAGCACCCCCGACTTCCGCACCATCAATGACTTTAGAAGCCGTCGCCTCAAAAACCAGGTCCAGGAGCTCTTCGCCCAGGTGGTGCGCCTGATGCACCGGTTGGAGTATGTGAGCCTCGAGACCCAGTACGTGGACGGCACCAAGATAGAGGCAGCCGCCAATCGCTATACTTTCGTGTGGCGGGGCTCAGTGGAGAAGAACAAAGAAAAGCTGGAGCGGAAGATCCGCAGCGTGCTCTGTGACATCGGCCAGGCCATCAAAGAAGACAGGAAAGCGCCCCAGGAGCGGCTGCCCGAGAAGGTGGACGCCCACCGGCTCAAAGAGGAGATTCAAAAGCTCAACGAGCACGTGGCTGAGCTGGACAAGAAAGCCCGCAAGCAGGTGGCCAAACTGGAAAAAGAGCACCTGCCGCGACTACAAAAATACGAGGAGCAGTTAGAGAAGCTCGGTGACAGGAACAGCTATAGCAAAACAGACGAGGACGCCACCTTCATGCGGATGAAAGAAGACCACATGAAGAACGGGCAGCTGAAGCCGGCCTACAACGTGCAGATCAGCTCGGAGAACCAGCTGATCACCAACTTCTCTTTGCACCAGCGGCCGGGCGACACGGCCACCCTGATTGCCCACCTACAGCAGTTCCAGGAGCATTACCAGCAGCAGTCAAAAGAAGTGGTGGCCGACGCCGGCTACGGCTCGGAGCAGAACTACGCCTGGCTCGAGGATAAGCAGATCCAGGCCTATGTCAAGTACAACTACTTCCATCAAGAGCAGAAGCGCAAGTTCCGAAATGACATCTTCCATCCGCTTAACCTGTACTATAACCAGCAGGAGGACTTCTTCGTCTGCCCCATGGGCCAGCGGCTGGAGCAGGTGGGCCAGTACGAGCGTACATCTGACTTGGGTTATGTCTCGCAGGTGAGCCGCTACCAGGCCCGCCGGTGCGAGAGTTGCCCCTTAAGAGGGCAGTGCTTCAGGGGCAAGGGCAACAGAGTCATCGAGGTCAACCACCGGCTCCAGCGCCTGAAGGCAAAGGCCCGGGAGCTACTGTTGAGCGAGGAGGGGGTGCGCCACCGCAGGCAAAGGGCCATTGAGCCCGAGGCCGTGTTTGGGCAGGTCAAGAGCAACAACCGCTTCACCCGCTTTAGGTTGCGCACGCTGGCCAAAGCCGAGGTGGACTTTGGCCTGGCCGCTGTGGCCCATAACCTGCGCAAAGTAGCCCGAAAGGGAGTAAAAGCCTTCGAAGAGGCGCTGGAAAGGGCCGCCTCCGGCCTCTCTGGCGCGCTGAAACAGCCGACCGCGGCTCATGCTTGCTTGCTGGACCACTTTTCCGCCTTTTTCAGCCCGAGACGAGCCGTTCTCTACATGGCCGCCTGAAAAACAATAGCAACCGGATAAACGCAAAGAGGGCGCCCTTTTAGGACACCCTCTTCTGTTTGAAGATAGGTGTGGTGTATTGCATCATACAGGAAACTTGTAGCGTAAATTTATTTTCAAACATGCAGCCGCTCGTTCTACCTTAGAGGCATCTGTACCAGACTGTTCGGCTTAGGGACAGTGTTGTATGTTCACCCACAAAAAGTAGTACTGCCTTGATTTTTTTATTTAAGCTGTAATTTTAAGCTTCCTATACTTTGAAGTATCGTATATGGTGCATTTGTTTAGAAACCACACCTCATGAATCGTATCACCCTTAAGTCAAGTATACTCTTTTCATTACTCGCACTGGGAGCCTGTAGATCGCAGCAACCTGGAGCAGAAGTTAACAGTGGTGCCATTTGGCAGTCGGAGGCCTACGCCATTTACCCTGATAGTGTAGTGCAGGGCGAGCATGTGGCACGGGTAGTTTCCCGCACAGAGCTAATAACTGATTACAAAAGCCCTGCTAATGCATTTCAGAGCCCACGCATCAAGTTTAAGTTTGCTATCAACGGCCGCGACAACGAAATGAAGTCTGGCGTAGACCATCACTTCAATTGCCTTGGCGGTGACTGCCAGACACCTGTTATCACGTTTGGGCAACAGTTCAACGATCAGACTCAAATACCAAACGATGTATACCTGGCTCCGAACACCAAGATGACCGTTCGCCTGGATATGCGCCCGATGCTGCGGGCCTTTGAAAAGGAGGGGGCTTATACTACACCTACCGGTGATAGGATCTACAAGGAAGACTTTAAAGGGATATACATTGCCGGAGGCACCGCGCCACTTAACTGGGACTTTAGCAACCTGGGCGGTAATGAGAGCTTTAAACTAAAGGACCCGGACGGTGACGGCATCTATGAAATTACCCTCACGCTTAATGCCCCTGGAGACGATAAGTCCACTGCTACGCACTGGAAGCTAACAAAGGATATATCCGCTTTTCCGCAGTATACCTCAAATTACCCGATCGTAGATGCCCTCTACAATATGGCCCTGGAGGAGATGCAGATGGACATTGAGCCGGACAGTACTTTCAGAACTGGAAAGGAATGGGCTGGCGTTTGGACACGTGACATTAGCTATAGCATTATACTTGGCATGGCCCAGCTTCAGCCGAAAGTGTCTATGTACAGCCTGATGCGGAAGGTAAAAGATGGCCGCATTGTACAAGATACAGGTACAGGCGGCGCTTACCCGGTTTCTACAGACCGCATGGTGTGGGCAGTGGCTGCCTGGGAAGTATACAAAGCCACCGGAGATCAGAAGTGGCTTCGTGAAACCTATGCCATCATTAAGAAATCGCTGGAAGAGGATTATAAGAACGCCTACAATACAGAAACTGGTATGGTGCGTGGGGAGTCATCCTTCCTGGATTGGCGCGAGCAAACCTACCCACTCTGGATGCAGCCTGCTGATATCTATGAGTCGGAGAACCTGGGCACAAACGCTGTGCATTACCAGGCAAATATAGCGGCAGCACAAATGGCAGAGCTGCTAAACGACAGCGAAGGAGCAGCCAAGTTCAGAAAGGTAGCCGAAGGTATAAAAGAAGGCATGAACAAGCTCCTGTGGCAGGCAGAGAAAGGCTACTACGGACAGTACCTGTACGGCCGCAACTATAAAATTCTGTCGCTTAGAGCAGAGGCTTTGGGTGAGGCACTGAGCGTACTGTATGGTGTGGCTGATGAAGCGCGTCGTAAAACAGTGGTAGCCAGCACACCTGTAACAGACTATGGCACACCGAGCATCTATCCACAGATTCCGGGCATACCGCCTTACCATAACAACGGCATCTGGCCTTTTGTGCAAGCCTACTGGAGCCTGGCAGCAGCTAAAGCTGGCAACGGAGAGGCACTTGCCGAAAGTATAAGTGCCATTTATCGCCCGGCCGCACTTTTCCTGACAAACAAAGAGAACTTTGTCTCTAGCAATGGCGACTATGCCGGAACACAAATCAACTCCGACAGGCAGCTTTGGAGCGTAGCTGGTAACCTAAGCATGGTGTACAAAGTGTTCTTTGGCATGGATATGCAGGTAGACAAGATGGTGTTGAAGCCGTTTGTGCCAAAAGCTTTTGCAGGAGAGCGCAAGCTCTCCAACGTTAAGTACAGAAACGCAATCCTGAACTTGGAAATGAGCGGCTTTGGTAATGAGATAAAGTCTATCACTATGGATGGCAAGTCATTGGAAAGAGCCGAAATTCCAGGTGACCTGACAGGCAGCCACACCATCAAGATTGAACTGGCTAACAATGAAACTGGAGGAAAGTATAACCACACTGCATACTATACTTCTCCGGATATGCCTAAGGTAACCTATGCTGCTGGTAAACTCACCTGGCCAGCCGTAGAGGGTGCTGTTGCTTACCAGGTCATCAGGAACGGTGAAGAACTGGAGAAAACAGAAAGCACCAGCCTGGCGGTTGAGGCCAACAGTTATGCAGAGTATATGGTGCTGGCAATTGATGCAAACGGCGTAACCTCTTTCGGAAGCGAACCAGTGGTAGTCGTGCCAGACAAGTATAAGCTTGTGTATGAACTGGAGAAATCTGCTCCCAAAGCTCGCCTTCCGTACCGCGATTTTTCCGGAACAGGCTTTGTCGAGATCAGTAAAAAGCAAAACACAAGTATAAAAGTGGAAGTTGCTGTACCTGAGGATGGGGTGTATGCCATAGACTTCCGCTATGCCAACGGCAACGGACCGATAAACACAGAAAACAAAGCTGCTATCCGTACCCTGAAGAAAGGTAGCGAATTTATTGGCACCATTGTGCTGCCTCAGCGTGGCACCGACGAGTGGAACAACTGGGGCTTTACGAATGCCGTGGAGGTGTCTCTGAAGAAAGGAAAGCACACCCTGTCACTAACCTTTGAGCCACACAACGAGAACATGAACGGCGAGATAAACCAGGCGATGGTAGATTATATGCGTGTGGTGAAAATCAAGTAGGGGAAATAGACACCAGTATTTAGAAGAGGGTCTGCAAGCTTAGTTTGCAGACCCTTATTTATTTGTAGGCACTGCCTGACATTAGAAGACATGGCAAAGGGTGCCAATTTTCAGATGGTTTCGTATAAGGAGAATTTTCTGGACCTTCACAAAAAAAGCATCTGTATGCACCTACATTTTACTCAACTCGGTATCAGAAGGCTGGTGTTTTTCTCCGTGCTTTTGCTGCTGATATTTTGCCGTACCGCACAGGCACAGGTAATGTACACAGGCGGCTCTAACCTGCAGTTACTGTATGGCCGTCACCTGAACCAGTCTGGTGACATGGCTACTATAACCTTTGAGCACTTCGGCATGAGAGGGGCTTTTGAGCACTTTGGCTTTGCCGATCTCTCCAATAATGTAAGTCTGCAGAGCCCCGCACTCTATGCTGAGTGGTACCCTAAGGTGAGCCTGAGTCGTGCCACGGGTAGTGAGGTAAGACTTGGGCCTGTAAACGATGTGCTATTGGGAGGAGGTGTGAACGTACTCTTTGGTGGCACCGAAGACTTTTTTGTGTACCTGCTGGGGCCAGCTTTTAAATTTGCGCTGCCTGGGCAAGGCTTACTACAGCTTGAAACATATTACTACAAGCAGCATGGCTCTGAGTATAACGGCACGTTCCAGATAACCCCTAGCTGGGATGTAAAGCTGCCGGCATCGGAGATAATTCATCTGCGGTTCCGGGGCTTTATGGACTTTATAGGAGACCGCGGCCCGGGTGCCGCACAATACCTCACCCAGCCTCAGCTCTTCCTGGATTTAGGTAACCTGAAGGGCAAGCCCGGTAGAGTATACGCCGGTACTGAGTGGCGCTACTGGCATAACGTTGTGGGACTGCGCGACGTGAACGAGTCTATCCTACAGGTCAATCTGCTGTTCCAGCTATAAGGTTTTACAAGTATAACCGTTGTCCCTCATCAGCTACACCTACATGTTTTAGTAGGATGTGTTACTGCATTCACTAAGGTTAAATTGATGTTTACCCACCTATTAGTAATCTTTTAGAAGAAATTGATAATAAATTACCTGAAAAACTGATCGCTCACTTGGTTTTATGTAAGCGATCAGATATATTGATTTCTGATAAATTATGTACCCACAGTTGGGCCTTGTTCACGGAGACAGTTTTGAATCTCCAGATAGCTTGCCCAGCGGTAATGCGCTTTATTCAATAGATACTTTAGTTAAGAATTCACCCTTATTTTATGGCGGAAAACGTATATGACGCGATTGTTGTAGGCTCAGGTATATCTGGTGGCTGGGCGGCAAAAGAGCTTTCAGAAAAAGGTTTAAAAACCATCATGCTGGAGCGTGGTCGAAACATAGAGCACGTGAAAGATTATGTAAATGCAAACAAGCACCCCTGGGATTTCCCGCACCGCGGACGTCGTACACAGCAGATGATTGAGGACTATCCTGTTCTGAGACGCGATTACCCGCTACAGGAAACAAACCTCGAGTACTGGGTAAACGAAAAGGAAAGTCCTTATACAGAGGTGAAACGCTTTGACTGGTTCCGTGGCTATCACGTTGGTGGCCGCTCACTTATGTGGGGGCGCCAAAGCTACCGCCTGAGCGATCTGGACTTTGAGGCCAACGCCAAGGATGGTATAGCTGTTGACTGGCCTATCCGCTACAAAGATCTGGCACCTTGGTACAGCTATGTAGAGAAGTTCTCTGGCATCAGTGGCTCTAAGGATGGCATTCCACACCTGCCAGATGGTGACTTCATGCCTCCGATGGACATGAACTGTGTGGAGAAAGATGTTGCCAAGCGCATACAGGACCACTACAAAGGCAATCGCCACATGATTATTGGCCGTGTAGCCAATATCACGCAGCCACATCATAACCGCGTAAACTGCCAATACCGTAACAAATGTTGGTTAGGCTGTCCGTTTGGTGGATACTTCAGTACACAGTCTGCGACATTGCCTGCAGCAATGGCTACTGGTAACCTGACGCTTCGTCCTTTCTCCATCGTTACAAAAGTAATCTACGACAAAGACACCAAGCGTGCAAAAGGGGTGGAGGTATTGGATGCTGAAACCAACCAAACCTACGAGTACTTTGCTAAGGTAATCTTCCTGAATGCCTCTACACTAAACACGACCTGGATACTGATGAACTCTGCCACCGATGTATGGGATGGCGGCTTAGGTAGCAGCAGCGGCGTGCTTGGCCATAACCTGATGGACCACCATTTCCGTGTGGGCGCCTCCGGAGAGGTAGAGGGCTACGAAGATAAATACTATTACGGCCGTCGTCCGAACGGTATCTATATTCCTCGTTTCCGCAATATCAACGGCGAAAAGCGTGACTACATCCGAGGCTTTGGCTACCAGGGTAGCGCTGGCCGCGAAGGCTGGAGCCGTGAGATTGCTGAGATGAACATTGGCGGTGAACTGAAGGATGCGCTTAGCGAACCAGGAAAATGGACAATGGGTATCACTGCCTTTGGAGAAACCCTGCCTTACCACGAAAACAAGGTTACGCTCGATAAAAACACGAAAGACAAGTGGGGCTTGCCTGTACTTGCCATCGATGCCGAGATCAAGGAGAACGAGAAGAAGATGCGTATTGACATGATGGAGGATGCCAAGGAAATGCTGGAGCAGTCAGGTCTGAAGAACGTGAACACCTTCGACGCAGGCTATGCTATGGGGCAAGGTATCCACGAAATGGGTACGGCACGTATGGGACGTGATCCTAAATCGTCGGTACTGAACGCGAATAACCAGGTGTGGGATGCTCCAAACGTGTACATCACCGATGGTGCAGCCATGACCTCAGCAGGTTGCCAGAACCCGTCGCTTACTTACATGGCACTTACTGCCAGAGCAGTAGATCACGCTGTTGGCGAGCTGAAGCGTCAGAATATATAAGTATGCTGCCGGTGCTTCCCTAAAAGAGTGCAGGCAACCATAAACACAACTTAAAGTATAGAAAGGCTTTCTGTGGGAGTACATGCTGCTGCAGGGCCTTCTATACTTTATGCTGCTTAAAGTCATTCTTTCCTTTACCCATATTATCACAGAAAGCTATGTCTGAAAAAGAAAACCAATCTTCTCTTAGAGATTCCAGAAGGAATTTCATGAAAATGGGTGCCCTGGCTGCGGCAGGTTTCTTTATTGTACCACGCCATGTGCTAGGCAAAGGGTATGTTGCTCCAAGCGATAGATTGGTAGTGGCAGGTATAGGTGTCGGTGGGATGGGAGGCAACGACGTGAACGGTGTCTTCAACAGCGGTAAAGCTGATATCGGCTTTCTCTGCGATGTAGACGATAGAAGGGCAGAGAAAGCAAGGCAAAAATTTACTAACGCCAAATATTATAAAGACTGGCGTGAGCTTTTCGAAAAAGAGGCAAAGAACTTCGACGCTGTAACGGTATCAACACCAGACCACAACCATGCAGTGGTAGCCATGGCTGCCATGCAGCTGGGCAAACACGTGTATGTGCAGAAACCGCTAACGCACGATATTTATGAGGCCCGTATGCTTACCGATGCTGCCAAGCGCTACAAGGTAGTTACCCAAATGGGCAACCAGGGGGCATCCGGAGATGGTGTGCGGCAGCTGCGCGAGTGGTATGATTCCAAAGCTATTGGCGATGTGCATACGGTATACTGCTGGACTAACCGACCGGTGTGGCCGCAGGGCATACCATGGCCCGCAGCAAAGGCAGAGGTGCCCAAGGAGCTGGACTGGAACCTGTGGCTTGGAACTGCTCCCTACACCGATTACGTGGAGAAACTTGTGCCATTTAACTGGCGCGGTTGGTGGGACTACGGTACAGGTGCTTTAGGCGATATGGGCTGTCATATTGTGGAAGCGCCTTTCAGCGTGCTTAACCTGAAGTATGCCCAGGATGTGCAGGCGAGTGTAGGCAGCGTGTATGTAGATGAGTTTAAGCGGGGATATTTCCCGGAAAGCTGTCCTCCTTCCAGCCACGTTACACTAACCTTCCCTAAAACAGATAAAACCAAAGGTCCGGTAACTGTACATTGGATGGACGGCGGCATACAGCCTGCGCGACCTGAAGAGCTGGAACCCGGTGAGGTGTTTGGTGACGGTGAAAACGGTGTTCTCTTTGTGGGCACAAAAGGTAAAATGATGGCAGGCTGCTATGCAGAAAACCCTCAGCTCTTGCCAACAAGCCGCACAAACAGTTTTCAGGTAAAAGACAAGCATAAGCTTGCACGTGTTCCGGGTAGTGCGAAAGGCCACTACAACCAGTGGGTGGAGGCCTGTATGGCAGGGCACGGTAACAAAGAGGTTAGCTCACCTTTCGAGGTTGCTGGTCCATTAACAGAGGCTCTGCTTATGGCTAACCTTGCTATTCGCGGCATTGATATTCGTGTACCAAAGACAAACGGCGAAGGCTATAATTATCCTGGCCGCGATATTAAACTGCTTTGGGATAACGAGCAGATGCGCGTGACCAACTTTGACGAAGTAAACAAATTTGTAAAACGGGATTACCGTGCAGGCTGGACCTTAGGCGTATAGCCTGAGCATCTTACCTGCCGCAAAGTATAATCAAGATAAAAACCGCTGTTAAGTATAGATTATGAACAGAAGAGAAGCATTAAGTGCTGTAAGCTGGATACTGGGAGGTGCCCTGGTAAGCGCCGACCTGTTGGTATCCTGCACGTCCAAATCACCTAAGGTAAACGATCTTTTCAACCAGGACCAGGTAGCTTTCCTGAACGAGGTAGGGGATACCATCCTGCCTGCCACCAGCACGCCAGGTGCCAAGGCAGCTGATGTGGGTAGCCTGATGGCTGTCATGGTACAGGATTGCTATACCAAAGAGGATCAGGATATTTTTATTGAAGGTATCTCCAAAATTGATGAGGAAAGCGAGGAGATGTTCGGCAAGAAGTTTCTGAAGCTGGATGCAAAGCAGCGTACTGCCCTGCTTACCGCTATAGATAAAGAGCAGAGAGAGTACATGGCCACTAAAAAGCCGGAAGAGCCTAACCATTATTTCCGCATGATGAAAGAACTGACAATGTTCGGTTTCTTCACATCTGAGGTAGGTGCAACACAAGCCTTGCGCTATGTAGAGGTACCAGGCAGGTATGATGGCTGTATGCCTTACAAAAAAGGAGACAGAGCCTGGGCAACCTAAGCCTTTACCACACCGGCTGCACCTGTGCTTTTCTTCCAGATACAGAGGAAGGGGTGCAGCTGTCAAAATTTAAATTAACCTTTAGGAGGTTTAAGTATTAAAACCATAGAGGTATTTTTATATTTGAATTGACTATTGAACGTACTCCTGCCGGGAGTTGAACTATATAACTATAGCATGTCTGATAAATTACGTTTAGGTATGATTGGCGGTGGACAAGGAGCCTTTATTGGGGCCGTTCACCGAATTGCAGCGCAAGTAGACGGCGCCTATGAACTTGTTTGTGGCGCTTTTAGCAGTAATCCCGAAAAGTCTAAAGCCAGTGGCCTTGAGCTGGGGCTGCAGCCGGAGCGGGTGTATACTTCCTACAACGAGTTGTTTGAGAAGGAGCTGCAGTTGCCAGAGAATGAAAGAGTACAGGTTATCAGTATTGTAACTCCAAACCACGTGCACTTCGAGCCAGCCAAATTAGCGCTGGAAAAGGGGTTTCATGTGGTGCTGGACAAGCCAATGACCTTTACACTGGAAGAAGCTCTTGAGCTGCGCAAAGTAGCAGAAGCCTCTGGTAAGCGCTTTTGCCTGACGCATACCTACACAGGCTATCCTATGGTGAAAGAGGCGCGGCAGGTAGTAGCCTCAGGTAAGCTGGGCAAAATCAGAAAAGTATATGTAGAGTACCCACAAGGGTGGCTGAGCAAGTTTGAGGAGGGAGGCGATAACAAGCAGGCCTCCTGGCGAACTGACCCTAGCAAAAGCGGTAAAGCAGGTGCCATGGGCGATATTGGGACGCATGCCTTCAACTTAGCTGAATATGTGAGCGGCCTGTCAGTAACTAAGCTGTGTGCCGATCTTAACATTGTGGTGGAAGGTCGCCAACTAGATGATGATGGCGCAGTGCTACTAAAGTTTGACAACGGTGCCAGCGGCGTTTTGATGGCTACACAGATTGCTGCAGGCGAAGAGAACAATGTGAAGATACGAGTTTACGGTGAGCATGGCGGAGTTGAGTGGCAGCAGAGCGACGAGAACACTCTTTTGGTGAAATGGCTCGACAAACCAGCCGAGATCTGGCGCACCGGAGGCGGCTATGTGAGTTCTTACGCACAACACAATACCCGCACTCCTGCAGGTCATCCAGAAGGCTACCTGGAGGCATTTGCAAACCTATACCGCAACTTCGCTCTATGTGTTAAGGCAGATCTGGCAGGAGAGGAGCCTAAGGCAGAGTGGCTGGATTACCCAGGCGTGGAAGAAGGTGTACGTGGTATGGCCTTCATTGAGAACGTGATAGCCTCCGGACGGTCTGAGCAGAAATGGATCAACTTTAGCCTATAAACCATATACTATGAATACGATCAAAGGACCAGCAATATTCATCGCACAATTCATTCAGGATCAGGCACCGTTCAACAGCCTGGAGTCAATATGTAAATGGGCTAAGGGCCTGGGCTATGAAGGTGTACAGCTCCCAACAACTGATTCCCGCTTTATAGACCTGCAGAAAGCAGCCGAGAGCAAAACATACGCCGACGAGATTAAGGGCGTGGTGCAGGAGGCTGGGCTACAGATTACAGAGCTATCCACACACCTGCAGGGGCAGCTGGTGGCCGTGCACCCGGCTTATGACACACTGTTCGACGGATTTGCACCGGAGGCTTACCGCAACAACCCTAAAGCAAGACAGGAGTGGGCGGTGCAGCAGCTTAAGTATGCAGCCAAAGCCTCTCAGAACCTGGGGCTAAGCGCCAGTGTCACCTTCAGTGGGTCCCTGCTTTGGCCTTACGTGTACCCGTGGCCACAGCGCCCGGCGGGCCTGGTAGAGGCTGGCTTCAAGGAGCTGGGCGACCGTTGGCTTCCTATTCTGAATGAGTACCAGAATTGCGGCGTGGACCTGTGCTATGAGATACACGCGGGCGAGGACCTACACGACGGGATCTCTTACGAGATGTTCCTCGACCAGGTGAACCAGCACCCAAGCGCTTGTCTGCTTTACGACCCGTCGCACTTTATACTTCAGTCGCTGGACTACCTGGAGCACATAGACATCTACCACGAGCGCATCAAGATGTTCCATGTTAAAGACGCCGAGTTTAACCCATCGGGCAGACAGGGCGTCTATGGCGGTTACCAGGGTTGGGTAAACCGCGCCGGCCGTTTCCGCTCTCTAGGAGACGGACAGGTAGACTTCAAAGCAGTTTTCAGCAAGCTTACGCAGTACGACTTTAAAGGCTGGGCTGTGTTGGAGTGGGAGTGCGCTCTGAAGCACCCAGAAGACGGTGCCCGTGAAGGAGCCCCTTTCATTAAAGATCATATTATCCGGGTAACAGAAAGAGCTTTCGACGACTTTGCCGCTTCCGGTATTGATGAAAGCAAAAACCGAAACGTACTTGGATTATCATAAAAGACTACACAATACACGAATTACTCTTAAACTAATGAAAAAGAATTTACTGCTACTAAGCTGCCTGGCCTTTGTAATGGCCTGTAACAATGCATCAGAAACAACAGAAGATGGTGCGTACAGCGCTGATAGTGAAATGGACTCAACATCTGGTGCTGCTGTAAGTGCTTCTACCAGGCAGTCGGAGGTAGACACCAACCGCATGGACATTGGCAACGACCGCACCGCCGGAGGAGCCGAAGCTGTTGGCGGGCAGGGTAACTATGAGAAAGGCGCTAAGCTGATCGCTATGTCAGACTGCCTTAGCTGCCACCAGGAAGACAAGAAACTGGTAGGGCCTTCTTATGTAGAGGTCGCTGAGAAGTACGAGTTCAACGATAAGAACGTGGATTACCTGGCAGAGAAAATCATCAAGGGAGGTGCCGGTGTATGGGGGCAGATTCCAATGACGTCTCACCCAGACCTTAGCCAGGACGACGCCAAAGAAATGGCCAAGTATGTACTATCTCTAAAGAAGTAAGCATGAAGAAACATATTCTCTCTGTTTTAGCCCTGGCAGCTTTGTTTTCCTGCCAGTCGGGTAATACAGAAAACGAGGCTGCGGCGACAGAAGCTGAAACTACTGAAAACAGTGCCACAGACAATGAGGAATGGGTTTCTCTTTTCGACGGGGAGACGACCAATGGCTGGCACACCTATGGCAAAGATTCTGTTGGCAGAGCCTGGGTGGTAGACGATGGAGCCCTGCACCTGGATGCTTCTAACAAGAAAGACTGGCAAACCAGTGACGGTGGAGACATTGTAACAGAAGAAACATATGATAACTTCCACCTGCAGCTAGAGTGGAAGGTAGCCAAGAACGGGAACAGCGGCATTATATTTTATGTGCAGGAAGACACAGCACAGTATGACTACACCTGGAACACAGGTCTGGAAATGCAGGTGCTTGACAATGAAGGCCACCCTGACGCTAAAATACACAAGCACCGTGCCGGCGACCTTTACGACCTGATAGCCAGCAGCCCTGAAACCGTGAAACCGGCAGGAGAGTGGAACCAGGTGGAGATCATCAGCAACAATGGACAATTGGTGTTCCACCAGAACGGCCAGAAAGTGCTGGAAACTACCCTGTGGGACGACAACTGGCGTGAGTTAGTAGCCAACAGCAAGTTTGCCGACATGCCTAACTGGGGCACTTTCCGTTCCGGAAAGATCGCTCTGCAGGACCACGGTGACAACGTGTGGTACCGCAACATTCGCATAAAACGACTCTAAGCCTTATTATCGCACAACCTTAAACACAGCAAACATGAATTCGGTGATCCGCATTAAACTTTCTATCATGATGTTCCTGGAGTTCTTTATCTGGGGCGCATGGTTTGTAACGCTAGGTACCTACCTGCTTACTAATCTGGAGACTTCTGCCACACAGGTAGGTGTAGCCTTTCTTACACAGTCTATTGGAGCTATTGTAGCACCATTTATCATTGGCTTGATAGCGGACCGCTTCTTTCCGGCACAGCGTATTCTTGGTGTGCTGCACCTGTTAGGTGCTGCTTTGCTGTGGTATGCCTCTACGGCACCAGACTTCGATAGCTTTTATCCGGCTATTTTGGTGTACATGATCTTGTACATGCCAACACTGGCATTGGTTAACTCTGTGTCGTTCCGCCAAATGCAGAACCCAAGCAAAGAGTTTCCGCCAATTCGTGTGCTTGGTACGCTGGGCTGGATTATCGCTGGCCTTACCATCGGGTGGCTGAACTGGGAGCAAAACGGTAGCCTGGACCTTACTTTCCGTATGGCCGCTATTGCTTCTGCTATTCTTGGTGTGTTCAGCTTTACGCTGCCTAACACACCTCCTGTAAAAGCCGGTGGTACAACCTCTCTTGGTGATATCCTGGGGCTGGAGGCGATCGGGCTTCTGAAAAACCGCTCTTACCTGACGTTCTTCCTTTCCTCAGTTGCCATCTGTGTGCCGTTGGCTTTCTATTACAACTTTACTAATCCATTCCTCAACGAACTGGGTATGGAGTCTGCCGCAGGTAAGCAGTCAATGGGACAAATGTCTGAATTGCTGTTTATGTTGCTGATGCCATTCTTCTTCGTGCGCCTGGGTGTTAAGAAAATGCTGGCCATAGGTATGTTTGCCTGGGTGCTTCGCTATACTTTCTTTGCCTTCGGCGATGTGGATACAAGCTACTGGATGCTTATTGGTGGTATCATACTACATGGTATCTGCTACGACTTCTTCTTTGTAACAGGCCAGATTTATACAGATAACCTAGCTGGTGAGCGCTTCAAAAGTGCTGCTCAGGGTATGATCACACTGGCAACTTATGGTGTTGGTATGCTTATAGGCTCTTTGCTTTCAGGTATGATTGTGGATGCCTATACTTTGACCGATGGCCATGACTGGCAGACTATTTGGTTGATTCCTGCTGGTATCGCAGGAGCTGTATTGCTCATCTTCCTGCTTGTTTTCCGTGACAGAAACACGACAAAACCAGCTGATAACACAGCTTACAATCAGACGCCTGAGCAGCGCCAGGTTGGTAGTGTATCTTAATTAATAACGTATTGCTTATGGCGCCCTCAAACAAACGTCGGACTACTTTAAAAGGCCTGCTGGCTGGAACCGCTGCGCTTACTACTGCAGGTATGCTTCCTTCTTTGGCAGCCTGCGCACAGGATAAAGCCACTGCTGCAGTGCCACTGAAGGGAAATGTGAACCACTCCGTGTGTCGCTGGTGCTTTAATGACCTGTCGGTAGAGGAGCTGTGCGTGGAGGCCAAAAAGATAGGAATAAAAGGCATTGACTTGGTAGGTCCGAAAGACTGGCCTGTGCTTAAAAAGCATGGGCTGGAGTCTACCATGTGCAACGGTGCCGAAATAAACCTGGAAGATGGCTGGAACGATAAGCAGTTTCATGCCCAGCTCATCAAAAACTACTCAGACATGATTCCGCAGGTGGCGAAGGCAGGCTACAAGAACCTGATCTGCTTCAGTGGAAACAAGCGTGGCAAGAGTGATGAGACAGGCTGGAACAACTGTGTAGAAGGGCTGAAGAAGATAATGCCTCTGGCCGAGAAGCATAAGGTAACTTTGGTGATGGAGCTGTTAAACAGCAAGGTAGATCACAAAGATTACCAAGCCGACACCACTGCCTGGGGAGTAGAACTGGCTAAGCGGTTAGGTTCTGAGAACTTCAAGCTGCTCTACGACATTTACCACATGCAGATTGACGAAGGCGACGTGATCCGCACTATTCGTAACAACCACCCCTACATCGCACACTACCATACAGCTGGTGTACCAGGTAGGCACGAGATAGACGAGACACAAGAGCTTTACTATCCTGCTATCATGAAGGCCATCGTAGAGACAGGGTTCAAAGGGTATGTTGCCCAGGAGTTTATACCTGTGCAGCCAGACAAGATAGCCTCTCTCAAAGAAGCAGTCCAGCTATGCGACGTATAGTCAAACTTGAATTTTAAACCAGTAACAGTTTTCTCTCTAAATAAATTAACCTCAAGAAAACCATAGATGACAACAAGAAGAAATTTTCTGCAGCAGGCAAGCTTACTGACAGCAGGTGTACTTCTGGTACCAAGCTGCGTAATGGCTAAGGCAAATCAGAACGTAGGTATACAGCTTTACACTTTGCGCGAGCAACTGCCTAAGGATGTGCAAGGGGTTATTGGTAAAGTTGCTAAGGCCGGATACAAAGAGGTCGAAACCTATGGCTATTCTAAAGAAAATGGTTTCTGGGGTTTAACTCCCAAAGAGTTCTCTCAGCTGCTTAAGAAGAATAAACTAACCACACCTAGTGGCCACTTTGGTTTTGATGCCTACATAAGCGGTAAAGATGAGGACCTGCAGTCTTACATAGAAGCGGCTAAGGCTGTGGATATGAAGTATATTATAGTGCCTTATCTGGGCGAGAACCTGCGTCAGACGGCCGGTGATTACCGCCACGTGGCTCAGCGCCTTTCTAAGGCAGCAGAGGAGTGTAATGCGGCTGGTTTAACTTTGGCTTACCACAACCACGACTTTGAGTTTAAGAACCTGGGCGATACGACTGGATACGATATCCTGCTATCAGAGACCGATCCTAATCTTGTCAAGTTTGAGCTGGACCTTTACTGGGTAGTTCGCGCTGGTCTGGATCCGGTAAAGCTGTTTAAGGAAAACGAAGGTAGATTTGAGCTGTGGCACGTGAAAGACATGGACAAGTCTACTCCTACCATCAATACAGAAGTAGGCTCAGGCTCCATCAACTTCAAAGAGATTTTCAATAACGCTAAAGTAGCAGGAGTGAAACATATACTGGTGGAGCAGGAAAACTTCTCCAAAGATCCTTTCCAGAGTATAACCCAGAGTTATACTTATGTAAAAGAAAATCTGCTGTAGAATTTCTTAAAAATTTGCGAGGCTGGTTATTACGAAAGTTCGTGATGGCCAGCCTCGTTTTTATTTTAAACAGGAAAGGGGGCATGTGTCAGGCATCAAGACCTGATGACGTTTAGTACGCCTTCCGGCATTGTAGCACCAAGCACCCTGTTAAAATCTCCTCTTAGGGCCTTCAAGGCATAACGTTCTTCCTCAATCTCCTTTCTTGTCCTAAACCCAAGCCTCCGCAGTATAGGCAATGGTGGGCACCACCCTTGTAACCCATGTTGCAGGAGGAAAGAAGCTACAAGGCCTGGCAAAACAAACCATCGCTTGTCTTTTTTTGCTCCCAGTGCCAGGCCGGTTAAACTAAGTACAGATGCCTTCACTGCCATTACCCGCTCCATATCCCACTCTTTATCCAGCTCCTTTAGCCGGTACTCTATGGCTTCGGGGCCGTCATATCCATAGCGGTCTAAGTTGTCTAAGGTTTGCCTGTCTGTCTCTTGGTTCACGGCATCTGTAGTGCTCTGCTTGGTACGTCCTAGTTGAATTTTGTTCATGCTATTCGTTTTTCTTAAACTATACGGCATGAGTTTGATAGGGATGGATAGTGGAGGTAAGAGCTCTGCCAGGACATGTTTGGGGCCAGCTATAAAAAGGCAATGCCCCGCTTGTAGGCGGGGCATTGCTAGTATGTTTTAGAAATGTTAAAGCTTTTAAACCTTACGGCCCACTTTATGTCCTGCAGTAGAGTAGAACCAGATGAACAGGTAGCATGGCACCATGATCCAATAAGCCTGCTGCGAGTTCCAAACATCGGCCAGGGCTCCATAGATAAGCGGTACTACCGCTCCACCTGCAATGCCCATCACCAGTAAGGATGAAGCTGCCTTTGTAAAGCGGCCTACACCGGCCAAAGCCAGTGGCCAAATGGCTGGCCACATGAGCGAGTTAGCAAAACCAAGCAGTGCAATAAAAGAAACAGAGACATAGCCTGAAGTGAAGATGGCACCTAGAGAGAAAAGAACGCCCACAATAGCACAAAGCTTCAAGGCATTCTCTTGCTTAATATACTTGGGTATAGTGACAATGCCGATGACGTAGCCAATTACCATCGACACCATAGTGGCACTGGTAAAGAACTTGGCAGTCGTAAGAGGTATGCCTTGTGAGACACCGTAGCTGATAATTGAGTCGCCAGCAATTACCTCTACACCTACATACAGGAACAGTGTAAATACGCCAAGCAGTACGTGCGGGAAGTCAAATACGCTATTCTTACCAACGTTCGATGATGCTACTGCTTCATCCTCTTCATCTGTGTCAATTTCTGGTAGGCTAGACTTGTACACCCAGAAAGCCAGGATCAAAAGCACAGCTATAATGCCAATATAAGGTGGGATTACGCGAAGTGCCATCTCATTCAAGGCGGCTACTCTGTCCACCTCAGTCATACCTGCTAAATCGGAGCGAAGGTTATCTGCATTATCAAGGTGCAGGAACAAGCCCAGGATAATTGGGGCAAGTGCACCGGCAATTTTATTACAGATACCCATAATGCTGATGCGTTTGGCAGCACTCTCTGCTGGTCCTACAATCGTGATGTACGGGTTGGAAGCCGTTTGTAGAATAGCCAAGCCGCTACCCATGATAAACAAGCCAAGCAGAAACAGACCATAAATACGTGTCATGGCGGCCGGGATGAAAAGCAGGGCGCCTGCTGCCATCAAGATCAAAGCCACCGACATACCATTCTTGAACCCAAACTTCTTTAAAGTACGGGTGGAGAGAGGTGCCATCACCAGGTAAGCAATGTAGAAGGCGAAAGTCACGAAGAATGACTGAAACTTAGTTAGCTGGCAGGCGATCTCCAGGTAAGGAATCAGCAGGGAGTTTAGCCAGGTAACGAAGCCAAAAATGAAGAACAAGGCACCAATAATGGCCATGGCACTGGTACTGCCCGAGCGATTAAGCTCCGGCGAGGCAGTCGGCTTTGACTTAAGGGAGGTGTTAGACATGGTGTGGGAAATTGGGTTAAAGTAATTTGCTTTCTATAAACCGTGTGAAGCCTGAAAAAGGTCAGCTTTACTAGCTAAGCTTCTGAATGCAATATACTTTTATTTATGAGAAATTTTATGCCTTTAGCGGCTTTCTATTGATTCTTTCCCACTGCTCAGGCTGGTTGATTTAACTGTGTGATGGTTTAGTGAGTTATTGGGCAGTTAAGCTGGAAAGGAGGCTAAACTCTTCTGGCCACAGCCAAAGTACCAGCAGGCCGGCAACCAGCACAATACCAAACAGAACTGCTATTCTGCTAAAGGCAGATCGGTTCCCCAGCAGGCCGACCAAAACAGCTTTGAAGACTAAATTTGAAAGTGCAGCTACCAGAATAAGGCGCCAGCCATTGTTTAGTTCCAGGTTGCCCGTTTGCATAAGGCGCGAGGTAGATAAAGTAATAGCATCCACATCCGTTAACCCGGAAACGATGGCCACCATGTACAGGCCACTACTACCGAGTTGTTCTTTAGCAAAAGAGGTAGCAAGGATAACAGCAGCATAAATAGCTCCGAAAACTAATGCCATCTTTAGTTGCGCAGGGTTTTCCTGCTCGGGCATCTTGTCTGTTTCATCTCTTTTAAAAAAGTACATAACAGCCCCCAGCAGCAGCATCAGCAGCAGTACAGCTGCAAGTGGGGGAGCCACTGTGGCAACAGTACCTGGTGCCACTACTGCTACTTCAGTTATGATGCGTGCAAACGATACAGCTGAGGCTGTAAAGATCACAAGGGTAGCCAGGTTGCTACTCGTGTTGCTGCTGTCTTTGGTGCGGCGGGCATAACTTACCGTGGTGGCCGTGCTGGAAATCAAACCACCTAGAATACCGCCCAAGAGCGTTCCGGCTTTCTGGCCAAAGATTTTGTAGGCAAAATAACCTGAGAGGCCAATTCCTACAATCAGTACCACCATTAGCCAGATGTTGTAAGGGTTCAGTACATTATAAGGGCCGTAGGTGTCATCTGGAAGAACCGGCAGGATCACGAGCGAGATCACCACAAACTGCATGATTGCCTTTAGGTCCCTCTGCCCAATCCTTGAGATGAGGTTGTGGAGGGTGTCTTTCAGGTGAAGCAGCACAGCAACTGTGGCACCAACAGCCACGGCTACAGTCCCGCTGCCTAGTGCCAGGTAAGCTCCTATGGCGTACATGAGTAGGGCCGCCGCCTCGGTGGTTAAGCCAACATCTACATAAGGCCCTTTGCTTCTCATCAAGTTAGCCACTACTACCAGGCCTGCCAAGCTCAGTAGTCCGGCAGCAACCACCCAGCCACCAAAGTCCTGTGCCAGATAGGCTGAGATAGTGCCAAACATGGTGATGAGCGGAAACGTGCGTATCCCTGCCAGTTCTGATTGGTCATGCTGTCGTTGCAGCCCCACCAGCAGTCCTAAGCCAAGCGAAATCCCGAGTGTCTGGAATAGCTCTAACTCCATCGTATTTTGGTTGGGTACTGAAGGTACCGCCTAAAAGTATAAAAGTATAGCCGTAGCTATACTTTTATACTTAAATACATGAAGTCAGTTATCTTATAGTTGGCCTTCCTGTACCAGTGAGCTGGTGAGGCGCTTTAGCTCTACTTCTGCTGTTTTAGCCTGGTATTGGATATCGATCAGGCGGTTCGAGGCTACCAGCTCATTACGCTGTGCCTCTCTAAGTTCAATGGCTGTTAAAAGTCCAAGCTTGTATCGTTCCAGTGCGATCTCGGCGTTTTCTTGTGCTAGCTTCACGTTCACTTCCTCCAGCTCCAGAAGCTGCAGGCGGTTAGCGTATTGGCTATAAGCACGGGCAAGATCGGACTGCAGGCGGTTTTCTTCACGCTTCAGCTCCAGGTCAGCTGCCTCCAGGTTTATGCGGGCGTTCTGCGCCTGGCGGTTGATGTTAAAGCCGTTAAAAATAGGCACGCTTAACGTCAGGCCATAGTTGTATCCTCTGTTCTGGTTAAAGCGCGCCTGGAACTCGTTCAATGGCTCCGCCTCAGAGCGGCTAAAGTTATAGGCACTTGAAAAGCCAACAGTAGGGAAGCGGCTGGCGCGAACGGCCCTGATGTCAAGATGAGCCAGCTGGCGATCTAGCTGCAGGCGCTGCAACAGAGGGTTTGCAGCGTAAAGATTGCTGTTGGCTATACTGTAGTTAAGCGAAGGGTCTACTACAATACTGTCTGTTACCTCAAAGTCGATATTGGGGCTGCGGCCAAGCAACTGGTTCAGGTTGATTTTAGCATTTTGCAGCAATTCCTGCTGCAGCAGTAGCTCCGATCTGTCGGCATTGTAATCTACCTGTGCCCGCAGAATCTCTACTTTGGCACTCACGCCTACCTCATACTGTGCCTGCGCAATCTCCACGCGGGCTTCAGAAATGGCAATGGCATCCTGCAGGGCCCGTATCTTAAAAGACTGGCGTGCCACTTCATAGTAGCTGGCTGTTATATCGGCCAGGGTGTTTTCTACCGTCTGCTTTGTGAAAAGCTCTCCTGATTTCTCCAGTGTTTTCAGGCGCTCCAGGTTAATAAACATTCCTAAACCATCAAAAACCACCCAGTTCAGGTTTACGCCGTAACCTATGTTGTTAGAGCTAGCCCCTGAGCGCACTCGGTCTGGCCCTGTCTGAAACTCTTGCCTTGAGTTGTTTTCGCTAAAGTTGCGGCGGGCATTACCATCTATAGCTGGCAAAAACCCAGCATTACCCAGGGTAACGTTGTTTTCCGCAACAGCCTCCTGTTTGGTGGCAATCTGTATGTCGAAGTTGTTTTGTAGACCTATGCGGATGGCCTGTTCCAATGAAAGCTTTTCCTGGCTCAAGGCCTTACCCGGCATTAATAATGCTAGTCCTATAATAAAAAGCGCCGCGGCTCTATATGAAAACATTTATACTTGTTCTATCGCGTTAAAATCCTTTGGCTAAAATCCTTTACTGGTGCAGACTATACCTGAGCATAGGCTGCTGGCTGCTTCTTAGGCTGCTCTTCCTGCTCATCGTCGTTGCTGCCTGGTATCACGTTGGCTTCGGCAGATGAGAAATATGAGTACACCGCCGGAATCACGTAAAGTGTAAGTCCGGTTGCCAGAATCAGACCGCCTACCACGGCTATACCCATTGGCACACGGCTCTCAGCACCTGTACCTAGTGCAAGGGCAATTGGCAGGGTACCCAGGATCGTGGAGAGCGATGTCATCAGGATGGGGCGGAAGCGTGATACAGCAGCATCAGTGGCCGCCTCCAGCTTGGTAAGGCCCTCTTCCTTGCGCTGGTTGGCAAACTCTACCAGCAGGATACCATTCTTCGTTACCAGACCCACCAGCATGATCATACCAATCTGGCTAAAGATATTCAGTGTTTGGTCGAAGAACCAGAGACTGAGCAATGCACCAGAAAGGGCAAGCGGTACGGTGAACATGATGATGACCGGGTCGCGGAAGCTTTCGAACTGGGCAGATAGTGCCAGGTAAATCAAACCTAAGGCTAGCAGGAAGGCAAACATCAAACTGCCTGAGCTTTCAGAAAAGTCTCTAGACTGGCCAGTAAGGGAAGTCTGGAAAGTCTCATCCAGCACCTTATCGGCAATAGCATCCATTGCTTCTATACCGTCGCCTATGGTTTTACCTTTTGCTAGTGAGGCACTAAAAGTGGCAGCGGCAAATCGGTTAAAGCGGTATACTTGCGGCGATGCACTTTCCTCTTTCAGCTCGATCAGGTTATCTAGCTGAATTAGCTCCCCAGCACTGTTTTTAACGTACAGGCTGCGCAGGTCTAGCGGCTCACTTCGGTTTTCGCGCGCTACCTGGCCAAGGATCTGGTACTGCTTACCACCTTTTACAAAGTAGCCGAAGCGTTGGCCACTCAGGCCCAGCTGCATGGTCTGAGCAATATCGCGCACGCTCACACCCAGCGACTGTGCTTTTTCACGGTCAATCTCAACGCGCAGCTCCGGTTTGTTAAACTTCAGGTTTACGTCTACAAAGTTGAAGGTCGGATCTTGCTGTGCAGCCTCCAGGAAAGGCGGAATAATCTCGCGCAGCTTCTCCATATTTTGCGACTGCACCACAAACTGCACAGGCTGGCCAGAACCACGACCACCACCCAAGCCTTTATCGCCGGAGGCAAAGGCACGGGCTCCCGGAATCTGGTTGATCAGGGCAGGTAAACCCTCTACAATCTGCTGCTGCGTTTTATCACGCTCCTCTGGAGATACCAAACGCAGGCGAATAAAGCCTGAGTTCGAGTTTCGTGTCATGGAAGTGATGCTCGAGATGCCTTGTACCGAGTCGTTCACTAGTGCTGTCAGCTCATTCATGTACTGATCCATAAACTCGAAAGAGGCGCCCTCAGGACCAGTGGCGTTAATACGAAGTCCGCTTCTGTCCTCTTCAGGTGTCAGCTCAGATTGCAGCGTAGACATCTGCCACCAGATGGTGCCCCCTGCTACCACAATAAGTATAAACGCTACCCAACGCACACGCATAAAGCTCTCAAGGCTGCTGCGATAGCTGTTGGTAAGAGAGGTGAAGAACGGTTCTGTTTTACGGTAGAACCAGTTTGGTCTTTCTCTGCGCTTCAGGATACGCGACGACATCATAGGTGTCAGCGTGAGAGAGACAAAAGATGATATAATAACTGAGCCAGCCACTACGATACCAAACTCACGGAAAAGGCGACCTGTGGTGTCTTCCAGGAAAGCTACCGGCATAAATACTGCTGCCAGTGCTACCGTGGTGGAAATAATAGCGAAATAGATTTCGGCGGATCCTTTCTTTGCTGCCTTCATCGGCTCCTGGCCATCCTCTATACGGGTGTAGATATTCTCCAGCATGACGATGGCGTCGTCCACCACAAGACCAATGGCCAGAACGATACCCAGCAGTGTCAGTACGTTAATGGAGAAGTCCATCACGTACATGATAAAGAAGGCACCGATCAGGGACACCGGAATGGCTACAACCGGAATCAGTGTAGAGCGCCAGTCGCGCAGGAACAGGAAGATTATTACTACCACCAGGCCGAAGGCCACAAAAATAGTCTCCTGTACTTCGGCAATAGAGGCGCGAATGTACTGTGAGTTATCGAAGCCAATGGTCAGTTGAAGGTCTTCCGGAATATCCTTCTTTATGTGCTCGAGGCGTCTATAAAACTCATCTGCAATCTCAATCTGATTAGAGCCAGGCTGCGGAACGAGTACCACACCGATCATGGGGATGCCATTGTAGCGTAGCACAGTTTTCTCGTTTTCCGGAGATAGCTGAGCATGGCCAATGTCGCGGAAGCGGATCAGGCGATCTGCATCCTGTCTGATTATCAGGTTGTTGAATTCTTCAGGGGTAGAGATACGGCCCATGGTTCTAACAGAAAGCTCTGTCGTAGCACCCTCTATACTTCCTGATGGGAGCTCTACGTTCTGTCGCTGCAGGGCAGTTTGCACCTCAAGGGGCGTAACACGAAGGGCAGCAAGTTTTACCGGGTCCATCCACAGGCGCATTGCGTAGCGCTTATCACCCCAGATCATGATTTCACTTACGCCCGGAATAGTCTGCAACTGCTCCTTAAACACGTTCAGGCCTATGTCTGAGAGCTCCAGCAGCGAGCGCACCTCACTTCGGATACCCAGGAAGAGGATAGGGTTGGCGTCGGCGTCGGCCTTTTCCACGGTAGGTGGCTCAGCATCCTCTGGCAGCCTGCGCTGTGCTCTGGATACACGGTCGCGCACGTCGTTGGCAGCTGTTTCCAGGTCTACATCCAGGTTAAACTCTACGGTAATGTTACTGTTGCCCTCGCTACTGCTAGAGGTAAGGGTTCTGATACCTGCAATACCGTTTATGGACTCCTCCAGCGGCTCTGTAATTTCAGATTCAATGGTTTCGGCATTGGCGCCCGTGTAGGTAGTCCGGACACTAACAATAGGAGGGTCTACGCTTGGATACTCCCGCACGCCCAGGTACGTAATGCCGATGAAGCCGAAAACTATAATCGTGATACTCATCACGATGGCCAGCACGGGGCGTCTGATACTTATATTTGATAAACTTGCCATATAGTCTTTACTGTGTTCTGGTGCAGGAGCTATGTGGTTTAAAAGTGCTAAACTCTTTTAGCCGTTTCCTGACCTCTTGTTGAGCGTGTGTAAGTTTGTTTTCTGCATCGCTTCAGTCTTCCCCTGCTTATCCTCTAATCTGATGCTGCAGGTGCAGTAGGTTACTTCATGTTGGTCCTCTGTTCCATTTGGCTACTCCTGTGTATTTTGCTGCAATAGCTTGTTAGCCAAAGGTATAAACGTTTTTAGCGCTTGGTTAGCGTTCTTATCCTGCTGTTTCCTCTGTTCCTGATTGTGTCGTGTTTGGTGTCGCCAATACTTCCTCGGCAGACTGCACTTTACGGATGTTCAGTTTAGAACCATCCCGCACTTGCAGGATACCGGAGCGGATGATTGTATCGCCTGGTGTGACACCCTCCATAATCTGGATCAGGGTCTCTGAGCGTTGCCCTATTTTAACCATCTTTGGCACTGCTTTCCCGTTTTTGGCCAGGTATATCTTATGACCAGTAGCCTCTGGGATGATGGCTTCTGTCGGGATAAGTATGGCATCGTCAGACTCTTTCAGGGCAAGGCTCACGTTAACAAAGGCTCCTGGTTTTACCTCCTGGTTTTTGTTATCAAAGAGGGCACGAATCTGAAGGGTGCGGGTAGTAGGGTCGATGTTCGGTTGTATAGCGTAGATGGAGGCCTGGTACGTTTCCGGGTTACCTTCTACCGTGAAACTGATTTTGTCGCCTTGCTTTACCTGCTGGCTGTGACGGCCCGGAATGGCAAAGTCTATTTTTACAGGGCTTACGTCCACAATACGGGCAATAGGCGTGGTGGCTGATACATAGCTACCTTCACTCACTTGTCGCAGGCCAATTACACCGTCAAAAGGAGCTCTAACATAGGCTTTGGCCATTGTAGCCTTCAGGGCCTGTATGTCGGCAGTGGCGGTAGCCAGTTGATTGCTTACCTGGTCGTACTCCTGCGCACTGATATACTCCTTCTCCAGGAGGGTGCGCTGGCGTTCTTCCATCTCGCGGTACAACTTTTGGTTAGATTCCAGCTTTTGCAGCTGCGCGCGCAGATCGGCATCGTTCACGGTTAAAAGCAACTGGCCCTTACGCACACGGCTACCTTCCTCGAAATTTATACCTGTTACTCGTCCTGCAATCTCACTGCGAAGCTCTACGTCCTCGTTAGGCAATACTGTGCCTGTAGTGGTAATCCTGTTCTGGAAAGCACTCGGTGAAACAACGTATACATCCACGGCTACCTGCTGCGCCATTGGGCCTCCGCCACCATCGGCTCTAGCGATCTTCTCTGGTTCAGCCGGGAATTGCTTGTAAACAAAGTAGCCTATGGCCGTAACGGCTACAAGAATCAGAATAGTTTTTAAGGTTTTGTTCATTTGTGTTTTAACACAGGTTAAAATTTCAAAGTACCCGTTACATTAGCTTGGTGGTAACGGGGCGGAAGTAGGATGCAGCTTTAAATATACAGCCAATATTGCCTACTGTAAAAGTTACCGTAAATTAAACGCTACAAACAGGCTTATTTAAAAGACAGAAAACAATAGTGAAGGTTTAAACAGTAAAGACCTAAAATGGCAAAAAAAGATAGCAAGGAGAATTTCTTCCAGAATGTATATGAGGTGGTGCAGCTGATACCCCGGGGACGAGTTACTTCTTACGGTGCCATTGCCAGCTACTTGGGGGCAAAAGGCTCGGCCAGGATGGTAGGATGGGCGTTGATAGCAGCACACCCTTTTTCTGCTTCGCAGGTGCCTACACACCGGGTTGTGAACCGAAACGGCATGCTAACGGGAAAGCAGCACTTTGAGGGTGCAAATGCCATGCAGGAGCGGCTGGAGCAGGAGGGAGTACGCGTGGAGAATGATAAGGTCGTAAACTTTGATAAGCTTTTCTGGGATCCTCAAAAGGAGCTGCTTTAAAAAGAAATCCCCTGCCAGTACAGTGTTTCATAACTGCTGGCAGGGGAGAGTAGGGTTGTTGTTTTAAATTATAGGCCAGCTGTGCGCTGCGGTGCGTAGTAGTCCTGGCTATGGATTAAATAATTGCCTTCCTCATCCATGGTGCGGACAATTTTGAGCAGCATTCCTTCTGGCAGGAACAGGTACACATACTCTTGGCTGTTCACATCGCCTTTCTTCAGGCCGTCTACAGGTGCTAAAGTAATGGCGTTGTACTCTGGGTGCCACTGCCCAACCAGTAAAGTGGTGTTGTTGCTAAGCTCATCTGCCTGTATCAGCTCAAATCTGGATTTGGCTTGGGAATACCCCAGGAAGCATTCGCGGTGGCGGTAAGAACCATCTGGCTGCATGACATCTGTCTTCTCATGCAAGTAGCTGCCTTGATGAGCGTTGCTAACGCTGGCCTTGCCCGTAGCCTGGTAGTAGGTTTTGCTTTCGGGTTGCCAGGCATAGTGGCTTACCAGCCAGTTACCGGCAATTTTGCGGAGAAGTAGATTTGCTTCAGCTGAGGTAATTGCTCCCTGCTCTTGGGCCATGGTGACAGGTGCGGCTACTGCCAGCAGCACCGCTGCCAGTACAGAAACAATAAATTTTTTCATAGTTTTATGTGATTTGGTGTAGTAATGCATTGCTGCCCATAACTTTTTTGTGTCTGAGTAGCAGTATAAAGATAAAGAAGAAGGCAGGAAGGTTGCTTGTGTTATAGACAAACTGGAAAAACGATTATACTTAAGCTTGTTTTGTTGGTATTAGCGGAGTTTGCGCTGGTGAAAGTGCCGATGAACGTAGTTAAATACTTGATAATAAGCGTAGATATAGTGGTTGTTGAATGGAAAGTTGCTGTGCGCCAGCTAGAAAGGGAGGTTAAATATCAATAAGTTCCGCTCCACTAGAGAGTTGTATGTGTTTGCCACTTTTTCTGATATAATGCTCAATACAGAACAGATTCGAAAATAAACTATTCTGTTGATGATAGCTGTTGAGGTGGTATAAATTGCCGCTAAGCATCAGCAGCTCGCCATCGGTCTAAAACAATAGGACGTTAAGCAGTGGGCTGTAACAGAAAGTATACCTTTGTATCATGGAAGTAAAGTTGAGTACCGTCAGTACGTTTGAAACCGGCGCCACCTGGAGTTTACCTGAGGTGCGTAACGTTACGCAGAACCGTATGCTGCTGCATCTGGCCTTCTGGACGGTGTATGTTGTATTCTTCGGCCTGCTGTATGGCAGTTACATCGACGACTACTATAATGCGTTTATGGTGGAGTTGGTGGAGCTTCCTTTTAAAATGGGGCTGGTATACTTTAACATGTATTACCTGATGCCTCGTTATCTGCTGCAGAAGCGTTACCTGGAGTTTTTTGTGTACTTGCTGCTGCTGATGGGGGCAATTGCCGGTTTGATGCAGTTTGTGCTGCTGCCCTTCCTTATCCATCCGATTTTCTGCCCTACCACCTGTACCGAAGACAGCCTGACCATGGTGCGTTTCGTGAAGAACATCGTTAACATCAACTATGTGGTGGCCATTACGGCGGTTATTGCGCTCCTGAAGCATTGGTACAGCCATCAGCAGGCGGCACGCAACCTGACACAGGACAAGCTGGAAGCAGAGCTAAAATTCCTGAAAGGACAGGTGCATCCACACTTCCTGTTTAACACACTTAACAGCCTTTACTCGCTTACGCTGAAGAAGTCTGACAAAGCTCCGGAGGTAGTGCTGAAGCTGTCGGGCCTGATGGACTACATGCTTCATGATGCCAATGCGGCCATGGTACCACTGGACAAGGAGCTGGAGTATATTAAAAATTACATCGCCCTGGAGCAGGTAAGGTATGGGGAGCGCGTGGAGGTGCAATTTTCTGCCACCGGAAGTATAGCGGGTAAGCAGATCGCTCCTATGATGCTGCTGCCATTTGTGGAAAATGCTTTCAAACACGGCGTAAGCACCGAAACGCATGATGCCTGGATACGGATAGATGTGAAGGTGACAGATGAGAAACTGGTACTTCTCGTAGAGAATTGCAAATGTGCAGAGAGAGCCAGTAAATCTTCCCGCGATCTGGCTTCTGGTATTGGCCTTAAGAACCTGCAGCGCCGCCTGGAGCTGCTATATGAGGGCCGTTACGAGCTAGAGGTGGAGGACGAGCCGGATAGCTATGCAGCCAGGTTAGAAATCATTTTTGAATAGCACATCCAATTGCTCTAAGCCTAAAGGCATTTAAATCCGGCTTATTTGTAAGTGCTGTATGGTGGCAGCGTTTATATTTACTGGTGTTAAGGCCTTTGCCATACTTCTTTTGTAGAGACACCCAATACTTAACTATGAAATTACGCTGCATGATTGTGGATGATGAGCCGCTGGCACTGGATGTGCTGGAGACTTTCGTCCAGAGGCTGGATAACCTGGAGTTAGTATGCCGCTGCAATAATGCTATGGAGGCCTACAGTTGCCTGCAAAGCGAGCACATCGACCTGCTTTTTCTGGATATCCAGATGCCAAAGTTAACCGGCATAGATTTCCTGAAATCCCTTGCAAACCCTCCGAAAGTTATCTTCACTACTGCCTACCGGGATTATGCTGTAGAGGGCTACGAATTAAATGTGGTTGACTACCTGCTCAAGCCTATCGCCTTTGAGCGTTTCCTGAAAGCTGTCTCTAAGGTGTCGGCAGCAGAGGCACATGCAGTGCCGGCGGTAGTGCCTACACCGGTAGTTACCTCAGCCCAACCAGCTGCTACACCTGACTATAAAGAAGCTTTCATCTACCTGAAGGCAGACAAGAAGATGGTGAAGGTTATGCTGACCGATATTCTCTACATAGAGAGCTTAAAGGACTACATCCGGGTAAAAACCGAAGCAAAAGAAATTATCTCCTATCAAAAAATCTCTTTCCTGGAAGAGAAACTGCCAACCGATAAATTCCTGCGCATCCATCGTTCGTTTATAGTGGCGCTGGATAAGATACAGGCTTTCTCTGCCACAGCTGTAGATGTGGGTAAGAATGAGATTCCTATTGGCCGCTTCTATAAAAATGAAGTGCTGCAGGTGCTCAACCAAAATAACCTGTTGGAAAACTGAGTAGAAAATAGGTGAGCAAAAATTACAGAGCCACAGCGCTATGCTTTTACCCAACGTATAGCGCTGTGGCTTTATCGTAAAACTTGAGGAGTAAGAAGTTACAGGTGCTCCAGGTTAGTTTTGGTGCGTTTGCTGTCCCGCAGGTTGCCTGTGTTTACAGTGCTGGCAGGCTCAAACATCAATACCTCCGCCTCCTGGTTTGCAACTGGCCTGTGCTCCACACCGCGTGGCACAATCATAAACTCCCCGGGTTGTAACACTACTACCTTATCCCGCAGGTGCATCTCAAATTCCCCTTTAACTACCAGGAAGAACTCATCCTCGTGCTGGTGGTGGTGCCATTCAAAAGGGCCCATGAATTTTGCCAGTTTTACCTGCTGCCCATTTAGCTCACCCACAATACGCGGGCTCCAATAGTCTGAGAACTGGCTAAACTTCTCTGCTAGGTTTACTTTTTGGGGGCTGTTTTCCATACTTATTAACTTATATATACAAATTCTAAATAAGCTGACTTTTATTTGGACTGGTTCTAAATAGTGGTTAGATTTGCAGTACATTCTTTCAGCCGATACAGCTAAGATACGCTACAGCATGCATACAGCCACTCATTTAACCGAGATTTATACTTCAGAAGCTGGCACCGTTTACCAGTGTGATCGCCAAAACCGTATCCTGCTTCATTTTGCAGGTGAACTTTCTGTACTAAAGGTAGATGCTTTTCTGAGGCTCAAGTATGCAGTAGATAGTATTGATCTGGATGCCATGGCCAACAGCCCTTCCCGCGCATCTGATTTTGATATTGTGACGGTGTGTGGCTGTGATCGGTGTTTTGTGCTGACGCTTACAGAGTTGTCTGCGCTGAAAGAACTGTTGGCTGGTGCTCGTTTTATACTGGAGTTAAACAGTATGCTGCACGAGTGCCTGAATGCTGACCTGGTTTAGGCTATAGTGTTTAGAGTTTTATACAATACAAAGCACAGCTGGCTCAGCTGTGCTTTTTTTATTTAGACTTCTTCCGAATTTCTTCGCTTGGTTGCACATACACAACCAAAGCACTTATCTTATGGTATTAAAGAGGAGGTGCCTACGGGCATTGTGTACACCAATTATTCCTAAACACCCGAAACCAATGAAAGACTTACTAAGACTAAGAACCTCGCTGAGCGAGTCTATAGAACAAGTACTAAACGAACAGATCAAAATGGAGGCAGAGGCCTCTGCTATGTACCTGGCCATGAGCAGCTGGTGCGACCGCAATGGTTACGACTGCAGTGCCGGCTACTTTAAGAAGCAATCAGATGAAGAGCGTGAGCACATGCTGCGCCTGTTCAAGTTTGTCTCTGATATGGGCGGCAGAGCTGTATCACCGGAGGTAACAAACATCCAGGTAGAGTTTGAGACGTTCAGAGGCGTATTTGAGCAGGCACTACAGCAGGAGATTGTAGTAACGCAGTCGTTTAACCGTATTGCCGATAAGTGCCAGAAGGAAAAAGATTACGTGACCTTTTCGTTTCTGCAGTGGTTCCTGAAGGAGCAGATAGAAGAAGAGTATGTGGCCCGCCGTGCACTCGAGCTGTTTGAGGTCATTGGCGAAGAAGGCACTGGCCGTTATGAGATAGATAAGCGCGTACCTAAGATCAAGTATGAGGATACATATGAGGATTAATTCCTCTCAGCTACAAAGCGTTCATAACAAAGGCCCCGGAAATGCTCCGGGGCCTTTGTTGCTTTACGAGAAAATGCCAAAGAAAGCCCTAACACTTGGGGCTTTAGCCAAGGGATGAATTTGGTTTTCTTTTTGAACCACTCGATGTGGTGCGACATTCCTTCACTTTTGTTGGGTTCGATCTTACCCTATGTTCTACCGCCTGCACTTGCCGGCTGTTACCTTTGCTGCAGCAAACATGCTTTGCACCGGGCAAGGCGCCAAAAGAACCAGTGAACCAGATCAAGACATACCGCTTCCGACTCAAACCCACCAGGGCGCAGGCACAGGTTTTTGCACAGTGGCTTGGCTCGTGCCGGTATGTCTATAACCTCTGCCTGGACTACAAGAGGCAACTCTACTCGAACCACCAGCTTTCCATCGGCAAAAACCAGATGCAGCAAGAGCTCTCTGCTATCGCCAGGGACGTGGAATGGATCGGGTGCGTGCACTCACAAACTTTACAGGAGGTGACAGATAGATTGTTCAGGTCCTACGATGGCTTCTTCAAGCAAGGCAAAGGCTTCCCCAGGTTCGCCAGGCGAGGCCAGTATCGCTCCTTCACCTACAAGCAGGGGGTGAAGCTGCACGAGAATACCTGTACAGTCCAGCTACCGAAAATCGGCAAGGTCAAATACCACAAGTCACAGAACGTGCAGGGGGTTATCAAGACAGCCAGCGTGATCAGGGAAGCAGATGGATGGTATGTGACCCTGTGCTGTGAGGTGGAGATAGCACCGCTTCCACCAGTGACAAACGTGTTGGGGCTAGACATGGGTATCAAGTCCTTTGTGGTCACCTCAGACGGTCAGGTGGTGGACAACCCCAGGCACCTGTACAAGTATCAATACCAGCTAAGGAAAGCGCAACGTTCGGTCAGCAGGAAGAAGAAAGGTGGCAGCAACAGGCGAAAGGCTGTCGCAAAGCTTGCCAGAATACACCTGAAAGTCAGGAATACACGTAAGGATTTCCACCACCAGCTGACCACGCAACTCATTCGCGAGAGCCAAGCGATTGTTGTAGAGAACCTGCAAGTGCAGCATATGCTCAAGAACCATAAGCTTGCTAAAAGCATCAGCGATGCTGGGTGGCATGGGTTCGTGCAGATGCTGGAATACAAGTCCAAATGGTATGGTCGGGAGCTTGTGAAGGTAGCCCCAAACCATACCTCCCAGGACTGCTGGGTTTGTGGCTGGCGCAACACCGACCTGAAACTATCGGACAGGTATTGGACTTGTTCTAACGGACATGTTTTGGACAGGGATGTGAACGCAGCTAGAAATATAAGAAACAAGGCGGTCGGGCAGACCGTTTCAGCTTGGGAGATATACGGTCGCAGTAGCGAGGTAGCCCAAGAATCCTACTGCCTTTAGGCGTGGGAGTGTCAATGGTTTTCTTTGGGCGATGCCTGTAATATATGTTCCTGAAATGCGGCCTTGGCCTTCAGCTCATCAGTGTAGGGAGTCCAAAGATTATCGGGTTGTATGCAGGTAACCGGGGCGAAGTCGCAGCGGTCGGTGCAGTCTGTTTTTACCACTTCCACCTGGCCTTTCAGTCCCATTTCCTTGATCATACTCCTGAAAAGCTTGCCTAAATCTTTGCCGCCTTTCTTCTTGCACTTACTGCCAGTGCATACATAAATAACCTTATCGGGTGTGTCAAAACGCTTGCTCATGTACAAAGTTACGGTGTTGCTACCTGTTAAAGCTAAAACAGGCATGATAAGTTTCGGCCGGGAGCAAAGGGAGGGTAATATCAGTAGATATTCATAACTGATGTACATTTAAAAGCCTAAGCTATTGTGCTGCAGCAGGTGCGCTTGAGTCTCGTTTCTCTATCAGCAGTTTGCCGTCTTTGCGCTCTTTGTCCGGTGTTTGATGCACTGTACCATACCGCCCTTCGCCCCGCCCGTAAGAAATGCCATCGCGCCCAGGTTTCCCTGTCTTTCCTGCCTGGTAAAGTAGGAATATGCTGCGCTTAGCATCACTGCGGTTAAAGTTGGGTATAAACCCGCCTGTGCTGTAGCGAAATGTTATATCGCCGCCGTTTCCTCCAACGCCGGGGGCAGTTCCTTGCTCGCCTGCTGTTCCGTCTACTATATGTTCGGTTGTTACGGTAGTAACGCCACCTTTGCCATCATCTACCTTGTTTGTATGTATTTCTGTACGGGGTTTCCTACCATTTTTACCTCTGTAACCATTTCCTCCACTACCTCCACGTGTGTCTACGGTTAGGCTACCTAGCTGTACCAGGTGAACATCAATGTCGAGGCCTCCGGCGTCTGTGCCGTTTTCTCCATCTACGCCTAGTTTCCCTGCCTTCCCGTTTGTGCCAGCTGATGAAATGGTACAGTTGTCGGCAATAGAAGCGTACTTCACCTTAAGTGTATTATGCTGCCCACTAGGAAAAAGCAGGGTAGACTTGTCGTGCATGATGAGTGTATCTATCTGTAGGATATTACTCGTTACAACATGAATATCCTTTTTACCAACCTCAAGTTTAGAAAGGTTCTGTGCATGGGTGTAAGCCGAAGTCAGAAGCAGTGGTATAAATGGAAGTAGCTTGATTTTCATAGTATTACATTGGTTTCTTGTTGTTTAGTAGTTTATGTTCTTATGCTAAGGAGCAGTGACATAAAATCGACAGCAGGTTGTGCTTGGTCTTAGAAAGAAGTGCAATCATACTAATTCATTAACAACTGACCTGCAGGTATTGGCTAATTGGTATCAAAGGTATGATTCAGACAATTAGCTGATATGAAAGTATACTATTGGTGCTGTGGAGTATTTAGTGGCCTTCTGCATTAGGAGGACTGGCTTCCCTTTTCGCTAACATCTTGTTTAGAATCAGATTACGAGAAAATGCCAAAGAAAGCCCTAACACTTGGGTCTTTAGCCAAGGGATGAATTTGGTTTTCTTTTTGAACCACTCGATGTGGTGCAGCATCCCTTTACTGTTGTTGGGCTCGGTCTTACCCTATGTTCTACCGCCTGCACTTGCCGGCTGTTACCTTTGCTGCAGCAAACATGCCCTGCACCGGGCTGTGAACGCAGCTAGTAATATAAGAAACAAGGCGGTCGGGCAGACCGTTTCAGCTTGGGAGATATACAAGGACAATGGTTCGGTAGCCCAAGAATCCTACTGCCTTTAGGCATGGGAGTGTCAAACAAAGGACAAAGCGTGATAGTTAACAGCAGGTGTACAAACAACACTTTAGGATATGCACTTGCCGGGTAAAGGTCTACAAGAGACGCATAAGGAAGTAGAATCCCCATCAGTACCTGCAGCCCATAAAACAGTAGAAGCTTTTTAAATATATTCTTTTCTATATATCCCTTATAGTAAATAAAGTTGTAGGGAACAAGTACGCACAGGAAAAAGGACCAGGTAAAATAGAAAAGGGTATAGCCCATGTTAAATAGATATGCGTTGAGGTATCGTACATAGTCGCATCCGTAGAAACTAATTGCTGATACAAACGCTCAATCATGGCTCTGATAACCCCCGTTAGCACGGGGAGCAGGATAATTGTAATAGCAATCATGCAAACGATCAGGTAAGGCCAAGGATTTCTATTTACAGTCATTTGAGAGCGGATTTGAAGGTAATTTACCATCTACCACATCTTTTACCTCTACTCAGTCCGGACGATGAGTGTCTTCCGGATCTATAGTTGGCCATCATTGCTGTTCACGAAAGTATAAAGTGACTTTGAAAGCTTCTCCAAAGGGAATTTGCATCTTCAAATGCCATTCTTTGAGTCGCTGATGTGCTTATTAGAATGGACCTGAATTAACGCTTGCATCTACACGCTCGATCTGGACTTTACCATCTATGTGGTCCTTACTACGAGGAGAGTATGACAAGCCGGGTCTGCCCCTATCATCTTTATAGTAAGATGTTCCGTCACGACCATTTGCCCCTACTACACCTGCCTGATAAAATATGTTAATGCGTTGTGGCGCAACCTTATGGTTGAAAATAGGAGTGAAGCCGCTAGTACTGTAGTAAAGCGTAACGTTGCCTCCGTTGCCGCCCACTCCTGGTGCTGTTCCTATTTCTCCTGAGGTGCGCGTCCTGGGGGCGTTCAGTGGGGCGGATGCTTTCATGCCGTTTTTGCCGACGTAGCCGTTCCCGCCTTTGCCGCCTCTGGTGTCAATGGTGAGGCTGCCTAGTTTAGCCAGGTGCATTTCTAGGTGCAGGTGGCCTGCATCCTGCCCGTCCCCTCCGTTGTTGTTAAGGCGACCGGGTGAGCCATCCTGGCCAGCGGCCGTAATCGTGCACTGCTGCCCGATTACAGCATGAGCTACCTTCAAGCTGCTTTGCTGCCCTGAGGGAAACTTCAGGGTGGCTTTGTCATGCAGGATGAGTGTATCCACTTGCAGCACGTTGCCTGCGACTACATAGGTCTCCTTTTGGCCGACTTCAAGTTTGGAAAGTTGCTGGGCAGAGGTATTGGTCTGAAAGAGGAGGCTGAGGATAGCTCCGCAAAGGAGAGAGTGCATTTTGTTTAGCATAGCTTAGTAGGTTAGAATGGTAGTTTGTATAGTGTAAAATTTCCCTTGTATCAATTGAGTTTAGTAGTTGCACTACAGCTGTTACTGGCCTCTGTTTATTGATGCTATTTCCCAATTGTAGCTTAGCCTTACTTTAGAATTATAGTAGAGCTCCATCTTTATTTTAATAACAGTAGGTGGTGGAGTATGTGGTTGTTAAATAATTTATGGTATAACACTAAGATAATAAATAGAAAGAATAATATATTTAGAAATGTTAATATTATGCATTAAACCCTCTTCTTTCTCTGTAGTCTACTCATAAACTAACCTTAACCAATCATCTATAACATGAACTTTACAAACAGCAAAGCTGCCAAGCGTGTGGCCTCTCGGCTACTGTGCGCGTTGCTTCTAACCGGAGCCGCGCCTGTGGCACTGGCGCAAGGCGGGCAGGACACAAACATTGGCTACCAGCGGCCGCCAGAGGCTATTGCATCTATTATTGAAGCGCCTAACACACCATCTGTAAGTATAAGCGCCAAAGGCGAATGGATGCTGCTGCTCGAAAGCCCGGGCTACCCAAGTATAGAAGAAGTGTCGGCACCGGAGAGCCGTTTGGCTGGCATGCGCATTAACCCTGCCACCAATGGGCCAAGCCGTGGTTACTACTATAATGGCTTAAAGCTGAAGAAGGTGAGCAATGCGGACGAATTTCAGATCAAGGGTCTGCCACAGAACGCACAGCTTTCAAACGTTACCTGGTCGCCGGACGAGAAGTATATCGCTTTCACCAACACCAAGGCAAACGGCATTGAACTGTGGATAGCCGACCTGGGTACAAGAGAAGCTAAAAAGCTGACGGAGGCGGTGGTGAACGATGCCTACAGCGGTCGTCCGTTTGAGTGGCTTTCTGACAGCAAAGGGCTGGTGGTAAAGTTTGTGGACGAGAATCGTGGCGAAATGCCGAAGGCTTCTACTGTGCCTGCCGGACCAACCGTGCAGCAGAACATTGGTAAGGCAAAGCCATCGCGCACGTATCAGGACCTGCTGAAGAACCGCAACGATGAGCAGCTGTTCGACTATTATATGCAGACGCAGCTTAAGCTGGTGAGCGTGGACGGAAAGCAGGAGCCGATAGGACAGGCGGGTATCATCAAAAGTGTGGAGACATCGCCAGACGGGCAATACCTGTTGGTAGAGACCATGCAGAAGCCATACTCTTACCTGGTGCCGCATTACTACTTCCCGTACAAAGTTGAAGTATGGAACCGCAACGGCCAAGTGGTAAAAGAGCTGGCAAAGCTGCCCTTAGCCGAGGATATTCCCATCGCGTTTGATGCCGTAGCGAAAGGACCACGCAGCTACAGCTGGCGCCCGGACAAGCCTGCTACATTGTATTGGGCTGAGGCGCAGGATGGCGGAGATGCCAACAAAGAGGCTGCCGTGCGCGACCATGTGTATATGCTGGATGCTCCATTCAATGGCAAGCCAGCTAAACTGGCAGCTACCAAGTACCGCTACCGTGGCGTGATGTGGGGCGAAGGTATGGCGATCGTAAACGAGCGTTGGTGGAAAACGCGTACTGAGCGCAGCATCTTGGTTGACCCATCTAAACCTGCCAAGGCAACGGTGCTGATCGAGCGTTCTTACGAGGACAACTACAACGACCCAGGCTCTCCGGTATTCACCAAGAACAAGTACGGGCGCAGTGTATTGCTTACTGATAAGAAGAAGCAGAACATTTACATGATTTCAGAAGGCGGCTCGCCGGAAGGTAACCGTCCGTTCGTGAGTGAGTTTAGCCTGAAATCAAAGAAGGGTAACATTCTCTGGAGATCAGAGGCGCCATATTATGAGCGTCCGGTAGATATCATCGACCTGAACGACAAAAAGATTATTACCAGGAGAGAGTCTGAGAATGATCCACCTAACTACTTCGTGCGCGACATTGACGACAAGAAGCTGACGCAGGTAACAACGTTCCCGCACCCTAACCCACAGCTGGAAGGTGTGCAGAAGCAAATGCTGAAGTATAAGCGTGAGGACGGAGTGAACCTGACTGCCATTTTATACTTGCCGAAAGACTATAAAAAAGGAGATGCGCCACTGCCGATGCTGCTGTGGGCTTACCCACGTGAGTTCAAGAATGCTTCTGCTGCTGGCCAGGTAAAAAGCTCGCCTTACGAGTTTACCCGCATCAGCTGGGGCTCTCCACTGTTCTGGGTAACGCAAGGATACGCTGTGCTCGACAGAACCGATATTCCGATTGTAGGCGAAGGCGACGCGCAGCCAAACGATACCTATGTGCAGCAGCTGGTGTCCAGCGCCAAGGCAGCTATCGACGAGGTGGTGAAAATGGGCGTGGCCGATCCGAAGCGTGTGGCCGTGGGCGGTCACTCTTACGGTGCTTTCATGACAGGTAACCTGTTGGCGCACTCCGACCTTTTTGCTGCTGGTATTGCGCGTAGTGGAGCTTATAACCGTACCCTGACGCCATTTGGTTTCCAGGCTGAGGAGCGTACGTATTGGGATGCCCCGGAAGTATACTTCCAGATGTCGCCTTTCTCTTTTGCCAACAAGGTAAATGAGCCAATCCTGCTTATCCACGGCGAGGCTGACAATAACTCTGGTACCTTCCCGATCCAGAGTGAGCGTTTTTATAATGCCCTGAAAGGCCACGGTGCCACCACCCGACTGGTGTTCCTGCCAGCCGAGAGCCACGGCTACCGCGCCAAAGAGTCTATCCTGCACATGCTGTGGGAGATGGACCAGTGGTTGGATAAATACGTGAAGAACCGTCCGGTGCAATAAGCATCAGATCTCTACTTATAAAACGCCTCGGCTGCCCTGCAGTCGGGGCGTTTTGCTTTGATTATGTACATAGCTGCCTACAGCAGTTGAGTTGAGCTGTACCTCTCATACGTATTTACCGTACTTCCCTCAATACCTATACTTTCCTGCCCTTGAAGCTTAGCATCATCATACCAACTTACAACGAAGAGGCTGTAATAGGCGAGTTGGTAGGCTATTTACGGAGCCACACTAGTGCAGTAACAGAAGTAATTGTGGCCGATGGTGGAAGTACAGACATCACACAACGTATAGCCACAGCGGCAGGAGCAAGAGT
The DNA here is from genome assembly GCF_000973725.1 of Pontibacter korlensis. Classification (NCBI taxonomy): domain Bacteria; kingdom Pseudomonadati; phylum Bacteroidota; class Cytophagia; order Cytophagales; family Hymenobacteraceae; genus Pontibacter; species Pontibacter korlensis. Next base: position 359,209 of record NZ_CP009621.1, on the reverse strand, counting down.
GCTAGGGTGTGAGCGGAAAGGACGCGCCACGCAGATGAACGCTGGTGCACGTATAGCCGCGGGAGACATTTTATACTTCCTGCATGCCGACACGTTTCCTCCACCAGATTTTGAGGAGCAACTGACACGGGCGGTAATGCAGGGATACGGTAGTGGCTGCTACCGCCTGAAGTTCGACTTTCAGCACTGGTTCCTGCGCCTGAATGCCTGGTTCACCAGGTTTGATGTAGATGCCGTTCGCTTTGGCGACCAAAGCCTGTTTGTGCGGCGCGATGTGTTCGAAAAAGCAGGTGGTTTTAATGAGCAGTTGCTTTTGCTCGAGGACCAGGAAATTGTGGAGCGTGTGCGCAGGTGTGCCCCGTTTGTTGTGTTGCCAGCAAAGGTAATAACCTCAGCACGCAAGTATAGGCAGCTCGGGGTATATAGGCTGCAGTGCAGTTATTTCTTGATTTATACTTTGTACAGGCTTGGCTTATCGCAGGAGCGGCTGGTTAAGGTATGTAAAAGGCTGCTACGACTGTAGCTGCTGCTCCCGAAGCCAGGTTTTGGCCGCGCTCAGGCTATGGAAATGTTTGTTGGTGTACATACCTGTTTTTTCAGAGAGTTGCTCTATCATTTCTACAGCTAGCTGAGTGAAGATTTTCTTCTCGGGTGCTAGCACAGCAATATATAGGTAGCCATCAAGAGCAAACTTTACCATTTTAGGAATAATGTTTTCACCTAGCCAACGCTGGTCTTCAGGAGCTACAGCACCAAGGTCTAGGGTGTTTACCAGCATACGGCTTACACGTACCTTCTCCATCACCTTTAGTAGCTCATAATGGTTGTTCCGGAACTCCTTCGAGGAACCACTGCGCTTATAGGTCAGCACTAAGGCCTGCAGGTCAGCATCGTAGCCAAACTCACAGTAGTCGCTGTTATTTAAAACTTTATAATTGGGTTTCTCGGTCAACATTTTCTGCTTGCCAGCAAGGATACTTGCTTAGTGCCTGTTAAGATAAACCTTTTTTCGGATATATGAGAATACAGATCATCTATAAGCTGTATCACTTTTGAAACTAGTACAAAAAGTTTGTACCTTAAATGCTTATCTAACCAAACTGTCAGATTATGAGAAAAACATACTTGTTGCCGTTTTCTGCTGCGCTTGTAGGTGTGCTGTTAGGAGGTTGTAGCTCCTCTACCACGGATGGAGGTACAGCTGACACGACAGAAACTGTAGAGGGGCGCGGCCTGGACCTGGCCAACATGGATACCACCGTAAGCCCTTGCGTAGACTTTTATCAATATGCCAACGGAGGTTGGATAAAAAACAACCCTATCCCAGCTTCAGAAAGCCGTTGGGGATCTTTTAACGAGCTGGCAGAAAAAAACAATGCTGTGCTGCGTGAGCTGCTAACAGAAGCATCATCTAACACAACGGCTGCCAAAGGTTCTGCTACACAACTGGTAGGCGATTTTTATGCGTCAGGCATGGACTCAGTAGCTGTTAACAAGGCCGGAGTTAACCCGATAAAGCCGGAGCTGGACAGGATTCTGTCTGTGAAAACTGCTGATGACCTGATCAAAGCGGTGGCTGACCTGAAGACCAAAGGCATTAGCGGCTACTTCAGTATGTATGTATCCCAGGATGACAAGGTAAGTACACAGTATGCGCTGCAGGCTGGGCAAGGCGGCCTCGGTCTACCAGACCGAGACTATTATTTAAAGGATGATGAGCGGTCAAAGACCATCCGTACAGAGTATGTAAAGCACCTTCAGAACATCTTCCAGTTGCTGGGTGATGATGCCGCTGCGGCTCAGAAGAAAGCGCAGACCGTGATGCATATCGAGACAAGGTTGGCGAAGGCCTCTAAGGCACGCGTGGAGCTGCGCGACCCATATGCCAACTACAATAAGATGACTGTCCAGGAGTTCACCAGCCAAAATCCTAACCTGAAGGTTAGCCAGTTGCTCGGCGGTATGGGTGCTACAGCTGCCAAAGAGATCATCGTGGGCCAGCCAGCATTCTTCAAAGAGCTAAACACGATGCTGAAAAGTATGCCCCTGGAAGACTGGAAAACCTATACTACCTGGCACTTGACTCGCACTACAGCTCCATACCTGAGCCAGGATTTTGTGCAGGAGAACTTCAACTTCTATGGCAAAGTGCTGAGCGGCGCGCAGGAGATGCAGCCGCGCTGGAAGCGAGTGCTGCGTGCTACAGACAGTGCGCTGGGTGAGGCACTAGGGCAGCTGTACGTACAGAAGACGTTCTCGCCGGAGGCTAAGCAAAAGGCCCTGGAGATGGTACATAACCTGCAGGAGGCGTTTAAGGAGCACGTCCGCGACTTGGATTGGATGGGAGAAGAGACCAAGCAGCGTGCGCTGCAGAAGCTGGAGTCCTTTGCCGTTAAAATCGGTTACCCAGACAAGTGGGAAGACTACAGAGGCCTTGAGATAAAACGTGACTCTTATGCGGCCAATGTGATGCGTGCCAGCCAGTTTGCCTTCCGTGATAACATCGGGAAGATCGGCCAGCCGGTAGACCGTGAGGAATGGTTTATGTCGCCTCCTACGGTTAATGCATACTATAACCCAAGTATGAACGAGATCGTTTTCCCGGCCGGTATCCTGCAGCCTCCGTTCTTCGATCCGAACGCCGATGATGCCGTGAACTATGGTGGTATGGGTGCAGTGATCGGGCATGAACTAACCCACGGCTTTGATGACCAGGGAGCCAAGTATGATTTTGAGGGCAACCTGAAAGACTGGTGGACCGAAGAGGACCTGGAGAAGTTTAATGCCAGAGCCAACGCCGTGGTAGATCAGTATAGCCAGTACACTGTACTGGATAACCTGCATGTAAATGGAAAGCTGACGCTAGGGGAGAACATCGCCGATATCGGTGGCTTAAACATTGCCTACACAGCGCTCCAAAAGGCACTGGTAGAGACACACCCTGGTAACATCGATGGGCTTACGCCAGAGCAGCGCTTCTTCCTGGCCTGGGCTCAGATCTGGCGCGTGAACATGCGCGATGAGGCACAAAACCAACAGATCCTGACGGACCCACACGCTCCAGGACGTTTCCGTACCAACGGGCCGGTGGCCAACATGCCACAGTTTTACGAGGCGTTTGGGTGCAACCAAGGTGAGCCTATGGTTCGTGGCGAAGAGGAGCGAATCAAAATCTGGTAAGTATAAGATAAAGCAAAAAAGCAAGAGGCGCTGCAGTTTTGCAGCGCCTCTTGCTTTTTTGCCTAGCAGAAGAATTGATCTCCTATTCGTTTACGATCTTAATGGTGTGCGGTACAACCTGGCGTGGCCAGTCAGAAGCATCTACAGGCTCCTTCTCAATCTTCTCTACTACATCCATGCCTTCTACCACTTCCCCAAAAACAGTATACTCTGTATCCAGGCCAGGCTCACCGCCTACTGATAAGTAGGTTTTCTCTTGCTCAGGCGTGTAGTCGATACCATGCTTTTGCTCAAACGCCAGTAGCTCGTCCTTGCTTACTGGTTTACCGGTAACAATATAGAAGTTATGGGAAGACGACTCCTTATCCGGGTTTCGGTCATCGCCATAGCGTGCCATGGCCAGTGCACCACGCTTGTGAATGTACTTAGGGTTGAACTCCTGAGGAATTTTATAAGCGCCCTGACTCATCTGCCGCTCGTCGGAATCGCCGCCCTGTATGGCAAAGCCCTCCACGACACGGTAAAACTCACCCTCGTTATAGAAGCCAGCCTTGGTAAGGCGCACAAAATTGGCCCGGTGCAATGGTGTATCCTTATAAAGGCGCACTTTTATGTCGCCATGGCGGGTACTGATCACTGCAAGGCTATCCTGGTTGTTTTGGCCATATGCCTCCAACTTGGCAACAGCGGTCTCAGTAGTCAAAGGCTCCAGTGTTTGCTCATCTTCAGCTACAGCCTCAGTTTGCTCACCATCCGTCTCGTTAGAAGATCCTTTGTTGCAGCTGAACAGGGGCAGCAGGCACGCTGCAAATAGCATTGGCCGGCTAAGAGGAGATAAGAACAGTTTCTTCATAGTGCTTTTACTTTTCTCTTTGTAGTTAAAGATAATTCTTTTTAGCTATATAGCTACTATTGTTAACGTGCATTAGGTAAAATAAGGCATTAGAAAATTTGTAATTTTCTAATGAGTTGGATTTGATGTTGTCCGGCTTAAATACAAACACGTATTAATGTGTTTGTCCTCTTCAAAATGGAAGCTAACCATCTAATTGGCTCTCACATCAAAGTCATCAAAAACACGTGCAACTGTTGTTCTGGTAAAATCACCTAATGCGTAACACAGGAGGGATTTCTATATAGTGTGGATAAATATTTAGATAAAATTATTTGTGTATGTTGTCCAATATCAATAGTTTGGAATTATTGTTCCTATAAATAACTTTTTATTCACCTTAAAATTTCCCCCATGAAAAACAGATTACATTTCAAAAATGTGATGCGCTCACTTATGTTAGGAGCTGCAGCAGTAACGTTCTCATGCACCTTCACCGCCTGCGATAATGAGTCTGGCGATGTGGCTGAACCAATGGCTGAATTTCAGGCAGAAAGTCAAAATGGTGCAATTATAGCAGGGCAGTATATTGTTGTATATAAAGATGGCGCTAACCTTCGTCTTGGCAATGGCGCTTCCTATCAGCAACGCATTGAAACAGTACGCGAAGTCAGCAAGAGTATCTTGGCTGATAACGGTATCAGTGACTTTAAAGTAGAGCAGACTTTTGGCCAGGCCGTGAAGGGTATTGCCGTAAAGCTTTCTGCAGAAGAGGCTGAGCAGCTTCGCAAAGATCCGCGTGTAGCATACGTGGAGCCAGACAGAGTAGTAATGCTAGCCAAGCCTGGCACAGGCGGCAGTGGCGGTGGTGCCCAGGAAGTTCCTTACGGAATTGATCGGGTAGGCTATGCAAGCGGCGCTGGTAAAACTGCCTGGGTAATTGACACGGGTATCGACCTTGACCACCCAGATTTGAATGTAGATGCTGCCCGTAGTATAACAGTGTTTACAACCGGTAGAGATGCGAACTCTGCTGATGATGGTAACGGACATGGCTCTCACGTAGCTGGTACCATTGCTGCTAAAAACAATACAACAGGTGTGATCGGTGTAGCATATGATGCCACTGTAGTAGCTGTAAAAGTTCTTGACTCCAGAGGAAGTGGTTCGTACTCAGGTGTTATCGCTGGAGTAGACTATGTTGCTGCTAATGCAAAAGCTGGTGATGTGGCTAATATGAGCTTAGGAGGACCTGTGTCACAGGCTTTGGATGATGCAGTGATAAGTGCAGCCTCTAAGGGTGTTTTCTTTGCTCTAGCAGCCGGTAATGATGGTGCTGATGCCAATAATTCATCTCCGGCTCGTGCAAATCACACAAACATCTTTACTGTATCTGCCATGAACTCTACAGATACATTTGCCAGCTTCTCTAATTTTGGTAACCCTCCTGTAGATTATTGTGCGCCGGGTGTAAGTATCAAATCGACCTGGAAAGATGGTGGATATAATACTATTAGTGGTACTTCTATGGCCTCTCCGCACGTTGCAGGTGTACTGTTGCTTACTGGAGGTAAACCAGTAACGGACGGTTATGTAAACGGTGATCCAGACGGTAGCGCAGACCCAATAGCACACCGCTAGGTTCTGAGCATAGTTTAAAGTGAGTTATAAAGGGCAGCCAATGGCTGCCCTTTTTTATTTCAGGCTTTTGCGCATTACAAAATCGTTCATCCAATAAGGGCCTATTGGTATATCCTCCTGCTGGTGTACATGATAGCCACAGCGTTCATAAAAGCTTTTAGCTGCGTTATACCGGTTTACGTTCAGGTCGAGTACAGCTCCGCCAAGTTCCCTCACTTCCTGTTCCACAGCTTGTATAAGTACTTTGCCGTAGCCTTTGCCTTGGGTCTGGGGCAGCAGGTAGATTTTATTCAGCTTGTATACTTTCTCTGCTTCGTCTTTTAGCGAGTAAGAAGCGAATCCTACTGGCTGGCCTTCCTCCTCATGGAAGAGTAAGAATGTCTGTCCCTGCTGCATCTGTTTATGCAAAGCTTCTTCCGTGTAGATTACTCCAAACATGAAATCTAGCTGCTCCTTTGTAAGGATGCTGCGGTAAGTTGGCTCCCAGGTGGCTTCTGCCAGTTGCATGATTAGTGGAATGTCGGCAGTTGTGGCTTGGCGTATGTGCTTGCTTGTGCTCATGTGGTATATGTTGGCGTTGCCCGCAAGTTAAGTGCTGTCAGCACAAATGCCAACCAAGGGTAGCCTTTCAACTCAGCCTGTAAACCTTATCTTTGTCTATATAAGTGCGTATTATTTCTAAAACGGATTTTATGAAAGCATTATACTTAGACGATATCAACACTCCCTTCACCATCATAGAGAAAGAGAAACCAGCTGCTGGCCCCGGAGAGGTAGTAGTACAGGTAAAAGCGGCTGCCCTAAACCGTCGGGATGTGTGGATTCAGAAAGGAAAATACTTTATAAAGAAGTATCCGGCTATACTTGGCTCTGATTGTGCCGGAGTAGTAACTGAGCTAGGAGAGGGTGTTGATAAGATCTGGCTAAACCAGGAGGTGATGGTAGACCCCTCTACTGACTGGGGAGACAACCCGCGGGCACATGCTGAGAAGTTTAAGATACTGGGTATGCCTGCCGATGGAGCCTTTGCCGAATATGTGAAAGTACCTGCCGATAATCTATATCAGAAGCCGCTGCACCTGAGTTTTGAAGAAGCCTCGGCCTTACCGTTGGCTGGAGTAACTGCTTACCGTGCCCTGTTTACAAAGTGCCAGTTACAGGCTGGGGAGCGGGTGCTGGTAACAGGCGCTGGTGGTGGTGTGGCACTGTTTGCCCTACAGTTTGCCTTGGCTGCCGGAGCTGAAGTATGGGTTACCTCCGGTGCAGATGAAAAAATAGGCCTGGCCCAGGATCTGGGTGCTGCCGGAGGTATAAACTATAAGCAGGAGAACTGGGGTAAGGATCTGAAAGCCCAGACAGGAGGCTTTGATGTGATTATTGACAGCGCGGCCGGCGAGGGTTTTGTGCAGTTAGTGAAGCTGGCAAAGCCAGGTGGTCGTATTAGCATGTATGGTGGCACTACGGGAATGATCGGGCAGCTAAACCCGGCAGAAATTTTCTGGAAGCAGCTATCTATTTACGGTAGCACCATGGGCACAGCCCAAGACTTTGCCCAGATGGTACGACTTGTAGAGGAGAAGGAGATACACCCTGTGGTGGATATAGTATATCCGCTGGAGAAAGCCGAAGAGGCTATGCGCTACATGGAGGCTGGTAAACAGTTTGGTAAAATTGTGCTGAAGGTACAGTAAGAAAATATTGATTGCCTGTAGGAGCTGTATGAACACTAGCCTACCTGGCAGGGTTTGACAAACAGTATACTCACCATTGAAGCGGGAATGCCAGCAGGGGAGTTGCCCTGCTAGCACTCCCGCTTTTTGTTTTTTAAAGCCGCTGTAAACGCAAAGATCCTGCGTCGGGTTTACTTATGGAGTTAAGGTGCGTGCTGCATGATTCCAGATATAAATAGTGAAGGTTTTGAGCACTTTAGCTCAAAATAATACCTCTGATATACTGCATTGTTCTGAAATATTAAGTAATATAGATTTCTGAGTATTAGAAAGTTAAAGTTATAACGTAGAACTTATGAGGAAACTATTACTACTTTTCTTCCTTGCCTATGTCAGCTTCATGCCATGGCAAGGGTGGGCACAAAGCGTTTCAATCTCCGGCCAGGTAACCTCGGCAGCAGATAACAACCCCTTACCTGGTGTCAGTGTGGCGGTTAAAGGAACAACAACCGGCACCCATACCGATGCAGACGGGCAGTTTACGCTCCAGGCTCCTGCAGGCAGCAGTCTTGTGTTTCGATACATTGGCTTTCTGACAAAAGAGGTGAAGGTGGGCAACGCTTCCACCATCAATGTAGCCTTGCAGGAAAGTTCGCAGAACTTAGGAGAGGTGGTGGTAACAGCCTTTGGTGTGGAGCAGGAGAAAAGAGCTCTCGGGTACTCTGTGCAGGAACTACAAACCAGAGACATCACAGAAACCCAGCAAGCTAACATTGTAAATGCTATGCAAGGCAAGGTAGCCGGCGTACAGATAACAAACTCAGGAGGAGCTCCGGGAGCATCAGCTATCATGATGATTCGGGGTGGTACCTCGCTGAGTGGCAACAACCAGCCGCTATACGTGGTGGACGGTATTCCGATAGACAATACCACGCCAGTGGGGCAGGGGGGGCTTTCGGCAGGAACAGCACCTGCTTCTAACCGGGCTATTGATATCAACCCAGAGGACATCGCTAGTATTACAGTACTAAAAGGACCTTCTGCGGCTGCGCTTTATGGCCTAAGGGCAGCGGAAGGTGTAGTGGTTATCACGACCAAAAAAGGAACGGCTGGCAAAGCAAAAATCAACTATTCCAACACCTTCTCTTTTGATAAAGTGAACAAGCTTCCGGACTTCCAGTCTGTGTATAAGCAAGGAGAGCAGGGCGACTTTGATCCGGCAGCTATGGGATCCTGGGGGCCAGCCTTCAGTGCGAATGAAACCAGGTACAATAACCTGGAGAGCATGTTCAAGTCAGCTTTCACACAGAAACATGACTTATCTGTAAGCGGAGGAAATGACCGCTCCACATTCTATGCCTCTGCCTCTCACTTCGACCAGGGGGGTATTGTTGAAAACACAGCGTTGGAACGTAACTCTTTCCGCCTGTCAGCTGATACCAAAGTCGGAGAGAAACTAAAAATCGGCGGTACGGCCAACTACATTAAAACCGGAAGAACGTATGTGTCGCAGGGTAGTGCCAGTGGTGTGATGGGTGCTGTGTACTGGCCTCTGAACGATGATATGGGTCTTTACCTGAACCCGGATGGAACGCAGCGCACCATTGGCGTTAATGACAACCCGCACTGGAGTGTCCGAAACAAGCCAATTACCAGCGACGTGGACCGGATTATGGCTGTTGGTACGGTTATTTATGATCCATTTGAGTTCCTGAATGTGACTTACCGTTTAGGTACAGATTACTATACGGATAATTTCAAGAGTGTCCGTATGCCTGGTACGACAACGGTTGGTGAGGAAAGAGGTGCCATATCGGAGTCTACCACTAATAACCGCATCACAACCTCTACCTTGCTGGTAACAGGTAAGAAATCATTTGGCGATTTTAATACAAGTCTCACCTTGGGGCACAATGCTGAGGATTCCCGTCGCCAGACTGCTACTTGGTACGGCCGTAACTTCATCGATCCAGGTTTTGCAAGTATAAACAACGTGGTACAAACCGACAGAACCATCTCACAGGCTATCTCACAACGCAGGATAGTGGGTGTATTCGGGGACTTAAACCTGGACTGGAAAGGAATTGCCTTCCTGAGCTTCCGCGGGCGAAACGATTGGTCCTCTACCTTGCCAGTCAGCTCTCGTTCTTTCTTTTACCCATCGGTAAGCACATCACTGGTTATAACAGATCTGCTGGAAGATATGGGTGCCATCTCAGGAAGCAGTGTGCTCTCGTTTGCTAAGATAAGAGCGTCATGGGCTAGAGTAGGCAAGGACGCTCCTCCGCATGTGTTGGCAACAACGCTTGCTACTGCTACCAACAGCTTTACCATCGCTCCGCGTGGTTTTATCTCCAATGCGAATGATTACTACGGTAACCCTGCACTGAAGCCGGAGTTCACAAATTCTATCGAGTTAGGTGCTGATGTTCGCTTCTTCCGCAACAGGTTAGGTCTGGACTTCACATACTATAAAACCAGTACCGACGAACAGATACTTGGAACCCGAACACCTCCATCTTCCGGAGCTTTCTTGGCCTACATGAATGGTGGCCGCATCGACAATGAAGGAGTAGAATTAATGCTGAACACGCAGCCGGTTACAAATGAGAACTTCACCTGGCAGCTAGACTTTAACATTGCTAAAAACACAGCCACTGTAAAAGAACTGCCTGGTACCCTTGACCGTGTTGAGTTATCAGATGCATGGGTAGCTGGCTCTGTGGCGCAGGGCGCTGCCTTCTTAGGAGGTTCTTTGTTTGGCATCAACGGTAACGTTTGGAAGCGAAATGAGCAGGGGCAGTTACTGCTCAACGACGAGGGGTATCCGCAGGTACAGTCTACGCTGCAGTACATCGGTGACCGTAACCCTGACTGGACAGGCGGTATCACAAATACATTTAGCTACAAAAACCTGTCACTCTCCTTCCTGTGGGATATTCGTGTGGGTGGTGATATTTACAACGCTACGGAAAACACGCTGGTGCGCTCCGGCCTGAGCACCAAGACGCTTGATAGAGGCCAAACCAGGGTATTTGAAGGAGTGATAGAGTCAACTGGTGAGCCTAACACTAAGAGTGTGGTGCTGGATCAGAACTACTACCAAACAATCTACCCTTTTCAGGGATACGATTTTGTGGAAGATGGCAGCTGGCTAAGAATGCGCTACATCACCTTAACTTACAATTTGCCGTCGCAAATACTAGAAAAAACACCAATCAGCAACCTGCAGGTTTTTGCTACCGGCCGTAACCTGGTCCTTATCACAGATTACTCTGGCGTTGATCCTGAAGTATCAGGAAGCGGTGCCGGTGTGGGAGGCTCCGGTTCGTTTGGCTTTGACAACCTGGGTGTTCCTGCGACCCGTGGTTTTGACATTGGATTGAAATTAACCCTGTAAATTTGTTTTCTCATGAAAAGGAGATTTTTAAATATAAAGCTGCTTTTAGTTGCTACAACCTTACTGTTCAATACTTCTTGTGAAAGTTATCTGGATATAAATGATGACCCCAACCTGCCAACCTCTGTGCCGGCTCATAGCCGATTGGTAGGTGCCATTACCACTTCCAATGGGTCGTCTATGTGGCGGGCCTCCCGAGAAGTTGCCGCTGTTACGCAGTACGCCTCTACAGCCCTTACAACAGGTTCGAACAGGAATGCTGAAACGTGGAGGTTTACAGCCAGTTATTTCTTCTGGCAAAACGCCTACGTATTCACCATGCCTAACTGTGTAGACCTTATTGTGCTGGGCGAGAAAGAAGGTAACCCTCATTTTGTGGGAGCCGGCAAAACCCTTCTGGCGCTCAATCTGGGTATGCTGACGGATCAGTACGGAGCAATTGTGGTAGATGACTACTATGACGGGAATTCTCAGATCAACCTTACGCCCACCTTCAACTCTCAGGAAGAAGTATACCAGCGCATTCAGCAACTGCTGGATGAGGCCATTGTTGCTTTTGACAATCCAAACAACAAGACTCCGTTGAACTTCAGTGGGGGAGATATCATGTATCAAGGGGATGTGGACAAGTGGCGTCGCTTTGCATGGTCATTGAAGGCCCGGTACCTGAACCATCTGTCTAAAAAGAGCAGCCTGTACGATGCCCAGAAGATTATCGAGGCTACCCAGAATGGCTTTAATGCAGATGGTATGGACGCAGAGTTTGCCTACTTGGAAGGCGGGCAACAGACTGACGAAAACCCGTGGTACAGCTGGGGTGGCTTTACTGCTGCCGATCCGGTGAACAACCGCTACTTCACCTGGACTCAGTTCTTTGTGGACCTGTTACAAAACCTGCCCGTTACAGAAACCGATTACCAGGATCCACGCATAAGCCGTATCATGGAACCGGCTCCGTCTGATGGGCAATACCGCGGCCTGAAGTCAGGCTTAGGTTTAGCAGGAGGCCAGGGAGGTACCGGTCAGTTTACAGACGTTGATGATTATGGACAGTTTAAAAACAGCGGGTTCTATACAAGAGCAACTTCTCCATTCCCTTTCATTACATATTCTGAAGTAAAGCTGATAGAGGCTGAAGCTCGTTTACGCTCTAATGATGCATCTGGAGCATTGGCCGCTTACGAAGAAGGCGTGAAAGCCAACATGCGCAAACTGGGCGTGTCGGCTGATGAAATCAATGCTTATTGGAGTGCGCAGCTTGCTAATGGTGTAGAACAGCACTTTAATAACCTGACACAAGGCCTGAGCCATATCATGCGTCAGAAGTACATTACACAATGCCTGAACCCTGAGACATGGGTAGATATGCGCCGTATGGACTACAGCCAAGAGATTTACGGACCTTACCTGCAGCGTCCGGCAAACATCAACACGGTTGTGTTCAATGCCAATGATCCGAATCAATGGATACAGGCCATGGTTTACGAAACCAACGAGCAGAACCGAAATGGTGCTCAGATCGGAGATAATTCAGAGCAGTACCGCTTGCTGACTCCGCTTTGGTGGAACATTCCTGAATAAATTGAAGCTGTAGTTAGATTTAGAGGTCCTCCTGAAAAGGAGGACTTTCTTTTTTTATTATATTTAAGTATGAAGAGTATTTCAGCTATTTTCCTCGGGTTGATTTTGTTTTGTATGAATTTACATGCTACTGCACAGACTTCTGCCCATAAAGTGCTGCGGCAGCAAACAGAGAGACAGCTGGGTGAGTTAATCAGCCGATCACCGGCGATTACTGGGCTGGTGGCTGTTGATCTTACCACAGGGGATACCTTCTCTTTCAACGCTGATGTGGTGTTTCCGCAGGCCAGTGCCATCAAGGTTCCCATCCTGATGAGCGTATACAAACAGGCACATGAGGGAAAGTTCACTCTTTCTGATAAGCGTGAAGTGGCTGCCACGGATGTAGTAGGCGGAACCGGCATTCTGAAGGACCTGGTGGACCTGCCTTCGGTGAGCATCCGGAACCTGGGTGTGCTAATGATTACGCTGAGCGACAATACTGCTACCAATTCGCTTATTGATCTGGTGAGCATGCAAGAAATTAATTCTATGCTACGGTCATTAGGTGCAAAGCAAACGCTGGTTCAGCGCAAAATGATCAATTCAGCAGCTTCTGGTAGGGGAGAGGAGAACCTTTCTACTCCGGCTGATGCGGCTAAAATCCTGCAGCTACTTTATAAAGGAGAGTTTATCAACAAGACTACTTCAGATGAAATCATTTCTATCCTGAAGAAAACGGATCGCCAGACAAGCCGGTTAGCAACAAGGTTGCCAGGCCATGTGCCGATAGCCTTCAAACCAGGTGTTTTGAATGGCGTTTCGACGGAGTGGGCTATTATCTTGCTGCCCGAGCGACCTTATGCCGTGGCCGTGATGGAAAGTTATAAAGTAGAGGGGCAGGCTGAGCACACGGTGGAGGAGCTATCAGAAGTGCTGTATCAGTATTTCTGGCGAACAGGCAATGCCACCCGCTATGGCACCTATGTAGATCCGAAACTTATTAAGTAAACCACAGCCTTCTAAAGTATACGCTAGCTATGTCCGGATACCTAATCTTCCTACTACTCATGTTATGCATGTCTGTGCACCCCGCTTCTATACTTGCCCAGGAGCGGGCCAGTCCCTTGATAGGTAAAATCATTTGCCTGGATGCCGGGCATGGGGGTACGGCAGAAACAGATAGTTACCGCGCAGGGCCTACTGGTGAGCGAGAAGAGTGGATTAACTTACGGGTGGCGCTACTGCTGCAAAAAATGCTGGAGGAGAAAGGGGCCAGGGTGTTGATGACACGCACGGCCGATGACAATATACCGCTAGCGGAACGCGCTAAGTTAGCTATAGAGAGCCAGGCTGATGTTTTCCTGTCGGTCCACCACAATGCCACTGCTGACGCCAAGGCTAATTTCCCAATCATTTACTTTCACGGAAATGCTTCTGAGAATGCTGCCAGTGTTGCTTTAGGCAAAGATATAGCGCAGGCTCTTGCTGAGCATTTGTATAATGGGAATACACCAGCAAGCCTGGTATCAGATCATACTATTTTTGCGACGGCGGGCACTAAGGTCCTGCGCGACACTTATGGTATTCCGGGTGTAATAGCAGAGGCCTCCTTCTTTACCAATACTTCGGAAGAGAAGCGGCTGAAGAAGCGGGCGTACAACCGCAAGGAGGCACGTGCTTATGTAGCAGCGTTGGAGAAATTTTTCAGCAAACAGGTTCCTCCTATACTTGATAAAAACTCACAGGTGAAGCTTCCTCCTTTCAAGGCTCTTCAAGAGGCTGAACGCATGAGCGAAACGGCCCGCCTCTGGCACCAGGATTACCTGCGAGCGCAGGAGCTGATGGCAAAAGGAGACGCTACCTCACTGCAGCATGCTTATGAGTTGTTCACCCAATCTGCCCGCTCTTTCCCCGACTCGTATGTGGCAGCGCAATGCCATATGAACAGAGCCTTCATTCTGAAGAAGTTGGGAAAAGTGGAAGAAGCCCACCAGGAGACACTGCGGGCTGAGGAGCATTATGTGCATGTAAGTGAGAGGCAGCTTTAAAGTGTGCCCATAATAGAGCAAGTAAATCTATCGCAACAACAAAAGAACTATAGATGAATGTGATCACAAGGCCATTTAAAGGGATGGTGGTAAGAGTGGGGGCCATAGGCCTATTGTTTCTGAGCGCCTGTGCCGGACCAGCTTTCAAAATAGTAGAAAAGCCCATCGTGTTTGATCAGGAGCGCAAGCAACTCTCCTTAGAGTACATGGAAGCCAGGTACAACATGCAAAAGGACGCTCCCTACATAGAGCCCAAAATGATCGTGTTGCACTGGACAGCCATACCTACTCTGGAAAGATCTTTCGCAGCCATGAACCCGACGCTGCTGCCTGGTGCCCGTACCGAGATTGGTGCAGCAAGTAACCTAAATGTATCCGCTCAGTTTCTGGTAGACCGGGATGGTACTGTTTACCGCCAGCTTCCCGATACGGCTTTTGCTCGACACGTCATTGGCTTGAACCACTGTGCCATAGGTGTAGAGAACGTGGGAGGAGGGAGCGAGGGGTTAACCAAAGCCCAGCTGAAAGCCAATGAAGAGTTAGTAAGATATCTAAAAAGCAGGTATGACATTGAGTACCTGATCGGGCACTATGAGTACAAGGATTTTGAGGGCCATCCACTCTGGAAGGAAGTAGATTCCGGTTACAGAACCCAGAAGGTAGACCCGGGTGTAGGCTTCATGAAAAAGATCAGGAAACGTACAAAGGATCTGGGGCTTAAAGGTTCTCCCAAATCATGAAGACAGCAGCATAGAATCACGATGAGTGTTTTTCTTCTAAGAGATAGGGCTTTTATGTAAGCATAATGTTTGATAGGAACAGAGAAGGCGACCCAAAGGGTCGCCTTCTCTGTTCCTATATGGCTGGCCAGTCCGCATCTGCGGTTATTGATTCTCTTGCTCCAGCAGGTTTAGCAGGAAAGCGTACTGCAGTGCAGTTTCTTTGTAGCGCTGGAAACGACCGGAGGCACCGCCGTGTCCGGCTTCCATATTGGTATGCAGCAAGAGCATATTATCGTCAGTTTTCATCTCGCGGAGTTTGGCTACCCATTTGGCAGGTTCCCAGTACTGCACCTGCGAGTCGTGGAGGCCGGTGGTAACGAGCATGTTCGGGTACTCTTTAGCTTCTACATTATCGTATGGCGAGTAAGAAAGCATGTAGTCGTAATACTGCTTCTCGGCCGGGTTTCCCCATTCGTCAAACTCACTGGTTGTAAGCGGTATACTGGTGTCGAGCATGGTGGTCACGACGTCCACAAACGGAACAGCCGCGATCACACCTTTGTAGAGCTCAGGACGCATGTTCACTACAGCACCCATCAGCAAACCACCGGCACTGCCACCCATGGCAAACAGTTTATCCGGATTGGTATACTTTTGCTCAATCAGGTACTCGGAGGCATCGATAAAGTCGGTGAAGGTATTTTTCTTCTTCAGCATTTTCCCATACTCATACCACTGGCGCCCCATTTCCTGACCACCACGAATGTGCGCAATGGCGTACACAAAGCCGCGATCGAGCAGGCTGAGTCGTACCGAGCTGAAGCTAGGGTTCATGCTGTTGCCGTAGGAGCCGTAGGCATAAAGTAGCGTGGGGTTGTTTCCGTTCAGGGTAAGTCCCTTGCGGTACACCAGCGATACAGGAAGCTTGGTACCATCGTCGGCAGTAGCGTAAATGCGCTTGGCTTCGTAGTTTTTTGGGTCGAAATTGCCTACCACCTCATCACGCTTCAGCAACTCGCGCTCCTTGGTCTGCATGTTGTAGTCGTAGGTTGAGTAGGGCGTGGTAAGCGAAGTATAACCAAAGCGCAGTTCCTTGCTGTCGAAGTCTGGGTTGTTGCCGATGTAGGCCGTATAGGCCTCCTCGTCAAAATTAATATAGTAATCGTTTTTGGCGTCTTTCCAGCCTTTGATTCGGATTTGGGTAAGGCCATTCTTACGCTCCTGCAGCGTCAGGTAGTCCTTGAAGATCTCAATCCCCTCCAGCAACACGTCTTCACGGTGCGGGATCAGCTCTTTCCAGTTCTCCTTGCCCGTCTTGTTAACAGGGGTCTGCATCAGCTTAAAGTTGGTAGCGCCATCCTTATTGGTTACTATGTAGAAATTGTCGCCGAAATGGTCTACACTGTACTCCAGGCCACGCTCCCGCGGCTGAATTACTTTAAAGGCGCCGTTTGGGTTGTTGGCCTCGAGGTAACGGTACTCCTGCGCCATCGTGCTGTGGCTGCCGATCATGATATACTTATCGGACTTGGTCTTGAACACATAGGTGCTGAAGGTTTCGTCTGCCTCGTGGTAGATTTCTTTATCCTGTGAGGCAGGAGTGCCCAAGGTGTGCTTAAAGATCTTGAAAGAGCGCAGGGCAGGGTCTTTTACAGAGTAGTAGACAGTTTTATTATCATTGGCCCACACGGCTCCGCCTGTAGTGTTTGGGATGGCGTCAGCCAACAGCTCACCGGTCTGCAGGTTTTTAAAGCGGATGGTATACTTGCGGCGACTCACCGTGTCCTCCCCAAAAGCTAACAACTGGTTATCAGGGCTAACACTCAGGCCCGCGGCATTGTAGTAGCTTTTACCCTCTGCACGCTTGTTGGCGTTCAGCATGACCTGCTCCTGTGCCTCCATGGTGCTTTTTTTGCGAGCGAAGATCGGGTACTCTTTGCCTTCTTCATAGCGCACAAAGTACCAGTAGCCATTGTCCTTGTAGGGCACTGACTCATCGGTCTGCTTTATGCGGCCCACCATCTCGCCATAAAGCTGCTCCTGCAGCTCTTCGGTATCGGCCAGCATTTGTTTGGTGTACGCGTTCTCGGCGTTCAGGTAAGCTATCACCTCCGGGTTCTCCCGCTCATTCAGCCAATAGTAGTTATCTATGCGGGTGTGGCCATGGGTGGTAAGCTCTTTCGGTACCTTTTTGGCTATTGGCGGCTGTGCTTGCTCATTTTGCGTAGCTGCAGCTTCGGTAGCTTGTGTAGTGGCAGATGTGCCACTGCTGGTGTTGCTGGAGGAGCAACCAGAACCTGCCAACAGGCAGGCAACCAGAAGCGATGCCGGGGCGGTTGCTTTGGGCTTTTTATATTTCATAGGTGAGGTTGGTAAGTGTCATACTAATAAAGTGCCTATAGCTAGTGATGATGTAGCTGCAGGTTTTTAAAGTTATATAAAATCTTTAGCATACAAAACAGATAACGTTATGCATGCAGAGCTTGTTTGCTTATCTTAATGCATCTCATCTTTTCACTTTAAAAGCGTATTAAAATGGCCACACAAGAAGAATTCGAAAGCGCAGTAGCAAAATCTCAAACCCTGACCGAGCGCCCAAGCAACGAGGTGCTGTTGAAACTGTACGCCCTCTACAAGCAGGCTACAGAAGGTGATGTTACGACAGAGCGCCCGGGAGGTTTTGACTTTAAGAATATCGCCAAATGGGATGCCTGGAAGAAGCAGGAGGGCAAGGGGCAGGAGGAAGCTCGTGCTGAATATGTGCAATATGTGAACCAGTTGGTAGGCTAAGAGAACAACTTATCAGGCACAGGTGAAGCCGCAGCCATGTATGGTTGCGGCTTTGTTTTTTCCAGCGTGGAGGGTAGCTGTCCTGAAAAAAACGAGACTTGGCACCAAGGTCCACGTTTAGTGTTTAAACATTTGGTGTTATTATAAATTATTGTTAGATAATTTATACTTAGGTGTTGGTAAACCCGTAAATATACTGCGTTATAATTATTTAACTGCAACTGTTCCCTTTTCCATCACTATAACCTCCATTCTATGAAGAAAAATTACCCTATGCGGCTACTATTGCTGCTGTTATGTATGATGCCACTCGCCTTGTACGGGCAGGCTACTGTACGAGGCACGGTTACAGATTTTGGATCTGGCAGAGCCTTACCCGGTGTAAGTGTGGTAGTGCCTGGCACTACAGTAGGTACCAACACTGATGCTGATGGTAACTTTTCCATCACACTGCCTACTGCCACCGGCAGGCTAACTTTCTCCTTTCTAGGCTATACATCGCAGACAGTAGATGTAACACCTGCTGTAACAGAATTGCAGGTACAGCTGAAGGAAAGTGTTACCAACCTGAACGAAGTTGTTGTTACAGGGCTTGCTACAACGGTAAAGCGAGCCAACGCAGCCAATGCAGTAGCCACCATAAATACCCGTGAGATAACCGGTATCACAACGCCACAGACCATGGACGCTGCCATCAGCGGTAAGCTAGTGGGAGCGAATGTGGTGTCTAACTCAGGAGCACCGGGTGGTGGCATTGCTATGAAGTTGCGTGGCATCACTTCTATTTTCGGAAATGCGCAGCCACTGTATGTGGTGGATGGTGTTATAGTAGATAACTCTTCCATCTCGTCCGGCCTGAATGCGGTAACAGCTGCCAGTGGCGGTGGTAATACTTCTAACCAGGACAACGCCTCTAACCGTATCGCTGACTTAAACCCGGATGATATAGAGACTATTGAGGTATTGAAAGGCGCCTCTGCTGCGGCCATTTATGGTTCCCTGGCCTCGGCGGGTGTGGTTATTATTGCAACCAAGCGCGGTGCTGCCGGCAAAACAATAGTAGACCTTTCGCAGGATATTGGCATTGCCAGGGCAGCCAATTTGTTAGGTATGCGCAATTTTACCGAAGAACGGGTGGAGGCAACGTATGGAGCTAGCGCTGTACCACTTTTTGTGGCCGCACGTAACGCAGGCCGTCTGATAGACTATGAGGAGGAGCTTTACGGCAACACGGGCATGCTTTATAACACACGCCTGAACGTAAGCGGTGGCAGTGAGAATACGCGTTTCTTTGTTGGTGGCCTTATTCAGGATGAGGAAGGAATCATCAAGCGGACTGGTTACGAAAAGAAATCAGTCCGTTTTAACCTGGACCACATCATCTCCAAAACGTTCGACTTTAGCCTTAGCACCAACTACATCAACTCTTCTGCTTCCCGCGGCTTAACCAACAACGATAACGCAGGTGTCTCCTTTGGGGTGGCTTTGTCTGCAACCCCTAGCTTTGTAGACCTGTTTCCGGATGAGAGCGGTTTGTACCCAGATAACCCTTTTGCAGCCTCAAACTTCCTTCAAACCCGGGATCTGATAACAAACGAGGAAAACACAGATCGCTTCCTGGGAGGCTTAACCTTAAACACTAACCTTCATAGTGGCACCTCAACTAACACAAGGCTTGTCATTAGGGCTGGTCTGGACTTTTACAACCTGCGCACAATCGCCATTTTTCCAAGGTTGTTGCAGTTCCAGTCACAGGGTAGGGGTACAGGAGGTGCTTCCATTCGGGGTAACAACTATAACCTGAATACCAACTATGCTGCCTTTGTGGTTAACAACCTTTCTGTGGCAGATGATAACCTGACATTTACTACCACGGTAGGTGCTACCCGGGAGAACTTTAACCAGGACCAGGTGCTGAATGTGGCAACACAGCTTATCGGTACACAGACAAACCTGGACCAGGCCGGAGCCTTAGAGGTAGAGCAAACACGGCAGATAGTGCGTAACAAAGGCCTTTTCTTTCAGGAGGAAGTGAACTTCCGGGACCGCATCATAGCTACGGCCGGTCTGCGACTGGATAAATCTTCTAACAATGCAGATGTAAACGAGTTTCAGTATTTCCCTAAGTTCTCACTTGCCCTGAACCTGGCTAACTTCGACTTCTGGACTGCAGAGTCAATCAGCCTGCTTAAGCTGCGGGCTGCCTACGGCGAGGCGGGTGGTTTCCCCCCTTTTGGCGCTAAGTATACTTCTTTTGCTCCCTCTAACATTGGTGGTAACCCGGGTTCTGTTGTGCCTATACAGCGGGGTAACGAAAACATAAAGCAGGAGCGACAAAAAGAGTTTGAAACAGGTATAGATGTAGGGGTGCTGAACGATAGAATACTGTTAGAGGCGACTTATTACGTCAAAACAGTATCTGATTTGATTCTGGTACAGAACGTGCCCGGCTCAAGTGGTTTTTCTACACAGGTTGTTAACGCCGGCGAGCTGCGAAACCGGGGAGTAGAGCTCGCTTTAAGTACAACTCCAATAGAGACACCCAACTTGAAATGGGACTCCAGAACAAGCTACTGGAAAAACGTGTCGGAGATAACAGAGCTGAATGTGCCAGCTTTCCCGCTAGGCGCCTTTGGTAACACGCTAGGTACTTTCTTTATAGAGGAAGGCAAATCTGCTACACAGATTACGGGTATCAGAGGAGATGAGGGAGTGGTGCAACTAGGTGATGCAACACCTGATTTTCAGATGAACTTCCACAACTTCTTTACGATCAGGCAGAACCTTACTTTCTCCTTCCTGCTGCACTGGAAGCAAGGGGGCGATAACATAAACCTGACACAGCTCCTGACTGACCTTGGCGGCACTTCCTTTGACTACGACGACGACGATGATGGAGACGGAGTGTCTAACGCACAGGAGCGTATAGGTGCTTTAGGTTCGAGCGCGGAGCCGTTCGTACAGGATGCATCTTACCTCCGCCTGCGGGAAATTGGCCTTTACTATTCGCTGCCTACAGCCTTCCTGCAAAGTGCTTTTGGTGGACTGGTACGCCAGGTTCGAGTTGGGGCTTCGGCTAATAACCTGTTCACTATTACAGATTATGATAGCTATGATCCGGAAGTTTCCAACTTCGGCGGCAACGGCCTTTCAACAGGGGTGGATGTTACCCCTTTCCCGTCATCCAGACGCTACTTCTTCCATTTCTCAATTGGCTTTTAACAAAACGTGATACTACTTATGAAAAGACATATAAAACAGCTAAAGCATGCACCGGTAGCCATTTTGATAATAGTGGGACTGGTGCTGCCGTCTTGCGAGATCAATGATATTCCGGATCCCAACAACCCTACTGTAGAGTCTGTGCTGGAGAATGCCACTGTGGACGACTTAAACAACATGGTGGTAGGTACAGAGTCGGGGATGCGAAATTTATTAGGCACGTACTTCGATAACGTGGGGGTGATAGGCAGAGAGCACTACCGCTTTTCCAGTGCTGATCCACGTTTTACCTCAGACTTATTGGGCGCCGGTAGTGCCCGTTTAGATGATAACACATTTTACACAACCAATCCCTGGGCAGCACGCTATCGGGTAGTGAAGAATGCAAACATCCTGATTGAAGCAGCCAACAATACTACGCTGATCACTGATGAGCAGCGGCAAGGATACCTAGCCTTCGCGAAAACCATCAAAGCACACCAGTTACTCATGAACCTTACCATGATGGATGAGCCTGGCATACGGATTAATGTGGAGGACTTCGATAACCTGGGACCGTTTGTGCAAAGACCTGCTGCGCTGGATTCTATTGCAGGCCTGCTTGATCAGGCAATGGTTCATGCGCAGAATGCAGGGGAGGAGTTTCCGTTTGCTTTGTCCTCTGGTTTTGCCGACCTGTACGATACAGGGGATGATGAACTGGATCCTGAGGATTTTCAGAAGTTTAACCGTGCCCTGGCTGCCCGGGTAGATGTGTACCGCGAGGACTTTGCCGGAGCACTGCAGGCCTTGGAAGGCTCGTTCCTGGAGTTGAACGATAACTTTGCGAAAGGAGTGTATTATATCTTCAGTACTGCGCCAAACGACCAGCTGAACCCCGCATTTTATGCACCTAATGCTACAGGGGAGGTGCGTATAGCCCATCCAAGCTTTGTTGAGGACATTGCTCCTGGTGATGACAGAATCTCGAAAGTATCCAGAAGAAACGAAATAGCTACACAAAGTGGCCTTACAGGGGAGTATGATGTGGCGGTTTACAAATCAAACACAGATCCCATCCCACTCATCCGGAACGAGGAACTGATCCTGATCTATGCGGAGGCTAACATCCAAACCGGCAACCTTCTTGAAGCAGTAAGAGCACTGAATATTATCCGCACAGGCCATGGGCTGTTGCCTTACACGGGCTTGGTTACAAGAGAGGCTCTGATAGATGAGATGCTGGAGCAGCGCCGTTTCTCTTTATACTTTGAGGGGCACCGCTGGGTGGATATGCGTCGCTACGGCCGGTTAGATGAGCTGCCTCTTGACCGCCCAGGAGACGACGTGTGGACTACCTTCCCAAGGCCGTTTATTGAACGGGCAGAATAAAAGAGAAGTAGACAGGAAATAGAAGAGGCAGCCGATGATGGCTGCCTTTTCTATTTCCTGTCCTTCCAATGGTGGCCGCAGTTATAGCATTTATACTTCCGGCTCAGGAAGGGCACCGGGAAGCCCAGCAATAGGTAGCTGAATGAAAATACCGTTTTGTTATACTTCTCCTCGGCTACGTTATCAGAACCACAGTTAGGGCAGGTGCGTGGCTGTACGTGCTCCTGCATAGGTGGGGCCATCTCAACAGTATCGTAATCGAACTGGCTGGAGCCTTCCTGAATGCGGGCAAGTATAGCTTTGGCTTCCATTACGTCGCCTTCGGTTACTTTCAGTTTAACGCCTCCCACAGCCACAGAGTAAAACGGCTGCACCCCCACAATGTGTTCGTCTCCTAAAAAGCAAAGTATACCCTCTGCCTCCAGGCGACCTTTCACGATGTGGGCCTCTGTAAGCTCGTTAAACGTAGCAATGGTAACCAGGCGCTCTGCCATCAGGTGTTATTTTTTAGGAGGAAGATCGAAAGCTTTTGCATCATGCTCAAAGTGCCCTTTGTGGGAGCCATCGCAGAAAGGCTTATTTTTAGAGAGGCCACAGCGGCAGATAGACACAAGCGTACGTCCGCCCAGCCCGTAGCTGTTACCCTCTTTGTCTACTATCTCGAACTCATCGCCTTCTACTCGCAAGGACCCGTTGCTGTTTACTGTAATCTTAGTTTTTGCCATAGTATTTGTTTGTTTGCTCTCCCAATATACCCATTTCTGCCGATATCTCTGCAAAAGTAGCGGGAGTGTAGGTAAGACAGGTACAAAACAGCAGCGGCCTCAGATAAGTTATCTGAGGCCGCTGCTGCAAAATAATTCTGGTACCTTAGTTGCTGTACAGGTACTTGTACGTCTGGCGCTTACCGTTTGGCGACACCACTGTTTGAGTTAGTGGATAGCCACGCTCGTCATACGTGTAAGTATAGCTGTACTCGTAAGTCTTCTTGCTGCTATGTACCACAGTTTTAGAAGCTACCAGGTTATTCGGGCTGCTGGCAGTGCCTGGCTCAGTTAACCCATGGAAAGGGTTCGTGCTGGCATCGAAAGAGTTTGTTGTGGTAGAGAACAGTTTTGCTTCGTTGTTATCATCAACCACATACTGTTTCTCCTGCGTGTAGTTACCATTTGGCAGTACTTCATACTTGGTAAAAGACTTCAGTTCTCCCTGGCCTTCTTCGTCAGTACCTTCAAACAGAGATTTTTTCTCCAGCTTGTTGTTAGAGTCGTACTCGTAAGTAGCGTAGGCTGTATACTCCAACTTATTGTTGTTGTAGTAAGCCATGCTGCTCTTTGTCAGCTCGCCGCTTGTGTTGTAGGTAAAGCTTTGCTCCGAAAGAAGGGCTTGGTTCTTGCCAGCGTACATGCTGGTTTTTAAAATTCTGCCTTTGCTGTCGCGCTCATACTTTTCAAAGCTCTCCAGATCGCCTGTCTCCACATCGTAGTGGTTTACCTGGCTTAGTTGCTTACCTGCAAAGCTGTAAGAGGTTACTTCGGCAGAATCTGCCATAATGTGTGAGATCATGCCTTGTTCAAACTCTGGCTGAACAGACTCTCCTTCCTGCTTTTCGCAAGAGCTAAACGCTACCACGCCTAACATCAGCATGGCAGGCATAAATTTGTTTCTCAGTTTCATTGGGCTAAAAGTTGATTTGATGAAACAACACTTGCCGGCTGCCTTTGCCCGCAAGTCTCAGTGAGAACGCCTTCTTTTTCTAAATAATTGCACTTGGTCTGAAGAAAAGTTTCTGGGGGAGATAGTTCTGGAGCTGCTTTGAAGGTATAAGTAGTTGATAATAAGGTTATTTATGTAGTGATATGTGGCTACTGGAGAATGTGAAAAAAAGTTTAAAATATTTAATAAATATGATATTTGTAATATTTTATACTTGCTGATTTCTTAGTTCAGGCTGGCAGATTGAGCAATATTAAGGAGCTCATCGCCGGCATCTATGTTGTGCCGGAGTTCCTCCTTTAGGTTAACCGTAACACGTATGGCTTTCAGCCCCTGCACCCCTTGCAGGTCCTCAACTTCCAGGTGTTCTATCTCGTCCTGTATGTATCCCTCTGCCTGCAAAAACTCTACATAGCGCAGGTACTCCTGCAAAGCTTTCTGCTGTGTATACACTATGGCAATCTTACCGGGCTGCGTCAGGCGCTCTTCAGAGTCAAGTATAGTGGCTTTGTCGATGCGTTTTTTGATGATTTCATAGCTGATATTGTTAGCCCCCTCCACATCAAACTTCTTCTCATCCAGCCTGTAGCGGATGGAGATAGGGTCAGAGTGTACCAGTATAAGCTGCGTGATTTCGAGCGGTAGCTTCAGGCTGGCGCGCAGTTTCTGGATTCGGCGGGCAATCTCGCAGGTAAGCATCAACTGCCACAGGCGCATGTTCTTCAGGTAGAGCGGCTGGAAATCCCCGTTGCTGAGCAAAGAAGCACCAATGTAGATGTTATACTCGATGCCATCTGTTTTATACTTCTCAAAGTAGTGCGGGAAGATCTGCTGTGCCTTTTCCTCTTCACGGTCCAGGAAGCTGGAAATGGTCTCGTTTATCATGAACAGGCTTTCCTCGTAGGCACGGCGCTTATTATAAACAGTACGGTAAGGATTATTGATAGCGGAGCGGTAGGCCTGAATAGCAGGCTGGGCAGATGCTTCCTTTTTAAAGAAATAGTCAAATAGCGGCTCTATTTCAGTACGCAGAAAGTCAAGTATAACCACTTCATCCCCGGAGCTCAGTTCGTGCAAAATTCCCTGCGAGAGCTTGTCTATCTTGAACATGAGCTCATCAAGTATAGCGAGCGGCATTTTGTCTTTTACAGCCAAGATTACCTCTTTAGCCAGCACCAGCTGTTCCAGCATATCGCCTTGAATGGCCTTGTTGCGCTCAGCAGCAGAGCTGCGCACATCGGAAGAGCCATAAATTGGATATATGTCCCGGAAGATGATAGGCTCGATTTCCGGGCTGGCATTGCGCTCCATTTTTTCCAGCAGGTTGATGGCAGCTTGGGTAAAACGCCATTCTACAATAGGATGAATAGCGGTATACTTTTCCTTGATGATGCTCTGAATGCTGCTTCGCAATTCGTCCAGGCTGCGGTTCAGTGCCAGCGCAAACAGGGGCAGAATCTCTTTTAGCCTGATGGTGGACAAGGCATTGAGCTCTCCGGGTATAGGGGAGGCAAGTTCCATAAGTCCAATGGTGTTGTCCTCATACCGCAAGGGAGCAATAATAAGGTTGCGCACACCGGTTTCCAGCAACTGTTGCTCAATAGCTGTAGGCTGAGGAAGTTCCTGTAAATCACCTACCACTACAGTTCTGCCCTCTTTTAGCACAGGCTCATAAACAGAGCCTTTCAGGTCGTTTATCGACAGCTTGCAATCCTGTGTCAGGATCAGGCCACTCCAGATGCGGCGGGCATAGCTAGTGTCAAACTCACGTGATTCAGGGCAGGAGGCAAAACCAAGTTTTATGCCTGGCAGGCCAAAGAGCACACGCAGCTTTTGCTGCAGGCTGTCAAATCCTTCCTCAGTGCTTACTGTATCCTTGTCCAGCAAATCGTAACGCAGAGAGGAAATAGTCTCCTCCATGGTTACATCAGTAAAATCATAGATGGCAAATCCGCTAAACTCAAAGTTGTCTGGGGGCAAAAGCTGCATCCAGAGGTCCAAATCGTTGTAGCGGTTGATCAGGAAGTTAATTTGCTGTGTCTTCAGTGGTTTTACTGCACCCTTGGCCCGTACCTCCATAAATTTTAGGTCAACGTCGGCCTTGTATTGGCGTGGCAAGCCAGTAAACTTGTCATGTACAGTAAACACAAAAGGCTCTTCCACCACAAAGTTGGCGTTGTAAAACTTCTCTAATATGATGGTGTAAGCCTGAAGCGTAAGACGGAAAAGTAATGTCTGGCGGTCCAGGTCAAGCTTTTCGGAGGAGTCGTTGCCCTCCAACAGCTCCAACTCCTCTAACTTGGGTGTGGCATAAAAGCTCTGGAAGCGGAATGGCACCGAAACAGCCTTCAGGTCATTTTCCCATAAGGCTCCGGGAAAAATATCCTCCATCAGCACGTCTACTGTATCAATATGCTTATCAATAACAGAAACATCCTGTATAGAGCCCATGAGCTCGGGAGTGCTACGCAGCAGTTTGATAAGTTCACGCACGCGGCCGGTATTACAATTAGGGTCGTTTACTAGCTTGTCTTCCCAATAAGAAATAAGCGGAGCCAGGCTGAGCGTTGTTTTGAACGGAAAGTCGTTCACGCTCAGTATAACGTCATCGTCGCTGCTCATCGAAACTACCGTCTCATGAAAACTGGCTTTGTGGTGTTTACTCATAAATTGTGTTGTTGCCATACTTACTTGGCCATACTTTATGCTTTCTTATAAACGATGTTTACCTTTAAAAGTATAGTGTGGCTTAGTATGACAGGTGTTATGGTTTTGTTACCTATCGCTTTATACTCTGCTGCCGTCTGCGGCTGGATATTTAGCCTGCTAAGAGTATTTTTGTGGCACAATATTTACGGTAATAGCTTGTTAAAGTTTACAAGCACACATTAGAAACACTATGAAGAAGACCCTTAAATGGATACTGGTAGCCGCAATGGCTTTTATAACAATTAATGTAGCGCAGGCGCAGTCGCAGTTGGAGCGGGATCTTGCAGACCTGCGTACCTGGATGCAGAAGCGCAGTTCCCAGGCTGATAGCACGATATCTGCTGAGTGGCCAACGGTAAAAAAGGAGTTTAAAGAGCTAACCTACAGCCTGGATAGCAACACGAAAAAGCTTTCAGAAAAGTCCAGGGCAGAGTACAGTGAGTATAAGCAACGCTACCAGGAATGGGAGGCCCGGCATGAGAGCGAATTGGTAAACCTGGACGGCCGTGAGCTGGAGCGTTGGGAGCGTGAGATGACAGGTACCATTCAGATCAGCAAAATAAAGCCAGTGCACCTGCGTGATGCTTTTGTGCGTGCCCTTGATTATACCCGTGAATACCGCCAAAACTGGAGCCCGGACCAGTGGGCTTACGCTGAGTTTGTGGTAGGGGAGCTAAACTCACGCAAGCAGGAGGTGCTGGATCTGCTAAACACAGGTGACAAAATCAAAATTGCAGCGCTGCAAGTGGAGTTTGTTACCCTGAAGAAAAGCCGCGAAGCCAAAGACGCTTATGATGACAGAAAAAAGGAGAGACGTTAAATTATAGAAGTATAAAAATGCACAGCCCCGGCAGTAAGTAAAGCTGCCGGGGCTGTTTGTTTCTGTAAGTTTGTTTTAAATAGCGTTTTGGCCTTTAGTACCGCCTGATTGGTCTTTGTCATCACGACGGCCTTGGTTCGGGCTCTTATCCTTTTGCTGATCGCTTAGGCTGCGGTGGCCTTCCTGCCCTCCTTGTTTTTTAGCCTCTGGTTTACTCGTTTTGTTACGGTCCTGATTATGTCCCTTTGTCATATTAAGTTTGTTTTATAGATGATTAATAGAGTGTTATGAAAATATAATAATTATCTAGTCAGTTGAAATAATTATTACATCTACTTTAATAAACGACATGCGATGACATTAGTTAGGAGGCTGGTCGAATAGGTATGTAGTAAAAGCTCGACAGAGGTAAGCCGCGAAAGGCGAAGGGGGGCATTCACTCAGCGCAACTGACATCAATCAAGGTTACATCACAGCATCCTATTTAGAGGCTGAATAAGCCGTTTTAAGACATTTTGAATCGTGTATTGAAAGTGCTAGGTAAGCTTCTATAATTCCTTATTCTGGGGCTGTACCCTCCATTACAGAGTAGTTATGGCAAATAGTGAATATCTTTTGTGAAAATAAACCCATAATTTACAGGAGTGAAAGAAACAGGGGGAGAGGTTCTGGCTATCCAGTAGATGTCCATCTGTATAAGAGGAATTCCTTAAGCTCAAATCAACCTAACTATAACATGAACTGTGTTATGGGCTCTCTCTGCAGGATAAACCAGAGAACGGCAGCAGGAGCCAAGGAAGGCTGTGCCAGCAAGAGATTGACTTACTTGATGCATTCAAAGTGGTGTGCCGCCTTGGCTACAGCCACAGGGGAGCGGCCGGCATGCACACGTTGCCACATCAGCAACGCCATCACCGCCCCCCGTCCATGTAAGGCTGCCAGTTCACGATCAGCACTTTCTTCCTCGGGCAAAAGCATATACCCCTAGTCGTAGCACAAATGATACGTGTTTTCTTTCTGCGTGCGGTAGATCTGGGTCAGGTAGCGGAAGTCGAAGCCGGCCAGCTCCAGGTACTGCCGCGGCAAGGTGGTCTTGCCCTGGGGGCTGAGCTGGCGGAGGATGCTGCGGTTCCTCTTCAGGGCCGCGTTGACCTGCTGCACGCGCCTCTCACCTTGGCTCTGTTGCTTGGCGGCGTTGTTGGCCAGGTAGCGGCACTGGTCGGAGCAGTACCGCTTGTCGCTCCTGCCCATGATGCCGGTGCCGCACTGGGCGCATGTTCTGGATTGGCTCAAAACCGTATCCGTGTTACTACCCGGGTATACCCGGGTAGTAACACGGATACGGTTTTGAAAGGTTTTACCTTTAGGGGCAGTAACCGTCTCATTATACTTATGGCTTATCCCTCTCAATTACCTGTCCTTTACCTGAACCCGCTGGAGCAGGCAGGCACCTATTCCTGCTCCTTTGCAATTAGTCGATCAACGCGGTGAGGTTTTACTACAAGCGCGTATTATTACCCCACGAAGTGCAGCTCAGCCAGGTAGAGCAGCCTGAAAAGCCCCAGCGCCTGCCCCAGGTCTTAAGCAAGCAGGATGTGCTCAGGATCCTATCCGTGACCGAGAACTTAAAGCACCGCTGCATGCTCCAGTTGCTGTATGCAGGCGGACTAAGAATTGGGGAGGTGATCAACCTGAAGCTTACCGACGTGCAGTCAGAGCGGAATCTGCTGCTCATACGGGGCGGCAAGGGCAAGAAAGACCGCACCACACTGCTCTCGCAAAAACTACTGGAAAGTTTGCGTGCCTACTATGAAGCGTATAAGCCCAATGTATGGCTCTTTGAGGGGCAGACGGGCGGGCAGTACACGGTGGAAAGCATCCGCAATGTCTTTCGAGCTAGTAAGGGGAAAGGCGGGTTTAAAAGCGCCCGCCACGCCCCATACGCTGCGCCATTCCTTTGCCACCCATTTATTGGAGCAGGGAACAGACTTAAGGTATATCCAGGTGCTGCTGGGGCACCGGAGCAGCAAGACCACCGAAATCTACACCCACATCACCACCCATGCCTTGGATAAAATCACCAGCCCATTGGATAATTTATAGCAAACACCTATATTAGCTTAAACATATACGACCATGTACGCCTCATTCAATTTTACAGGATTTAGCCAGCAAAGAAGTGCGAAAGCATGCTGCAGCAACTACGTACATAGTGCAGATAAGCGTATGTTGTCGTATATACTATAGTTATGGGTAAGATATAAATCCGAAATTTTGAAAATTCTCATTTATATATTCTCGCTTTTCCTTTTGGGTTGCACAACGCAAGAAAAGCCAGTGTTCAATACATTGAAAATAAAGCACACTTTTGGTGATGAGAGTTATACAGTTAGGGAAATGTCATTTAATCTGGAAGGAAATGCCGTTGTCGGAAGGATTACAATTCCAAATAAGGATAAACTTGCTTCATCCAAAACTGTACTAAGCGAAAAATCAATATCTAATTTAAACTCCTTCGTGAAGTTAGCGGAAAGCTATTCAGAGGATTGCGAGGAGACTATGCTAAGTTCATATGTTCAATATTACGAAGTTGAAATAGACGACCGAAAGTTGAAAATCTTCAAATTCTGCGATTGGAAGTCACTAACATTTGAGAATTTAGAAAACGAAATCTTTGAAAGCTACTTCAAGGAACTTCAAATTGAGAGAGAAAACTTTAATGTTTTACTTTCAAAAAGATTGGTTGGTAAATGGAAGGAAAACGAAAAACTTGAAAACCTAAAATTAGAATCAGAATGGATACTGGAAAAAATTCCAGCAAACTCCACAATGGATGAATATTTTGAATTTGTTCAACCTCAAGAAGCGGTATTGTATCGCAAAAGGAGAAAAATCTATTATGATTACCAATTTGATATCATAAATGGCACAACCTATTTGTATATGAATGGTGATGACGAAAAAAATGGTGAAGGGTTAATCTATGGGCAGAGATTTAGGGTTATAGAACTTACTAATAGCCATATCAAATTAGTGCATTAATAGCACTCCTACCCATAACCACAGTAGCTGTTGCACAACTCTTCAGTAACTTGTGGTCTCTATACCATTTCTGATTTCACTTCTCTTCAGGCTCCCCAAAACCATCTTGAAAAACGTTTCCAGGTCAGGCCTGGGCAGGGCCATGACGGCTGTTTGGCTTCTTTTTGGGGTGAAGCGCAAGAACTTCTGCAGGTTGTAGGCTGCGGCGGCCACCAGCATACCCTTGTGGGCCAGCTCCAGCCCCCGGGTGTTGACCCGGCGCATGCCCAGGAAGTCGAGCAGCGTGCCCAGCACCGGCTCCACGGTGGCCTGCCGCAGGCGTTTCATGCGCCGGCCCCAGCGGCTGTTCAGGCGGGCAATGGTGCGCTCGTACTCGTCGCGGTAGTAGGTGACCTCTATCTTTTTGACATGCAAGTGACCGATGCAACTCTCTTTTGAGGGGCAGTTTCTGCAGTCCTTTCTGGTCGTGTAGTAGGTTCTCTTTTTATTGCTGTTCTTCTTCTCCACCAGCACGTTGCGGAAGGTCACCTTCCTGCCCTCGGGGCACAGCCAGTAATCACCCTCCCGGTGGTAGGTAAAGCCCTCCGGCCCACCTTTGTAAGGGCCGTGGGGCGGGATGAAGGCCGTGACGGCCTGCCGCTCCAAGAGCGCGTAGTTCTCGCCTGAGGAGTAGCCAGTATCGGCCAGCAAGGTGCTGCAGTGTAGCTCCAGGTGCTCTAGCCTGGGGAGCAGTTGCTGTAAGAGGGGAGGCAGGCACTGGTTGTCTTTTTTGTCGGCCAGGTCGGCATGCACATGGGTGATGACATGGCGGCTGGTGTCCACCGCCAGCTGCAGGAGATAGCAAAGCTTGCGGGCCTTTCCCGGCTTTACCGCGATGCGGGAGTCGGGGTCCACCGGCGAGTAGTGCGTCTTGTTGGAGGTGAAGCGGCTATCCTTGTTGCTCGCTCCG
Source organism: Pontibacter korlensis (assembly GCF_000973725.1). Lineage (NCBI taxonomy): Bacteria > Pseudomonadati > Bacteroidota > Cytophagia > Cytophagales > Hymenobacteraceae > Pontibacter > Pontibacter korlensis. The sequence goes on along the minus strand of NZ_CP009621.1, from coordinate 327,534 downwards.
GGGTGCTGGTCCTTGCCCCACTTGCGGTTACGGGCCCGGATCTCCTGCAGCTCGTCGCGGCTGGCGGAGAGGGTGCGCTGCTGCTGGCTGGCCTTGTCACGCATGGCTTTGCGGTCGGCAGGGCTGATGGCTCTGACCTGCTCCAGATGATCAGCCAGTTCCTGGCGGGGCACCTTCAGCTCGAGCGAGTCCATCGAGGCGTTGGCTTTGATCAAGGCTGAATCCACTACCTGTGTATGGCCTGACACCATACCGGCGTCTGCGCACAGGGCGAGCACGCGGGTGAAGACCTCCTCGAAGAGTTCGGTGGGTAGCAGCTGGCGGGTGCGGGATACGGTCGAGTGCCAGGGCAGGGGCTCGTCAAGCTGGTAACCCAGGAAGTAGAGCAGGTCCAGGCGCAGGCTGCAGTGCTCAATGAGGCGGCGGTCAGAGCTGATGTTCTCCAGGTGCCCTACCAGGCAGAGCTTGAAGAAGACCACCGGGTCAATCGAGTGCTGGCCGCACCTGCCGTAATAAGGAGCCGTCAGCTCGTAGAGAAACTCCAGGTCGAGCTTGTCCTTGAGCCGCCGGTAGAAGTTGTGCGCCGGCACGTGCACCGAGAGCGAGAAGCACAGCTCCCGCTCGTCTTCGAAAGTTTTCCTGCCCTGCATCCTGTCAAAGATTTGGTAATATATGCTTTTACGATTATCTTCAATAGGTTGTGCAACAAGCACAAAAGCTAAAAATCATTTAAACGCTTTTTAGCCCAACCGTTGGGGTAAACTTAAAGTATGGAAATAGCTTCAATAATAGTGATATTAATAATGGCAGTTGGTCTCATACTAACTTTAATATTTCTATTAGGCTTTCTGATAAAAAGAAGAAAAGCAACGCTAAGAAATGCAGCTATATCTTTTGCTTCTGCGGTATTATCATTAAGTTTATTAATAGTAGCGGAAGAACTGTTCTTCTCTTATAATTCTGAAAACAAGAAAGAAGTTTTAGTTGCTTCCAGAGAAGCATCAATCGGCGGCATAGTACTAAAGCTTTATGAAGATAAGACATTTGAAATTGGTGGATTCAGAGAAGTAAAATCAGCTGGAACCTATTACTTGAAATCAGATACCCTCTTTATCACCGCCAGCGACAATCCTAAGCAGAAAGAATACTTCACTCAATCATGTTTCATCATGAAAGAAGGGTACTTGGAAGAAGTAGAAGATACAGGAATTGGATTTTTAGAAATTCACGTGAATAAGCTGAAATAAGAAAAGCTCTCCCCAACACGGCACAAAAGTTAAGCTTCGCCTAAGCCTCGCTCACCTTTTGTACTAAACGTTAGCGGTCAGCTAAAAACGACCAAAAAGAATTAAAGCGACAACGAAATGAAAATACATTCTACAAACTATTTTGACACTTTTATTGAAGTTGCGGACGACACAAAAGCTGACAGTGGAACTAAACCACCAACAAAAGACAAAAAGACTGTTGCGGAAATGCAATACGAAATGATTGCAAAAAATCCCTATAAATTCACTTCTGATGATGTTTTCTTTCAGGTGTTTGCTGACAGAAAGGAATTGACAAAATCCGAATATAAACAAGCACGAGATCAGTTTTTCTCAAATGGACAACCTTGCTTCCGAGCTTCCCCTTTGACCAAAACTTACGGTTTTGGCATTCATAGCGACAGTAACGGGAAGGTGGCGCTTTTTGGAATGGAAACAGACGATTATCAAAAATTCTTAGCGGACACGGAAATTAAAAAAGTGAAAGCAATGAAATCCAGGAAATAGCCCAATGGAGATAATAACAGAACTTAATTGGGTCGCTATTGCAGTTGGGACAATATTCTATTGTGTATTTTGTGGTATTTGGCACCGGCAATTTGCTTTCGGTAAAAAGTGGGAAGAAGCGATGGGATTTCAAAGACCTGAAAATTGGAAAGAAACCAACATTTATTACATAGTGCCTTTAGTATCTTGTTGCGTTACTACAGTTGTAATCGCCATTCTGTTGAAGCTTACAATCGCAAATTCATACAATGATGCATTAAGACTTGGGATATTGATAGGATTCGGGATTGCTACGGCAGTTGTTTTTACAACCTCTGTAATTCCTATAATGAAAAAACCTTTAACTTTTGGAGCAATAACAGGAACAGCTCAAGCATTAGGAATAATTTTATTAACACTAATAATTTACGCAATATCAAACTGAATGAAAAAAGCCGAACCGCTAACAATATGTATAAGCAATAGCGGGTTTCTTGCTAATTTGAAACGTAATTGTTAATCAAAAGTCGGAGTTTATCTGACAGTTTAGTGGTTTGTGAGCTCCTCCAATAATTCCACCGGCGTTCTGAAGTTCAGCGCCTGATGCGGCCGGTGGTGGTTGTAGTCCTCCATCCACTCCTCGGCCTTCTGGCGCACCTCTGATAGCGTTTTGAACACGTAGGCGTTGAGCAGCTCCCTTCTGATGCTGCCGTTGCAGCGCTCGATGTGGGCGTTCTGCATGGGCTTGCCGGGTTGGATGAACACCAGCCGCACCTTGTTCTCCTTGCACCAGTCCTCGAGCTTTTGGGAGATGAACTCCTGCCCGTTGTCCACCCGGATCATCTCCGGCAGCCCTCTGAACTCTTTGAGGTACCCGGAGCACCCGTATCAGCCGAAGAGCCGGGATCGAGAGATCCGCCTCCATGGAGAGGATCTCCCGGTTATAGTCATCGACGATGTTGAGGAGCCGGAACTTACGGCCGTCCCAGAGGCTGTCACTCATGAAGTCCACCGACCAGACCTGGTTGATCTTCTCCGGCTGGAACAAAGCCTGCTTCACGCAGGCCGGCAGCCGCTTTTTGTGCCTCCTGCGGATGTTTAATCTCAGTTGGCTGTAGACCCTGTACACCCGCTTGTGATTCCAGCCGTGGCCCTTCCTCCTGATCCTATGGAAGCATTGCCAGAAGCCGATGGCCGGGTGCTTCTCCACCAACAGTTGCAGCTCCTGGGCGATGAGGCTGTCGTCTTTCTCTTTTGGTCTGTACTCATAGGTGCTTCTGGCTACACCCGCTGCCCTGCAAGCCTGACGCACGCTCACCCCGTGCTCCTCTACCATAACCCCACCAGCGCCTTCTTCTCGCCCGAGCCCTACAGCTCATATCTTTGAATCCAGTAGGGAAAATACAAGTAAGAACAAAAGGAACCACAGGCAGGATGGCAAGAATGCCCTAAAGCAAGTACACCTTGGGTGATACAGAAAAAAAGGAAGTTCCACCCTGCCTGCTTCTTCCCTTGAGGCGGAACAGTACTTACGGACATCTGGTCACAGGAGATGATCTGGCATAAGACCATGAGAAAAGCAGTGGGGAGGGCAACGGGTTTCAAGTCTTTGTTACACCTTTTAATTTCTAGGCCATGATGATCCTCAAGCAATCAGTGAGCGCCGACATCGCCAAGGACAAGTTCGACGCCTGCTTCTCGGTGCTCACAGCAGAGCACCGGGTGGTGGTGAAAGCCACACGCCAATTTGCCAACACCCCCACAGGCTTTGCTGAGTTCAGCCGCTGGGCGGGCAAATGGGAAAACCCGCAAGCGCAGCTCGTCTTTATCATGGAGGCCACCGGGGTGTACTACGAGAACCTGGCCTGGCGGCTGCACCAGCAGGGTCGCCAGGTAGTAGTGATGCTGCCCAACCGGGCCAGGAAGTTTGCCCAGAGCCTGGGCCACAAGTCCAAGAACGACCGGATCGACGCCAAGGCCCTGGCCCACATGGGCGCGGAACGGCACCTGGCGCCCTGGCAGCCGATGAGCCCCCAGCTCTACCTGTTGCGCAAGCTTACCAGGGAGCATGAGCAGGTGCAGCTGATGCGAACAGAGGCTATCAATCGCCTCCACGCCGAGTCCCACGCCATGCTGCCCGGCAAGGGCACGCAGCGAAGGCTTAACAAAACCCTGCAGCTCTACGAGGCGCAGCTGCAGCAGATCGCCCGGGAGATCAAGGCCACCCTGCAGGCCGATGCGCAGCTGGAGGAGCGGATACAGAAAATCACTACTATTCCGGGAGTAGGCCTGCTGACAGCGGCCACGTTGGTGGCCGAGACCAACGGCTTTGCCCTGTTCACCAGCCACAAGCAGCTGGTCAGCTACGCCGGCTATGACGTGGTGGAGAACCAGTCGGGCAACAGGGTGGGCCGAGAGAAGATCTCTAAGCAGGGCAATAGCCATATCAGGCGCATACTGCATATGCCGGCACTCAATGCCGTGAGCCGCAAGGTGCCCGTCTGCCGGGCCCTGTATGAGCGCCTGACAGGCAAGGGAAAGAGGAAGATGGTGGCTTACGTGGCCGTGCAAAAGAAGCTGCTCGTGCTCATCTACACCCTCTGGAAAAGGAACCAGGCCTTTGACCCGCAGTATGGGCAAAAGCAGGAGGAAACTGAAAACAACAACCTCATCCAGGAGGCCGGAGCCTCTCTTTCAGGTGTCAGCGAAGCTGACAAAGACGCAATAACAGAAGAAACGGAGCCAGGGACAGGGGAAAAAGAAATAGCCCCGGCTCAGGCCAGGGCTACACAAGATGAACTTCCCCTACCAGTCGGCCCGGGAGCTCTCTTTCAGGTAGACTAAAGATAAGGAACAGATAAGAAAAATGCAACTAAAATTCTTGACTTTCAAGACAGTACCTTTTTTTCCACAGCGTCCTTGAGGGCGTGGTGCACCAGCGAGAGCTCGGCGAACATCTTCTTGAGGCGAGCGTTCTCCTCCTCCAATTCCTTCATCCGCTTTAGTTCTTTGACTTCCAGTCCTGCGTAGCGCTGGCGCCACTTGTAGAAGGCAGCGGTGGTGATCCCAAGTTCCCGACAGAGCTCTCGTGCTCCTTGAGGGCCTTGATGATTTGTGATTCTGTGAAGCGTGTCTTTTTCATTCCATTATAAAGTTATAGGTTTTTGTAACTTTACAATGGCCGACTTTCAAGGAAGTCTACAGCACAATATGCCTGAAAGTATGTGGAGCGGGCAATAGCATCAGTCAAAGTCAGCTTTACTACTCCAACCTCACTTTCTGCTCTCCTTTAGAAATTGCTGAAACCAATAGCCAGAGCTCTTAATGGTACGCTTCTGGGTATCGAAGTCTACGTGTACGAGCCCGAACCGCGGGTCATAGCCTTCAGCCCATTCAAAGTTGTCGACGAAAGACCACACAAAATATCCCTGTACATTAACCCCTTCCTGCTTGGCGTGCAACACCTGCTGGAGGTAGCGCTGTAGGAAGTCTACGCGCAGGGGGTCGTGTACCTGCCCCTGGTACACTTCATCGGCAAAGGCGGCCCCGTTCTCGGTGATGATGAGCTTGGGAATGCCGCTGTAGGCACTATACTTGTGGAGCAGGTGGTAGATTCCCTCTGGGTATACTTCCCAGTTCATGCGCGTGTAAGGTACCCCGCGTTTCTTGGCCGGCACCAGGTTAGCCTGTATGAAAGGTGTCCAGAAAGCATATTTCACAACCTCGCGGGTGTAGTTCTGAATGCCGATAAAGTCAAAGGTGTGTTTTAGCACCTCCTCATCGCCAGGCTTCATGTACTTTTCGATCCGGCGCATGAATTTTAAATCGTCCAGCGGATAGCCTAAGCCCAGGGCAGGCTCCAGGAAAAGCCGGTTGAGCAGGGCATCCACCCGGATAGCCGCCTGTATGTCTTTCTCCTGCTGGCGGAGGGGCTCCACATGGGAACAGGAAAAGGTGGTACCTACTTCGGCTTTGGGCAGTATGTCCTTAAGCACGCGACCTCCTGTAGCCTGGCAGAGTGCCGCGTGGTGAACCGCTGGTATAAAGGAACCAAATCCGCGCCGCCCGGGAGCGTGCACCCCCAGAAAGTAACCGGCCCCGGTAAACACCATCGGCTCGTTGAGCACCATCCAGTGCTTGACACGGTCACCAAAGCGGTGGGCACATAGGGCAGTGTATTCTTCAAACCAACCCAGAATATCACGGTTAGTCCAGCCCCCTCTTCTTTCGAGCTCCTGGGGCAGGTCCCAATGGTAGAGCGTAACCCAGGGAGTGATGCCCAGTTCCAGGCAATGGTCGATCAAACGGTCGTAGTAGTCTAGGCCTGCCTGGTTCACTTCACCGGTACCCTGTGGGAGCAAGCGTGACCAGGAAAGCGAGAAGCGGAAGTTGGGAATACCCATGGCCTGCATGAGCTGCAGGTCATCAGGAAAGCGGTTGAAAAAGTCGCAGGCGGTGTTGCCGTTGTGGCGCTTTCTGACCTTGCCCCTCTTGGCAGAGAAAACATCCCAGATGGATTTCCCTTTGCCTGCTGCGCTGTGCGCCCCCTCAATCTGGTAGGCTGCCGTGGCAACCCCCCATTGAAAATCCTGGCCGAATGAAGAACGTGTTAATACCGGTTTTTCAGCTACCGGGTTTGTTAAAGTATCAGGCATATAGAAAAGCAGCAGTGCCTCTGAAGAGTGCCTGCTGCGTTAGAGTTATAAGTCAGGTATTTTCACTCACGATACGCTGCACAAGGGAGGCTGTTTCATCAGGGTAGTTTACGTGCACCGGCTGGCCTTCCTCAAGCCATTGCCCTATGATGGGGAGGTGCTTTTTCTTGAGGCTTTTGATCATGGCAACGCCCATATGCTGTAGCGCAGCCGCATTGCATTGTTGCTCGTATTGACTCTTCATGGGTACGACCATGAGCTTTTTCTGTAGGTACAGTGCTTCGGAAGGAGTGCCAAACCCTGCCGCGCACAAAACGCCGGCAGACGAGGCCATGCTCTCCAGGAAAGCCTCATTCTGGATAGGCTGCACCGACACGTTCCCGTGCCGGAAAGGCTGCCGGTTGTGCTTGGAAAACACTTGCCACTCAACTCCTTCAAAGCGACCAAGCCTGCTTATGATTTTTTGATCGTCGTGGGCCGGCAGGTACACTGTGTAGTGTCCTTGGTTAGATACTGTAAGCTCCCGAACCTGCTTGCGGATAATTGGGGTGAAAACCGTGTCGTCGAACCTTGCGAAGTGAAACCCATATTGGGTGGTGGTAGGCGCGTAGTTTCTGAGAATAAATGCCCCAAAGTGGTCTGTCTCTTTGGGCTTGGGCACCAGCTTATGGAGCACCGCCACCTGATTGCTCAGCCCCACGCAATGCTTCCCGGCCAGCATACAGGCCCAGGCCGATACCGGCTCAAAATCTGTAATCACCAGGTCATACTCGTTAACGGGCAGCTGGCGCATCTCCCTGTAGAAGCTGCGTGTGCGGGCCTTGGCAAACGTCCGGTAGAAGTCTATGCCCCCGCTCTTGCCAAAAATGAAACCCAGGCCGTTGAGGCGGTACCTGACAGGATAGGGTAGGGGAATGTCTACCTGGCAACCGCTTACCAGAATCTCCACCTCACCGTGTTGTTGCAGGGCTGGTATGATGTCCATGGCCCGGGTCAAGTGGCCGTTACCGGTGCCTTGGATAGCATACAGAATTCTCACGCAGACCGGAGGTTAAATTCTACCATCATGTGCTGGAAGAGCTGTAGGTTTGTAGGTACATGCTCCTCTTCCTCATCCATGACCACCGCGTTCAAGTCCTCCCGGAAACGGTACAAGCGCCATTCCCCCTGGTCGAACTCGAGTGCCGTCAGGTTCTCAATCCAGTCTCCGGAGTTAAGGTAGGTAACGCGACCCTGCTGATTGGAAATGTCGCGCATTTCCGGCTGGTGGATATGGCCGCAGACCACGTAATCGTAACCGCTGGAAATGGCAATGTCAGCAGCAGTCCTCTCAAAGTTGTTGATGAACTTAACAGCGCTTTTAACCCGGTTTTTGATGTTGCGCGACAGTTGTATCTTCTCGCGTTTGAACTTAAGGCAGAAGAAGTTCACCAGGCGGTTGAGCAGGATTAACAGGTCGTAGCCTTGGCTTCCCAGCTTTGCCAGCCACTTAGAATGCTGCATGGTCACGTCAAACACGTCGCCGTGAAACATCCAGGCGCGCTTACCGTCAAGCTCCAGCACCAGTTTGTTTACCACCTGAAACGAGCCGAGCTGAAACCCGGTGAACTTGCGTAGCATCTCATCATGGTTTCCTGTGATGTAGTAGACTTTGGTGCCTTTGGCGATAAGGCCCATCAGATACTTGATCACCCGCATGTGCGAGGCAGGCCAATAGCTCTTGCTGAACTGCCAGATGTCGATAATGTCGCCGTTAAGGATGAGTGTGTCGGGCTGGATGCTTTTGAGGTAAGCCAGCAGCTCTTTGGCATGGCAGCCGTAGGTTCCCAGGTGCACGTCTGAAATGACGGCTACCTCTACTTTTCTTTTTTGTCCCATTCAGCAGGGTTGGGTGTGTTGCATTAAGGTTTCTCCCTATTAAATTTAAAAGGGGAGTAGAAGGAGTACAGCCTGAATAGGAAAATATCCAGTAGCTTTTCTGTAATGGTGCGGATTAATAGCTTTTGCCTGCTCATGTCTGATGTGAATCTGGTTAGAACTCCTCCTGGCAAAGGCTTTCTTTGCTTGAGTGTAAAAATAAAATAGAGCTGTTATTTGCAGGTTATGAGCTGGTTATCTTTGAGTTAAGAAGTTAGCGGAAATGGGAGCAATAACAGAAGCAGCCTAGGGATAGACAGAGGAAAGGGTGGGGTGTAAGGCTGCGCGGGCACCTTTAGAGAGGCTAGAGTAACTGCTTTGACCCCGGCTCTCTGCCCAGGGTCTACTTGTAAGTATGAGGTTGAGGCTAGCAGATGGTTTTTATATTGAAGGCAGCTATGAGCCAAGTGGCCCTGGGAAACCTGTGAAGGTTTTAGCATAGTATAGACTTAGGTGTTCAGACAGCCGTTGGAACGCAACCTTTACTGAGTGCCTCTAAGCCTGGGAGGAAGTCAATTGGGTATATGCAGGAAAGGAGTTTTCATAGCAAAGCCGTACTGCTAGAGGTAGGCCTATTTAAAACCCGAAGTGATTTTTTACCTCTTTCCTACCTAAGTACCCGATGAGTAGCAGTAAAGGGATGGACCCTAACAACCCACGTGCAATGTCCACTCCCGTGCCGCCGGCAATAAATAAAGCCTGGTGCCAGATGTAAGTTAGGTAAACCAAAGCGATAGCTCGCCCCAATACCCTGGCCCAGTTCTTACAGCGTGCTATGAACAACCCTGTGAGCAGAGAGCTTAGGCTTAGAACAGTGAACAGCAATGAGATGAGCTTCCCATGGTGAAGGGTCTGGTGGTAGAAGGGGGATTCTCCTACGCTGTCAGCTCTTATTGGCAGGAAATCCACCAGAAAGAAACCCGCCAGACTGACTGCCAGCATCAAAGCGGAGCATGTGGTTATTAAGATTCCAACGCTTTTAACAAAACTCGGCATACAGGAAGTTGTTAAACAGAGTGCGCCTGCAAGCGCACTCACCAAGCAAACAAGATTACTTACTATTTATAGCCAAGGTAAGGTGCTTGCCTGGACCATTAAACAGCACCAGTTAGATATAAATAATAAATAACGCAGGCGTAACCTATCCGTAACAGCTGACATACAGCAACCTTGTTGATTGTGTATCTAGTGTTGTCAGAGCCTTAGGTTGCCAACGGCAACAAGTAAAGGAAGTAGCTAACAGAAGAACAATTTGCTATACTATAATGAGCACTTATGGCAAGGTCTCTAAGGAGGCTTCTACTATTGCAGTCAAGCCTAATTAAGGAAAACCACCAAGGCAAATAGCTCCGGGCGGAGCTGTAGTCGCAGGAGCTGCAGAGCCCGTTGCTTGTGTGTCTTGACAGAATTGACGGAGATGCCTAGTTCCTGGGCAACTTCTTGGTTCTTCATTCCATTCAGGTAACACATTCGGGAGACCTGCTGGCAGACAGCTGGCAAGGTGCTCAGGGCACGGTGCAGCTCAGCGAGGACCTCCGCATGTATGATCGCACTTTCAAGGCTATCTTCTACAGCTGTGTCGTCAAAGTCTACAGCATAGCCTGCTTTCACCTTCTGGTGCCGAACAAAATTCAGGCTGGCGTGCTTTACGGCAGTATAGAGGTAGCTCTTAACAGCCAATGGGTGGGGAGTAACGTCAGACTGTTGGTTCCAGTATTTGATGAAAGCTTCCTGTACAACGTCCTCAGCGGCTTGTGTGGAACCTGTTATTTGAGCTGAAAAGTGTACTAGGCGGGTATAGTATCTGTCAAACAGCTGCTTTAGGCTCAATTCAACACAAAGCGTAGCTGGCTCCTCATTCTCAATCATCATGGTATTGCTTTGTAAAATAGTGATTCCTGATCAAATGGCGACTGAAGCACCCCTTGCTTGCGTTTGAGGCGGCACACACAAGTCACGGTTTTTAATGCAGCTTCAGCTCTGGCAGGCTTCCCCCCTTTACCTGGTACAGGATGAAAGCCTTGCCTCATACGGTGAATTACATCTGACAGAACCTGCCCTTCCATACTTGGCGTAGGGATTTGCTCTTATTCAACCCTTCAAAGTTATTTCTAAAATCGCCGCTACTTCCCACATGGAGATTATGATACTGTTATGATTGAGTTAAGCAAATATGAAAAAGGTTTGCTGGAAAGGTGTTAACGCGTTGATTTAGAAGTTAGTGTGGATTGTTTAGCGCGGAGTGTCAGCCTGCTTCATAACAATGTTCCATAAAACCTTTCACCCTTTTTGTCTTCATGGGTGTCTACACATCAGACACAGCCACTATGGAGAACCATCAACCACAATTCAAAAGAGCAGGCCTTATTCTAAGACATCTGCAGGGGGAGTTAAACGCTGAGGAAGAGAAGGAGCTACAACAATGGCTTGAGGAAAATGAGGAAAACAGACGCTTCCTTGATAGGCTCAGAAATCAGCAAACCCTGGAGGAAGAGCTCAGCTACTTCTCAACTCTGGACTTAGATAAAGCTTGGCAGCGAATAGCCTTGCAGACTGTAGAGCCGCATAGCCAAACAGGCAGCAGTTGGTACAGTACAGCATGGAAGTACGCTGCGGCTATTGCTCTGCTTCTAGCTACAGTACTGGCTGTTTACCAGTTTCAGATCAAGAAAACTGGCAGCCTTGACAGTGCTGCTGTCGCAGTTTCAGAGCATAAAACTGAAGCAATACTACCAGGGGAGGATAGAGCAAAGCTCACACTTAGTGATGGCTCTGTCTTTATGTTGGATGAGATGAACAACGGTGTAGTCCGGGAGAAAAATGGGGTAAAGGTATCTAAACAGGACGGACAGGTGATTTTTGAGCTTGCTGACAATAATAGCAATGAGGTCTTTTTTAACACAATCTCAACACCTGTAGGTGGACAGTATCAAGTGGTGCTACCAGATGGGACTAAGGTTTGGCTGAATTCTGCTTCCTCACTCCATTTCCCGTCGGCATTTGTAGGAAACCATCGGGTTGTTGAATTAACAGGGGAAGGGTATTTCGAGGTCTCAAAGCATAAGCAGAAAACATTCAAGGTAGATGTAGGCACAGCGACAGTAGAGGTGTTGGGTACACATTTTAACGTGATGGCTTACGCCAGTGAAGGCCCTATCACTACCACATTGTTAGAGGGATCGGTGAAAGTTCAAAGCGGCAGTGTCAGTAAGATGATGAGGCCCGGACAGCAGGCTAGTATAGGCAAGGTTATCCAGTTAAGAGAGGTAGATGTAGAAGAGGCGGTAGCCTGGAAAAACGGGCTCTTTTATTTCAACCAAGCGGATATAGCTACTGTGATGAGGCAGCTGGAAAGGTGGTATGGGATAGAGGCAGTTTATGGCGGGATGCCCTCCTCAAAGCACTTTTCAGGTATTATCTCCCGCGATACGGAGCTTGACAAAGTGCTGAAAATGCTGGCACTGACAGGTTCTGTAGAGTTTAAGGCAGAGGGGCGAAAAATTATTGTTTCCACCAAATAAAGTACACACATGATAGGGGCGGTTGCATGCTTCCCAGGTAGTGTTGGCCCTAAACGCAAGTACAATCATTTCTATTTGACTTTACCATTTATCCAAACACCCTTTTTATGAAACAAAATCTACTATTCAAGAGCAGTCGGGGACCTCGCGAATGGCTTCCTAAACAGTTCCAGGCATTAAAGCTGGTAACTCTCTTTTTGCTCGTGACGTGCATGCATATCCATGCTTATGGTTTTTCCCAAGGTATCACTATCACAAAGGAAGGTGCCTCACTGAAAGAGATTTTCAAGACTATCAGTAGACAAAGCGGTTACCTTTTTCTTTATAACGATGAGCTGTTACAGCAGGCAATGCCAGTAACACTTAAACTAAAGGATGCACCATTAGAACGGGTACTAACCGAATGTTTCCAGGGACAACCGCTGACGTACAGTTTAGTGGAGAAAACCATTGTAGTAAAGCCTGCTGAGCCGGTTAGAAAGAAGCAGACAGTTGTTACAGTTACAGGAAAGGTTACCGACAAAAATGGAGTTGGTCTGCCCGGCGTAACGGTGGTCGTGAAGGGAACTAACAAAGGAGTTCCCACCGACGGGGAAGGGAATTATACGATCGCTGTTCCGGATGGAAATGGCACCCTTGTCTTTTCCTACATCGGCTTTCAGTCCCAGGAGGTAGAGATTAACAACCGTGCAGCCATCCATGTTACGCTCTCAGAGGATACCAAAGCGCTGGAAGAAGTGGTGATTGTGGGCTACGGTACCCAGAAGAAAGCTAACCTGACCGGAGCCGTGGACCAGGTGAACGCCGAAGATATTGCCCTGCGCCCAGCCAATGATATTACCAGCTCTCTGCAGGGCCTGTTGCCGGGCCTGAACATACAGGTAAATTCCGGTGACCCGACAGCCACTCCCGATATCAATATTAGGGGCTTTAACTCCATCAACGGTGGTGGACCGCTGGTGCTCATTGATGGCATTGAGGGAGACATCACACGGGTGAACCCGCAGGATGTAGAGAGTGTGACGGTGCTCAAAGACGCCGCCTCTGCAGCGATTTATGGTGCCAGGGGTGCTTTTGGCGTTATTCTGATCACCACCAAAACAGGCGAGGTAGGGGACATGGTGGTAAACTACTCCAACAACTTTGGTTGGACCACGCCTACTACCCGAACCGATTTTATTTCAGATCCTTACCTGTATGGAAAGACAGTGGATGCCGCTATTTTCGGGTATAACGGAACGACCTACACCGGCTACAATGATCTGGACTGGGAAACGATCAGGATGGTATCGAAGGGAGAGATTGCACCTTTCCACGAACTGCAGCCAAACGGAACCTACAAGTTTTTCTACAAAACCAACTGGTACGATCACCTCTTTAAGAAATACCAGTATTCTAACATGCACAACGTCTCTGTATCCGGGGGGACGGAAAAGCTCAAGGGTTACCTGTCCGGAAGGATTTTTGAGCGGGAAGACATCAACAACATTGCCGAAGGGGGCATGGACCGCTATAACCTGAAGGCCAACGTAAGCTTTAAGCCGAAAAAGTGGCTGGAGTTGTCGAACAACATCCTTTTTAACCAGGAGAAGGACGTGGAATTTGGCGGCTATCGAAATGGCTACGGCGGCATGTGGAGCACCACCACCTGGTACTACCTGTACCCCTTCCAACCCAACATGGTAGATGGCATGCCTGTGGACGTGTATGGCCAGGGCGGTCCGGCAGCAATGGGGTACGCGCAGAACTGGGAGCGCACCAATATCGAGGAGCTTACAAACACCTTCAGGGCCAAGGTTACTCCTCTAAAAAATCTGGAGTTCAACTTCAACTACAGCAACAGGTTTACTAACCAGGCCAGTTCTACCCGTCTCAACGAGTTTGAGTACCTGACCAGTGCGCGCCTGGACAGGCGCACGGTAGGTGTTAACCGTCTGAACGAATATCGCTGGAAGGATAACTACAATGCCCTGAACGCCTATGGTACTTACTCGCAAGAGGTAGGGCGCAACCATCACTTTAAGCTGATGGCGGGCTTTAACCAGGAGGAGTTTGAGCGTGACCGTGTGTTTGCCCAACAAGGGGGGCTGTTGATGAGAGACCTGGCTAACCTGGCCCTTGGCACCGAATTGATGGCGGCTGACGGATCGGCCGAACTGTGGTCAGTGCAGGGGTATTTCGGGCGTTTTAATTATGACTTCGACGGCAAGTACCTGTTGGAGGTAAATGCCCGCTATGATGGCTCGTCGCGTTTTCCGAGCGAGAGCAGATGGGGTTGGTTCCCTTCTGTGTCTGCAGGCTGGCAGGTGAACAGGGAAAAGTTCTGGCAGCCACTGGAGAATGCCATCAGCTTCTTTAAACTAAGAGCTTCCTATGGCTCGTTAGGCAACCAGAACATCAGCACCAACACCTTCCAGCAAACCATGAGCATTGGCAACTCCGACTGGCTAAACGAAGGTAAAAGGCTGGTATATGCCGGCGCTCCTGGTCCGCTGCCAAAAGTGGTGAGCTGGGAAACAACCAGCACGATCAACTTCGGGGCTGACTTGGGCTTTTTCCAGAACAAATTAATGGCCTCCATCGATGTGTACCAGAAGGAGACGGAAGACATGTATCTGCCGGGTACACCACTGCCAGGGGTGTTCGGGGCCGCTGAGCCAAGAGAGAACCTGGCTTCTTTGAGAAACAGAGGGTTTGACCTGAGCCTGGGCTACAATAACAGCTTTGAAGTAGGAGGCTCTCCGCTCACAGTTCGCGCCACAGCCAGCGTGTCCAATTTCAAGGGCGTGATAACCAAGTTTGATAACCCGAACGGGCTGATGAGTACTTACTGGGAAGGGCAGGAGCTGGGACAAATATGGGGTTACCATGTGGACGGGCAGTTCCAGACGGATGAGGAGGCACTGGCCTACCAGAACTCCTTTGTGAACCCTGGCAATAGCCTTGGAAACGTGTACAACTACATCCTGAACGTAGTGCAGAACAACGACTGGAACAAGCTGCGCGCCGGGGACATCAAGTATGTAGACGTGGACGGTGACGGTCGCATAGACCGGGGCAACTATACGTTGGAAGACCATGGCGACTTGCAGCCGATTGGTAATGCCATGCCAAAGTTCCCGTTTGGATTTAACGTGAGCGCCAGCTGGAAAGGCTTTGACCTTTCTGTTGCCGGTGCCGGTGTGGCCAAGCAGAACTGGTACCCGACCGGTGACATTTACTGGGGTACCTATCAAAGACCCTATTTATCCTTCCTGAGAAAAGACCTGGTAGAGAACGCCTGGACACCGGAAAATCCTGGTAAGTATCCGCAGATCGAGCGGGGCTACGCTTCGCTGAACAGCGGTCGCTCGCTCTATGAGATGAACGACTACTACCTGGAGGATGTCGGCTATATGCGCGTGAAGAACCTGACCTTTGGCTATACCTTGCCAGAGGACCTGACCTCCAAGATCAGCGTGCGTAAGCTGCGTGTATACTTTAGCGGAGAGAACCTGTTTACCCTGCGTTTCGGCGGCCTGAGCAAATATATCGATCCGGAGCAGGCAGGCTCCGCCATCAACTATTCTAGTCCAGGCAGCGCCGTGGGCAGAGCCGACTTAAGGTCTTATCCTATGGGTAAAACATATTCGCTGGGCATTAACGTGACCCTATAGTTCACCCTCATGATTTTTAATAAAAGATGAAAAGAATATACATTACTTCCGTTTTCGCCTTCCTTACCATGCTCTTTACCGGCTGCGAAAAAGATTTCCTGGACAGGCCCCCAAAGGACAAAGTGGACGCAGAGTTCTTCTTCAAAACAGCTACGGACCTGGAGGTGGCCACAAATGACTTTTACAGTATGCTACCCACCACCGGGGTCTACAGCGATGATGCCTCCTCAGATAACATCGTGCCCTTGAACGCGTCCGATAGAGTGAGGGGCAACCGTATGGTGCCTACCACCCGTGGGAGCGGGGGCTGGTCCTGGAGCAGGCTCAGAGATATTAACTTTTTCCTGGAGAACTACCACCGCGTGCCTGATGAGGCAGCCAAGCGCAAGTATGGCGGCATCGCCCGCTTCTTCCGGGCCTACTTCTACTTTGAGAAGGTGCAGCGCTTTGGGGATGTGCCGTGGTACAGCAAAGTGCTGGAGGCCGGGGACCCTGATCTGTACAAGGCGCGAGATCCGCGCAAGCTGGTGATCGATTCGGTGATGGCCGATATTGACTATGCCATAGCCAACATTCCGGCGGAGGTAGAGCTAAACCGCATTACCAAGTATACAGCTTTGCTTCTGAAAGCCAGAATCGCGCTGTACGAGGGCACGTTCAGAAAGTATCATGGTCTTGGAGATTATGAGCAGCTGCTGCAGGAAGCGGCCGCTGCGTCCGGGGAACTGATAAACTCAGGTGCTTACCGCTTGTTTACCGCAGGCGGCCCTAATGAGGCATACCGTGAGCTGTTTGCCCGTAACGTGCAGGACCCTACGGAAACCATCCTGGCCAGGGACTACGAGCGGGATTTAGGCCAGCACAACCTGGGTTACCTGATGACGGCCCCTACCATGGGTGCCTGGGGTATCACAAAGGATGTTATCAATAGCTACCTGATGAAGGACGGTAGCCGGTTTACAGATAAGACGGGCTATGAAACCATGGAGTTTTATGAGGAGATGCAAGACCGCGACCCTCGCCTGACCCAGACTACAGCCGGACCGAATTTTATGGTATACGGAGAGAGCACCCCTGAGCCGGTGAACCTGAACGGTACAACCACAGGTTACCGCGTGATCAAAGCACTTCCGTCCCGAGACCAGTGGAGTGCCTCTTACATGGACATTATCATCTTCCGTTACGCAGAGGCCTTATTGATTTATGCGGAGGCCAAAGCCGAGCTGGGCACCCTCACGCAGCAGGACCTGGATATCAGCATCAACAAGCTCAGAGACAGAGTAGGTATGCCGCACCTCAACCTGGCGCAGGCCAATGCCAACCCCGATCCGTACCTGGCGGCTATGTATCCAAATATAGATGGAGGAGCTAACAAAGGCGTGCTCCTGGAGATTCGCCGGGAGCGCCGCATTGAGCTCTTTAACGAAGGACACCGCTGGGATGATTTGATGCGCTGGAAAGAGGGCAAAAAAATAGAGCAGCCGATGGTGGGCATTTACTTCTCAGGCCTGGGCGCACACGACTTCAACAACGACGGCAAAACTGATGTGTTCCTGCACGATGGCAACGCCGCCGGCGCGCCAAAAGAGGCTTCCACTATTATCAACATACAACAAAGGCCATTAACCAACGGTACCTCCGGCTACCTGAACCCTTTCTCACTAGGCGGCTATTTCGACGAAAACCGGGACTATTATTACCCGCTTCCAATCGAAGACCTGAGACTGAACGAGAATCTGGTACAAAACCCAAACTGGGAGTAATTTTTCACACTCATGACAAGAATAGCAATGTTAGCGATACTATTTGCCTGTTTGCTCAACTTCAGTGCCTGTGATACTGGGAAAGATGAGCCTGCGCCGGAGGAGCCTGCCAAAGAAACCCCGGTAGCGCCCCTCCAAATTGGCTATGGATTGGCCATCAGTAAGTTTACGCCGGAGAAGCTTGCTTATGCCAAATCTGTGGGGGTGAGTTTTGTGGAAGCTTCCGGTATGAGCCTTTTTCTGGATGGGAACCGGAACTTCAAGCTGTCCGATGAGGAAATCATCAAAAGGCTGACGGATGCCAAGAAGGCAGCGGATGCGGCCGGTATCAAAGTATGGTCGGTGCACATGCCCTACGGTCAGCACATTGACCTGTCCATCCTTAATGAGGCAGACAGGCAGGATGTGGTGGCAAAGCATACGAAGCTGATCTCTTTCCTGAGGATTCTGGAGCCGGAGGTTATACTCTTCCACCCGAGCTATTACCTGGGCCTCAACGAGCGGGACAGGCGCAAAAGCCAGCTGATCAAGTCGGCCACGGAGCTAGACAAGGCGGTGCAAAGTATAAATGCCACGATGGTGCTTGAGAATATGCTCGGACCTGAGCTGCAGGCCAGCAACGGCCGGGAGCGCCCGCTTATGCGAACAGTAGAGGAAACGGTGGAAATCTTTAACAGGCTGCCAAAGTCTATCTACTCTGCCATTGACATGAATCACATCAAAAACCCGGAGAACCTGATAAAGGCCATGGGCAGCCGTTTGAAGACGGTGCATATTGCCGATGGTACTGGGGCGGCGGAGAACCACTTCTTCCCTTGCTCAGGCGAAGGAAAGAACGACTGGAACGCTATTCTGGCCGCCTTGGAGGCGGTGGAGTATACCGGCCCGTTCATGTACGAGAGCGCCTACGAGGATGAGAAGGACTTTGCAACGTGCTATCAATCCCTCTATACCAATTATATCAACAGCAAATAAGCAAGGTGTCAGTGGGGCAGGTCTGTTTCACTGACGCTATTGATAAAAACAGCATCAACCCATGAAAAGAATACTACAATTCAGTTTGATCACACGGTTCTTCCTGGCTGCCTTTATACTTGTCACCTTGGCAGGCTGTAAGAAGGACGACGAGGACTTTGAGCCCAGGCTGTTTCTGGAGAACCAGGCTTTCTCCGTGGCAAATACCAGCAGCAAGCACACTATCGTTTTTCTAACCAACCAGGCATGGCAGGTGGAAACGGATGTGGATTGGATCAGCTTGGAGCAGACTTCCGGGGAGAAAGGCAAGGTGAACCTCTCTTTTACGGTAGAGGAAAACGACGACGACGAGAGAACCGGAAAAATTACAGTCTCGGCAAACGGTGTTACGCAGCAGGAGATTCTGGTAACGCAGGAGGCCGGCAACCGGGATGACATCTACGTGAGGGTAGACGGTACCGGGGAAGGTTACTCCTGGGACGATGCCACTAACCTGCAGAATGCACTGGGCATAGCAGTTAGCGGGAACACCATCCATATAGCTGAAGGGGTTTATACGCCGACAGCAACGGTTACGGGCGGCGATCCGGGGGATGCCGGTGACGTGACTTTTGAGATCAGCAAGTATGTTCGTTTAAAAGGAGGTTACCCGGCCGATGCCACGGAAGGCAGCGAGGCAAGCCCTCATCAGTACCGGACCATACTTTCCGGCGGCGGCGTGTCTTACCACGTGGTCACGGTGTCTGCCCCTAAAACAGAGGGGCAGAAGGTGGTGCTGGAAGGCCTGAAAATCACAGAGGGTAAGGCTGGTCCGGCAACTTCCTCTGCCAAGATCAACGGCACCTCCTTTAGAAGAGACTATGGCGGAGGTATCACTATCGGCAACGCCGTGGTAGACATACTGGACACCGAGATTGTGGACAACATGTCTGATAAGAACGTGGCCGGCTTGTACGCCTTCGGGGGATCAGTTGTCACCATCCACAGAAGCAAGATAAACAACAACAGTTCTGCTGGCAATGCCGGCGGTGTGTGGATCAGTGAGTCTGTTGCCCATATGTATGATACAGAGGTGAAAGGTAACTCGGGCGGAACAGCCGCAGGTGTTCATGGCTATCCGGACGCCACGGTTAATATGTACAACTCTATCATTGCTGATAACAATGGACGCTCCTACGGAGCCGCTTATTACATCCGCCAGAACTCCAAAGGCCTTCTGGTGAACTGCCTTATCTATGGCAATACCAGTACTTCTGCTAACGGAGGCGGTGGTGTTATGATGTATAATAATAATGAGGCTGTAATAGTGAACACTACCATTACTGGCAACTCGATTAACGGACCTGGCGGCGGTATCTATAGAAGAGCAGGCGTTAACAAGGTAAGCATTTACAACTCGATTGTCTCAGGTAATGAGCAGAAAGGCGACGGGCCGGATGTAGATGTATATGAATCCGATGCACCTGCCCCGGTTGTAGGGTCCTCGGTGCTGGGAAGTGTAGCCTATGAGGCGAATGGTGAGGCCATTGAGGGAGCCAGCTTTGATGCGGGCACCATGTTTACAGAGGCCTATGTACCTGTTGGGGAGAATAACCCTGCCTTGGAGCACGGCATGAGCGCAGACGACCTGGTGAAACTGGGCAGCAGCCTTAGCCCTGCCGTAGAAAGCAGCCTGATAACAAAGGATCTGCAGCATAACAGCCGCTCCGGCTTACACGCCATGGGCGCGCTGGCAGACGGGAACTAAGCTTTTTATAATGGATATGGGGAGTACTAGTATAACTTCCCATATTCCTTTATACTTTGTGTGCTATCAGGAGCATCCTGAAGTACATCTATAAAGTATGGGTGCTAGGGTTGCTGAAACCCGGCACCTTTTTGTGTAAAACAAAAGCAGATGATGAAAAACAAGATCTTTCCGAAGCTACAAGTGGCCAGGGTACTTATACTTTTAACCTTTCAGGTTTGCAGCCTCGGGGCCATGGCGCAACAGGAGCCGACTGGCCAGCGGAACGGCATACTTATTCTAGGCTCTGCAGATAAAAACACATTGGTGGAAAGGGTGGAGGTTGGTTACAGACTCTATGCCTCGCCCACATCGTTCGACTACATTGTGGTATCCGGCGGCTGTGCTGCGCATCAATCCAAACTATGCGAAGCCTCCGAAATGAAGGAAATACTGGTAGCAAAGGGAGTGCCGGCCGAGATCATCTTCAAAGAGGAGAAATCCAAAAGTACGGTTCAAAACTACACCTACAGCAGAATGCTCAGAAAGGCAGACGGCACAAAAGTTATCAGGCCCGGTGACAAGCTTTATGTGGTCTCTAACCATTGGCACGCTATTCCGGTGGCAGCGCGTTTCACAGCCAACGACAGCGTAACGGCTGTGTACCACATAGAAGGCAGTATACTTCCTAAAAATACTGATCAGGTAAATTACACGAACATCTTCGATCCAGAGGTAAGTAGTGAGGTTTTCTCTGCAAAGGCGCTTTGGCCTATGGTAGGTGCCAGCTTTACGGTTGAAAACAAGAAGAAGCGCTGGCAAACCACTTACCGCCTGATGAACGGTCTGGCGTATGTGGAAAGTGCAGCAAAGCCAGGTGAAGGAAGTGTTGAAAGAACTGCCCTGGCCCTGCCCGCCCTTCCTGCCGCCTGGGCTGGCGAGTTGGATGCAGCCTACTACAACAACAGCGATAACAAGGTCTATATTTTTAAAGGCACAGCGTATGCCCGCTTCTCCCCGGAGGCCAAAACACTTGATGCCGGCTACCCCAAACCCCTGACAGACCTGGTGAACAACCTGCCCGCCCCTTGGCACTACGGCCACCTGGATGCAGCCTTCTTTAACCCGAGGAGCAAGGAGATTTACCTGTTTAAAGGAGAAGAATACCTGCAAGTACCGGCCAGCAGGAACAAGGTTGCAGGAGCTCCCCAAAAGATCAGCACGTTAGTGCCTGACTGGCCATTTTCATGGGGCAGCGGTGACGTGGATGCAGCTGACTATAACAGCCGGGAGAATAAAGTATACTTGTTCAGGGGAAAGGAATTCGTTGTCATCTCCCCGGAGGAAAGTATGAAGTTGGAGCCGGGTTACCCAAAGAATACAGAGGTGGCCTGGCCGGAAGCCATACTTGGGGAAAAGTAAGTTCTACGCCTCAACAGAAGATACAACCATGAAAAAGCTTTTAGCCCTATTGCTGCTCCCGACCATGCTGCTGGCCGGGTGTTCGGAAGATCAGGTAAGGCCAGACACGACACCTCCTGTCGTACAGGTGCCCCAAACCGTGGCCGAGCAGCTGGCCACGGCGAACTGGGAGACACGAAATGTTTCAGAGTCCCTTGTATGGAAGTATAAGCATTTCAATGACCTTTTCAACTCCAACCAAAGCATCACTGTCCTGGATATTGACCTGAACGATGAAGGGGTAGCGATAGACATTCCACATGTCACCTCTGGCTTTCTGAAGACAAGTGAGGGGGCTGCGCGTCTTCGTGCCACTGCGGCCATTAACGGGTCATATTTTGACACCTCCAAAGGTGGCTCCACGGTCTTTTTCAAGAAGGAGGGGCAAATCATCCATACCACCCGAAGCGGCTTTACCCCCTACCGGGAAAACGCAGGCTTTGCCGTAGGTGCAGATGGGAGCATCTCTGTTGTGAAGAAACCCTCAGCCGGATGGAGCTCTCTGACCGAAGCCCATACGTTGCTGACATCTGGACCCCTGCTGGTTTTTAGTGATGAGCTTGTGAAACAGGAGCAGCAGGTCTTCAATACCAATCGGCATCCCCGGACTGCAGTGGGTATCACAAAAGATAACCACCTGATCGCCGTGGTAGTAGATGGCAGGTTTACGGAAGCACACGGCATGACAACAGAGCAACTGGCTACAGTGATGCATGCGCTGGGCTGTGTGGAGGCCATGAACCTGGATGGCGGAGGATCATCTACGGCTTGGGTCAGAAACCGGGGCGTAGTGAACTACCCGTGCGACAATAAACAATTTGACCATGCAGGTGAACGTGGCGTGGCGACTGTCATTACCTTTCATGAGCGTTAGGAAGAAATGACGCTTTAGCAGGAGCAAAGAGTAGTTTATTTTTCACTCTTCCATCTAAAATATCAATGTGCTGCTTTTTATAGCCCAGCACCTAATCATCGAAAAGTATAATACTCCTACAGTATGAAGTATGATATCATGAAGTGGGCACTGGCTGTAGTTTGTGCCCTTACTATAACCTTTTCCTATGGCCAGTCAATTGTTTATACACCGGCCTCTGATCTGACTTTGGTTGGAAAGATATTACCTACTCAACAGGTTTACCATAGGGTTGATACTACGGATCACCCGTTAATGCCTCCGGCGGTAAAAAGACGCTTAACTAACTCAGCAGGCTTAGCCATTGCCTTTAAAACTAACAGTACTGTCATTGCAGCTAAATGGTGCACCAGCAGCCGCAAAACTTTGCCCAACATGACTGCCATTGCCCACGAGGGGCTGGACCTCTATATCAAAAATGATGGCCGCTGGCAATTTGCCGGTGTTGGGAGGCCTAAGGGCGACTGCACAGCGTACACCTTGGTACAGAACATGGAGGAAGGCGAGAAAGAATGCTTGTTGTACCTTCCTTTGTATGATGAAACTGTCAGCCTGGAAATTGGAGTAGAGGAGGGAAGCTCTCTACAGGCTATGAAAGACCCATTCGAAAAGCGAATCCTGATGTATGGCTCCAGCATACTGCAAGGAGCCTCAGCCAGCAGGCCAGGTATGGCATACCCTGCTCGCCTTAGCCGTGACACCGGTATTAACTTTCTGAACCTAGGGTTAAGTGGAAGCGCCAAAATGGAAAAGGCTGTGGCTGATATGATAGTTACCGTCAAAGCAGATGCCTTTGTGCTGGACTGTGTGCCGAACTCTTCGCCTGAGGAAATCCGCGAGCGAACAGCCTACCTTGTAAACACCATCAGGCAACATCACCCTCTGGCGCCCATCATCGTTATACCCAGGACTGTCCGGGAACACGGAGCTTTCGATGAGGAAGTGGGAAACTGGGTGAAAGCGCAAAACGAGCAGATAGAACTGGAGGTTTCTAAGCTGCTACGCAGTGGGGTGAAGGACTTATACTTACTCTCCTACGACAAGCAACTCGGCGATGATCATGAAGGCACAATTGATGGTGGTCACCCAAACGACTTGGGCTTTGATCGGATGCTGCAGCAGTTAAAGCCGCAGCTCCTGAAGATTCTGCGCAAGTATGAGCTGACCCCAACCAAGGGCCTGTAGAACAGGCTGTGTGAAGGTTTTTCTTCACCCCTGTTGGCTAGTAAGCTTATATGGGAAGCTCCATTTCCTGAGGACAACTGCCCTCGCTGATGTGTGGTTGCCAAAGCATATCTGTTTTTAAGATCAAACCAAGTTATGGAGGTAAAATAAATGTTTAAAAACTTATATTTTTATTAAACATTTATAAATAATATGTGTATTAATGTAAATAATCAGTTAAGATAAGAGGGGTTTAATAGTCTCATAGCGAAGAGGAAAGTATAGAATAAGTATGATTTAAAGCCCCTGCTTGAGCACTACATGCAGTACATGGTGCACCAGACAGGCTTTTGAGCCTGAAGTGCTTTTCCATGGGTACAAGGGAGATACGTCTTGCTATAACATCTATATTCTAACATCTCTTAAGGCCATTATATGAGAAAGATTTACCTTACCTCAAATGTGCTTTCCTCTGTTATTCCTTTCCCGGAATCACTTTCGTCCAAAAAGATTGCCATAGCACTGCTAGCCGTTGCTTTACTTTCTCCGGAAACGACGCAGGCTAAAATTGCCAGTAGTGCTACTGCCTTTGCTCTTGTACAGCAGCAGCTGGAAGTAAGAGGACGGGTAACTGATGAAAAAGGAACAGGCGTACCTGGGGCTGCTGTAGTTGTACAAGGTACAACAGTAGGTGCCACCACGGATGCGGACGGCAATTTCACGCTAACTGTACCCAATCCCACTGGGACACTCATCATTTCCTCGTTAGGTTACCGAAAGCAGGAGGTACCTATCAACAGCCGGTCAGTTATCAATGTTACACTTACTTCTGATGTGCAAGCTTTGGGGGAAGTGGTGGTAACCGGTTATGGTACCCAACGCAAAGCCGATGTCACAGGTGCTACTTCTACCGTAACAGCCGAGGACCTGAACGCAGGGGTCATCAATAACCCGATGCAGGCAATACAAGGTAAGGTGGCTGGCCTGAACATAGTATCTAACAGTGGCGACCCAACCAACAACAGGCCAGCGATACGTTTAAGAGGTACCTCTTCTCTGAGTGCCAACAGCGAGCCGCTGATTGTAATAGACGGTGTAGCCGGAGCAGACTTAAACACGGTGGCGCCGGAAGACATCGAGTCGATAGACGTCCTGAAAGATGCATCAGCTGCTGCTATCTATGGTTCAAGAGGTGCTAACGGGGTTATTATTGTTACAACCAAGCGCGGGCAGGAAGGCAGGATTACAGTTGAGCTAAGCAGTTATGCAGGCGTAGAGTCGGTATCCAGAACGCTTCCTTTCCTATCTGCCGATGATTATGTAAACAGGCTACGGGAGCAGGGGCTGGATGTAGCAGCAAACGACTATGGCGCCAGAACCGACTGGTTTGATGAGTTAACGCGCAACGCTATTAGCCACAACCACAGCCTGGCTGTCTCAGGGGGTACCGATAAGTTTACTTACCGAGGCTCTGTAGTTTATCTGAAGCAGCCCGGTATTGCCATCAACTCTGGCTTTGATCGCCTGAACGGCCGACTGAACCTCACTCAAAAAGCAATAAATGACAAGCTGGAAGTACAGCTGTTGCTCTCGCAGCAGGTAAGCAATAAGGACTATGTAGACTATTTCCCTTTCCTGCTGGCCGGCAGAATCAACCCAACTATTCCGGTCTACAATGACAATGGCACTTACCTGCAGCCAGGCATTGCAGGCTTTGATGAGTTTAATGGCAGCCGCATACCGGGTGGTTTCGAAATTGAGAACCCTGTGGCCCGAATGAGGCAGATCACCAATGAATCCAGGGACAGGCAGACATTAGGTAACCTGAAAGTATACCTGGAGCCGGTGGAAGGCCTTCGGTTTGGGGTAAACACCTCTATCAACACCTACAACAGTATCTATGGCTTCTTCAGGCCTAGTACATGGCGGGCCAACAATAACAACGTTTCTTTCGGCATGCGCTCTGAAAGAGAGGTGATAGACCGCCTGTTGGAGCTAACTGGGCAGTATGAAAGGGATTTTGGCTCGCACACTTTTAACGTGCTCGGCGGCTATACTTACCAGAAACTATCAAACCAAGGCTTGTTTGCCGCTAACAGGGGCTTCCCGGATGTGTTCGGGTATAACAACATTGGCACCGGCGACAACCCACTGGATCGGGAAGTAGGTTCCTATCAGTCAGAGGCAATCCTGGTTGGCTTTATCGGCCGGGTTAACTATTCCTACAACGACAGGTACCTGTTGACTGCTAACATCCGAAGGGATGGCTCTTCCCGATTTGGTGAGAATAACCGCTGGGGCTGGTTTCCTTCGCTTTCTGTAGGCTGGCGCCTGAAGGAGGAAAGCTTCCTGCAGGACGTTGGCTTTATAAGCGACCTTAAGCTGCGTGTTGGCTATGGTGTTACTGGTAACCAGGAAGGTATACCAGATTATGCAGCCCGGCCACTTTATGGGCGAAGCGGTACCTACCAATCAGGGGGAGAGTTTATTGGAGCCTACAGGCCGCTGCAGAATGCGAACCCTGATTTGAAGTGGGAAACCTCAAGTATGTGGAACGTCGGTCTGGACTTCGCTTTCTTTGATGGCCGCTTGAGTGGCTCGCTGGAGTTGTATGACAAGAATACCAAAGACCTGCTGTTTGAATATCCGATCGCCATAGGTACAAGGTATGGTTCCGGAAACCTTACAGCCGTAGCGCCTAACATACTAGCCAACGTTGGTGAAATCAGCAACCGCGGGGTAGAGTTGGCATTGGATTTCCTGGCTGTAGAGGCAGGCGATTTCCAGTGGCGCACACTCCTTAACCTTTCACATAACAGAAACAGGGTAGAGTCCTTAAGCTCTGGCTTATTCCAGTACGATCCTGAAAGCCCCCGAACCTATGGTAACTTTGGCAGTGGCCAGGGTGGTATAGCAGAGCCTGTAGTGCTCTTGGAAGGCAGGCCGGTTGGCCAGTTCTACGGGCCGGTTCTAAGAGGCTATGGCACAAATGACACGGGAGCTCCAATCTACCTTTGGGAGGACTTCGGAGGCGGCGGCAATGATCCTTTTGGAGCTGACCGTACCTTCCTGGGCGATGCAAACCCAAATCTTCTTTTTGGATGGGGTAACACTTTGGGTTATAAGAGCGTGGAGCTTAGCTTCCTGTTCAGAGGCGCTTTGGGCCACCAGATTGTAAACGGACCTTACATTTACTCTGCCAACCCGAACCGCTTCCCGGGCAACAACGTGGTGGAAGATGCCTTTGATACAGGTATTCCAGAGGGCCTGCCTCCGGCATTCTCCAGCCAGTGGGTTGAAGACGGAGACTTTGTCCGTTTGGACAACTTCCGCCTTTCTTACCGTCTGCCTAATTTCTGGGACCAGATCACGAACGCCTCTGTCTTTATTGCCGGTAACAACACCTTCGTAATCACTAATTACCGAGGCATAGATCCTGAGCCAAGGCTAGGAACTTCACGTGACATTTATGGCGGTTCACAGTCGGCGGGTGTACAGCCAGGCGGCGGTGGCGGTGCTGGTGGTGCCAACCTTACACCTGCTGAGGCTTCCACCATCAGGCGCTCTCTAGGCGGCACGGATATTACGGAGAATGATATTCGCGCAGCCAGTTTATCAACTGGTATAGAACCACTGACCTTCTACCCAAGAACAAGAACTTTCACGCTGGGTATTTCCATCGTCTTCTAGTTATGTACTGATGCTTTAACAGATATATAAACTCAAAAACTGATTCTATCATGAGAACATATAAGCGTCTGCAGGTTTTAGCTTTTGCATCAGTAGCATTACTGGGCTGGGGAAGCCAAGCCTGTACAGATCTTGATTCTGAGATATTTGACCAGGCAGAAGCCTCCCAATATCCCCGTACAGAAGCGGAGTTACGCTCAACTGTGGGAGCCACCTACGCTGAGCTCCGGGGCTTTCTGGATCCTCCTTTACCTCTTCTGGAAGCAACTACCGATGAGATAGTGGTGCCAACACGCGGTCCCGACTGGTACGACAACGCCTCCTGGCAACTGATGGCCAGGCACGAGTGGACCCCTGTTTCTCCCGGCCAGATTAACGGATCGTGGGAGTGGGCCTACAGAGTGATTGCCAATGCTAACCTGAATTTGATCACACTCTCGACAAGTGATTTGCAGATAGAAGGTGAAGATGTGTTGGTGGCAGAAGTAAGAATGCTGCGTGCGTTTGCCTATTTCTGGCTGCTGGACATGTTTGGCAACGTGCCCATTATTACAGAAGAGACCCCGCCCGGAAACCCGGAGCAGAGTAGCCGCGCAGAGGTTTTTGCTTTTGTGGAGCAGGAAATACTGGAAGCGCTGCCTACCCTGAGAGAGGGAAACTCGCTGGAACTTTATGGCCGGTTTACAAAAGCGGCTGCCTATACTTTGCTGGCAAAGCTATACTTAAACGCTGAAGTTTATACCGGTACCCCCAGGTGGCAGGATGTTATAGACGCAACCAACGCCGTAATCAACTCCCCTGTAGGGTATGGCCTGAACCCGGATTTCCTGAGCAACTTCTCAGTGGATAATGGCAACGACCCTGCAACCTATGTAGAGAACATCTTTACCATACCTTACGACAGGATACTGGCCCCGGGAATGAACTTTCAGATGAGGACGCTACACTATGCACAGGGTGCGGTTTACGGCTTAAACACGAACCCTTGGAATGGTTATGCTACGCGGGCAGAGTTTTACAACCTGTTCTCTGAAAACGATCAGCGGAGGAACATGTGGCTGGTTGGCCCGCAGTTAAACAACCAGGGCGAAGTGATCACCTTTACCGATGCAGTAGACAACCAGAACAAGCAGCTCATCTTTACGCCTCAGATTACCTCACTGGAAAGAGCCTTTGCAAACGAGGGGGTGCGCAGTGTGAAGTATGAGGTGCAAACCAACAATAGCCGAACAGACCAGGACAATGACTTTGTGGTATTCCGCTATGCAGATGTGCTGTTGATGAAGGCGGAAGCGCTGCTGCGCTTAGGCAATGCCGGGGAGGCGCTTGAGCTGGTAAACCAGGTGAGAGCCCGTGCTGGTGTCAATCCGTTAAGCTCTGTAACACTTGATATGCTGTTAGAGGAGCGAGGTAGGGAGTTTGCCTGGGAGGGCTGGCGCAGAAACGATCTTATTCGCTTTGGAAGGTATACGGGAGATACCTGGGAGTTTAAAAACAATACCCAGGATTTTAGAAGACTGTTCCCGATACCTGCCCAACAGCTATCCAATAACCCTAACCTGACTCAAAACCCAGGCTACTAGCTCTGTAGCAGAATAGCAACTGATTTTCCTGTGAGCTAGCAGTTTCTGCTCACAGGAAAATTAGGTTTTAGAGGCAGTTTATAATTTTTCAGCCCTCATGAGAATACCTGCATTAGTCACCCTTATACTTGCTATGTGTTTTGCCTGCAACAAGAAAACACAGCAAGAAGACAGTGCCTTGTTCGAAGAGCTTGCCGCTTCCTCCACAAACATTGCGTTCGTCAATAAAGTGGAAAGCAGCCAGGAGATGAACATCTTCAACTACCGCAACTTCTATAACGGAGGAGGTGTGGCCATCGGGGATGTGAACAACGATGGACTGGCAGACATTTACCTGACCTCCAACAAAGAGAAGAACAAGCTATACCTGAACAAGGGGAATTTCCAGTTCGAAGACATCACCGAGCAGGCAGGAGTAGGAGGTAACCAGGCCTGGAGTACGGGGGTTACCCTGGCCGATGTAAACGGCGACGGTTTACTGGATATCTACGTCTGCAATGCCGGAGAGGTAAACGGCGACAACCGCAAAAACGAACTCTTCATAAACAACGGCCTTTCCGATCAGGGCATTCCTTCCTTCACCGATAAAGCCACTGCTTACGGGCTGGATGATGAAGGCTACTCTACCCACGCTACCTTTTTTGATTATGACCGGGATGGTGACCTGGACGTGTACCTGCTCAACAATAGCTCCTACCCAGTAAGCAGGCTGGGTTTTACGAACATTCGTGGTCAACGCAACAAATTAGGCGGCGATAAACTGCTCCGCAACGATAGCGGTAAGTTTACGGATGTAAGCCAAGAGGCAGGCATCTACGGTAGCCTGATCGGCTTTGGTTTAGGCATCACGATTGGGGATGTAAACAATGATAACTGGCTGGATATCTTTATTTCCAATGATTTTTATGAGCGGGATTACCTCTACATAAACAAGCAAAACGGCACCTTTACCGAGGCCAGCAAAGACTGGATGCCGCACGAGAGTCTTTCTTCTATGGGGGCAGACATAGCCGACCTTACCAACAGCGGCAACCTCGATATTTTCGTAACCGACATGCTGCCCTGGGATGATGTCCGGCTAAAGAAAACCTCGGCCTACGAAAACTACGATCTGCAGCAGCTGAAGCTAGCCCGCGACTTTCATGTGCAGTACATGCAGAACATGCTCCACCTGAACAACGGGGACAACACCTTTAGCGAAGTGGCCCGTCTGGCCGGGGTTCATGCTACCGACTGGAGCTGGGGTGCGCTTATCTTCGACATGGACAACGATGGCCTGAAAGATATATTCGTGGCTAACGGCATCTTTCAGGACCTGACAGATCAGGACTATGTCAACTTCCTGGGCAACGAAGAGACCATGCGCAAGGCCATTGAGGGCGGTGGCGGATACAGCTACAACAAAGAGTTGATCTCCAGAATGAGTTCTACGCCTATCCCTAACTATGCCTTCCAGAACAAGGGTAACCTGCAGTTCGTGAACCAGGTTAAGAGCTGGGGCTTAGGTGCACCTGGCTTTTC
This sequence comes from Pontibacter korlensis, assembly GCF_000973725.1. NCBI lineage: Bacteria > Pseudomonadati > Bacteroidota > Cytophagia > Cytophagales > Hymenobacteraceae > Pontibacter > Pontibacter korlensis. Next base: position 297,235 of record NZ_CP009621.1, on the reverse strand, counting down.
AAACGGGGCAGCTTACGGCGACCTTGACAACGACGGAGACCTGGACCTGGTCGTGAACAACGTGAACATGCCTGTCTCTGTCTACAGGAACAAAACTTCTGAGGCGCTGCAGCACCACTATCTGCGTGTAAAACTGAAGGGGGGACAGGTGAACCTGAACGGAATAGGGGCGAAAGTATATGTGCACCAGCCTCAAAAAACAGTATACCTGCAGCAAATGCCCAACCGCGGCTTCGAATCTTCGGTAGACCTGACACTGGTGTTTGGCCTAGGCAAGGAATCTAAGATTGATTCTGTGCGTGTGATCTGGCCAGATGACAAAATGCAGGTGCTCGACCAGGTAAGGCCTGATCAGGATATTACACTAGAATACCAAAAAGCCGACCAGCTGCATCTTCCCGAAGTTATCAAGCAGGACAAGCCCTTTTATGATGCCTCTGAGTTCGTAAAGCTGGATTATACCCATCAGGAAAGCAACTTTGTAGATTATAACCGCGATGCTATGCTGAAGCAAATGCTCTCTACCCAGGGCCCTGCCCTGGCTACAGGAGATGTGAATGGCGACGGGCTGGACGATGTGTACTTGGGTGGTGCGGCTGGAGGAGCCAAGAGGCTGTTTTTGCAGCAGAAAAACGGCTCGTTTATGGAAAGCACCACACAGGTATTTGAAGAGGATTTGGCCTCTGAAGATGTGGCAGCTCAGTTTTTTGATGCGGATGGGGATGGCGACCTGGACCTGATGGTCGTAACCGGCAGCAACGAGTTTATGGCAAACTCGCCCCAGTTGCTGGACAGGCTCTACATTAACGACGGAAAAGGAAACTTCACCAAAGAAGACCGGCTGCCAAACCTTGAAACGAATGCTTCCTGCGTAGCCGCCGCTGATTTCGACCAGGACGGTGACATGGACTTGTTTATTGGAGGGCGCATGATCCCGGGAGGGTATGGCTATGATCCCCCAAGCTACCTGTACGTGAACGATGGAAGCGGAAACTTTAAGAACTACACCAAGCGATACCTGCCTGCCAACGAGCTGGGCATGATTTCCGATGCCGCCTGGATGGACTTGAACGGCGACCAGTTCCCGGAGCTGATACTGGTGGGAGACTGGATGCCGGTTACCATCTTTACGAATAACAAAGGCCGTAAGCTCAACGAAAAAACTGAAATACCTAACTCATCAGGGTGGTGGAATACCATTAAACCAGCCGATATAAACGGAGACGGAAACACGGACTTTGTTTTGGGCAACCTGGGCCGGAACACGCGTTTGGCTGCAAGCCCAGACAAACCTGTGGAAATGTATGTGCACGATTTCGAGGGCAACGGTACCATAGAGCAGGTCATCAATTGCTATACTGAGAACGGAAAGGCCTACCCTATGGTGCTGAAGCAGGATTTGCAGAAGCAGGTGCCAAGCATTAAGAAGAAGTTCATCAAGTACGCAGACTATGCCGGCAAGCAGATACACGAGATTCTGCCGGAAGCGGAGCTAAAAGCTGCCCTCATCAAAAAAGTAGATAACCCGAACTCATCTGTCCTGATCAACAAAGGGAATATGAGCTTCGCTTTGGAGGCGCTGCCTGTAGAGGTGCAGTTCTCTCCTATCCATGCCATTGAGACAGTGGACTATAACAAAGACGGGCACCTGGATATTCTGCTGGCAGGTAATTTCCATGATGTGTTGCCGGAGATTGGACAGTACGACGCCAACTACGGACTTGTGCTGGAGGGAAAGGGTGGTGGCCGTTTTGAGGTGAAGAAGCCCAAAGAGTCAGGCTTTTTTACCAAGGGCCAGGTGCGCCGCATGCGGCAGGTAACCGGAGCTAATGGCCAGCCTTACTTCCTGCTAGGCAAAAACAACGATAAGCTGCAGGTTTTTGGAATCCAGAGTAGTAGTCAAAAGCCTGCTCTTTAAAAGTAGAAAACTTTAGAACATCACCCTATGAAATACTATTTTGCTATGTCTCTGAAGCTTTTTAACCACCAACTCTTAGCCATTGGCGCACTTGTGGGGGCAGTGGCGGCGTGCCTGTCCTTTTATGGTTGCCAAAGCAAGGCAGCAGGAGGAGAGCGAGCCTTATTTGAGGTGCTGGATTCCACTCAAACCCAAATCAGCTTTACCAATCATGTACAGGATACAGATAAGCTTAATATCTTGAGCTACCTGTATTTTTACAATGGTGCTGGCGTGGCAGCTGGCGATCTTAACAACGATGGTTTGGTAGACCTATACTTTGTCTCAAACCAGGGTAAAAACAAGCTATACTTAAACAAAGGCAACTTTGCGTTTGAGGATGTCTCTGAGGCAGCTGGCGTGGAGGGCTATTCTGACTGGCAGACAGGCGTGGCCATGGCCGATGTGAACGGGGACGGCCTGCTGGATATCTACGTGTGTGCAGTGAGCGACTTTAAAGGTCTGGAAGGAGCGAATGAACTGTATATCAACAATGGAGCAGATGCAGACGGCAAAGTAAGCTTCACCGAGATGGCTGCTGACTATGGCCTTGACTTTACAGGCTTTTCTACCCAGGCCGCTTTTTTCGACCACGACCGTGACGGTGATCTCGATGTATACTTGCTGAACCATGCTGTTCATACTTCGCGTAGCTACGACCGGGTGAACACCCGCAACCTCCGCCACAACGAGGCAGGAGATGTGCTGTACGAAAACCAGCTAATTACCTCTGATGGGGCAGCCGAGGGCAAAGTGGTTAAGTTCAAAGACATTAGCGAAAAGGCCGGGATTTATGGCGCGGCCATGGGGTATGGCCTGGGAGTAGTGGTGGCTGATATGAACAACGATGGCTGGGATGATATCTATGTCGCCAACGATTTTCATGAAGATGACTACTATTACTTGAACAACGGAGATGGCACCTTTACAGAAAGTGTAAAGAACCACTTCCAGCACCTGAGCAGGTTCTCGATGGGTTGCGACGCTGCCGATATGAACAATGATGGCTATCCTGACCTGATGACACTGGACATGTACCCTGAAGATGAAGTGGTGGAGAAGTCATCCATGGGTGAGGATCCGCTGGATATATTCCTGTATAAGCTGCAGTTTGGGTACTACAACCAGTATAGCCGCAACTGCCTGCAGCTAAGCCACGGTGGCGAGAAGTTTTCTGATGTGGGCCTGATGGCCGGCGTAGCAGCCACTGACTGGAGTTGGAGTACCTTGCTAGCCGATTATGACAATGATGGCATCAAAGACATCTTTATCTCGAACGGCATTGTGCATCGGCCAAATAACATGGATTACGTCAAGTTTGCCTCAACAGACTCCATGCATTATGCGCCTGAGATCTCCAGTTCCCTTGACCAAAAAGCCATCAGCATGATGCCAGAAGGGAAGGTGCATAATTATCTCTACAAAGGGAGCCGTGACCTGCGCTTCCAGGACAAGTCCTTGGCCTGGGGGTTCGCTGAGCCAACCGTATCGAATGGTGCGGTGTATGCCGACCTAAATAACGACGGGCACCTGGAATTGGTCACCAATAACATCAACCAGCCTGCGGGCATTTATAAAAATAACGGCAGTGAGCGGAGTGGCAACAACTACCTTAAAGTGAAACTGAAAGGAGATAAGCTAAACACCTTTGGCCACGGAGCAAAGGTGCTGCTGAAGAGCAACGGAGCAATGCAAGTACAACAGCTCATGCCTACGCGTGGGTTTATGTCTTCGGTTGAGCCTGTGCTGAACTTTGGCCTGGGCAAACAGGCTCGCGTAGATACCCTGATCGTGATCTGGGCAAATCAGAAAACAGAGCTGCGAACCAATGTGCCGGCAAACGCCATACTCGTACTGGAGGAATCCGCAGCCGAGCAAGACGCTGATGTATACTACAGTCACTTTGCACCGAAGCATAAACCGCTGTTCGAGGATGTAACCAATGCTTATCAGGTGAGCTTTACACATAAGGAGAACAACTACTTTGATTTTTACAGAGAAAGCCTGATTCCGTTTCAGACTTCTACAGAAGGTCCAAAAGTTGCCGTTAGCGATGTAAATGGAGATGGGCTAGACGACTTTTATGTAGGCGGAGCCAAGTGGCAGGCGGGGGCTCTGTATGTACAGCGGTCAGATGGCAATTTTATACTTTCCAACCAGTCGCTCTTCCAGGCTGATTCAATTTATGAGGACGTGGATGCTGCCTTTTTCGACGCCAACAACGACCAATACCCAGAACTTTACGTGGTAAGCGGCGGCAACGAATTCTATGGAGAGATGAAGGAGCAGTTTGACCGGCTCTACCTCAATGATGGCAAAGGCAACTTTACCAGGAGCAAAGGGCTGCCAGCCATGTATGATAACAAGAGCTGTGTGCGGCCTTTTGACTTTGACAGTGACGGTGACCTGGACTTGTTTGTTGGTGGCCGCGTGCTTGGCTACAGGTATGGCCACTCCCCCAACTCTTACCTGTTACGAAACGACGGCAAAGGCAATTTTACCGACAGGACAGCGCAACTGGCTCCTGAGCTGCGCAAAGCAGGCATGGTAACAGATGGCGTATGGCTGGATTATAACGGCGACGGTGATACGGACCTGGTAGTGGTGGGGGACTGGATGCCGGTAACAATCTTTGAGAACAAGGATAACAAATTCAGCAAAGTCACCGACAACGGGCTTTTGAACCAGCTGGCAGGTTTCTGGCAAACAGTAAAAGCCGCGGACTTCGACAAAGACGGTGATCTGGACCTGGTATTGGGCAATTTAGGCACTAACACAAAGTTCAGAAAGAAAGAAGATACAGCTTTAAGAATGTATGTGAAGGATATTGACGGCAACGAAAGTATGGACCATATCCTAAGTTACCGCCTGCACAACAACTGGTATCCTGTCGCCACAAAAGATGAGCTTGGTAAGCAGCTGCCGCTTATCAACAAAAAGTTCAACAACTATGAAGCCTACGCAGGTAAAACCATAGAGGAAGTCTTTGATAAGGATGAGCTGAAAGAGGCACTCTTGTTGGAGGTAAACACGTTTGAGTCCATCTACCTGGAGAACACGGGGAACGGGGAGTTTAAAAAGCACCTGTTGCCCTACCAGGCACAGGTATCTAAAATTTTTGCGCTACACGTGGAGGATGTAAACCATGATGGCCACCTGGATATCTTGGCAGGGGGAAACCTACACGGCGTTAGCACTTACCAGGGCAGGTATGATGGCAGTTATGGACTAATACTGGCAGGCAACGGCAAAGGTGGCTTTAGGGCTGTACCTCCAACTGAAAGCCGGTTTATGCTGGCAGGAGAAGTACGCGATATTAAAAAGCTTAAAACTGCAGATGGCGAGCTCATGCTGGTAGCCTGCAACAAGCAGCCTTTGCAGCTCCTCAAAAAGTTGGATTCACCTCTGTCAGCAGAGCAGCTGGCGTCGAGTATAACTATTCGTGATGATCCATAATGTTCATATCCGCCGGACAAATTGCTAACTGAAATAACTTTCTCTAATCACCTATAAAAGATACCTGAGACATGAAGAGGCCATTTATACTTGCCAGTTTACTTTTTCTTGTTTTGGGAGTAGTAACTGGCTGCCAGAACAAGAATGTCGACTACAGGCAGGCGGCGGCTGACCCTGAGTTCCTGCACCAATCCGTTAGAGAGCTAACGGATATAATCATGCACGATATTTTCTCCCCGCCGGTAGCCAGCAGGATCTACGCCTATACTCAGCTTGCCGCCTATGAGGTGCTGGTTCACGACTACCCGGCCTACAAGTCGCTGGCAGGGCAGTTGAATGGCTATAAAGGCATACCGCAGCCAGCTGCAGATGCTGTTTATTGCTTCCCGCTCGCCAGTTTAAGCGCTTACCTTACTGTTGGCCGTAACCTCATCTTCTCAACCGACATGCTGGATGCCTATGAGGAGCAGCTGTTTGCCAAGTACAGGAAAATGGGTGTGCCGGAGGATGTTTTCACGCGTTCGGTACGGTACGGGCAGCTGGCAGCGAAAAGCATCATGGCTTATGCCGCTGAGGATGGGTATAAGCAGACAAGGGGATTTCGCCATACGGTATCTCAGGAGCCGGGCCGCTGGGTGCCCACACCACCAGCTTACATGGATGCCGTGGAGCCTTTCTGGTTTAAGGTGCGCCCCTTTGTGCTGGATTCCTGCAGCCAGTTTGCTCCGGCTAAGCCCTCTGTCTACAGCACAGATAAGAACAGCGATTTCTATAAAGAGGTGATGCAGGTCTATGAAACCACCAATAATATGACCGATGAGCAAAGGCAAATCGCCAGCTTCTGGGACTGCAATCCTTTTGTGATGCATACCACAGGGCATGTCATGTACGCCACCAAGAAGATAACCCCTGGAGGACATTGGATGGGAATAGCAGGCATTGCTTCGCGTAAAGTAGCAGCCGATATGATGCAGACCATGGAGGCTTATACCCGTGTGGCTATCTCGCTGGCTGATGGCTTCATCAGTTGTTGGGATGAAAAGTACAGAAGCGACCGCGTACGCCCGGAAACGGCGATAAATATGCTTGTGGATGAGAATTGGGTGCCTCTCCTGCAAACACCACCTTTCCCTGAGTACCCAAGCGGGCACAGTGTTATCTCAAATGCCGCAGCAGTGGTGCTGACAGACCTGTACGGCCCATCTTTTCAGTATGAGGACTCAACAGAGCTTGCCTATGGCCTGCCGGTGCGCTCCTTTAGCTCTTTTGAGCAAGCGGCCGAAGAGGCTGCCCTAAGCCGCCTTTACGGTGGTATACACTTCATGCCAGCCATCGTTAATGGCTCAGAGGAGGGAAAGCAAGTGGGGGCGCACATAGTCTCGAACCTCAAAACCCGTAACTAAAGTCGTTTAGACTTACCCTGCCAAGGGTGGATAACTCAAACACGTTTTTTCCTATTTGCTATTGATTTTCTAGCTGCGCGATAATTGATATTTGCGGGTGATGTATAAGTATAGCTGTTAGCTAATGTTGATAACCCGGTGGGGAAGTTGTCGATAATGCTGCTTTAAAATGCCGTACTTTTGCAATCCTGTTTTATTAAAGTTTCAGAATACAATGCATATCGCGATAGTTGGCAATATTGGTGCCGGCAAAACAACGCTGGCTACAAAGCTGGCCCAGCACTTTAAATGGGATTTATACCTGGAGGCGGTAGATAACAACCCTTACCTGAAGGATTTTTATGAGGACATGGAACGGTGGGCGTTCCACCTGCAAGTGTTCTTCCTGAACAGCCGCTTTAACCAAGTACAGCAGATACAGGCTAACAGCAAGAGTGTAATTCAGGACCGTACTATCTACGAGGATGCCCATATTTTTGCCAAGAACCTGCACCAGTCTGGCTTGATGAGTACCCGCGACTACGAAAACTATTATGCGCTGTTCCAGTCTATGATCAGTATGGTGAAGGCGCCTGACCTGATGATCTACCTGAAAGCTGACCTGCCAAAACTGATCGGACAGATCGAAAAGCGCAACCGCGATTACGAGAGCAGCATCAGCATCAACTACCTGCGTAACCTGAACGAGCACTATAACACCTGGATGAGCAATTACGACTTAGGCAAACTGTTGGTAATTGATGTGAATAACATGGACTTTGTTGCCAATCCTGAGGATCTAGGTACCATCATCGAAAAAATCCAGGGTGAGCTGTTCGGCTTGTTTTAAGAATTAAGGTTATACGTTTATACTTCTGAAAAGGGGAGCAGCCAAGGTTGCTTCCCTTTTCGTTTTACCCCACCTTCTCTAAAGAGCAGGGAAGGGAGTCTGGTTCAAGCTTCGTCAGCGCTGGCTAACTGCACCTGACTTGAGCGCCTTGTGCATGTTGCGGCGCCCGGCAAGGACAGCCCGCAGCGGAGCGAGGAGCAGCTTCAGGCACGCCGCACGATGGCCTCCAGGCCAGGACAAGGCCTCCTGGCCTAGAGGCCATCAAAGCCGGAAGTACAATAATAAAGGAAGCAAAGCCATGGATGAACAGCAGCTAGTAAGGAGCTTGCCGCAAGCTGTAAATTGCTGTAGCTATGAAAGTATACCCAAAGCTCTCTATACTACTAATCCTATTGCCTTCACCCTAAAAAACACTATCTTCAACATAGAAACTAATCTCAAACTAAATACATGAAACCACGCCATATATTATTTGCCTCGGCCATGGCTGCGGCTACTTTCGGCTGTAGCAGCAGTACAACCGATGGTAACAAGACCACTACAGAGGAGGTAGCAGCAGATAGCCTGCAGCAGAAACTAGATACATATACTTCGGTTCGACTGACATCTGACCTGAGCCACCTGAGTGAGAATGAGCGAAAGATGATCCCGCTTCTGATTGAGGCATCAGATATAATGAACGGACTGTTCTGGTATGAAGCCTATGGCAAAAGAGATTCTCTATTAGCTACTCTGGACAGCGAAGCCGCCAAAAGGTATGTGCAAATCAACTATGGCCCATGGGACCGCCTTAACAACAACGAGCCGTTTATACCAGGAGTAGGGCCAAAGCCGGAGGGAGCTAACTTTTATCCGACAGATATGACGAAGGAAGAGTTTGAGCAGGCCGACCTGAAGGATAAAAGCAGCCAGTACACCTTCCTGCGACGCGATGAGAATGGTAAGCTGATCACGGTACCTTACCATGTTCAGTTTAAGGACCAGGTACAGCAGGTAGCAAAACTGCTGAAGCAGGCTGCTGATCTGGCAGAAGGTGCAGGCCTGAAGAAATACCTGATTTTGCGTGCAGAGGCCATGCTAACTGATAATTACCAACCATCGGACCTGGCCTGGATGGAGATGAAAACCAATAGGCTGGATATAGTTATTGGTCCGATCGAAACCTATGAGGATAAGCTGTTCGGGTACAAGGCTGCGCACGAGGCTTACGTACTGATTAAGGATATGGAGTGGAGCGACCGCCTGTCGAAATATGCGGCTTTCTTGCCGGAGCTACAGCGTGGCCTGCCTGTGCCGGCACAGTATAAAAAAGAAACTCCGGGTACTGACTCCGACTTGAATGCCTATGATGTAGTGTATTATGCCGGCGACAGCAACGCTGGTAGCAAAACCATTGCCATCAATTTGCCTAACGATGAGGAAGTGCAGCTGAAGAAAGGTACGCGCCGCCTGCAGCTTAAAAATGCCATGCAAGCTAAGTTCGATAAAATCATGGAGCCTATTGCAGAGGAGTTGATAGCCGAGGACCAGCAGCAGTACGTAACCTTCGATGCCTTTTTTGCCAACACCATGTTCCACGAGGTGGCGCACGGTCTGGGAATCAAGAACACCATCAACAATAAAGGCACAGTACGTGAAGCATTAAAGGAGCATGCATCTGCCTTGGAAGAAGGCAAGGCCGATATTCTGGGCTTATACATGATTACGCAGTTGCAAGAGAAAGGCGAAGTTGAAGGCGACCTGAAGGAGTATTATACTACCTTTTTGGCGGGTATCTTCCGATCTGTCAGGTTTGGTGCAGCCAGTGCGCACGGCAAGGCTAACATGGTGCGCTTTAACTTCTTTAAAGAAAACGGAGCCTTCGAACGTGAGGAGGCAACAGGTAAATACCACGTAAATTATGAGAAGACGCGCGAGGCAATGAATAAGCTGTCGGAGAAAATTCTGACGCTGCAGGGCAACGGCGATTATGCGGGTGTGGGTGAGCTACTAAATGAGCAGGGGCAAATTAGTGCTCAGCTGCAGGCAGACCTGGATCGCCTGGCCCAAGCCAATATACCAGTAGATATCGTGTTTGAGCAGGGTACAGAGGTATTGGGGCTTAACAGATAAACGCTTTAGCCAAATGGAGACCATCCCTTGGAAGCAACCGAAGCTGTTTAGCAAGCATTATGTGTTTGGTTCAGCGCTAGCGCCTATAGCCCGGTTAACCTTTACCGGCACCTGGAGCAACGATGCGCTGTATACTTCCGAAACAACTTCATACTTCCTGAAGATGCGCAGCAGCTTTAAAAATGAGGTAGATATTCTGGAAAATGGAGAGCTAATAGCGGATGTGAGTATGCCGGATTGGGGAAGATACACCCTGCGCATGGCATCCGGTCGCTGGTATACGCTGGTTTCTGACATGTTTTCGAACAGCTACCGCTGGGTAAGTAATGCAGGGGAGGAGCTGATTTGGTATAGCCAAGGCTTACTGGAAATCTGCAACGGCACCATACTGTTAGCAGCTAATGTGCCGCCTGAGGACCGTGAATTGCTCTTATGCACAGGATTTTACTTAAAGCAGTACTCAGATCAGACAGTAGTATTATTAATTATATTCTTCATCCTGTTTATCGTCATATTTTAAAAAGCGCGATAAGGATCTAAAGAGCAGCAAAGCCCGTCCATGTGGTCGGGCTTTGTTTGTTATGATGAAGTCTAAAGCTGAAGCGCTAGGCCATGTTCCTTCAGAAGATTAGATGTGCTTTTCTGATAAGTTTTAATAAAGTTGCCGAAAAGAATTTCAGTGCAACTGAAAACTTGTTTCTTCTGAGGTAGCTACCCTGATGCCTTAAGTGGAGCGGCAATATTTTTTAGTTAAAAGGCTACCGTGCCTGCGGCTGATGGTGATTCTGTAAAAAACTTAACAACTAAAACTAAATGTTAAGAGTATGTTAAGGTTGTTTAACAAATTATAGATCAAATATTTAACAGGAAAAACAACCATGAGAAGTTTCTATGACTTTAACAGAAGCAGTCCAAAAGAGCGACAGGAACAGTACAAGTATTATCCTGAAATGGCCTTATACCATATAGCGCTTCGTGAAGAGCTGGGAGAGGAAGAGTACAATGCTTTCTACCGAGCTGAACAGGAAGCTCAAAAACGTTATATAAACGCGATGTCTCACCAAACTGCTGCCAAATGGGCAACCGCATAAGTCACACCAGACGCATCATATAAAAGGCAACCTGTACTGCACAGGCTGCCTTTTTTGCTTTTAAGGGGATGTGTGTGTGAGCTACCGACAAGATGTTCTTACTACCTTATACACAGTAACTGAATCTACGGGCGCATTGGAGAGGTACCATGGAAGTTTTGTGGAATAAGAGTTATAAAAGCGGGCAAAATGAGCTGTTGTTAACGCATTCCAAATACTTGGAGAGTACACTATACTTGCAACTTTAGCAAGTTCAATATCATTTGGAATTTGCTGTTTAGGATATACCTCCGGCGAAATAAGGAAATCTCCTGCCTCAAGATTAGATATCTTGTATTCGTAAAAGTGCATATTTTCTTGTTTGCTGTACCACTGCCAGCCCCAATGACCGACTGCCCACACTTTTTTTCCCTGTGGCACACTTACCAACGCATCCTTAGATGCCCTTCTATAAAAATCAGCATAAAGCCAATCCGAAACACCTAAAGTCAGACCTAAAAAGCAGGTTAGAATAAGTGATATTGTAGCGGTTGCTCTAGATGCATGATCGAGTAGGTAACCGCAAAGAATTATCAGAGGAGGGAGAATCAAGAGAATATGCCTTGTGGCCATAAACGGTGCATAAAGCGTAATAAATACAGCCATGGATATGCCCCATAGTGCTACTATCCTAGCTTTGGGTAGGAGTAGAGCTTCAAGTGCACCTACGAAGGAAAGTACAATGAGCACAAGTCCATTAGCCAGGAAAGCAAGCCAAAATATAGTATGTGGGAAAGATCTTATTTGGAAGCCGTAAACATGTACATATGCAGAAACAACAATTAACAAGCAAAAACAACTAACAACTATTGCTTGCCTTCTTCTTGCTTTAAACCAGCTTTGAATGAAAACGATAGAGAAAGGAACCACTGCACCTAGAGTAAGCAGAAAGGCAATAGAGTTATCAAATAATAGTTTTGAAGAGATTTCATTTCTATGTCTACCACCCATATGGGAGCTTCCAAACTCTAGGTAGTTTAAAGTTGTCCAGGCCATGAGGAAAAGTAGTGGCACTAAAATGGCTGGTGTTAAATCGAGCCTTTTCTTTTGCCAAACTGAGTATACAAGTATAGGAAAGAGGGGTAGTAGTGAGTATTTGAAGAGTAAGCCTATACTAAGGATTAGAGCTGCAAAGTAGATGTCCCTCTTTAGGTGTACCTCGTCATACTTTATAAGTAAATAGATAAAGATAATAGACACACTAAGTACAGGGACATCTACCATCAAGTTCTGGTTAACTATAAAGGCAGGTCCCAATGCGAGGAACGAAGTCCCTAGCAAAGCAAAATTCCTATGAAAGAGGCATAGCAGCTTATAGAAGTAAATTATGCTTAGTAAGGAAAAAAGAGACTGAAATAGGTGTAACGGGACTTCCGAATAGCCAAAGGCACTACCTGCTGCAGCTATAAAATAGAAGTATAGAGGTGGTTGGTTAAAATAGTAAATTGGCTGGCTAGTGTTTTCCCAATTGACACGACCTGACATTGGCTGCATTGGGTTATTTTGAATCCACTGGGCTACCTCGAGGTGAAAAGTATCATCAATATGAAAGGCCTTATTGATGTTGATGACTGTAACCAATACCCATATAAGAAACAGGACAGCTCTCGGTGACTCATGGAGCCCTTTTAAGAATCTCACTATAGTTACAGTGTCTGGTTTTAATTAGCTACTTCATTTGCTACACCTGCTGCAGTACCAGCTCAGCTCCTTCTTCACCTACCAAAGAGCCGATGGCAATACCCATACCACCAAGGCGTACGGCGCAGCTAATCCGCTCCGACACACGCTGTACTAGGGTAGTTTTGGCATTACCGACACCCATACCCATAATGCCACTCCAACGGTGCTCTACTTCGAATGGTGTACCTGGAAGTATAACTTCGTGCAACAAGTTATCCAGCCTTTCTTGTATCAGCTCTGTTAAGCCAAGTTCAGTCGTGGTTTCGGTTTCTATGGCCAGGTTCCGGCCGCCACCGAACAGCACTCTGTTTCCGATGTTACGGAAGTAATAATAACCTCTGTCGTAGTGGAAGGTGCCTTTTAGCTTAAGGTGTTCAATAGGTTTAGTGATGAGCACCTGCGCGCGTGCGGGCTGTACCTGTAGCGTAGGAAGAAGCTTTTGGGCAAAACCATTAGTAGCCACCAGAGCGGCTCTGGCCCTCAGGTTCAGGCCTTGAGCCGTAACGGCCGTTATACCTTGCTCATCCTCCTCCAGCGATTGCATCTCCAGGCCGTTCAGCACCAGCACGCCCATTGCCTGTACTTTCTGCGTGAGCGCCAGAATCATCTTGCCAGTATCTATTTGGCCCTCGGCAGTACTCAGCAGCAGGTGCTGTACTCCTTTAAAGCCAAACTGGCTTATTTTTTCATCTGCAGATTGAAATACCTCCGCTTGGCCAACTATACTTTGCAACTGCTTGTTCAGGTAAGGCAACTGCTCCAGGCAGGACTGGTACAACGCTTGCTGCTGCGGCTCAAACAGCTCATAGCCACCCCAGCGGTGATAATCTATGGCAGTATCACCAAGATTCTGGCGCAGGCGCTTGAGACCTTTCCAACGACGCTCTACTAAGCCGAACACTTCATCCTCAGAGTGGTGCTGCAGGTCGTCCAGCATCTCTGAGGGGCTGCCGAAGCAGGCAAACCCAGCGTTTTTGGAGCTAGCACCGGTAGGCAGTAAGCCCCGCTCCGCCACCAACACCTTTAGCTGTGGCTGTTGCTTTTTTAGGTGCAGGGCAGCGTTCAGCCCTACAATGCCGCTGCCTACAATCAGTACATCTATGTTCTTAAAGTATGTTTCCTGTTCCCAGAAGCTGAGTTGCATAAATCAATCGTCTGTTCTGAAGTATGGGTGCTTGTAGTTACGAGCAGTGGCTTCATCTATCTGCTCATAATGCGTAAGCATGATCTCACGCTCGCCGCTATTCATGGCCTTTATAAAAATACCCTCAGGTGTTTCGTAAATAGCGTAATTGTGCTGTCCAAAAGGGTAGAGGTTGTTGCTGCGTAAAATTTGCGCTTGCGTTAGGTCTACCTGTTGCCCCTTAGTGGTGGTAACGATGTATCTGCTTTTGTCCATGTTTCTTCTAAAATCGAAGCTAAGATAGCACTTATTTTGTCGGCCTGGTGCATAATCATGAGATGCTCCCCACCCTGTATTTTGAGGATATCAGAGCGGTCGCGGAGCGGGAGGACCAGATCGCGGGTGCCGTGTATCTGTACTAAACCTGGCAACACTTTCTCCTGTGGCCATGCCAGCATCTGCTCCAAGGCCCACCGAAGGAACTGTTCATCAATCTCGAAAAAAGCTTGCTTTAGAACCTTTCGCTCAGCTTTGGTATGTGCGCCAAAGAAGAAAGGAGCTAGGGGATACATGCCCTGCATCAGGCGGAACGGCATCCAGTGGTGCAATTTGGTACTGCCAAGTATGCGGTAATATGTTGGCAGATCGTACCGATTGGCTAGGCTGGAGATAATGATTGTCTTGCAAGGACGCAGCAATTTTGCCAACTCAATGGCCACCACACCTCCAAAAGATAAGCCTACAAGTACAGGCTCCGGATCATTGATATACGCTTTCAGGCGCTGTGCATATTCATGAAGTGGCTCATGGCGGTAAAGCGGCGCAATCCATTCCACATGCTCATAAGGTATGTACTCTGGCAGTTTCAGAAACTGAAACATGCGCCAATCTGCCCCCAGTCCACTTATCAGGTATACTTTGCTCATGGTAACTATGTACGATGAGAAAGGTAGTTGTTTTTAGAGAAAGAGAACAGCAGAATGTTAAGTATAACGCATTTACCTTTAGAACAGCTTACTTGAGGCTAATGTCCATTGTTTAGAAGCTGTATTGCATCCTGCACTTTGTTCCTCGATAGAGGAACAAAGTGCAGGTGCCTGTATGTTCGCTGGCTTGTTTAGATGGTCGGGGTCCATAGTGTTCATGCGTGCAGTGAATGCTTCCCGGTTTCCCTCACGCAGCATCATGTCGTGGCTTAAAGAGCCTTCCTGCTCTGTAATTTCTACTCCAGGTCTGTTCTCGGCTGCTTAGCCGCTTGGCGCGCGTGCAGCGTGTCTGACTTCACTACAGCAATCCACCCTCCGCCGTGGGTTTCCTCTATCTTTCCTTTTACAAAGCTTAAACCTGTTACAACTGCACCTACCAGCATGCTATTGATAGTGGCTGTAGTGTTATCAAAACCTAGCACCCATGGAGCCACTAGCAGCCAGAGCCCTAGTGGTACGTTGTACAAGCGAACAACGCGTGTCGCCTCCCACCACGATATGATGGCAAAGCTTGCAATAACTGGCCCTATGATGTGCTCGTTATCGGTTATAGTTTTAGAATCGGCGTAGCCAAGTATGGCAGAGGAGGCCATAAGCCAGATGCCTAGTATTGCGTTTATGATTTGTGCCCACATAGCTCCTGCTTAAATTACTCTACCCTGAACTTCTTTGTAGCCCCAGAATGCTTTCCAAAGCGACACATTAGCCTCTTTTACACGCTTCATGTATTGCAGGCTAGCCAGCATCTCGTCCATGGCAGGGCCTATCATCACTACAGAAATGAGTGCTGTGCTTAAGCAAAGGGTGCACCAGGCATCGTACAGTACTGGTTGCAGTACTACCAACAGGACGCTTACAAAACCCAATGGACCTACAGCCAAGCCAAAGGCAATCACAATCCAAGGCATGGTGCGCCACCTGCGTACACCACCAATTATGCCGCCAAGTGCATCTGCCACGTATCCTATAGCGCCTAGTGCTGCGTCGGGTATAGGCAGGATCTGAGAGGTTTTGGAGGTGAGAATCTTGCGGCTTCCGTCACCAAAGAACGGCTCCCAAACAGTATCGATTACTTTTAGCTGAAATAAGGCCAGGTAAGTGGCAATGCCCATTCCTACTAAAGCGGCAATTACAATTGGCAGGCGTTGTGGCCAAGAGGCCGGGTTATAGCTCCAGCCTGGTGGTATAGCATCTTTTGTACTCATATAAGTCCTTAGCTGTATTTACAGATGTACTACGTGAGCAGCAGATATGCGTTTTGCAATATTTTGATTAAGCCAAAGCCAATGCTAATGAGCAAATAAAAAGCCTACAGCATTGGCTGTAGGCTCTGATATCGGTTAAGTATAAACTAAGCTTTAATCTTCCTGAACCTGTTACCAAAGAGGTAATAAACCGGTATACCAAGTGCCACGATAATCAGGCCTGGCCAGGTGAACTTTGGCTTATCAATTAGCAGGATGATACAGATGGCAGAGGAAATAAGTACATAAAGTGCTGGCAGCACGGGGTAGCCAAAAGCTTTGTATGGCCTGGGTAGCTCCGGACGTTTTTTTCGCAGCACAAATATGCCAACTATTGTCAGTATGTAGAACAACATAACAGCGAAGACCACATAATCCAACAGGTCATTAAAGGTGCCGGAAAGGCACAAAAGACAAGCCCAGATGCACTGTAGCCAAAGTGCTGCTGCAGGTACGCCATTCTTGTTCAGGCGGCCCATTTTCTCGAAAAACAGACCATCTTTTGCAATGGCGTAGTATACGCGAGCTCCGGAAAGTATGGCTCCGTTATTACAGCTGAATGTGGATATCATGATGAGTATAGCGATGGCTACAGTCGCTTTGTATCCTCCAATCACTTCTGCAGCTGCGGCAGCCACGCGTGCATTATCGGCATACGTGATGCCTTGCCCTAGTACAGTGGTGGCATCCGGAGAGCCGTGCATAGGCAGCACCAGCAGGTACACCAGGTTAATGAGCAGGTAAATTCCCATTACGATAGCTGTGCCGATCACCATACTTAATACAATGGTACGTTTCGGGTTTACGATCTCATCTCCTGAAAAGCCTATGTTATTCCAGGAGTCGGCAGAGAACAAAGCACCCACCATCGCTATGCCTAGTGCCGAGACCAGCGCCATGCCTGTTGGTAGAGCTGTGCTAGCGCCACTTGGTCCCCAAAAGTCAGAGAAGTTTGCCTCAACCGCTGTATCGTTTACCCCCATCAGCAGGCCGAAAAGTATCAAACCAAAGAGTGCTATCAGCTTGGTGCTTCCAAAGATGTTTTGGATCATCTTTCCACTTTTAACTCCTCTGGAATTAATGTAGGTAAGAAAGATAATGCTGATTATGGTAAGAAGCTGCACAGACGAGAAGTTGAAACTGCCTATTCGCAGCAGCACATTGTCTTCACTGAACCAGGGAATCAGTACACCTGTAAAACGAGCAAAAGCTACTCCTACGGCCGCTATGACACCAGTTTGTATCACCAGAAACAGTGTCCACCCATACAGGAAGGCAACCATTTTATTGTATGCCTCCTTCAGGTAAACGTACTGCCCGCCCACCTTTGGAAACATAGAGGACAGCTCGCCATAGCTTGCAGCCCCTACCATGGTGAGGAAACCAGAGATAAGCCATACTAAAAGCATGTAGCCGGGACTTACAACGGCCTGGGAAATATCAGCAGTTACAATGAATATACCAGAGCCAATCATGCCGCCTGTCACGATCATGATGGCGTCGTAGAGGGTAATCTCGCGCTTGAACCCGCTTGTGTCACGCGCCTCCTCTTCTTGAATAGGATTTGTAGAGTTGTGCATAAGTAAAAAGTGGGGCCAAAGTTACTGTTTTTTCAGCCTACTATAGCCCCTTTGCTGATCTTCATCTTGCAAAAAGTCGTCTCTTCCAATTTGTGATCTCAAATCTTATTAAAAGCCTGAAAAATGCTTTAAAAGTTTAATCATGTTCGTCCAGCTCTTAAGCTGTTTCGCGGACAGATGAGGGGTGTTGGTATAATATAGTAGCTTATACTGTAACAGTACTTTGTATTACATAGTACCTTATAGTAGATTTGTGATAACAAAAGGAAGTAAAACAACTAAATTTTAAAACTATGAAAATTTTAATCGTTCTCGCCGCATCAATGTTTGGTTTTGGTTTCGCTGTACAAGAAACATACAGAGTTCCGCAACAAACAAAAGTAGTTGCTCTACAGCCACTTTCCCCAGCTTATGAGGAGCCAGTAATGGATGTAATGTTAGATACGGTGGAAATTACAGTGGAAGCTCCGATTGCAGAATAAAGCAATCGGGGCTTCAAGCTCCTATCTAACCTCTTCTTCCTGCTCAGAGGGTAGGCAGGTAAGCAGCCAGTGCAGGCCTTCTTCGCGGTTGTTGAAGTTTTGCATCTGCAGACGTGGTGTTACCCTTAAGTATAGGTCTCTGGCAGAGAGACGGCTAAACATGTTGCTTGAGTAAACATGAGCCATAAAACGTAAACCAGCAAAAACAGCCTGTGGGAGCCATTCAAACTCCATCCAGTCGTTGGCATCAGACCAGTCGCCGGTTACATCTGTTTTATCGTTCAGTAACTTGTCCGGGCAATCGTGCGTCTGCATAAGTGAGAGGTATACTCTGGAAGCAGTGATGATATCACAAGAAGTGATATGACCACTCCACTTTGCTTCTATGTAGGTTTGGTGTGATTTTATTGTTACAAAAACGTCTCCCTCCAGGTGCGTTAGTTCAATTGGTGCGGGCCAGGCCGCCACTTTTTCCTCAAAGTCAATGTAAGGTAGATGCTCCATGTAGTAAAGGTGAGGTGCTAGGTATGCGGTGGTAGCCCTGTGGCAACTTCCCGACAAGCATCCTTTTACGACCTTTAGTAACAGAAGGCTGACGCTTAGTGAATATATTTTTATACTATATTGCTAGAGTGATACTTTTTGGAGGGAACAATTTGTTTGATAGGGTGGGCTACCTTTTGATGCGTACTGCTTTAGCGCGACCTTGTACAGGCTTACTTGCCAGCACATCTCCATCAAACCAAGCCTGAATCTCATGCCCTTCGCGTAGCTCCGCTAATGTTAGCGGCTCTCCAGTTTGGTCCTCCAATAGCGTATGCTCATCAATCTTGACGCTGGCATCATCATAATTTGCTTCTACCCCCTCCAAAGCCTTAATAGCCACGACAGCCATGGCACCGCTGCCGTTGTTAGCAGTGCGTTTGATATCGGTGACGTAGCCGTACACATCTGGCAATGTATCTGGCATCCGTTTTGGCTCCTGGCGGCAGGACATAACGATAGCTACAACAAGCAGCAGGCTTGCAATAAAGGGTAACGTATGTTTCACGATAGTTCAGTTATGGCGTTGTTTAGAAAATCGTGGAGCGGTTTTACCTGCCGTAACATGGAGGGCACACGCTCTATGAAGCCAGGTTCAGTTACTTCTTCATCACTAAAAAAGTGAAGCACCTGGTATCCTTTATACTTGATTAGCTCGAGCTCTGGGTGCGACTTATCGTAGCCTTTAGGTGCGTTTCTGGTTTGCTCGCCGCGCAGCCCAGCAAAGGTAGACTTAAGCGCGGGTGCATCCAGTATTTGCTGTAGTTGGCCAGGGTTATAGTCAATTTCCTGCCGTATCAGCTCGAGTTGCTTACTGCCAGGTTTACGTATACCGCCACCTATTCTCGATTGTCCTCCAGGCTCCAGCATCAGTACATAATTGGCAAAAGGGGAGTGTCGACCTGCTGGCGATATGCCTGCGCCAAAATGGCGTTTGTATGGTACTTCTCCCTTTTTGGAAAAATCATTCTTGTTGATCCTGAAGATACACTCCTGCGCCGTTACCCCATGAAGCGATGCGTCGAACTGTTGTAGTTGTGAAATCAGGTATTCCACTAACTCTACAAAGTAAGCCTTTGCCTGCAGGTATTCCTCCCGGTGCACATCCATCCACTGCTTGCTGTTGTGCTGCTGTAGTCCTTGCAAAAAGTCAAGGATGTACCGAATGTTCATCTAGAAAGGTACTCGTTACCGCTTTGGGGTTTTAGAATTAAACCAGATTACCCCGATTATGATAATGATGGCGAGTATAATTAAAAGTATTAGTGTCATAGCTTTCTATCAAGTTTGTTACTGTATTAGGGGCATGTAGGGTTTTGTACTAATGCTGCAACCCTATTGTTGCACTGCAACCTAATTATTGAATAAGTAGAAAGGTATGCCAGGATATGTTTTGCTTATGCTACGCGCAGTACAGAGTCGCCCAAGAGAGCCTTACGTATGCGTTCATCAGACTGGTAATGCGACAGAAAATCGCCGCGCCGACAGGCTGATGTCTGTGCTTCTTTCAGCAGAACTATTTTAGCACGCTGCCCGACAGTAATTAGCCCAATACCACGGCGTTCGCACAATGCTAACAGGTGCTTTGCCAGGTAATTATGGCGAAAAACAAGGCTGCTTACCGAGAGACCCAACCATTGCTCATCGGCAGGTGTTTTCTTTAGCTCGTCCAGCAGGCGGGTAATCTTTTGTGTATGATATCTCTTCTCAAGCACCGAGTGCAGCGCAAAAGTAAGCACAGCCAGCGCTACAGCGGCTGTTAAGGCGTAGGTTATACTCTTTAAGATGAGCCAACCCGCTACAGAGACGGCCGCAAGTACCAACAGTGCCGAAACAAAGCGAAGCCTGCTTAAACCGTTCTTTTTAAATCTTGTAAGTGCTTTGGTGATCTGAGGGGAGTGGGCTGTGTGTAAAGCAGCAACAAAAAGCGTGTCGTCATGTTTTTTTAGCGAGAATAGCCCCTGTGTTATATGCCCCTGTTTTGTTCGCTCTTCTTTATCTACCAATACTTTTTTTGTGCCAAAACGGGTGATGTAATGGCTGCATAAGTAGTCGAATGCAAAGTCGTTGATGTTACTTTCTCTTTGGTTGGGCATATTTGTCTATCGCATAGAGGGGGTAGAAGTATGCAACACGCTATATCGTAAGCGCAGTGTTTTACGTTACTGTTATGCTAAAGTTATCTGTACTAGTAAGCGGTAAGAGAAAAAGTAGTAGCTGTTAAGCTTAAACGAACATAGTATAAATCTAACTCTTATCCTATACTTTTTTAAGAATTTTGGTGGAAAACTCTTAAAGAGCCCCTTATCAACAAAATTAGCGCTTCCAGCTTAAAAATGAAGTATAAATGCTTGAAACTGTTGTTTAACCTTAGGTTTGGTGTCTATGTCAGAAAGGAGGTAAAAGGCATGTTATCCATCCGCAGAAATGCTTAGTTTTACAGGGCGCATACATTGTCAACACATATCGCGGGCGCACTGCCTGTTTTCTGATACTATGAAGATCCGTACACGTCTCCTTCACTCGATGTTATTAGCACTGGGCCTGATGCATTGCGCAGGGGCTTTGCTGGCACAAATGCCGCAGAAAGCCTCGGCAGCTAAGGTGCTGCAAGACCTGCAAAAGCTAAATGTGCTGGGCTCTGCGCTCTATGTTGCGGCGCACCCTGATGATGAGAATACCCGCCTGATCGCCTATCTGGCAAACGAAAAACTTTACAATACCGGTTATCTGGCTATAACGCGTGGCGATGGCGGTCAAAACCTGATAGGCCCTGAGATTCGGGAAGGCTTAGGCATTATTCGGACACAGGAGTTACTGCAGGCGCGCCGTAGGGATGGTGGACAGCAGTTTTTTACCCGCGCCAACGACTTTGGCTACTCTAAGACCCCAGCGGAAACCTTTACGATCTGGGACCGTGAGCAGGTGCTGGCAGATATGGTTTGGACAATCCGTAAGTTTAGGCCTGATGTAATGATCACTCGTTTTCCTCCTGATGAGCGGGCGGGTCATGGGCACCACAGTGCCTCAGCTATACTTGCTGCGGAGGCTTTTAAGGCTGCCGCAGACCCGAAGCGTTTTCCGGAGCAGTTAAAGCATGTGGAAGTATGGCAGCCAAAGCGCCTGCTCTGGAACACTGGCGTTTGGTCGTTCACAAGCCAGGAGGAGTTTGAAAAGTATGGAAAAGAGCTGCTAAAAATAGATGTTGGTGGGTATAACCCCTTGTTAGGGAAGTCTTATGGAGAAGTAGCCGCAGAAAGCCGCAGTATGCACAAAAGCCAGGGATTTGGCGCAAGTGGCTCCCGTGGCACAAGTATAGAATACCTGCAGCATACATCAGGCGACAAGGCGCAGCAGGAACTCTTTGAAGGTGTTAATACAAGCTGGAGCCGTGTAAAGGGCAGCGAAAAAGTACAGCAGCTGATTCAACAGGCTATCAATAACTTCAAGCCAACAGTACCGGCAGCTATAGTGCCAACGCTTATTGCAGCCAGAAAGGAACTGGAAAAGTTGCCTGATAGCTATTGGAAGCGGGTAAAGCTGGAGGAAATACAGGATGTGCTACAAGAGAGTATGGGGCTCTACCTGGAGGTTACAGCCAGCGATTATGCTGTTGCTCCGGGCCAGCCTGTAACGCTGCAAGTAGAGGCTATCAACCGTTCCTCGACACCTGTTACTCTAAAGCGTATACAGTACAGTTTTGCCTCCTCGGATACTACCCTTGATTATAACCTGAAGAATAACGACCCGCTGAAGTATAGCAGCAGCAAAACTGTACCACAAGGCTTGCCATACTCACAGCCTTACTGGCTACGCGAACAAGGTACGCTGGGCATGTTCGCGGTTAAAGCGTTACAGGAAGTTGGGCTGCCGGAAAATGCGCCTGCCGCACAGGCTACTTTTAGCTTACAGGTAGCTGGCGAGCTGCTGCAGGTGCAAGTGCCAGTAGTTTATAAAAGAACTGACCCAGTAGAGGGAGAGGTGTATCGGCCATTTATAGTAACGCCACCAGTGTTTGTCAACTTGCGCCAACAGGTACTGATGTTTGCAAATGGCGAGCCGAAGCAGGTGCAGGTACTGGTGAAAGCGGGTAAAGACAATATCAAAGGTGAGCTGAAACTGGCCATGCCAAAAGGCTGGCGTTCTGAGCCAGCGGCAGCGCCTTTTGAATTAGCATCTAAAGGTGCTGAGCAAAGCATACGTTTCATGGTTTATCCGCCAAAGAAACAGCAGGAGGCACAGTTGCAGGCTATCGCCACTGTGGGCGGTAAAACTTATTCCCAGGGATTAAGTGAGATCAACTACAGCCATATTCCTGCACAAGTAACATTTCCGGAGGCGACGGCAAAAATCGTTAAGCTGGACTTGCAGAAGCAGGGAGAGAAAGTGGCGTACCTGATGGGAGCAGGTGACGATATTCCTGCTAGCCTGGAGCAAATCGGCTACAACGTCACCTTGCTGAAAGATGAGAACATGCGCCTAAGCTACTTGCAGCAGTTTGATGCAGTTATACTTGGGGTGCGTGCCTACAACACTGTAGACCGGATGCGCTTCTACCAGCCGGTGTTGCTCGACTACGTGAAGCAGGGAGGCAACCTGATTGTGCAGTACAACACGAACCACAGCCTGGTGGTGCCAAACGTTGCACCCTATCCACTGCAACTCAGCCGTGATCGTGTCGCCGTAGAGGACGCCGAAGTACGCCTGCTAGCCCCAAACCATCCAGTGCTTAATACGCCCAACAAAATCACGAAGAGAGATTTTGAAGGATGGGTGCAGGAGCGAGGCTTGTACTTCCCTAACAAGTGGAGCGAAGAATTTACGCCTATACTTTCGTCTAATGACCCTGGTGAGCCAGCCCGCGATGGCGGATTGCTGGTAGCCAAGTATGGTGAGGGCTACTACATCTATACAGGCTACTCCTGGTTCAGGGAGTTACCGGCAGGCGTACCAGGTGCTTACCGTTTGTTTGCCAACCTCATTTCATTGGGAAAAGCAGAAGGTGCCGCAAGTGGCAAAGCACAAAGTGCAGTGAAGTAGCTTTCTGACAAAAGGTAGTATAGATTATCCTTCTTTTGTCGAAGAGCCTTTTACCGGAACGTACAACTATGAAAGACAATCACCCTGTAGATACAGAAACACTAATTGAGAAACCGCCTTTTTTTAGCAGCTGGGCTGGTATGTACTGGCTGGTGCTGGGTAACCTGGCTTTTCTGATTATTCTGTTCTACATCATCACAAAAATTTACGCATGAGGCCACTCGACTGGGTTGTGCTAATAGGCACACTAGGGTTTATCGTGACCTACGGTGTCTGGAAGACGCGCGGCAGCAAAGACATACAAGGCTACCTAAAGGGCGACAACAGCATGAAGTGGTGGTCCATTGGCTTATCTGTGATGGCGACGCAGGCCAGTGCGATTACATTCCTGTCTACGCCAGGGCAGGCGTATGAAGACGGAATGCGCTTCGTGCAGTTTTACTTCGGGTTGCCTATTGCCATGGTGATCATCTCCATTACAGTTATCCCAATTTTTTACCGCCTTAATGTATTTACTGCCTATGAGTTCCTGGAGAACCGCTTCGACCTGAAGACCCGTTCACTGGCAGCTTTTCTTTTTCTGGTGCAGCGCGGATTGGCAGCGGGTATAACCATTTATGCACCCGCCATTATACTTTCCACTATACTTGGCTGGAGCCTTACAGCAACCAACCTTATCATCGGTATACTGGTGATCATTTATACTGTCTCAGGTGGCACCAAAGCCGTTAGTGTGACGCAGAAGCAGCAGATGGCGGTTATGATGGGTGGGATGATCATTGCAGGAATCATGGTGGTAAACTTCTTGCCAGAGAACGTGGGCTTTGGCGATGCCGTGGCCGTAGCCGGTAAAATGGGCAGGATGAATGTCGTGGATTTTAACTGGGATTGGGAAAAAAGCTGGGATGACCGCTACAACTTCTGGTCTGGCATCACAGGCGGGCTGTTTCTGGCGCTGTCATACTTTGGTACGGATCAGAGCCAGGTAGCGCGCTATTTAGGCGGAAAGTCGATAGGGGAGAGCCGCCTGGGGCTGTTATTTAATGGCCTTCTGAAGATACCAATGCAGTTCCTGATCCTGTTTATCGGGGTGATGGTGTTCGTGTTTTACCAGTTTAACCAGCCACCCGTATTCTTCAATGAGGCAGCCAAAAGCAAAGTATACGCTACTGCCCACGCCGATGAGTTGCGCGGGCTGGAGGCACAGTACAGCCAGGTGTTTGAGCAGAAGCAGGAGGCTGTACAGGAGCTGGTAGTGGCGCTTAAAGCTGAGGACGAAGCAGCCATTGCTGCCGCTCAGGCCGAGGTGGCAAGCTATACTTCTGCCGGAAACGAGGTGAGGGAGCAGGTAAAAAGTGTGATCAAGAAAGCTGTACCAAAGGCAGAGACCAGAGATACAGACTACGTTTTCATCTCCTTCGTGATGAAGTACCTACCGACAGGGTTAGTGGGATTGCTGCTGGCAGTGATTTTCTCTGCTGCTATGTCCTCAACGGCATCAGAGCTTAATGCACTGGCCTCAACGACTGTGGTAGATATTTACAAACGCTCCGTAAAGCAAGATGGCAGCCCGATACACTACCTCAGAGCCTCCAAGCTTTTGACAGCAGGCTGGGGCTTTATAGCCATACTTTTTGCCACCTATGCCTCCCTGCTCGATAACCTGATTCAGGCAGTCAACATCATAGGGTCTATCTTCTACGGCACAATCCTCGGTATTTTTCTCGTGGCTTTTTACTTTAAGCGGATCAAAGGCAATGCTGTATTCTTCGCAGCCATACTTGCTGAAGCTGTGGTGCTTTACTGCCACTACTTCACTGATATTGCTTTTCTGTGGTTCAATGTAATAGGCTGTGTTGCAGTGATTCTGTTTGGTTTTATACTGGAAGGCTTGATAGGAAAGAGAAAGAAAGAGCTGCTTGCGTAGTGGGTTTGCTCTTGTTTTGACAAGCTCTGCCCCTTATCCTTAAAGCAGATGTGTTACTGTTAAAGCATAGGCGCTGTGTTCATGCCACCCCCTAACCCTTCTGTAGAGAGGAATTCTCATAACTATGAACATCCTCCTATGCCTCCCTTCAGAGCCGAAGTTAGCAAAGGCGGTGGCCATCGAGCCTGATTCCAGTCCTTGGTTTGAGCGAAGCGGTAGGTGAAACGAGCAGGAAGTAAAGCCGGGGATGAATAGCAGCAAAGGAAAAATAGCCTGTATCAATCTGCAGAAAGCTGTAACCATGGAACCAGCTCTTTTAATAAATTGACTACCTTGGTTTCTGCGCTGCAACAATATAGACCAAGCTTCCCCCCGCCGATACATACTCTTCTTTCTGTAGCTTTTCTTTGAGCATGATCTTGTTGTAGAGCAGCTTTTGCCAGTAGGCATCAAACTTATCTTTATCTCCACCGCCCGCCATAAAGTAGTTCAGGTTGTCCTGGTAATCATAGCCCATGGCCTCGCTCTCGATCCACTGTAGCATTTGCTCCACGCGCAGCATCTTTTCCTGCGTATCGTAGGGAGGAATGATGGAAAGCGCCTTATCAGAAATCCATACTTTCACATCCTGCAGGCCAGCTTTTAGAAAGAGGTCCGGTACTACATCGCCAAGAGAATTGAAGCCCTCACCCAGCTGTTTCTTGCCCTTCTCGATACGAAGTTTGATTTCTAATACTTCCAGCATGGCCTCCACATTATAGTCAGTCTCCCCATAGCGGTCGAACATGAGGTTAGGCACCAGGTTGTTTGGCTCCAGTGCCAGTACCCAGCCACCGGGCTTTGTTACGCGGATCATTTCCTCTATCACGCGCTGCGGGTTTTTTACGTGGATCAGCAGGGTTTGGCAGAGTGTTACATCAGCAATGTTATCGGGAAGAGGTACCTCAGTGGCGTTGCCTACTCTGAATTCGTACCCGATGGTATTGTGCCCAAACTCGCTCTGCGCCCGCTGCTGTGCCTCGGCAATGTAGCCAGGCTCATAATCTACACCATACACTTTGCTACCTGATGGCATGTACTTTGAGAATCTAAAGCCCATCATGCCTTTGCCGCAGCCAATGTCCACCAGTGTTTGGGTATAGCGCAGGTACAGACGCTCGGCCAAGAGCTCCAGGTAATCTTCGTTCCACCAGTATTCTCGGGCCGGACCCAAGTGTTCTTCAGAATGCTTCTTCTCTTCCAACAGGTTCAAACTTTATAGTGACACAAAAAAGCCTCCGGAAGTATGTTCCCGGAGGCTTTTATACGTTAAAAACAAAGTTAACTTTATTTCAACTTTTTCCACTCAGCAATAGCCTTTTCATTCAGGCGTACATAGTCTGGGTTGTTAGCAGCCTTAGCCAGTTCCATAGACTTCTCAGCTGTTTTGATAGCAGCTTTGTAGTTCTTCATTTGCGCTTCGATTTTGGCCTGTGTGTGCATGTTCCAGAATTTAGGATCGGTTGCGTTGGCTTTCTTCATCCACTCGTGCGCCTGCTTCAGGTCACGGTTGTTTTCCAGGTAGTAGTTGGCTGCTGCTGCGTACATGCCTGGGTTTACGTTAGTGCCGTTAATCACCTGCTGCTGTATCTGGCTCATTACCTTGCTGTCTACATCTGTAGTGATGGTGAAAGGTACAATAGCATTGTCCCACAGGATCTCCAGGTCGGCAGCATCTGGTTTCAGGTTAGCAAAGTTGATGGTGAAAGACTCTACCTCGCGCGGGTTTTGCTGTGGCTTTACAGTAAAGCGAACCTGATCTTCAGCCGGGTTGTAGTCCTTGCCGCCATCACCCCAGTGCTTTGTGTTTTTGTGGATGATAACAGTCCACTCGTCTTTGCCTGGTATAGTATAAAGGGCATACTCGCCCGCAGGTACCTTGTTTCCTTGGATGGTTACATCGTCAGAGAATTTGATCTTGGTGGAAGCGTTAGCTCCTGTGCGCCATACTTTATCGTAAGGCACCAGATCTCCAAAAATCTCGCGGCCTTTCATAGACGGGCGTGAATATTCTACCGTCACAGTGCCCAAGCCGACAGCCTGCTCAATTTTTTGTGAGGGGCTTGAGGCTGGCATTTTGATGCCTTGTGCCTGTACAGCACCTGCTCCAAGCATTAGTGCTGCTGATAATGCAAATCCGATCAGTGTTTTCTTCATGGTTCTTTTTACTTAAGTTGTAGCATCGTGATGCTGACGTAATATTACAAATTATCCCCAAAGAAAGGAATGCTGGGGGAGTAAGAAAGTGCCTAAAGCCGCAGTCTAAAAGCTTCGCCCCACACTCAAGCCAAACCTTGGTACCACAGCATGTCCCGGTGTTTTACTCTTGCTTTCAGGGGAGATGAAAGGAGTTACCGCCAGCCTTACCAGTAAGCCCCCGCGCGGCGCCTGGTACCGGAACCCCACTCTGGTAAAATACATGTTCTGTAGTAAGTCAGGATGGTCTGTAAAGCGGCGGGTATAGCCCAGGCCAAACTCTACGTGGTTTTCAGTAGCACCTACCATACCGACAGCTTCCACGGGTACGATAGGATACACCCCTGGCTCCCCTTCCTGAAAAAACAGGTTGGTGCCTATACCTGCCCGAACAGCCGCTTTAAAGATGTAGCGCTGGTATACTATGCGGTCATAGTTGATGGAATAGGTATCAGAGTTGCCTCCTATCTCCAAATAATAGGCATGAAGAGCTGTGAAAGTGCCAGAATACCGTTGTGCCTGCACCTGCAGGGCCATGAACAGTAAAGAAAAAAGCAGGGTGTAGGGTAGAAAGAGTTTATGCTTTAGGCGCATGTTTCACCTGTTACGTAAAATATAGCCTAATGTATATGTATAAAGTATAAAATCCTACCACAGGCAAGGCTGCAGCAGGATTCTGTACGTTTATTTTGGGAGTGGCTCAAGCCACTCTGTTCTTTTAGCTTAATTCAAACTGCAGACGAAGCAGGTTGGCATACATGCCCTCCGGGTTAACAGAAAGCTCTTCATGGGATCCTTGCTCTACAATCTCACCATTCTCGATTACCAGGATCTTGTCCACCTTGCGGATAGTAGCTAAGCGGTGTGCAATTACAATGGTGGTACGGCCTTTCATCAGCTCATCCATTGCCTGCTGTACCAGGTGTTCGGATTCAGAGTCGAGGGCGCTGGTAGCTTCATCAAGTATAAGTATGGCAGGGTCTTTAAGTATGGCTCGGGCAATGGCTACACGCTGGCGCTGGCCACCTGAAAGCTTGATACCGCGTTCACCTACCAATGTATCCATACCTTCCGGGAAGCTCATGATAAAGTCGTAGGCATTGGCTTTTCGGGCTGCTTCAATTATTTCGGCTTCTGTTGCTCCTGGTCGGCCATAGGCAATGTTTTCGCGGATAGTGCCACCAAATAACAGAACCTCCTGCGGTACCACACCAACGTTGGCACGGAGCATGGTCATGCTCATGTCACGAATGTCGCGGCCATCAACCAGTATACTGCCTCCAGAAACATCGTAATAGCGCATCAGCAGTTGTATGATAGTAGACTTACCAGAGCCACTCGGGCCTACTAAGGCTACTTTCTCTCCGGCATTAACGCTAAAGTTAATATTGCTAAGTACCTGAATATCGGGACGGGTAGGGTAGGAGAAAGCCACATGGCGGTAGCTGATATTACCGTTTACACGAGGAACTTCGCTCAGTGCCCTATCACTCTTATCGGTAGGTTCTTCCTGCTCCTGCAGGATTTCCAGTATACGTTCTGTAGCTCCCAAAGCAGACTGCACCTTGCCGTATATCTCCCCTAAACCGCCTACAGAGGCACCTATAAAGACTGTGTAGAGCACAAAAGAAATCAGGCTGCCACCATCGATATCGCCATTGGCTACCAGTGTGGCACCATACCAAATCACCAGAATAATTCCACCGAAAAGGCCAACAATAATGAAAGTAATAAAAGCACCACGGTAGTAAGCAGCAGAAAGAGCTGTTTTTACGGCCTTGCCAAGCGTATTACGGTACCGCGCCACCTCAAACATTTCGTTTGTGAAGGCCTTTACCGTGTTGATAGCCTGCAGCGTTTCTTCTACAATAACATTGGTATTGGCTAATTCATCCTGTGTTTTCTTAGACAGCATCTTTATTTTGCGGCCAAACACCAACGCCAGCGCCACCAGCACCGGAAAAGTTGCCAGCATAAACAGGGAAAGCTTGATGGAGGTCCACATGATAATGCCTACACCCACAATAAGTGTCGTAGTCTGGCGGAAGAGCTCGGCCAGCGTGATGGACATCGCATCCTGTACTTGTGCGACATCGGTCGTAATGCGGCTGGTTACTTCGCCCACACGGCGCTTCTCGTAGAAAGAGATGGGAAGCTGCACAAATTTGCTGTAGAGGTCGCGGCGTATGTCAGCCACGGCATTCTCACTTACCTGGGCAAAGAAGTATACCCTGAAAAAGGAGAAAATACCCTGCAACAGAATGATACCAAACAGCCCCATGGCAATCACATTGATATCCTGAAGTAAGCCGCTTGGATTACCGGTAGAAGAGTTGAATAGCTCGCCTACCAGGTACGGAAAGGCCATGAACGTTAGGCTGGACAGTACCAGGAACGCCAGACCAACGATAAATTTAAACTTGTAGGGAAGTACGTAGCTAAAAATTTTGAGGCCACGGCGAAAGCTTTCCTTCGTTATCTTTTTCCTGCCTTCTTTGTCTTTCTCTTCGCCGCTAAACCCGAATCCGCGTTTTGCCATTAATAATACGCTGCTTAAAATGTTTGGGAGCCAAGCCAGTATTGCAAAACCAGCCCAGCCCTTGGGATACAATGGTATAACAGCTACAAGTGCCTTATGATGCCACAGTCCCGCAAAATATTGCAAAGGTAAGTAATATGTGGGAGATTATAGATGGTTTATTGGAGGTTCGTCAGGATGTATGTGTTTAGCGCATGAACATCTGTTTTAAAGCTTTTTAGGAAGTGGTCTGTGTCTGAGGCTATGCTTCCATAGCTACAGCCTTTTACTGCTTGAGGGAAGCTATCTTTTCGTTGCTGCTGTTCCTCCATAGCCTTACCACCTGCTTGTTTCACCTCATGCTTTGGTACCCTCAAGGCCGGGAGGCCTCGTCTTTGGGCATCGCGCTGCTTTCGCTTCCTTTGCTCCTGCGTCGCAATGCCTTTCAGGCACCGGAACCTCTCGAGGCGCTCTTTGTCGAGGGCCCCTACCCCCACCTAAGGACTGGGACCTGTTCGACAGCCCCAGCTATACTTAATTGTCCAGTGAGACGAGAGTTGAAATTTGCGACCGTTGGTCACAGGGGGATGTTTATCGTTCCCCTAAAATTCCCCTACTCGGAGGGGTTAGGGGGTGGGTTCACCTAGTTGAGACAGCGAATTCCTTGTCCTGTTTTTAGGAGAAGGAGCCTGTAGGAATGAAGTATAATCTGTTATACAAACAGCCTCTTGACAGGCACTTAAAAAGCAAAAGGCCTCCTCTGGTTAAAGAGGAGGCCTTTTGCTTGACTTCTGGATTTAAGCTGTCTGTTTCTCCTGAACCAGCTCCAGTTCGTCTATTCTGCCGGAGGACACAGCCATCAGGCCAACAAAAGTCAGGAAGCCGTTTAGGATCAGTACTTCAAAGCCAAACTCATAGCCCCAGAACCAGTCTACTGAGTTGTAGCTCAGGATGAAGGTAAGCAGTGGTGCAATGATACAAACAGCTGGCACAAACTTATCGCGAACAGCACGTTTGGTGTAAAGACCAAAGGTATACATACCCAGCAGTGGACCATAGGTATAACCGGCGACCTTAAAGACCGCTGTCACCACACTATCGTTGTTGAGAATATCAAACACAATAATAACCAGCACCATTACCAGCGAGAAGCCAGCATGCACGATGTAGCGCATACGAACACGCTCCTGCTCCGGACGGCTCTTAAAGTCCAGGAAGTCCACGCAGAAGGAGGTGGTGAGAGCTGTAAGTGCTGAGTCGGCAGAGGCGTAGGTGATGGCAATGATACCAAGTATAAACACGATGCCGGCAAAGTATGTGAAGTGGTTTAGAGCCAGGAATGGGAACACATCGTCGCCGCGCTCTGGCAGTGCAATGCCTTTGGCGTTGGCATAGATGTATAGCAGGGCACCTAGCGCCAGGAACAGTATGTTAACAAACACAAGTATGATGCTGAACCAGAACATGTTTTTCTGTGCTTCCCCAATGTTTTTGCAGCTGAGGTTCTTCTGCATCATGTCCTGGTCAAGACCAGTCATCACAATGGCGATAAAGGCGCCGGAGAAGAACTGCTTTAGAAAGTACCGGCTGTCTTTCACGTCCCAGTAGAACACCTGCGAATAATCACTTGCCTGTATGGTATCTATCATCCCCTGGAAGCCCAGGTTCAGTTCGTCAGAGATAAGCCAGATACTAGTACCCACTGCCACTAGCATGGCTGTTGTCTGAAAAGTATCTGTCCAGATGATGGTTTTCATACCACCACGGAAGGTATAAACCCAGATCAGCGCAATGGTGATGATAACAGATACAGAAAAGGGTACGCCTAGTTCATCAAAAACAGCTAACTGCAGCACGCCTGCCACCAGGAAAAGGCGAATAGCAGCACCCAGTGTGCGTGAAAGCAGGAAAAAAGCTGCCCCCGTTTTGTACGACCACCACCCGAAGCGCTGCTCCAGGTAAGTATAAATCGATACAAGGTTCATGCGGTAGTACATTGGCATGAGTACTGTGGCAATCACAAAGTAGCCAAGCAAGTACCCTAGCACCAGCTGCAGGTAAGAAAACTCCGCTGCGGCCACCATACCCGGTATCGACACAAAGGTTACCCCCGAAAGAGAGGTGCCAATCATACCAAAAGCTACTACATACCATGGCGAAGCGCGGTTGGCAAGAAAGAAGGTTTCAGAGTCGGTGTTTCGGCTGGTGATGTAGGATATGCCAATAAGAATACAAAAATAGGCTACAATTAAGCCTATGATAAGGGTTGAGGACATAATATAAGTAGTAGTTCGTAAACGCTATTTAAGCTCAATAGTACAAATATAGCAAAACTACTGTCTACCACCAGCCTTAGATCATATCGTGCAAAAGCACCGGCTCCCCTATAGCCGGAATGCGCAGGCCCTGTAGCACGCCAGAGGCAGCCAGTTGCTCCAAGAGGCGCACCGGCTCACTTGCTGGCTCGTCAGACAGGTCGTAGGTACCGTAGTGCATGGGTATAAAAAGGCCGCCCCGCAGTTGATTATACGCTTTCACGGCCTCGTTGGGGTTCAGGTGGCTGCGGCGCATCAGAAAAGATGGCTTATAGGCTCCAACTGGCATCAGGCATACATCCATTGGCCCCAGCAGTTCCTCAATCTCCTCAAAATGCCCGTCTAGGCCTGTGTCTCCGGCAAAGTAAACGGTCAGGTCTGGCGTTTTGAGAAGAAAGCTGCCCCAAAGTACCTTGTTCATATCCAGCAGCCCGCGCCTGTGCCAATGCGAGGCAGGCAGAAAGTATACTTCCACGCTTCCTGGCACCAGGTCAAACTTCTGGTACCAACCT
Source organism: Pontibacter korlensis (assembly GCF_000973725.1). Lineage (NCBI taxonomy): Bacteria > Pseudomonadati > Bacteroidota > Cytophagia > Cytophagales > Hymenobacteraceae > Pontibacter > Pontibacter korlensis. The sequence goes on along the minus strand of NZ_CP009621.1, from coordinate 264,160 downwards.
GCTTCCTGGTAAGGCAGGTTGGGGTTAACACTTCGCAGGATATCCCCTGCACGCAGCGGGGCAAGTGCCTTTACCTGTGGGTTGTTCTCAAAAATCGTTTGGATGGATTTTTTATCGAGATGGTCGCGGTGAGCGTGAGAGAGCAGAAGAAAGTCGATGTTCTTTAGCTCCTCAGGTGCACACGGTAAGCCTACTTTTCGCTTCACCAGTGGTATATCGTACAGCACGGGGTCTGTAAGAAATGTAATGCCGTTTAACCGGATAAAGAAAGAAGCATGTCCCAGCCATACCAGCATATCCCGCTGATCGTGTATAAAATCGGAGCCCTCCTGCACCAGTGGGGTGTAGTCATCGTGCTTTTTTTGCTCACGCTGCGGATTACGGCTTAGTTGCCAGCGCAGCACCTTTCTAAAGTCGGGGTTATATAGCTCCTCACCGTTGGCAAAGCGCCCGTTGATGGTTTTGTTGCCCCTGTAGCCAGGTTTTATGGTTTCGAGGCGGTCGTTCTTAATATGGCGGGTATGGTTGTTATGCTGCTGCAAAGTTTGTTTCAGTTGTAGTTCACATTCACTCACAAAAGGTAGAGGCAAAGAACTGTATTTTTAAGGATGTTTGGCCATCACTTACAAAGCTTTTGCCCCAAATCATACTTGTATACTTCAGAAACGGTAGTTTTGGTTAAGATGATACCTGGTTGCTGCGGCAGGAGCTTAGGGCAGGAACATAAAAAACGCTTCCCTAACATTTAAGTAGAGAAGCGTCCTTTTGATTTCTGTTTTTACAGGTACCTGCTACCAGTAGCCATACCTGCTGCCGTAAGCCGGCGAGTAGAATGGGCTGGCAAAAGGAGAGGCTCCCTCAGAGTAACGGATGCCACCGGTCACGCTCAGGTTTTCTGTGATCTTATAAGTAGCCCGGAAATCGGCACCCATGCGCCCTAAGTTGTTAAAGCTCCTGTTAAAGTCGTTGGCTGGCAGGTTAGAAAAATCGCGCCATATGTTGCCGCTCAGGATAAGCCTGTCGCTGGCCAGGTAATCTACGCCCACACTAGCTATATAATGGCTGCCACCGCGGTTGCGGTACAGAACAGTAGTACCCTCAGGGCCTGTTACTGCCATGTTCGATGAGGTAGTGTGCACATAGGCTAAGCTGGTGTTAACCCTGAACCTGTTGCTCACCTGGTAACGCACCGAAGGCTCCAGGTAAGTAGCACTGCCAAAGCCGTTGCTGAAGCTAGCTCCCATGTTCAGGCTGTAGCTAAGTTTAGGCCCCTGCCAGGATGGTTTTGTATCCACGGCACTTTCCTGTAGAACTGTGGCGGTTGGAGCAACAGTTGTTTCTGTTGGTACAGGAGCTGGCTCTATACTAGGCTTAACATCCTGTGCCACACTTTGCCCTGCGTACAGCAAGCCTGCTGCCAGTATGGTTCTGAATATATTTTTCACGTGGAAATATCTGAAGTATAAATTCTTATACTAAGGTAAGGCTTAGATGGTTCAAAAGCAAAACGCATCTATCGGCATTTCATTATACTTAAAGATACTATTTCGCCTTGGAGCCCAGCCACGCCGCACGATAAGCCTGCATTTCTGGTGTTAGCTGTTTACCTATACTCTCAAAAGGTACCAACTCAAGAATTGGTTCTTCGTCTAGTACAAAGCTCGTAGTTCGGGCCTGGCCGTGTCGGGTAAAGGTTACCGGTACGCTATCTCCTGGTTTATGCTTTTTAAGAACTTTGTTCAGTTCTTTCTCTGACTTTAGCTTTCTGCCGTCAAACGTTAAAATAACATCGCCTTTTTCCAGACCAGCCTTATAGGCACCTGTGTTCACAAAAGTGCCGTTTGCAATGGTGGCTACTCCATCCTTATAATCGAAGTTAAGCATGGCTACTGTAGCCTCATTAGGTTTTGCTTTGCGTAGCTCGAGTCCAGCTTTGGCCAATAGCCGAGCATAATCAGGTAGCCCACTTCCAAACACGCTTTGCTCAAAGAACTGCTTTGCCCAGGTAGCATCTCCGCTAACTTCAGCTAGTGTTTCCTGCAGGTCAGCCATCGTATAGGGCTTTTCTGGTGCTCCATACTTGCTCCATAGTGCCTGCATGTAATCATCAAGGGTCTTATTATACTTCTGGCGCAAGGTCATGTCCAGTGCCAAGCCTGTCATGCTGCCGTAGGTATAGTAGGAGGTAAAGGTGTTGTGGCGGTTAACCGGGTCTACAGAACGGGCAGCATCTACAAAGGGAGCCTGCTGGCTCATCTGCACTAAACTGTGGTATTGGCGGCCCGGTAACAGCAGCACGTAATTAAGGTCTCCCGCTAGGTCGGAGGCATACTTCTTCAGGTCGAAAATACCCGTGCGGGCCATAGTCAGATCGCCGTAGTAACTGGTAAAACCCTCTGCCAGCCACAGCGCCTCACTCATATTTGCCTCCTGAAAGTTGAAAGGCTCCAGCGACTTTGGACGGATTCGCTCTACATTCCAGGCATGGAAAAATTCATGCGACACTGTGTTAAGTAGCGGGCCCATGGCAGCAGCCAAAGGCCTGGAGCTGGTAAGTATAGTGGAGTTGCGGTGTTCCATGCCGTCGCCTACGGCCTGTGGCATATAGCAGCCTATAAATGTGTAACGGCCAAAGTCAAAGTCAGGGAGTTGACCGAATACTGCCTGTTGCTCAGCTACAATCTGCTTTGTCTGGGCTACATACTGTTGAAATTGCTCGCTGGTGCCTGTGTGGTGCAAGGCTACCTGTATGGTTTTCTGCTTACCGCCGTCATTTACTGTCCACTCGGCAAAATCAAAGTTGCTCAGTTCAGTAGGGCTATCCATTAGGTACTGGAAGTTAGGGGCCGAGTAGGTGTTGCCCTGTTCCTGCTTCAGCTGGGTGGCTACTTTCCAGTTGCTTCCTTGAGGCGTATTAAAAGTAACAGAGGCGGGAGCCTGCTCAAAACCACGGGCGTACATAAAGGTGGCAGGGGCATTCAGGTGCGCATGCGTTTCATCTACGCCTGCATAGGTGCCGTCGGCATGATCGGCAAATAAAGTATAGCTAAGGGTAGCACTCCCTCCATGATTTGGCACTGCCCATTCACTCATGCTTAGCCTTATAACAGGCAGTTGTTGGCCCTGTGTGTTGGTAGCTTTTATGTTGTACACGTTCTTGGCGAACTCGTGTATAGCGTAGCGGCCAGGTGAGGTGCGAGGCATCAACACTTTTAAAGTATCGCCTTGGATGTCGGAGAAAGTAACTTTTATCTCTGCCTCGTGGTGCACTGCGTTAGGGAAAGAAAGATCATATTTTACCTGCTGCTGTGCCAGAGCAGATTGTGCCATTAGCCCCAGTGCCACACCGAGCAGGCTGTATAATTTGGATTTCATCAGGTTAGATTAGTATAGTTGAAAGGCTAAATATAGGGATTGAGCAGCAGGTGAGCAATCCGTAATTAAGTTGTGGCTGTTTGAGGGGGGAGTAAATGATGAAGTAGAGGGTAGCAAGCTATTTCATTAGCTTCGCTCAAACACCTTTGCTTGTACCATGCCGCTATAAAATGTCGCGCTATACTTCTCCTCAAAACCGAGCGTCCTGAAATGGGAGCTGTAGTCAGGTAACTTCCTGGCTTGCACCCCACTCAGCCATCCGAAGAAAGTGTACATTCCCCGAATCAGAATCTGTTGCCACCAGGGCGGAGGCTGCTCTACAGGCCAGAAGTCAGCAAACAACCACTTACCATGGGCTTTCAGGGCAGCAGTTAGCCTGGTCATAAGCTGCTGCAGGCGCGAAGGGGGGAAGAGGTCGAGCAGAAAAGGAGTGATGATGACATCAAACTGCTCTTGCGGCTGCAGCTCCTGCTCTGTGCCTAAACGGAAACTAACATGGCAGTTTTGTGGCTTTTGGTAGCGCTCATATTTCTGTTGTGCCCGTTGTAGCATGGCAGGGGCAGCATCCAGATACAGAATATCCAGCTGCTTTTGCGTTTGCAGCAGTTGCTCCAGAATCCAGCCGGTACCGCCGCCAATTACCAGTACCCGGGCCTGCTGTGATAGGAAGGGGAGCAAAGCTAGCTGTGCCTGCTGCAGGGCCTCGCCATATACCAGCCGTGCCAGGGCATCATAAAAAGAGGCTACATAATGAAATCCGCTGTCAGGAAGCTTCGGCAAAGTATAAATAGTGGGTTCAGACGCTAAAATAGGTATTAGCGGTCGTAATGCTGCTCCAGAACCCCTTTAAGTTTTTTAAAGATAAACTCAACAAGTTGCTTTCGGATGCTTTCGGTGTTGCCTTTGAATACCTCACGGAATTCCTCTGCTTTGCCATCGTACAGGAAGGACACAAACATAGTACCCACCGGCTTTTCTTCATTTTCGGAGGCTCCCGGACCTGCCAAACCTGTCGTGGCAATGCTTATGTCGGCGTCTAGTGCTTTCTTTAGTCCCATCACCATCTCGTTTGTTACCTGTTGAGACTCTGCCGTGTAAAGATCCAGGGTTTCTTTTTTAACACCTAAGAGCTTTTGCTTTACCGACGGCTGGTACACCACTAAACTACCCTTCAGTACATCGCTGCTGCCTTTGGCTTTAACAAACTCTGAGGCCAGCATACCTGCTGTGCAGCTCTCAGCAAACGCCACTGTTAAACCTTTGTCCTTCAGGCCCAGCACCAGCTCGGTAAGCTCTGTTTGATTCATCTTGATGTTTTGGTTAGTGTAAAACAGGCTTATCTTACTCATTTTGGCGGCTGCAGGTTTTAGCCCAGTGGGTAGCGTGTTACTATTGAGTAAGTTGGATGAGGTGTACCCAACACCGATTGCCAGAGTGCCAGCTCCATTACCGGCAGTTCCAGAGCCTCTGCAGCTGTTACGATAGGTAGCTGCTCTGGTGGCGTCTTATCCTTCCGGAAACGGGCAAGGGTAATATGAGGTATAGCTTTCTGATTTTTGGGTGGCTGCTCAGCCAGCACTTTTGTCAGGTCCTGGCTGAGCGCCTCAAAAGCAGGATGTGCGGCAAAGCGTGCCCATATCAGCCTTGGATGTTTTAGTTTAGGCCCAGGCTCTGTTTGCCTGAACTGCAAGGTAAAAGGCTGATGGCGCTCAGCTACCTGAGCTAGCTGCTCCTGTATACTTGTGAGTTCCTGCTGCGCTACATTACCGATAAAGTACAGGGTCAGGTGCAGGTTCTGAGGCGGAACAAACCGGATGCTGGGGTGCCCAAAATGCTGAAGTTGTTCCTGGAGCTTGTCTTGCAGCACCTGGGGCAGCGGCACGGCAACAAATAACCTGATGCTGTCTTTCATAGTTTATAGGGTATGGTTATTACCTGATGTGGCTGTTAGCAAAACCAGGTATGAATACGACACAAAATTGACACCAAAGCATTATGATACGAAGTTTCTATAAAAGAATGGTGGCATCTGCGGCTCTCTTTACGGTTGAGCTGGTGTTTGTATGGCTGCTGTTTTTAGCCTGTGTGGTAGGGTTCTTGTACCTTGGCCGCGAGATTCTGGAAGGGGACAAAGTATGGCTGGACGAGGCGGGGTTTAGCTTTGCGGCCAGTATCAGCGGTCCGTTTATGGACAGCTTTATAAAGTTTATCACCTTTTTTGCCTCCCGGCAGTTCCTGACTCCGGCTGCGCTGGCCCTTATTGCTTATTACCTGTTTGTGCGCAAGCACCGGTGGAATTCCCTGAAAGTGCCGGTTGTGGCATTGGGCAGTATTACTCTGAATCTTGTCCTGAAATACTTTTTTGACAGGGAGAGGCCCATGTCGCCTTTGGTGGAAGCGTCGGGGCTAAGTTTTCCGAGTGGGCACAGTATGGTGGCAGCCTCCTTTTATGGGCTGTTGATTTACCTGGTGTGGCAAAACGTGCAGGATGTGCGCCTGCGGAACCTGCTAATTGTGCTGCTGAGCATTTTTGTACTGCTGATTGGCTTTAGCCGGGTATACCTGCGGGTACATTACACAACCGATGTGCTGGCAGGCTTTGCGGCTGGCTTTCTGTGGGTTATAGTAGGCATAACAGTGCTGCGCCGCATGGAGCGCTTCTCTGGTAAAGAAATTACACCCGTGCTGCTGGACGATGCAGACAAAAGAGAATAAAAATCATCTAGGCAATATTGCTTTTTATAGTACAGTATAGTACTTTTGCACTCCCAATAAAACACAAAGGGTTAAAGGGTTTTGGGACGTTTATTTTGATATAGTGAATCAAGCGCAAGTGGCGAAATTGGTAGACGCGCTGTCTTCAGGCGGCAGTTCCGCAAGGTGTGAAGGTTCGAGTCCTTTCTTGCGCACACTAAATCATGAAAAGGCTAATCTTAGGATTAGCCTTTTTTGTTTTCAACTCTATTGTACTTGCTCAGCCCCCTGCAGAAAAGTAATTGCTTTAATAGTAAATTGTCCACTTTCCTACCTGCACCTGCTCATCAAAGTGTTGCAGCATCCACTGCCGCTTTCCAGGCAGCTCATTCTTCACCACAAGTACCACATCCTGCTGTAACAGCTGTCTAAGCCGTTGCATGTCCTGGCTGCGCTCTAGTTCCAGCAGTTGCTCCCGCCATTGCTCGTCCTGCTCAAACTGTATTTCGCGCTCTAGTTTGTTACTATCATCCTTCAGGGAGATAATTTCCTTGTTTAACTCAAAAGCCAGAGACGGAAGTAGTCGGTTGTATACCAGGATAGGCCGCTTCTGCAGGCTATGCGCCTCGATAGCTTCTGCCACGGGCCTGCTGCCGTTGGTAAAATCAGGATTGCTCCCCATCAGGTGTGTTGAGTAGGGCAGAAGCAGCAGGGTAAACAGCAAAGCGCTGTACATGAGCTTCTGTTGGTGTGGCCATGGCTTACGCCAAAGTATAAACAAGCCTGCCAGTATGAGTACAGGAAAGGCCAGCGCCCACCACGGCAACTGTACACCTACGGGTAGTAGAGGGGCTACCAACAGCGCCAGTGCAAGTATAGCAAAGTGAATCATGCTGCCGCGCGTGGCTTTCCACATTGCCTCTGTGGATAAGTTTGTGAGTAACCATGATGTCAGCAGTGCCTGCCCGGCAAAGAGCGGCAGTATGTATAGGATAAGTTTAGAACCAGAAAAGGAAAAGAATACCAGCGGCACAAGTATCCAAAGTATGAACAGGCGCTTGAGCGGTGTCGGTAGTTCTTTTAATTTCTTAAACTTTACCAGAAGTATAGCGGACCAAGGCAGGCTAAGTGCCGGAGCCAGCACCAGGTAGAACCACCATGGTTTGGAGCGGCCAAAAGTATCCGGGTTTGCGTAACGCTGTACCGTGTGCTTAAAGAGAAAATAATCTACAAAAGCTGGGTCCTGCAGCATGAGGTATACATACCAGGAACTGCCCAGCACCAGAAAGAGCAGCAGCGCTGGCAGGTGGTGCCAGCCTAAAAACTGCCTGTACCTGGAAGTATAGTTGTGGCCAAACCCAATGGCTGCTAAAACAGGAAAAATCAACCCTACCGGCCCTTTGGTAAGAAAAGCCAAGGCCAGCAGCAGGTAGAAAAAGTATAGCCAGGCAGCTTTAGCATCGATTTTATACCTCAGCCAGGCCCAGACAGCAGCCAGTTCAAAGGTTGTCAGGAAAGAGTCTGTTGTTAGGTTGCGGGCTGAGAGCAGCACTGCCGGTATGCTTAGGTACACAACAGCAGCCAGTAAAGCCTGCCGTGAGTCCTTAAAGATCAGTTTTCCGACCAGGTACACCAGCCAGATCTGCAGCAGGAGGGAGAGCTGCAGAAAAAAGCGGGCTCCGAAGGCACTTGGCTCAAAGAGCCCCATCCCAAGCGCCGAAACAATGTAGGTAACTGGCGGCTTGTGGTAGTGCTGTATACCCAGCAGGCGTGGGTGGAGCCAATCGCCGCTGAGCCACATTTCGCGGCTGATTTCGGCATAACGGGCTTCGCTGGTCTCAATTACGCCCCATCCCCCTAAGTTATACAGCAGTAGCAGAAACAGCACTAAAAGCAGGCCATACATAAAACGGCCTGTGCGCGGGTTGTCAGGTTGCAACATCAGGATTAGCTAGATGTAGTAGGTTTTGGGGCTGACCGCTGTTCGCGCAGCCCAAGTACAAAGTTGCGACTGTAGGCTACAACACCAAAGATCTGGCCCAGAAACAGCACAGGGTCAATGCGCAGCATAGCGTATGATATTATCATCAGGCTACCTACCAGGCTAATACTCCAGAAGCCGATAGGTATAACCGATTCCTGCATTTGCTCAGCGTAATACCACTGGTACACAAAGCGCAGGGTAAATATCAGCTGCCCAACACCACCCCAGGCAATCAATGCGCCTGAAATTTTGCTGTGCTCCATCATGTAGCTGAAGCTGTAGGTATCGCTCCAGAGCAGCCAGCCCAAAGCCATAAAAGGAGATAGCAGCGCTACCCAGCGTACAGGTACAGACATGTCATCCCATCTGCCTTTCAGCTTTATGTTGCGCAGGTAAATAAAATAAGATATAAACTGCCCGCCTATAATCACCATATCATTGCGCAGGGCGCCGTAAGCCATCAACAACATGGAGGCTACCAGGCTGGTAGTCCAGAAGGAGGAAGGGGAGAGTACCCTGCCTGCGCGCTCAGACAATACCCATTGGATGACAATACGTGCCGAGAACAGCAGCTGGGCCAGCAGCCCAATGCCGTAAATAAGCATTTCAGAAATGTCCATTGGCTACAGGTTGATTCACAAACTCCTCGGCAATGCCATACCTGATGTACCGTTTGCGCATCCAGCGGAAGGCAAAAGTATCAAGCAAAGGACCCCACAGGCGGTTAAACAGGTGGTATTTGGAATACCCAGCATAGCGCTCAAAGTGCTGGACCGGCAGCTGTTTTATTTTTCCCCCCTGCAGTTGTATCAGCGCAGGCAGAAAGCGGTGCATACCGTCGAAGAAGGGCACCCGCTTGGCGTAGGCGGCATCCATAATCTTTAGCGGGCATCCTGTGTCCTGGATACCATCGTTTATCATGTAGCGGCGGAAGCCATTCGCTATGTTAGAAGAGCGTTTCTTGATGAAGGTATCCTTACGCTTGGCCCTGATGCCAATCACCATCTGGTGGTGGGGCAGGTGCTCAAAAAACAGCATAAAATCCAGTGGCGATGTCTGCAGGTCGGAGTCGATATAACCGATGTGTGTGGTCTGGCTGTGGTCTATACCGGCTTTAATGGCGGTGCTGAGGCCGTGGTTACAGTCCAGGGAAATATAGCTGTAGCCTGCGCTGCCCTGGCAGATCTGGCGTATCTGGTGCAGGCTGTTATCGGTGGAACCATCGTTCACAAACAATACCTGCGTTGGCACCGGCGATTGCGCCAAAAAGGCATCCATTGCCTCCCGGAAGCGCTGCAGACAGCCTTCTTCGTTATAAACCGGCACCAGCACGGTCAGCGAGACCGACTCTAATCCTCTTTCAAGCATCTGCTCTCTATGTTAAATTGATTCTAATATGGGTTATTGGGGGACAGTCCAGGCGCTATCGCTTCGTTAGCAGCTGGGGTTCCGCCTCCACCTGATGGTATTCCCTGAACCAGGCCATAAACCTGCTGAGACCCTCATCCAGGGAGGTGCGTGGCCTGAAGCCGGTTGCCAATATCAGATCGTCTACATCGGCATAAGTGGCCTGTACATCGCCGGGCTGCATGGGCTGCAGGTCTAGTTTTGCCTTGAGCTGTAGCAATCGCTCCAGAATTGCCACCATCTCCAGCAGTTGCTCGGGTTTGTTGTTTCCAATATTGTAGAGTTTATACGGAACCGAACCATGCTGAGGCTGCACCTGCAGTAAGTGTAAAATGCTTTCAACTACGTCATCTACGTAGGTGAAAGCGCGTAACATGTCGCCGTGGTTAAAGATTCGGATCGGCGTGCCTTCCACTATGGCCTTGGTAAAGCTATAGTAAGCCATGTCGGGACGCCCCCAAGGGCCGTATACTGTAAAAAAGCGCAGGCCTGTGGTTGGAATGCCGTAAAGGTGGGCATAACTGTGCGCCATTACCTCATTAGCCTTTTTAGTGGCGGCATAAAACGAAACTGGCGAGTCGGTGCGGTGGCTGGTACTGAAGGGTGACTGCTCGTTCAGACCATATACCGAGCTGGAAGAGGCAAAAAGCAGGTGCTTGATGCGATGGCGCCGGCAACACTCCAGCAGGTTAGCAAAGCCGACTAAATTGCTTTTCACATATTCCTCCGGGTGATCTATACTATGGCGTACACCAGCCTGCGCGGCAAGATTGATTACTATGTCAAAAGCCTGCTCAGCAAAAAGCTGCTGTAGGTTGGTGGCATCTGCCAGATCCAGCTGCACAAAGTATGTAGTTGCGTTAACGTTACGCTGTAGAAGAACTTGTTGCTGTACAGCTTCAGGCTTGAAGCCCTGTTGTGTTAACCGCTCGTGTTTAAGCTTAGGGTCGTAATAGCTGTTTAGGTTATCCAGGCCCACTACATAATGCCCATGCCGCTGCAGTGCCAGCATCAGGTGATGGCCTATGAAGCCGGCACTGCCCGTTAAAAGTATACGAAACTTGGCTCCCATATCCTGTAAGAGTAACTGTGGTTCTTAACTGCTGTATTCCTGAGCCGGAGCTCAGTGAAACAAGCAGGCCAAAGCTAGATTGGGAATCTGTAGAAAATCTGTAGATTGTTTATAGGAGACTGGCAATTTGTGATTTACTGCCAAGTGGCTTTAAATGAGCCGCCCCTGATGGAAGAGCTTTTTACGATTAAATGCCAAAGAAAGCCCTGGCACTCATATCTTTGGCAGTATAAGCGTATGTGCAATTTTATCAGGCTCTTAAACGTAAGCCAACAGAAAGGGAGGGAGAAAGCCCTTCCCTTTCTCTTCATCTTAAAAGCCTGGACAGTACCTAGAGGCTGCCCCATCCGCAGGCATGAGTGAGTGTAGGCCCGGAAGATGAATGTTTTTTGTCCACTTAAGCCCCTTTCAGCTATGAAAAATTTACTCTGTCAGAACCTGGGCGTCGATGTGGGCAAAGACGCTCTGGATGTGGTGCGACATTCCTTTACTTTTGCTGGGTTAGATCTTACCCTATGTTCTACCGCCTGCACTTGCCGGCTGTTACCTTTGCTGCAGCAAACATGCCCTGCACCGGGATGTGAACGCAGCTAGTAATATAAGAAATAAGGCGGTCGGGCAGACCGTTTCAGCTTGGGAGATATACGGTCGCAGTAGCGAGGTAGCCCAAGAATCCAACCTGCTTTAGCGGTGGGAATGTCAAATAAAGATAACCTCTTGTTCCTTTTATCAAAAGCAGGAATATTATACTTTTATGGGATAGTCATCTGTGAACCTCATTCCAATGCTTTCTATTTCTAAAGTACTGCTCTGCGCGTCTGTTTTCCTGACGGCCATTCCTGTTTTTGCCCAGCACCCCAATGAAGTAGCGGAGGTTCGCCAAAAGCTACAGCAGGAGCGCCAGCAGGCAATGGAAGTAAGCATTAGCCCGGCGCAGAAAGCAACACGCCTGCTGGATTTAGGTGCCTGGCAGGAAGCAAAGCATGTGCTGCAGTCTGCTTCTGCCAGCACGGGGGTAAAGCTGGCGCAGGCGCGGTTAGCTATACTGGAGAACAGGTTTAGCCAGGCCGAAGCACTGGTAAAAGAGGTGCTGCAGGAGAACCCTCAGGAGCGTGAGGCACGGCTGCTGCAAAGTAAGCTGCAGGTACAGGCTTGGGAGCTGGAGAAAGCACTGGCTACAGCTAACCAGTTGCTAAAGCGTAACGCACAAGACGAGGACGCCGCTTTGCTTGTAGGGCGTGTGCTGATGCTTCAAAAGAAATATGGTGAGGCCTTGGAGTGGGCCAGGAAAGTACAGCGTTGGAATCGCAACAATGCTGATGCCTGGCTACTGGAGTCTGATGTACACTTCTGGAACCAAAAGCCGGAGCTGGCTGAGCAGCCGCTTATCAACAGCCTCAGCCTGAACCCATTTAACGCCGATGCCCGCTTTAACTACGGCTATGCCATCTGGCGCCGTGTGGATGCGACGCAGCTTCATAACATGGCGGCACAATGGGAACTGGCTTTGGAGCTGAACCCACTGCATTACGTGACCCACTGGCACTGGGGCAACGGCCATACCAACCTGACCTATGCCGATTATGCCCAAGCAGATGACGAGCAGGTGCGTCAGGAGCTAAAGGCTGCCGATAGATTACTTTCTGAAAACAAGGTAGCAGAGGCGCTGGCAGAGGCTGCACATGTGCAGCAAAAGTATAAGAACTCTGTACTGCCTGCCATGTTGCGCGGTTCTGCTTTCTATATGGCCTTTGATATGAACCGGCAGGCACGCCTCGATTCAGCCCAGGCTGTATTTCAAGGTATCCTCCAGAAAAAGAAACACTACGGACCGGCGCATAATGCACTGGCCGCTGTGATAAAGCAAAAGCAGCTCACTTACCTGCACAACTACGATTCGCTGCAGCAGGTAGTACTACAGACAGTAATTGCAGATCCTGAAAACTTCGCCAGGGTATTTCCGGATGTTGCTTATTACCCTGGCGACGAAGTACAGCAGATGGTGTGGTCGCAGCTGTATGAGAGCATCGTGTATTTCCCCTTTTTATCGAAACAAGGAGAGAAGTTTGTCATTCCTCCACTGCATATAGACCTGGCTATTGCTATGGGCTCCCCATATTTCCGGCAAGCTACAACTTTTGATAACCGCCAGTGGATGGACATCCGGGGTGTAGGCAGTGGGGCTGCGGCCATTGAGTATGTGGTGCGCGGTTCTTACCTGGAGCGCAACGTGGTACTGCATGAGTATGTACACCTGTTTCATCAGCGTGTTTTTACGGATGCTGAGAAACGCGAAGTACGTAGGCTTTACAACCAGGCTATGGAGCAGGGCCGCACGTTGGATTATTACTCTGCCAATAATGAGCACGAATACCTGGCACAGACCTACCCAGCCTACTTTGAGCCGGTAAAGGTGCATCCGCTTAACCATAAGTCCATCAACACCACGGCAGACCTCAAAGCCAAAGATCCGGAACTGTATACATTTCTGGACGGGTTGGTGGCACGGCAGCGAGCTTATTTATCCGGCGATAAGCAGGCAATGGCCAGTAATTGGGCGCAGGTATACGTAAACCTGGCACAAAAGGCTCAGCGACGGGACGACTTGCAGCAAGCAATAGTATACTTAGATAGTGCCCTGGTGTGGAATAAAAACTACCAGCCTGCCCTGTTGGCTTATGCCGGTGTAGCCCAGCATCAGAAAAAGTATAAGGAGGCGCAGGCTTGGCTGGAGCAGGCTAAGCGTATAGACGCAAGCTATGCACCCATATACCTGGCAGAGGCAGAGCTGCTGGAAATCATGAAGCGCCGTGGCAAGCTGAATGCCCACGATGCACTCATGAGCCAGATAGCGCTTTATAAAAAGGCTGCTGACCTGGAAGATGACCTGTTAATGCGAGCAGAGTCGAATGAAAGGTTTCGGGAGTTTTTTGTGGACTATGGCATGGTGCCCGAGGCTATTGCTGTGGCCGAAGCTTATGTAGCGCATGCTCCAACTGTTTCAACATACCTGCGTGATCGTCGGGATGAGGCTATGGCTTATGCCAGCTGGTTAAAAGGTACTACAAGTCTAAACCCGGAGGCGGTACAGGAGCTGAAAAGGTTGGTGACACTGAAACCGCAAAATTATGAATTGCGCAGGCAGTATGCCGATGTGCTGGCTACCCAGGGTAAGTATAAAGAAGCTTTTGAAACACTGGAGGAGGCGCAGCGCATTTTAACGGCTGCTGGCTCGCCACGTGCTGACTTTATGGTGCGTATGGCGGCCTACCAGCTGCAACTGGAGGATAAAAATGCCGCTCAGCAGGTGGCGCAGCCCCTGCTGGATAATGAGCTTAGCCTGCCGATGCAGGAGAGGCATTTGCTGGTGTCTGTACTGGCAACACTGGGGCACAAGGATAAAGCTAAGGCCATTATAAAGCAGCTCCCAAAACCGGAAACTGTTGTGCAGGAGGCACAGATACAATCCGCCCGAGGCCGCATGTATGAAGCGAAAGGAAAAATTAACAGCGCTGTTCGTGTGTATGAAAATTCCCTTTTGCTGTACCCTTACCAACTGGAAATACGGCAGCGCCTGGTGCGCCTGCTGCAACAGAAAGGACGCATGCAGGATGCCGAGAATGTGGCACAGGCCGGCGTACAGTTGGCTCAGGCATAGTTAAACACAACCATCAATTTCCATACATCTAACCTACAGTCGTTTACATGAAAAGACATTTACTACAACAGTTTTTAGTACCTCTGTTAATGCTGCTTTCTGTAGCATGTCGGCAATCCACAGTGGGGCAGGAGGGAGCCCTGTCCGTGGTAGACCCTGTTGATAACAATGCAGAGCCAACAGAAATTTACCTGGTGCGTCATGCTGAAAAAGATATCTCAAACCCGGATAACCAGGACCCTGACTTAACACCAGCAGGTCTGGCACGTGCAGAGGCACTGCGCGCGTTATTGCAGGGGCAGCAGGTAGATGCCCTTTATGCCACAAAGTATGTCCGTACCCAGAGCACACTCAAACCTTTGGCAGACGAAAGAAAGCTGGAAGTGCAGGAGTATGATGCTCACGATTTTAATGGTTTGAAAAACCGTATCCTGCAGCAGCACCGTGGGCAAACAGTGGTGGTATCAGGCCACTCAAACACGGTGTTGCCAATTATAGAGGCAATGGGGGCAAAGCGACCTGTAGCAGATATATCAGAACAGGAATACGACTACCTGTTTAAAGTAACACTGGCACCCGATGGTACGGCAACCGTAGAGACAGACCATTACGGTAAGGCTGGTAAATAACTTCCCCATACTTATTTTAGAAAGGCTCCTGTAACTCTTGTTGCAGGGGCCTTTCTGTTTTACTGGAACACCTGTGCCTCCTGCCTCCGTACTAAAAGAGGTAAATAAAAGGAACATGCGTAAACTAACTGTAAAGGTAAAAGAAGGAGAAGGACGAGAGGTAAGGGAAATAGCCGAGAAGCACGATGGCAAAAACCTGGTGGTGGATCAGGTGGAGAAAGGGGAAGTGGTAACAGTTTATCTCAACAATAAGAAGGTAAGCGAGTTTATAGCCGACCTGCGTAAGTTCGAAGAGGCAGAGATTACGCTGGTCCCCCGGGGAGTTATTACAATGTACCCACCCCAGGGTGATGCGCCGGACCAGGTAACGGACGTAACCTACCGCAGTCCTTTAGAGATTTTTTTAGGAGGCTTGCAGAGTGTGGGCTCAAAAGTTGGGCTGCTGACATACGCTGTAGCAGGCGGCATGCTGGTGTGGGTGGGCTTTTATACGAACACTAGTTATTTGCTGGTGGCCGCCATGCTGGTTTCACCGTTCGCCGGGCCAGCCATGAACGCTGCCCTGGGAGCAGCCTCAGGAAAAGGCGGGCTGCTTAAACAAAGCTTGTTGCGCTATTTTATGGCCATAGGCGCCGCCATCTTAGTCACGTTTATACTTTCATTTCTGATAGGCCAGCAGCACGCTACCCCTATGATGGTGAACGTGAGCCACATTTCGCAGGTGACTATCTTGTTACCGTTGGCAGCTGGTGTAGCAGGAGGTATCAACTTGATTCAATCGGAGCGGGATAGTTTGGTTTCCGGCGCGGCTGTGGGTATGCTGGTGGCAGCCTCGCTTGCGCCTCCTACCGGGCTGATTGGTATGGCACTGAACTTTGGCAACTGGCAGCTGATACGCAGTGGAGCATTCCTGCTACTCTTTCAGCTGGTAGTCATCCAGTTTACGGCAGCGTTGGTTTTCCGATACCTGGGCAAAGTAACCATCAAAGGTGCACGTTTTGCTGACGGGAAAGAGTCTGTATTCAGGCTCTCCATGCTGGTTTCAGGGCTTATTATTGCAGGCATGCTTTACTGGCAGTTTTCGCGCCAGCCAGCACTGCAAAAGGCAAGCCTTAACACCCAGGTAACAGAAGTCATGCGCAACGAGCTTAAAAAGATGAAGGACATCGAAACCATAGAAGCTAGTGCCCGCTTTACCCGCGGCACACTGTCTAACTTAAATCCTGTTATTTGCGAGCTGTACCTCTATAACCGTAATGAAGCGCTTTCAGACGAACAGGTGAAGGAAATGGTGCGGGATGTGTTGCATAAACGCATCAAAGCAGAAAACTGGAACGCAGATCCAATGTTCGATATTACAATTTTGAACTATGCGGGCAAGGACAAAGAGTAGGCAAATGCTACTAGAGCTGCACTACTCTTGAGCCGGTTATTCGGTCATGAAAGGTGCGACGGGTGCTGTTATGCATGTTTACCAGTACACGAAAGATAAAGAGCACCACGGACACAGGTCTGGCAAAAAAACGCAAGGCGGCCGCTTTGAAAGTTAAACGATCTCCTTTATGATCTGTAACACGCAGGTGCATGAGGTATTTGCCAAGTGTAGCCTGGCAGGCGCAGGTCTCGGTGCCGGCAAAGTAAAGCAAGCCCAGCAGCAGGTGTAGCAAGCGCTCAGGCTTTATCAAAAGTGCACTGTCATCACTGCTGAAAGTGAAGAAATCAGCAACGCCTATTAGCGTAAGCAGCAATAGTACATCTAATAAAAAAGCCACCAGGCGGGTGCCCAGTTCTGCAAGTTCGGTTTTATTTCTACTTTGGGTATAGGTAGTCTGCATAGGGTGAAACTCATGTTGCTCCCCTTTTTATACTTGCAGACAATTACTTGGTTTCAGCTTTTTATCTTATTTCTACTTTTTGTTGCTTTCTTTCTGTTTGTGGATCAGGACGATATGACGTTTTTGAGCTTAGGGATATTTCTCTTCGGAAGCTGAATTGCCAGGATGTTGCAACACCAATGTTCCTGCCAGCTTATCGTGCAGGGCCTGGCGGCGTTCGGTGAAGGCGGCCATCAGGTAGCCAATGAGCAGGATAAGCCCAGACAGCATCTTGCCAAAATAACGGCCGGTGGCACGGGCGAAGGAAATGCGGTACCCTTCAGTATCGGTTACAAAAATGCCGAAGATTTGCTTACCCAGCGTGGCCTGTTTAGAAGAGCTCTCAAAGCCGGCATAGTATAGCCAGCCAAAAAAAGCAGCTATACCTTGTACTTTCAGCCGCCCTTCTATATCGGTAAATTCAGGGGCAATATTAATTCCTAGCCAAGGTAGGGTAATGCTCATGAGAAAAGAAATAAGCATAGCGTCGACGAAAATGGCGGCCATGCGCTTCCAGAAGCTGGCATATTCGAGGGTAAGCGGACTCTTTTCTTCGTTTTGGTAAAGTTGCATGTATAGAATTGTCTTGGCAGCGATGATACAACATCCGGGGCAGACCTGCAACAAAAAAAGCTGCCCGCAAGTATAGGCAGCTTTTGGGGTATAGTTTCTAATATGGATTTTAAGACTTTGTGGGCGGTGATAAACGCTCTACTTTGTTCTTTACCGGGTATTGAGACCTTAAGTATGTATAGATGGCCCGAAGGTCTTCTTCCCTCATGCCTGCGTACATTTTCCAGGGCATTAGCGTCTGGAAGTCGCCGGGAGCCAATTGTTTTTCACTTACGAGAAAATACCAGAGAAAGCCCTAACACTTGGGAGATATACAAGGACAATGGTTCGGTAGCCCAAGAATCCTACTGCCTTTAGGCGTGGGAGTGTCAAGGCTGGGTCTTGGTACATTTTAAAGCGCTGCACAAAAGCATCCTCTGTCCACTTGCCTGTACCTGTGTCCTTATCTGGGGTGATGTTGGCCGAGCGCAGCACGGCGCCGTTTGGAAAGGTGAATTCCATGCCGCCTGCAAACTCTTTTCCTGCTATCGGCCCACTTGGGGTACTTGGGGAGTGGCATTCGCCGCAAGCACCAACTGTTACCAAATATTTGCCCCGCGACAACTCATCATTCAATGCAGTTTTCTCCAGTGCCGGTGCTACATCGTCAGACGGCATCGTGCGCAGGATCAGGTTCATCGGGAAATCTGGGTCAGACTTGGGTACCTCATGTCTGATCGGGTCTAGCGACCGGATATAAGCGATAATGGCATAGACATCTTCAGTCGTAAAAATGTGCTCAAGACATACCGGTTATCGCTCTGTAAAGAACAAGGCATTAAGCGCCGATACAATAAAGTTAACTCCGATTGAGAGTACTATAAAACCCATGATGCGTGAGAGAGCTGCCAGGCCTGATTTACCCATAAAACGCGTAAGCTGGTGCGAAAACCGCAGAATAAGGTAAGAAAGGGCAGCCAGCAGTATAATGCCGATCAGGATCATTATCATGTCGAGGTAAGAGAGGGAGGTAGTAAACAAGCCTATACTTACCGCTATGGCGCCCGGCCCGGAGAGCATAGGCATAGCCAATGGTGTAAAGGAGATATCCTCTTTCTGTTGCCCTTCCTCTACCACATCTGGTGAAATCTTCTTTTTGCTACCTCCGGGAGTGAGCAACTCAAAGCCAGCCCGCATGATCATAAGGCCGCCGGCAATTCGCAGGTCATGGATGCGGATACCGAAAAAGTTAAGCACATATTGCCCTGCCAGAAAGAACACCGCCAGAATCCCGACCATATATAAGCAAGCCTTCAGGGCCTGCTGGTTACGCTGCTCTGGTGTGTCATCCTGGGTTAATGTCAGGAACACAGGCATCGCTCCAAAAGGATTTACTACCGAAAAAAGGGCAGAAAGGGTGGCAAGTATAATTTCCATAGGTAATGGACAGGACAAACAAAGTGTAGCTTTAAATATAGACGTTTGCTCATGTAATTCAAAAGAAAGCTGCCCGCGTGCAGGAAATGTTTTAGAGATTGTCGTTCCGCTCCACGCATAATCCTTATTTTTGAGGATAGATCAACCAAACCGTTACAATACATGAAAGGAGAAGTAAAGTTAGGCATACTTGGCGGTGGCCAGTTAGGCCGCATGCTGATGCAGGCCGGGCTAGATTTTAACCTCTATACCCTGGTGCTGGACCCTGACGAGAACGCACCTTGCAAGGACATCTGCAACGAATTTTACGTAGGCAGCTTCCGCGATTTTGATACAGTATATGAGTTCGGCAAGAACTGTGATATCCTCACCATCGAGATTGAGCACGTAAATGCCGATGCGTTGGAGAAGCTGGAGCAGGAGGGGGTGAAAGTATACCCTGATGCCAAAACCGTACGCACCATTCAGGACAAAGGTCTGCAGAAGGAGTTTTACCAGAAGCACAATATTCCAACCTCTGACTTTATACTTTTGAAAGATAAAGAGGAGCTGCAGCAGAACACTTCTTTCCTGCCGGCCTTCCAGAAACTGCGCCGTGAGGGCTATGATGGCCGTGGTGTTACCCGTCTGGCTAGCGAGGCAGACTTAAGCAAGGCCTTTGAGGAGCCGTCGGTGCTGGAGAAGCTGGTAGATTTTGAGAAGGAAATTTCTGTGATAGTAGCCCGCAACGAAAGTGGTGAAGTTACCGCATTTCCGGTAGTGGAACTGAGCTTCCACCCGGAGCATAACCTGGTAGATTCGCTTTTTGCTCCTGCCAACGTGCCTTACAAGCTGCAGCGCCACGCCATAGAGATTGCTACCCGTGTGATCGAGGCTTTTGACATGGTCGGTATCCTTGCCGTGGAAATGTTCCTGACCAAAGACGGGCAGATACTGGTAAATGAGGTGGCACCGCGTCCGCACAACAGCGGGCACCATACTATCAAGGCCAATTATACTTCGCAGTACGAGCAGCACCTGCGCGCTATACTTAACCTGCCGCTGGGCTCTACTGAAATCCAGAGTGCCGCTGTGATGCTGAACCTGCTTGGCGAGCCCGGCTATGACGGCGAGGCCAGGTATGAGGGGCTGCAGGAAGCATTGGCAGTACCAGGAGTTTACATTCACCTGTACGGTAAAAAATACACGCGCCCTGCCCGTAAAATGGGACACATCACTGTGCTGGGGCAAAACATAGAAGAGGCGCAGCAGCGTGCCGAGTCTGTTAAAAACGTTATCAAAGTAAAAGCATAAGCATGGCCGAAGAAGTAAAAAATACACAGCCGCAGGTTGGCATTATTATGGGCAGCCAGTCCGATCTAAGGGTAATGGAAGCAGCTGCCGAAATTCTGGAAACGCTGGGCGTACCTTACGAGCTGACCATTGTGTCAGCGCATCGTACGCCGCACCGCATGTTCGAGTACGCAGAGAATGCCCGTAAGCGTGGCCTGAAGGTGATTATTGCCGGAGCAGGTGGCGCAGCACACTTACCAGGTATGGTAGCCTCTATTACTACACTGCCGGTTATTGGTGTTCCTGTAAAATCATCTAACTCTATTGATGGCTGGGACTCTGTACTGTCTATACTTCAGATGCCGGGAGGTATACCTGTAGCTACTGTTGCCTTGGATGGTGCCCTGAATGCTGGGATACTTGCCGCTGAGATCATTGGTACCAACAATGCTGCCGTGGCTGATAAGCTGGAGAAGTATAAAAACAGCCTGAAGGATAAGGTGATGCGCTCGGTGGAAGAGCTCAAGCGTGGAGACAGGGATCTGGACTAGTATCTGTGAATTATCAAGAAAAGGCGCTGTTAAAGAACAATAGTGCCTTTTCTTGATAATTGATCTTTAATACATCAGAAGCCAAAGCCCAGCATGATGTATAGCGTGCTTACCGTAGAGCTAATTCCTGTTATGTGTGACATACCATTGTTTAGCTCGAGGCGAGCCTCTAGGGAGAGCGTTCCTTTTTGGTAAGGATGACACATCAAGCCGGCTCCTGCC
Source organism: Pontibacter korlensis (assembly GCF_000973725.1). Classification (NCBI taxonomy): domain Bacteria; kingdom Pseudomonadati; phylum Bacteroidota; class Cytophagia; order Cytophagales; family Hymenobacteraceae; genus Pontibacter; species Pontibacter korlensis. Next base: position 243,433 of record NZ_CP009621.1, on the reverse strand, counting down.
GTCAAGCCCTCAGTGAAATTCCTGAACCCATCGGACCTGCCATTACCCGGTATGGCAGGATAAGTGCTAGGCCTATCTTTTTTGTACTCAGAGCTTAAATACCTTGATACCTGATTTTCATCCTTGATAGCATGTCCAACCACTAGGCCTGCATTTAGGTAAGGACGCAGCCGCCCGCGTGGATAGGTATAGCGAAGCTGCACAGGTAGCTTGATGTAAGCTAGGTCGAACATAGTCTCATAGGTAGTGGTGCTTCCGTAATCACCTTTTTCTTCAAGCAAAGCGAAGAATTTGTTGGGAACATAGAGCAGGTCAACCTGTAAGGAAATCTTCTCACTGAGTTGAGGAATAGAGAAATTGGTAGCCACACCGCCTGCCATTGCGACGGATTCATCTGTAAAAGAGGCCCTGCTCAGGTAGGTGTCGCCTTTAAATGTAAGGGTTGTCCCGTCCTAAAATAGGTTGACAGAAAAATCAACCTTATATGGAAAAAGCAGCAGAGAAAAAAAGCAAGCGCACCCAGCGTGACTATACCTTGGGCTTTAAATTGGCCGTAGTGGCTGAGGTCGAGCAGGGCGATCTGACCTACAAACAAGCCCAGAAAAAGTACGGTATCCAGGGCAGAAGCACCGTTTTGGTTTGGCTTCGTAAGCACGGCAGATTAACTTGGGACTTCAATCCAAGCGCTATGCCCCAGACACCCAACCAACGCATCAAAGAACTAGAGGCCCAACTGGCCGCAGCTGAGAAAAGAGCCAAGGAAGCCGAGCTCAAGGCCAAATTGCTGGACACCATCATTGACGTGGCCGAGGGGCAGATGGGGATCCAGATCCGAAAAAAGCCACTGGCCAAGCCGTCGAACACCTCCGCCAGGAAGGGCAAATAAGCCTTTCCCTGGCCTGTAGACTGCTTGGCCACAGCAGACAAGCCTACTATCAGCGGCAGGCAAGAGTTCTGGAACAAAAGCAGATCGCCGATCAGCTCGTGGAGCTGGCGGGCCAGATCCGCCTGCAGATGCCGCGCCTGGGCACCCGTAAGCTCTATCACCTGCTGAAAGAGCAGCTCGAGGTGGGACGAGACAAGCTCTTTGCAATTCTAAGAGAAAGGGGCCTGCTGGTGAGGCCCCGCAAGAGCTACCATAAAACGACTGATTCAAAGCACTGGATGAAAAAGCACAGGAACCTGGTGGAGGGGCTCAAAATAGAGCGCCCCGAGCAGGTGTGGGTCTCTGACATCACCTACATCCCCACCAGAGAAGGCCACAGCTACCTTTCGCTGGTCACTGATGCCTACTCCAAGAAGATCATGGGCTACCACCTCTCGGAGGACCTGCGGGCAGAGGGGCCTCTGCAGGCCCTGAGGATGGCCATCGAGCAGAAGAAGTACGGCTACGGGCTAATTCACCACTCCGACCGGGGGCTGCAGTACTGCTCTGCAGACTACCAGCAGCTGCTGGAGAAGGCGCAGATAAAACCGAGCATGACCGAGCAATACGACCCTTACCAGAATGCGGTGGCCGAGCGCGTGAACGGCATTTTGAAGGACGAGTTCGCCCTGGCGCGGGGCTTTGCCCACCACCTGGAGGCCGTGGCAGTGATCGCTGAGTCTGTGGACATCTATAACAGGCAGAGGCCCCACCTCTCGTGCCACCTGCTCACACCCGAGCAGATGCACCGGCAGGATAAATTAGAGGTAAAGCAGTGGAAAAAGAAAACCTCCAACACAAACGCATGGGAGGTCTCAAATTAAAAAGTAATTTCGTCTCAAACCCGTCAACTTATTTCAGGACGAGACAGGTGGAACTGGTGATTGCAGCCACAGGCCCTACAATAACTTTCATCTTTCTTTTCTCCTGCTCATGCACAAGGCTGGCTGGGTCAACGCACTGGTTATATGCAAGGGCAATATCTGTCAGTGAATTGGCGCTAAGTCTTAGTTGCTTGAACCTTGCCTCGGAAAGGCTACTGCAAGCAGAGAAAGCGTTTGCCAGCGTATTGATAAATATCTTGTTAACTACCTTGTAATTTTTACCTGTCTCAGGGTCCTGTCGACGGTACTCTTGCTCAAGAAGCTCAACCAGAGCGCCATCATTCATGGATAAATAATAATGCTCTACATCTTGGGCATCACGGTAGTAGTAGATACTGGCATGGCCCTTAACCAACGTATTTAAGAACAGGGCATGCGTCTGTGTGTCGGGGCTTGTTGCAGGTATTGATTTAGACTCAAATAGCTTGTTCTCTACCTCAAATCCATACCCGCTGATAGCATCTGGCCCAAAATTATGCTCCTGACTTTCGAGGGTGGGCTTGAAAGAGGTAACCCGAGCGCTTCGTCTGTCGCCCCGGTAGTCCACAAACCCCCTAAGCGTGTCGCCATTTTGTATAATGTAGCCTTTTCGGAAGTCTTGTTGAGCAAAAGCTGATGTGAATAACAGGAAGAAAAGCAGTGTTGTGTAGATTCGTTTCATAGGGTTGCTAAGCGGGTTGAAAGTGCTGCGCAATTAATCTATAATAGTTGACTCAGCCAATCTTTAGCAAAAGCCAGTACGTCCACACAAGGTTATTTTTTTGTTACGCGGATTTTATGTTAATAAAAAATCCCCTGCCGGAGTCCGGCAGGGGATTTCTATATAGTTTGAGTTTTAGATGCTTACTTGTTAGTGCTGCCGTCTACTTCTTCGTAGTCAACATCAGTTACACCACCATCGTTGGCTGCGCCCGCGTTAGTTCCGGCACCACCAGCCTGGCCATTGCCACCTGGAGCTCCCTGGCCTTCAGCGCCCTGCGTAGCAGCGTACATCTCCTGAGAAGCTGCGCTCCAAGCATTGTTCAGTGCCTCGATAGCAGAGTCGATACCAGCGATGTCTTTAGAGCCATGAGCTGTTTTCAGCTGACCAAGGGCGTTCTCGATATTAGACTTGTTGCCTGCAGAAAGCTTATCGCCGTACTCTTTCAGCTGCTTCTCTGTCTGGAAGATCATGGAGTCAGCAGTATTGAGCTTCTCGATTTCTTCCTTCGCCTTCTTGTCTGCCTCAGCGTTAGCTTCTGCTTCCTTGCGCATTTTCTCGATTTCCTGCTCGCTCAGACCAGAAGAAGCCTCGATGCGGATCTTCTGCTCTTTGCCAGTAGCCTTGTCACGAGCCGTAACGTGCAGGATACCGTTGGCATCGATATCGAATGTTACCTCGATCTGTGGAACACCACGTGGTGCTGGTGGAATGTCAGACAAGTGGAAACGACCGATGGTACGGTTGTCTCTTGCCATTGGGCGCTCACCCTGCAGTACGTGGATCTCTACAGACGGCTGGTTATCAGAAGCAGTGGAGAATGTCTCAGACTTCTTCGTAGGGATTGTCGTGTTCGACTCAATCAGTTTTGTGAACACACCACCCATTGTTTCGATACCCAAAGAAAGCGGAGTAACGTCCAGTAGAAGTACGTCTTTAACCTCACCTGTTAATACACCACCCTGGATAGCCGCACCGATGGCCACCACTTCGTCCGGGTTTACACCTTTAGAAGGCTTCTTACCGAAGAACTTCTCTACTTCTTCCTGCACTTTCGGGATACGGGTAGAACCACCTACCAGAATCACCTCGTCAATGTCAGAAGTAGACAGGCCTGCATCCTGAAGCGCTTTTCTGCATGGCTCCATAGAACGACGGATCAGGTCGTCAGACAGTTGCTCGAACTTAGCACGAGTCAGTTTGCGTACCAAGTGCTTTGGCACTCCGTCAACCGGCATGATGTATGGCAGGTTAACCTCTGTCTCCTGAGAAGAAGAAAGCTCAATTTTGGCTTTCTCAGCAGCTTCTTTCAAGCGCTGCAGTGCCATAGGATCTTTACGCAGGTCTAAGCCTTCGTCTTTTTTGAACTCCTCGGCAAGCCAGTTAATGATTACCTGGTCAAAGTCGTCACCACCCAGGTGTGTGTCACCGTTTGTAGACAACACCTCGAATACACCGTCACCCAATTCAAGGATTGAGATATCGAATGTACCACCACCAAGGTCAAACACGGCAATTTTCTGATCTACGCTCTTCTTATCAAGACCGTAAGCCAGTGCCGCTGCTGTTGGCTCGTTGATGATACGCTTTACCTCAAGACCTGCAATCTGGCCAGCCTCTTTTGTGGCCTGGCGCTGAGCGTCGTTAAAGTAAGCTGGTACGGTAATAACCGCCTCAGTTACAGAAGTACCCAAGTACTCTTCCGCTGTAGCCTTCATTTTCTGAAGCACCATGGCAGAGATCTCTTGAGGAGTATACTCTCTGTCGCCGATCTGTACACGCACAGTGTTATTGCTTCCCTGCTGTACCTTGTAAGATACCTGCTTTGCTTCTTCGCTTACCTCGTTGTAGCTGTGGCCCATGAAGCGTTTGATAGAAGCAATGGTGTTCTGTGGGTTAGTGATTGCCTGGCGCTTGGCAGGATCACCTACTTTACGCTCGCCGTTTCCGTTATCCAAAAACGCTACGATAGACGGAGTCGTGCGGCGGCCCTCGCTGTTAGGTATAACAACTGGCTCGTTACCTTCCATTACGGCAACGCATGAGTTTGTAGTACCTAAGTCAATGCCTATTATTTTTCCCATTCTATAGTTTTATTTATAGTTTCTTATTCAATTTCCTTTTTCAGTTACTTCTGTTTTATCAAGCCATGTGCCAAGGGGAAAATAACACTTATTCTATGTCATTATGTCAGAAGCAAGGTAGTATGCCCCGCATGTTGGCTGACTTGCTTCTACGGTTGCTCCGCCACTGCGACAAAATTTCTGAGGTGTTTTTATAAGTTGCCTTATAAGTTGTTGCAAAAAGAAACGGCCACTTCTGTTAGAGGTGGCCGTTGTAAATGTATGCTTGTTACAAGTCAGAAGTAAGCTTCTCTATCTCTTGACGATAAGGCTGTAACACGTCTGCCAGTCCCTTTTTGGGCGAAGCGTAAGTTATCTCTACTACCTTATCCCCCAGCTGATAGCTTAGCAAGCCTTGCTCGTTTTCTGTCTGGTAATACAGCTTGTTTTTATCGGAGTCTGTAGAGATAAGATAAGTGCGGAAAGTAAAGCTGTTGGTAATGTGCTGCTGTGTGGGCGCTTTGTTATCGAGGTAGCGCTGTGTGACTAGGGTATCGAGCTTCATCTCGCTTTGTATCTGGGTAATGCTGCGAATGTTGCCCTCGTCAAACTTCCAGCGGCGTACCTGGTGTGACCCATATTCCTGCCAGGTAGATGTTGCCTGACTTAGATCCAGGTTTGCTACCAAGCCAAACAGCTGCAGGTCGTTAGCTACGGTTTCTACTGAAGGGTTCAGGGTGCTGTTGTCGCTGATGAAGTGACTGCTGTTCTGCTGCAGTTTGCCAAAATCTTTCTGCAGGTCCTGGCGCAGCAGTAGCTGGCTACTGTCCTGGAGTATAAAACAGAGGGGCAGTAACAGGTTAAGTAATAGTGTCATTGTGTAGGTGATAGATGGTATTTTATACTTCTCAAATCTTGTGCTGATTTTACGTTAACTCAAGAATTACCTTTCTAGCCGAGGCAAGTGTGATTCGCGGTACACCGATCAACCTGCTGAGTGTAGTGAGGCTTCACTGAGTGTAGTGAGGCTTCAGTTAACTATGTGAGAACGCTACAAGATCAGTGTCTTTGCCTGCAACCTAAGCTGATTACAGCCTGGAGTTGTCCACCACAGTCCAGTTAATGTTTCCGTTGTTTACTTCATACTTCAGAACCAAATAACCCCCTGTATGGCCATCTTCATAATAGGCAAGGGCATAACGGTCATTTAAGATACGGCTGTCGCGGATGGCCATGGTGCCGCCCAATACGCCCTCGGCTGGTATAAGCTTGTTTTGCTTGCGGCTCAGGTCGTTCATCAAGTCACTTTCAGGACTTTTCAATCCTTTGCGCTTCAGGCGTTGTATGTCGCTTTGACTAAGGCTGCCAAGTTCATCCACAAAGGCGGCCCCGCCCGGAGGTACCAGGTTCATGGTGTCAGGGGGCAGGACCATGTCTTCTAGCGAGTCTACTGCTTCTGTTTGGTCTTCCAGCTCCTGGTCTATTTCGGCCACTTGGTTGTCGGCTATGGTCAGGCGGCTTTCCGCCTCGTTCTTTTGCCAGTAAAAGTACAGCGCCAGAAACAGGAATACGGCAGCCAGAATCCAGGGTAATATGTTCTTCATTGGTGTTGAGTATAAATACAAGGATGCGCTTAATAATATATCAGTTTGCTAATTTATACTTTGCCTGCTGTAAAAAGTGCTGAATAGTGAAAACTTTCTTAAAAAAAGAAGCCTGCTTCTTTCGAGGAGCAGGCTTTATACTTAAGGTCAATTTAACCTTTAGCGCTAGATAGTTTGAGTTACGTCAAAGTTCTCCAGGTAATCTGCCACACGACGCACGAACATACCTCCCAGCGAGCCATCCACTACGCGGTGGTCGTAAGAGTGCGACAGGTACATAAAGTGGCGGATACCGATCAGGTCACCTTCCGGCGTCTCGATCACAGCTGGCTTTTTCTTGATAGCGCCCACGGCCATGATAGCCACCTGGGGCTGCATGATGATCGGCGTACCCATCACGTTACCAAAAGAACCAACGTTAGACACGGTGTAGGTACCGCCTGCCAGATCATCCGGCGTCAGTTTGTTGTTGCGGCCACGGCTGGCCAGGTCGTTCACCTTCTTGGTTAGGCCGTTCAGGTTCAGTTGGTCTGCGTTCTTGATGTTCGGAACGATCAGGTTACCACTTGGCAGAGCCACAGCCATACCTATGTTAATGTCTTTATGGCGGATGATAGTGCCTCCATCCACTGACACATTGATCATCGGGAAATCTTTGATTGCCTTGGCAATGGCATCGATGAAAATAGGAGTGAAGGTCAGGTTCTCGCCCTCACGCTTCTTATAATCATTTTTCCACTTGTTTCTCCAGTTCACGATGTTTGTCACGTCGGCCTCCACAAAGGAAGTAACGTGGGGAGAGATGCGCTTGCTGTCCACCATACGGTCGGCAATCATCTTGCGCATGCGGTCCATCTCAATAATCTCCACGTTGCCACCATAAGAAGCTGCTGGTTTAACAGCGGCAGGTGCAGATGTTTGCGGCTGTGCCTGTGCTGCCGCGGCAGGGGCTGCTTGTGGCGTTTGCTGTGCAGGTGCCTGAGTTTGAGGAGCGCTAGCTTGCTGCGGAGCATTTTTGCGGCTCTCTACGTATGCCAGAATATCCTTCTTAGATACACGGCCTTCCTGACCGGTGCCTGGGATATACTCCAGCTCCTGCATCGAGATGCCTTCCTCACGAGCAATATTTAGCACCAATGGAGAGTAGAAACGGCCAGTTGCAGGCTGGTCCAGCTTGGCAAATGCCTCACTTGGGGCTGAGGCTGCAGCAGTCTGCTGTGGTGAAGCCTCAGGTGCAGTTGTGGCGGGAGCCTCAGCGGTTGCAGTAGCTTCGGGGGCAGCAGCAGAAGTTTCTCCGGTATCCTCACCGTCAGTAGCAATAATGGCAATAGGAGCACCAACTGCCACCACATCGCCTTCCTGTACCAGAATCTCCTTCAGTACGCCGCCTTGCAGGGCTGGTACCTCTGTGTCCACTTTATCTGTAGCTACTTCCAGTACCGATTCATCCTGCTCAATGGTGTCACCCACGCTTTTGAGCCATTTCAGAACGGTACCTTCCATGATACTCTCGCCCATCTTGGGCATAACCATTTCTACAAGTGCCATATGTGTCGTTATACGTTGATCGTTTTTAATTCAGAATATAGAGTAGGGCCATAGGCAAAGGTGCTATACTTTATGTTGATCATTATGCTTTGCCTAAAGGTAGTTTCGCGTTAAAAACCCATACAAAGTTAATTATTTTAGCCTATTCCTCAACCGTTGTATCCAAACTTTGGCGCACCAGGTTTAGCACAGCCATGGTGGTATACTCGATATTGAGTAGCCTGCTTTTATTGTAGTTAAGCAGCTTTGCCTCGGTTTTATACTTATCGGAAAAGGCTATCCAGATAGTGCCTACGGGTTTCTCTGGTGTACCACCATCTGGGCCTGCAATACCGCTTGTGGCCACGCCAATGTCGGTGTCGAACTTAAGACGCACGTTTTCGGCCATGGCACGAACAGTAGCCTCGCTTACGGCGCCGTGCTCCTGTAGGGTTTCAGCGTTTACCGCGAGCTCCTGGATTTTAACCTCATTATGGTAGGCTATCACGCCACCTATAAACCAGGCAGAGCTGCCTGCTATACTTGTAAGTTTATGTGCCAGAAAACCGCCCGTACAACTCTCTGCTGTGGCAATGGTTAAGCCACGTTCCTTTAGCATCAGCCCGATTGCTTCTTCCAGGGGTACTTCGCCATAGGCAAAAATGTGGTTGGGAATAATGTACTGCAGCTTGTCCACTTCCTGCTGTAGTTCCTGCTGCAGTTTTGCCTCGTCTGTACCCTGGCCTGTCAGGCGGAGGCGCACGCCGTTAAGGTGCGGCAGGTAGGCCAGCTTGAGGTGCTCAGGAAGATTATTCTCCCACGTCTCCAGCTGCTCGGCAAGTATGGACTCTGGCAGCCCTACTGTCTGAACTACTTTATGGATGATGTGGGGCGTGTCGAAATACTCCTTCAGCTGGGGCAGCACCGTGTCTGTCATCATGCGCTTCATTTCGAACGGCACCCCGGGCATTGATACGTATACTTTGCCGTTGCGCTCGAACCACATGCCCGGGGCGGTGCCCAACACATTTCTGATCGGAGTGCAGTTCTCTGGCAGAAAAGCTTGTTGCCGGTTCAGCTCGGTTAGTTCTATTCCACGAAGCCTGAACAAGGAGGCTATGTCAGCTAGCGAAGGCTCATGTAGTTTAAGGGAGGTGTTAAAATAGGAGGCAAGCACGTGCTTGGTCAGGTCGTCTTTTGTAGGGCCAAGGCCTCCTGTAATCAGTACGACATCGGCCCGCAGAGTAGCTTCGTCCAGGGCTTTTATAATGTGGTCGGCACTGTCGGAGATGGAAGTGATTTGCTTTACCTTTACCCCAATCTTGGTAAGCTCGGTACCCATCCAGGCAGAGTTGGTATCCACGATCTGGCCATAGAGAATCTCATCGCCTATGGTGATGATTTCAGCAGTAACTGCGCTCATATATATTTCTGGTCTGATTTATGTTTAGGTCTTTAAAACCCTGATAAAGGTAAAGATGTTGTGGCAGATGGCATAAATTGCTGTTGCTATACTTTGTAATAGTTGCCTTGCAGGTTGTAGCATCATGTGGAAGCACGAACAAAATACCTTAACTTAGCCTGCAACGGAGACAGTGAATACACCTGTCTATATTTGCATAAAAATCTGTAAGAGATAGAAAACCATACATGAAGAAACTACTTTATACTTCTGCAATAGCTGTGGCACTAACTGCCTCCTCTTGTACTGTAACTGATCTGCAGCGCACTATGGATGGCGTGCTGGCGGGTACTAGTGGCACACTTACGCAAGGTGAAGTGGCAGCTGGCCTGAAGCAGGCACTTGAGGTAGGTATCAGCAATGGCGCGGGCCAGGCCTCGCAGACGGACGGCTACTTTGGCAACCCACTCATCAGGATTCCTTTTCCAAAGGATGTGCAGCGCGTGGAGAATACGCTGCGCCAGGTGGGCTTGGGCAACCAAGTAGACAAGTTCATACTTACCCTGAACCGCGGAGCCGAAGATGCAGCCAAAAGCGCTGTGCCGATATTTGTGAGTGCTATCAAGCAAATGACGATACAGGATGCGTGGGGCATATTGAGGGGAGATAAAGATGCCGCTACCAATTACCTGAAGCGTACTACCTCACAGCAACTTTACAACGCCTTCAATCCCATTATGGTAAAGTCGCTGGAGAAAACGAACGCCACCAGGTACTATGCTGATCTTGTAAACCAGTACAACAAGATCCCGCTGGTGCAAAAAGTTAATCCAGACCTGGATGACTATGCCACTCAGAAAGCCATTGATGGCCTGTTTTTATTAGTGGCGCAGGAAGAACTGAAGATCAGGGAAAATCCGGTGGCACGTACTACAGAGCTTCTGCGAAGAGTTTTTGCCCAGCAGAACCAGTCATAAGCTGTACAATATACTTAGCAAGACTTTGCACCCGCTTTACTTGAGAAGTAGAGCGGGTGTTTTATTTTATGGAACATAAACTGCTCATCGAAAGTACAATACAGCAATTTAAGATTTTGCGCTACATTATATTTATTCCACCGCTATGGGAAACAAGCCTTTTCAATATACAGCAATTACAAAGGAGAAAGACCTGGATGTTTTACTTCAGGAAATAGGAGATGCCCGTGTGGTTATGTTAGGCGAGGCCTCACACGGTACCTCTGAGTATTATACCTGGCGGACGGCCATTTCAAGAAGGCTTATCCAGGAGAAGGGCTTCAACTTTATTGCGGTGGAAGGGGACTGGCCCGAGTGCTATGCTGTGAACCGGCTGATCAAAGGTTACCCCGGTTCAGGTAGCAAAATAGCGGAAGTGCTGGAAGTATACCGTCGGTGGCCTACCTGGATGTGGGCCAACTGGGAAGTGGCAGCATTGGTAGAGTGGATGCGGGAGCACAACAACCTGCGGATGCAGCATGAGAAGGTAGGCTTTTATGGCCTGGATGTCTATAGCCTTTGGGAGTCGCTGGAGCAGATCCTGCGTTTTTTGGAAAAGAACGACGGGCAAGCCGCCGAGGCCGCGCGCATAGCCATCAACTGCTTTGAGCCGTTTAACCGTGATCCGCAAACCTATGCCCAGGCCACAGCATTTGTTCCTACAGATTGTGAGCGCGAAGTAATCGAGATGCTGACAAAGGTACAGCAACAGCGCAGCCTTAGTGATGATCCGGAGCAGGACTTTAACACAAAGCAGAATGCACTGGTGGCTGCCAATGCTGAGAAGTACTACCGGGCCATGATTGGCGGAAGCAGTAACTCGTGGAATGTGCGCGACAGCCATATGATGGAGACACTGGATCGCCTGCTCGAACTTCACGGCCCGAACGCAAAGGCTATTGTGTGGGAGCATAACACTCATGTTGGCGATGCCAGCTATACTGATATGGCCGATCATGGCATGTTTAATATTGGGCAGCTTGCCCGCCAGAAGTATGGGCGCGACAATGTAAAGCTCGTTGGCTTTGGCTCCTACCAGGGAACCGTGATTGCCGGAAAATCCTGGGGAGCACCTATGCAGAAAATGGATGTACCACCGGCTGTAGAGGGCAGTTGGGAGGAAATGCTGCATAATATGAGCACGGATGATAAAATTATCCTGTCCAAAGACCTGAAGCATTTGCCCGAGCTGCAGGAGCGAATCGGCCACCGGGCTATAGGGGTTGTATATGATCCGAAGTATGAAATGTTCGGCAACTATGTGCCTACCGTAATACCTGAGCGCTACGATGCCTTTATCTATTTTGACGAAACAGAGGCAGTGCACCCGATCCGCATGAAGAACCGCGGCGCCAAAGAGCCGGATCTTTACCCATGGAACTACTAAAAAAATATTGGAGTGGTGTTACACTTATATAAATTCAGGAAGAGGCTACAGTTGTAGGCCCTTCCTGAGTTTAGTGTTCTAAGCTTTGTTTGGTTTTAGTAACCGGGGTTCTGTGTCAGGTTTGCTGTTCTTACATCAGCATCCGGTATAGGAAGCAGGTTATGCTTACCCTCCACATAGCCCAAGGGCCCCAGCACTTCTGCTGCCAGGCCCCAACGCACCAGGTCGATGTACCTGAAGCCTTCGAAGGCAAGTTCTAATTCCCGCTCCCTCACAATAGCATTGAACAGGTCGGTACCAGAGGCCGTTATTTCATCAAGATCGGCTCTTTCGCGCACCTTGTTTAGTTCTTGGCGTGCCCTGCCTTCATTTCCAAGGCGGTAGTAGGCTTCGGCGGCCATCAGCAGCACGTCTGCATACCGAATCAATCGCCAGTTGGTGCCATAGTTCAGCTCGCCGATAGCACCTCCCTGGGAGTTTGTCTGGTTAGAAAAAGAGCCATACTTGCGCTGGAAGTATCCCATATAATCATAAGCCGTAGGTGCAGACCAGCTTCCGCCTTTTGCTTCGAGCTCCTGCTCAGACATAATTGTATGGATTCTTCTTTCTGTATCTGCTGCATTAACAAAGGATTGGTACAGAGTTGGGCGAGGGGTGTTAAAGCCCCAGCCACCTATTAAACTATCCTCTGGTGCCTTGGTATAAAAGTCGGAGCGAGGCCCCATCAACTGGATATGAATGTTACTCTCCAAATTGCGGCCATTGCCCCACGGGAAGTTGCCCCAGTCATAGTCGGCATCGCTGGAGTAGGCAACTTCAAACAAAGACTCAGGGCCAAACTCCCCTTCTAAGGAGAAAACCCTACTGAAGTCTGGCTCCAGGCTGTACTGTCCTGAATTGATCACCTCGTCAAGCTGCTCAGCTGCCTGCTGCCACTCTTCCTGGTAGAGGTATGCCCTGCCAAGCAATGCCTGCGCCGCTCCCTTTGTAAAGCGGAATCTTTCGCCGCTGCCATAGCTGCTCTTCAAAGGGAGATCAGGTATCGCTTCAGTCAGGTCCTGCTCTATCTGCGCATACACTTCTTCGCGGCTGGCTCTCTGTTGCGCCGTATACTCACTTGGTGGAACGTCATTCAATACAAGTGGCACTCCTCCCCAAAGTGATACCAGGTCCAGGTAGTATAAGGCCCTTAGCGCTTTTGCTTCGGCAAGCAGGCGCCTGCGCAAATCTGTTTCCGGCGCTACATGATTGATTACTTTGTTTGCACGGTAAATGCCGTAGTAGCTCATGCTCCAGGCACCCAGAATAGCGTCGTTCTGCGAGTCGAAGGTAAAGTCATCGAGTGTTTGGTAGCCAGGTTGGTCACCAGGACCACTGCCGCCCGCATTGCTTTCATCCGATGGCAGCGTTTTTACCAGGTACATGCTGGCCCAACCCCAGTTATAGTGTGCCTGCAGCATGTCATAGACAGCAGCAGTGGCCTGTATGGCATCTTCATCGGTTTGATAAAACTGATCCTCTGGTAATCTTCCCGGTATCTCTGATTCCAAAAAGTCATCCTCGCAGCCCGTTGCCAGTAGCAGAGCGGCCAGGCACACAAGCGTTCTTTTGAAAATATAGTTCTTCATAATAAGTCTAGGGTTAAGGTTTAGAAGTTGAACGTAAGACCGACCAATGCTTTTCTAGGGATAGGATACACCCCTCTGTCAATACCAAGGCTGTTCACGTTGTTGCTGCCGGCTTCAGGGTCCAGGCCAGGGTAGTCGGTAAAGGTAAAGTAGTCGTCGAGCGACACATAGAACCTTGCGTTCTGGACACTGATTCTCTCTGTAACTGCGTTGGGAAGCGTGTAGCCTAGTTGCAACTGCCGGATGCGGGCGTAGGAGCCGTCGAAGAGCATCAGGTCGCTGTTATACACATAGGTGCTGGTGGTATTAGGGGCAAACCAGCTGTTGGTGCTGCCTGGTCCTGTCCACCTGTCTTCGTAGAAGAAGGCTGGCCTGTTAGCGGTTGGTCTGTCCACGCGGTTAAAGGCCAGCAGCACGTCATTACCAGCCTGCCCTTGTATAAAGGCCAGAAAGTCAAAACCCTTGTAGCTCAGGTTGATGCGTCCGCCATAGATTAACTCAGGGTGCGGACTGCCAATAAAGGTCTGGTCATCCGGGGATATCTGGCCATCTTCGTTCACATCGACCACAATAGGGTCGCCTGGCGCTGGGTCATAACCGGAGATACCGTTCTCGCTGAGGTACTGGCCGATTTCATCCTCGCTTTGGAAGATACCGGCAGTTTTATAGCCACGGAAGTACCAGATAGGGTAGCCTTCCTCAAAGTACGTGGCTGTCCAACCTGTGCCGACACCAGTACCTGCGATACGGGTCACGTTCGGGTTGAGGAAAGTAACCTCGTTGTCCAGGGTAGTCAGGTTTACTGCAAACTCATACTTAAAAGCATTGGGGTTGGTGTTGTTGTTAAAAGCCAGCTCAAATTCCCAGCCCCTGTTTCTTACATCGCCTCCGTTCACAAAGGGCAGGGTGTTGCCGATAAACCGAGGTGGTGTGCCTGGGGTGATCAGGTCTTTGGTGGTCTTGACAAAGTAGTCACTTGTTAAGGTAAGCCTGTTGTCAAACAAGCCCAGGTCCAGTCCAATGTCTACCTGCTCGCTTGTCTCCCAGGTAAGCTCGGGGTTTGCCAGGGCGGCAGGCTCCGCTACTGTGATGTAGCCGCCGTTGCCGTCGGGGTAGCGTATACCCTGCGAAGTGATTACCGCTGCCCACTGGCCTATGGTAAGGTTAGACAAACTGCCGTTCTCTCCCCAGCTACCTCGCAGCTTAAAGTAGTTCACCACATTGTTGGCCGGGAAAAAGTCCTCGTTAGACAGTACCCAACCTACGGAAACAGATGGAAAGGTGCCCCACTCGTTACCCGGGGGCAGCAGAGAAGAACCATCGCGTCGCACAGTCAGGTTCAGCAGGTACTTGTTCTCATAGTCATAAGAGAGTCGGCCGTAGTAAGACTGTAGTGTGTTAGCGTTCTCTGTACCGGCAATCCTGTCATTGTCGTCAGGAGTATAGTCAGGGAAAGCAAAGATATCATCTTCTGCAAACAGCCCTGAAGAGGTGCCATTTAGCCTGTTGTACCTGCGCTCAAGGGCTGAGGTACCCGCCAGCAACGTAAAGTTGTGCGAGCCAATGGTGCGCTGGTACGTAGCGTAGTTTTCCCACTGCCATGTGAACCAGTTCTCGTTTGTGTCGAAGGTGTTGGCGGTGGTGTTCAGCCTTTCTGAGGAGAACCAGAAGCTAGGGTTCCAGCCGTGGTTACGCTGGAAGGCCGCATCGATACCAAAGCGTGAGGTGAACGTGAATCCTTCGAAAGGTTTGATATCGGCATAAAGGTTGCCAACCACTTTGTTCTGTACCGTGCTACCCTTGGTTATGGCTATTTGTGCCAGCGGGTTGCCTACCTCACCTCTGATATACTGTGACAGGCCATAGTAATTACCACTGCCATCACGCACCAAGGGCAGGCCGGCATCTATCGCATCCTGAACAAAGCCTGGCAGTGCACCGGTGTAAATAGTCGGCGTGATAGGGTCGATTAAAATAGCATTGCTGATAACAGAACCGAACTCGCTGTCCTCCTGAATACCAGCACGCTCAAAATGGGAGTAAGACAACCTGTTGCCAACATTCAGCCAGGACTTTATCTCATGGTCAGAGTTTAGCCTGACGGTATAACGGTCGAACCTGGCTTTGTCGCCACCTACCACACCATCCTGCCGGAACATGGTGCCATTTATCAGGAAGGATGATTTTTCGGAGCCACCGTTAAAAGAGACCGAGTGGCGCTGCATGGGGGCCTTCTCAAAAATCTCATCCAGCCAGTTGGTGCCCTGTATACTACTTACCTCAGCAGGGTCTGGTATGGTACCTGCCGTGCTGGATTCGTTGAGGTAGGCGGCATATTGCTGGGCGTTCATCAAATCCATTCTGTCGCCCACCGACTGCACACCGTACTGGCCACTGTAGGAAACCGTGGAGGGGGCACCCTTGTTGCCGGTTTTGGTAGTGATGATCACTACACCGTTAGCACCTTCGGCACCGTATATGGCGGCTGATGCGGCATCTTTCAATACTTCTATAGAGGCAATCTCGCTTGGGTCCAGGTATTCAATGCCGCCGGTACGCATACCGTCTACAATGTAAAGTGGCTCAGCATTACCGTTAGAGCCCGCTCCTCGTACCCTTACCCGCATGCCGCTGCCCGGAGAGCCTGAAGCAGGAAGTACAGAAACACCAGCTGTTCTTCCCTGCAGGGCCTGTTCAACCCTTGTCGAGGAAACGGTGGCGATCTCTTCTTGTCTTACCGAGGAGATGGCACCGGTAACCAGGCTCTTTTGCTGTGTACCGTAACCTACCACAACTACCTCTTCCAAGGTCTCTGTATCTGGAGCAAGGGAGACATTTACCGTAGATCTGTTTCCTATTTGCACTTCTTGTGTCTTGTAACCAACAAAAGAAAACACCAGGGTGCCTCCACCGCCTGGTACTGACAGGGAGTAGTTCCCGTTGGCATCTGAAGATGTTCCACGTGTGGTTCCTTGCAGTACAACCGTTACGCCGGGCAGCCCGCTTCCGTTCTCGTCTGTTACCTGCCCGGTAACGGTTACATCAGCCGTTTGCTGAATCAATGGCATAGGCATAGCAAAAACTGCTTCTGCATAAGTAGGCATACTTGCACAGACAGCTATTGTTATGCAGCCGATCGCTGAATAAAAGTTTTGCTTCATAGGTGAGTTATTAAATATTAAAAATCGATCACAGCGCTAGGCATACAGCTTATGGCCTAGTGCGCATCAGCTACCTTAACAAAGGGGTGGGGAGTCGGGTGAATTGGTTTTAAGCATACCCTGCTTCTTATTTTTGCAGTGCTTACAGTTTCTCTGCCCAATACCGGGTGCTTGGGCCACAAGAGGAAGAGTGGCAGCAGAGAGCATCGTATTATTGCTCCAAGCGTGCTCTTAAGGATATAGAAGTATTTTAAATGCTAATATTTAGCTGGCTTTTAGTTGTTTAAGTGAGTGCTAACTTTAATTTTGCACGTTTATTTTACGCGCGAAACCTATAAAAGATGAAGATAGACTTGTGTAATTATAAGGATAGGTAATGTCAATCGCTTGCTGAAGGCATAAGGCAAGTATGGTAAAGAGAAGCGAACAATTAGCTATCTTGTCACCAAATGTTCCTTTAAATCATGATAACACAGAACATTCTGCTTGTCATGTGTAAACTTTAATGTTACCTTATGAGGTAAGTCTGGCTCCGGATCATGACCTTGAGCTATTGTGCTCACACTTTCAGATAAGGCAAATAGAGGCGGTATTTTAATGAAGAAGTTGTTTGTAGTGCTGGTGAACATCATCACCCTATGTTACCCCATACTGGCACAGGTCAAAAATGAGGGTATCCCTTATATCAAGAACTACACACAGAAACAATATAAGGCATCTCCGCAGAACTGGGCAATTGTACAGGACCACCGTGGGGTGATGTACTTTGGCAACAGCTTTGGTGTACTCGAGTTTGACGGCAACCACTGGCGACGCATCAGTCTGGCAAACCGTACTATTGCCCGTTCGCTTGCCGTAGATAAAACCGGAAGGGTATATGTAGGGGGGCAGGACGACTTTGGCTACCTGCAGCCTGATGCATCCGGGCTGATGTCGTACGTGTCGTTAAAGGAGAAGATAGCGCCGCAGTATCGGGACTTTGACGATGTCTGGAAAATCTATACTTCGGATGAGGGGGTGTTTTACTGTACCGTTTCCGGAATCTACCACCTTCAGCATGACAGGATAAAAGTATACAAATCACCTGGCCCGCCAACAGGTTTTCCTTTTATGGTGCAAAACAAGCTGTTGGTGCCTGTACCCAAAAAAGGCATCTTTGAGCTAAAGCACGGAACATTTGGACTCATACCTGGCAGTGAGATCGTAGCAGATTTTGTCATCACTGCCATCCTGCCTTACGAGAAAGGGGAGTCCCTGCTGTTTACCGAGGAGCACGGCATGTATGTGTACAATGGCTACAGTGACTTTAAAAAGTTGAGCTGGCCGGTAGAGGACTATCTAATAAAAAACAAGATATACTCTGCCACGCGTTTAACGGAAGGGTACGCCATTGGTACTGCACATGACGGACTTTTGGTGGTAGATAAAGCCGGAAAACCCAGGCAGCACCTTAACCGGGAAAAGGGACTGCAGAACAGTAATGTGATCCATGTCTACCAGGACCAGGCGGGTAGTCTTTGGCTGGCCCTGAACAACGGGATAGCTTATGTAGAGATCAACTCTGCTTTCACGCTTTTCAATGCGACCAATGGCTTGCCTGGCACAGGTTATACTTCGTTGCTGAACAAGGATGTGCTTTACCTGGGCACCAATGATGGACTATACTATAAAGCATGGTCCAATACAGAAAACCCCCTTTACCCTTCGCCTTTCAAGCTTGTAGATAATACCCAGGGGCAGGTCTACAACCTGCAGAAAATAAAGGGTAAGCTCCTGCTCTCGCATCATAACGGGCCTTTTGAGATAGTTAATAACACAGCGCGTAAGCTTTCTGACCATCGGGGCGCCTGGATCTTTATGCCGCTGGCTAACCATCCGGGTTATCTTGTTTGCGGTACCTATACTGGGCTATTGCTCTACAAGTTTGAGAAGGGGCAACTAGTGTTTCAGCATAAAATCAGCGGCTTCGATGAGTCTTCTCGTGTGATGGAAGAGGACAAAGAAGGTAACCTGTGGATTGCCCATGGTTACAAAGGTGTATACAAGCTGAGGCTGGGGGCAGACATGCACAAAGTAGAGTCGGTCAGTTTTTATGGAGAGGAGAGCGGGTTTCCCTCTAACCTCTTTATTAATGTCTTCAAGATAAATGGCGAGCTGGTTTTTACCGGTGAGAGCGGCGTTTATAAGTATAACAAGCGTACCGACAGGTTTGATGCCCACCCACTATTAAGCAAGCAGTTTGAGCAGGGAGTACACGTGCGTAAGCTGGTGGAGGATAAAGACGGCGATATCTGGTTTTCGGCGGGCAACCAGATGGGCGTGTTGCGAAAGAGGAGCAATGGCAGTTTTGAGGTAGAGAAAAACATCTTTAACAAACTGCATGGAAAGCTGATCGGAGGTTTTGAGCACATCGCTCCCTACGACCAGTCTAACATGCTGATCGGTATTGATGAGGGCTTTGTACATTACCACCCATCTTACTTGCAGGCTAAAAACCTTGACCATACTTTTTATACCCTGATCAGGCAGGTAAATGCTACGGACGGCCTTAAGGACACGCTTATTTCAGCAGGAGCCTACCTGGATGCGGGGCAGGTAGCGATAAACCAGCCAAACCAAGCAAAGCTAACGCTGCCGTTTGCCTTCAACTCCGTAAAGTTTACCTACAGTGGCGTTGCCTATGAAGGCGAGGAGCATGTGCAGTACCAGTACATGCTGGAGGGCTTTGACAAGAGCTGGAGCCCCTGGATAAGCACCCTGCAGAAAGAGTACACTAACTTGTCGGAAGGGACTTATACTTTCAAAGTCAAGGCACGGGATGTGTATAACCGGGAAAGCAGGGAGGCCATGTACACTTTTACCGTGCTACCACCGTGGTACAGATCCATTTGGGCAAAAGGTGGCTACGTTCTGCTAGCCCTGTTGCTGCTTTGGGTACTCAAACGCCTAACAGATAACCGTATACGCAGGCATCAGGAGCAAGCAAGGCTCGAACAAGAGAAGGCACTAAGGCTAAAGGAGGCTGAGCACATGGAACAGGTGCTGAAGGCAGAGAAGGAAATCATTAAGCTAAATAATGAGAAACTGGAAAGTGAGCTGGCTCATAAGAGTAAGGAGCTTGCTTCATCTGCCATGCATGTGATGCACAGCCTTGAAACCATAGGCAAAGTTCGGGGGCAGCTACAAGTGGTAATGGAGCAGGTGGATGATAAGGAGGCACGACACCACCTCCGTAAGATGCTAAGGTCGGTGGAGGAAGACATAAAGGTTGATAATAACTGGGATCAGTTTGAGCTGCATTTCAACCAGATCCACCAGGACTTCCTCAGGCGCCTGCGCGATGATTATCCGGACCTCACGCATCGTGATATCAAACTGTGTGCGTATCTGCGCATGAACCTGACCAGCAAGGAAATTGCCTCTTTGCTCAACCTGTCGCTGCGTGGTGTAGAAACCAGCAGGTACCGCCTACGGAAAAAGCTGAACCTGGGGCAAGAGGTAAACCTGACGGAGTTTATACTTAAGTATTAGCAAATAAAAACAAAAAGCCCCGCATTGGCTGCGGGGCTTTTTGTTTAGCAATATCTGTAAGCTCCTACATTCCTATAGTAGCTTACAGATAGCTCCCAGGATTATTCTTCAATCATTTTGTAGACACGCACATAGTCAACCTCCATTGACTGTGGGAAAACAGCAGGGTCCACGCCCTGGGCTCCGCCCCAGTTACCGCCTACAGCAATGTTGAGCAACAGGTGGAAGCGTTTGTCAAAAGGCCATGAAGCATAGCCCTTGCCCTCGTTGATGAACTCAAAAACCTGCTGATCATCAATATATCCTCTTATGGCATAAGGAGTCCAGTCTACACGGTAGTTGTGGAACGCTGTGCTGGCAGTTGGTATAATTTTGCTTTTGCCTTTTTGAGTACCCTTGCCGTGATTGTAAGCTTCTGTGTGAACAGTGATGTGCACGTTGTTTTGGTCGTAACCTACATGCTCCATAATGTCAATTTCACCTGACTTCGGCCATCCTCCATACTCCCAGTCAGTAGGCAGCATCCAGATAGCCGGCCAGGTGCCCCTACCTGTGGGCAGCTTAGCGCGTATCTCAAACCTGCCATACTTAAAGTCGCCTTTGTTTTTGGTAACCAGCCTGGCAGAAGTATAGTCCATGCCACTTTCAGCTTCTTTTTTGGCTGTAATGGTAAGTACTCCATTAGCTACGCTAGCGTTTGATGCCTTGTCTGTATAATACTGTAGCTCGTTATTGCCCCAACCGCCGCCGCCAAGGTCGTATCCCCATTTGGAGTTATCTGGAAGGCCGGTGTAGTTAAACTCATCAGCCCATGTAGGGGTGCTCTCAAACTTCCAGTTTTTATCTGCAGGTGTTTGTGGCGTAGATATAAAGGGCTTCGGTGTTTCACTTTCAGAACAGGAAGCATAGGAGAGTAGGGTACTGAAGGCAGCTAGCGTGAGTACAGCCCGTTTCATATTTAATAGCAACATAGATCCATGAGGTTTAAGGACACGGTGCACCGATAACTTCATGCTATCAGTGACTTTACTAATGTTTTGAGTAGAACAGAGAAAGCCAGAGAATTACCCCTGGCTTTCTCTGTTGGCTTATTTTACCAATTCAAAATCGTCTAGGAAGAAGATGCCAGGAATATAGTTCCCCTCGCCACCTACCTGTATGATGATTCTATCCAGGTCTTTTCTGCTGACTACCTCAGCAGCACCAAAGTCAAAGGTTAATTCAACCCATTTATCAAGTTCGCTTACCTGCTGTTTTACCTCTACCTGGTTTACCCATGGCTGTGCAGAAGAACCATCCTGCAGCTTCATGGATACTTGCTTTAGCAGGTGCGGGTCAGCCCAGGATTCGCCTTCAGCTGATGTGAAGTCGTTGTAGCTCGGGATAAACACTTTCAGCTTAAACACGTGGCGCTCACGCAGGTCCAGCTTATGCTCAAAGTCGGTGAACATGTTAGCAAACGTATATGGCTGTCCTTCCTGCTTCACATACATGGCCACTTTGGCTGACGTGTTGATCGGGAAAGGGGCAGGATTATCGTAGCTTTCATTCAAGGTCAGCGCTTCCGTTTTCCATACTATGTTGCCATCCTCATCAAAGTTATCGTAGATGTCGGTGATCTTGTACGGCTTTTCTTCTACAGGTCTGGTATAGCCCTTTGGAACAAAGCGGTAGAACCAGGCATTTCCTGGTGCTCCTTTCTGGGAGCTCATCAGGTACATCTCGTTTTCGCTTAAAGCAAGGATCTGGTATCGAGATACACCTACATAGTAGGCCATGAAGCCATTGTTGGAAAGGGTCAGGTATTTTTTGCCGTTCTCTTCTGTGATAGTCCACGACATATTGGTTGGAGGAGTGTAAGAAACCGTTACGTCTGCAGCAGCATTACTGCCACCCAAGTCAGAAGCATAGTCCTTGTTTGCATAGGTGTCGCCGTTGTTCTTATAAGTGTAAGAAAAGCCTTCCAGCTTGAAGGTCATCTCATCATCATATAAACCAAGCCCGGCTTTTTCGTTTGCCCCAGCAGCCCACCAGTTTGGAGTAGGGTCAGCAGCAGCAGCATCTCCTACGCCCAGGTGCCCCTTAAACTCTTTCTCCATCACCCAGGTCTTGCCATCTGCATCGCTTGCACCACCTGTCAGGAAGTTGTAGTCCTCCCGGTTAAGCATCGATACATTTGTTTCAGCAATGTGGATAGTTTTGGTGTTAACAGCATAACCGCCACTCGTAAATACCGTGAGTTTTACAGTGTAGTCCCCCTCTACAGCAAAGGCTCCTTGTACCTGCTGACCTTCGGCAGTAGCACCGTTACCGAAGTCCCAGATAGCTTTGAAAGCGCCAGGGGTCTCGTTCTTGAAGTTGATGATGTTTGGATTTTCGGTGGTAGGTGTTGCCGAAAACTGCACCATCTCAGAAGAAGGGGCAGGAGCCAGCTCCGAATCTGAATCCTCTGGCGTACAGGCCGCAAACATACTTGTTAGCAGCAAAGCGGCCATAAAAGAGTATACTCTGGATATGAATACGTTGTATTTCATGATTTTTTCTATGTTAATATTGTAGCCCGGACCTTACCTGTACTCAGGGTTTTGCACAAGCTTTGTGTTGTTAAGCTCAGCCTGTGGGATAGGAAGTACTTCGTGCTTACCAGCCACAAATCCGAAAGGAGCCAATACTGTTGCAGCTCTTCCTGTGCGCACAAGATCATGCCAGCGATGTCCTTCTGTGGCAAGTTCCAGGCGGCGCTCTTTGTAGATGTTTTCCAGTGTTGGAGCTACAGGAGCCAGGCCGACACGAGCACGCACAGCGTTCAGCAATTCACCAGCGCGGGTTGCGTCCCCACCGCCCTGAATTAGTGCCTCTGCTTCCATCAGGTAGGTATCTGCCAGGCGTATTTCAATATAATCGTTTGGCCAGTTCAACAGGGGCTCACCACCACCTGCACTCTTCCATTCAACTTTAGGAGCGTACTTTTCTACAAAGTAGCCTGTATTCTGGTAACCTTTCTCATAGGTGGCGACCCCTGCTTGTTCCAGGCTGTCGATGTTGGCTACAGTATACTTATAGCGAGGGTCTCCCTTCAGTGCATTCACCAGGTCAAGGGTAAGCGGGTTAAAGCCCCAGCCTGCTACGTAAGTTGGGCCAGCATAACCCCTGGGGCCGAACATGGTGACACCAACGTTACCTTCAAAGTTTGGCCAGCTGCCCCAGTCAGCATTAGCCACGGTCGTGTGCACAATCTCGAGGATAGACTCGCTGTGGAACTTGTTGCCCGGGCTAAAGATGTCCCCAAAGTTATCCAGCAGCCTATAGCCGTACTGGCTTGTACCACCTGGTGTACCGTTAACGTCTGCAAGTTGGGCAGCAGCAGCGCTCCACTCTTGCTGATACAGGTGCACCTTACCCAGTAAAGCCTTTGCTGTACCTTGTGTTACGCGCCCGCCTTCTGTAGCCGCAGGAACAGTAACAGGTAGGTTCGGTATAGCATCAGCCAGGTCCTTTTCTATCTGAGCATAAACTTCCTCAGGAGTAGCCTGTGTCGCGTTGTAAATCTGGTCTGTAGATATAGATGACGTGAAGAGTGGCACGTTCCTGAAAAGGCGCACCAGGTCAAAGTAGTAGTAAGCGCGCAGGAACTTTGCCTCGGCTACGTACCTTGCCGTTGTGTTAGCATCCAAGCCAGGTATACCAGCCTCAGCCTTTTCTATCAAGGTATTGGTACGGGACACGCCTGTGAAGTTTCTGTTCCAGTACTCACCTTGCGGGCCAATGGCCGGGTCAAGTGTGTAGTTGTTCCATACCTGCCAGGTGTTCATGTCAGATGAACCACCACCGCCAGCATAGGCATCATCAGAGGCTCCGTTTATGGCGCCAATGTTGTGGTAGGTGCCGCCTGCTTCCCAGCCCAGTGGGTCATAGGCCGCTACCAGGCCAGCAAAAGCCTGCTCTGGATTGCTGTAGTAGTTAGATTCCAGTACGGTTCCTCTAGGGTCTACTTCCAGGAACTCTTTTTCGCATGAGCTGAACAGGGGTAAACCCAGTGCAGCTATAGCTAAGAAATGTATATATCTTCTTTTCATTGTATTTCTTGATTAAAAGCAATTAGAATCCCACGTTAACACCTACCATAAAGGAGCGAGCCTGTGGATAGAAAGCTCTGTCTATACCGAAGATATTGCCACCAATCTCTGGGTCATATCCGGTGTATTTTGTAAAGGTCAGTAAGTTGTTGCTGCTCACGTACACACGCGCTTTTTGCATGGAAAGCTTGGATGTAAGCGAGCTTGGCAGCGTATAACCTATTTGCAGGGTCTTGATGCGGAAATAGTCGCCGTCTTCTAAGAAGAAGTCAGATGGGTAAGTGAAGTTGCGGTTGGTGTCATCTGTTGTCAGGCGTGGGTAATCGTTAGAGGTACCTTCACCTGTCCAACGACCCAGGGCAGCAGACTGCCAGTTAGCGGTTGGAATATCCAGGCGGCGCAGGCCCTGGAATATCTGGTTGCCCGCAACACCTTGTCCGAAGATTAACAGGTCGAAACCTTTGTAAGCGGCATTCAGTGTAATACCATAAGTCCAGTCTGGAAGTGGTTTACCAATGAAGGTTCTGTCATCGGCATCTATTTGACCATCATCATTCAGGTCAGCCCAGCGGAAGTCGCCAGGTTTCGCGTTTGGCTGTATGACATTGCCCTCAGCGTTAACATAGTTCTGTACTTCCTCTTCGTTTTGGAAGATGCCAAGTGTGCGGAATCCGTAAAACGCGCCGTACGACTGGCCTACTGCCATGCGTGTAAGTGGGTAGGCGATGTTTTGTACACCTTCTCCGCCTTCTAAGAATTGTTTGCCGTCGCCCAGGAAGGTTACTTTGTTTTCCAGGTAAGAAACATTACCGTTCACACCAAAGCTCACCTCACCGATCTGCTTGCGATAGCCCAGCTCCACCTCTACGCCCCGGTTTTCCATGTCTGCAACATTACCCCAAGGTCTGCCAGTAGCACCAACATAGCCAGGTAAATCAATTTGCTGCAGAATGCCGGATGTTTTCTTGGTGTACCAATCGAATGTCAGGCTCCAATCCTGGAAGATGTTTGCCTCAAAACCAAAGTTGGTCTGTGTTGTTTCTTCCCATCTCAGGTCTGGGTTTGCCGGTGCATCCGGGCTATAGCCAATCAGGTAGTTATCGTTACCGAAAGTATAGTTTCTGCCTGAGCCAACTGTAGAAATGTATCTGAAGTTACCCAGGGCATCATTACCTACTACACCGTAAGAGCCACGGATCTTGAGGAAGTCTACCACCTTGTTAGTTGGCCAAAAAGCCTCGCGGGACGCTACCCAGCCAAGGGAGGCAGAAGGGAAGTAGCCATACTTGTTGTTGATACCAAACCTGGAAGAACCGTCGCGGCGCACAATACCTGTAAACAGGTATTTCTCATCGTAGTTATAAACCACGCGGCCAAACAAAGAGCTTACAGTATGGTCAATTCCTTCGTAGGCATCTGCTGTTCTGTTAGCAGTAGGCACTTTCAGGTTGAAAGATGCCTCGTCAAAAGTGTTTGCCGGTATGTTTGAGAAGGAGATGTACACACCACTTGTGTGGTTATCACGGTACGCTCCCTGACCTGCCAATAAAGTGAAATTGTGCTTATCTATGGTGCGGGTGTAGGAGAGGATGTTCTCAATGTTGTAGTCAAAGGTCTGGTTTCTGTCGCGGTTAAAAGCTGTTTGATTGCTTACAGAAGAAGCGTTCAGGTAGTATATAGGCCTAAAGCTCTCACCTCCCCAGTAGGCTAGTTTGGTACCCAACGTAGAGCGGAATTTAAGGCCTTTTATTGGCTCTAGTTCTGCAAAAACGTTACCTACAATGTTATCTGACCAGCCGTAGTTACCTAACTGCGTTTGAATGTAAGCTAGAGGGTTCGTCATTTCCTGCTGTACCGTAGTAGAGATACCATATGGGTAGCCCTGTGGGTTGCGTACAGTAGGCTGTCTGTTGTAGACACTGTTCGGGTCGTTCAGAATAACTGGATCCGTGATGAGTACTGGCGTAGTAGGATCCAGGTTGATAGCTGAGCTAAGCGGACCACCAAACTCTGTGTTAGGGTTCAAACCGCCTTGGCTCTTTATATGGGAGTAACCCAGGTTCTGCCCGATTGTCAGCCACTCGGCGACTTTGTGTGTGGAGTTAAGACGAACGTTGTGGCGCTTATAGTTAGATATTTCGCTCGTAACGATACCTTCTTGGCTCAAATAGCCATAAGAGCTGTAGAAGGTTGATTTGTCGTTGCCTCCACTAACGCTGAACTCATGGTTCTGAATGCGGGCATCATCGTTGAATACATACTCTTGCCAGTCTGTGCCTTCGCCTAGCGCACGAGGGTCCTCATAAACAATGCCACCACCTCCGGCTACAGAAGCTTCGTTTCGCAGCGTAGCATACTGTGTAGCGTTCAACAGGTCAAGCTTTCTGGCAGGACCCTGCGTGCCATAGTAACCATTGTAGCTTACATTGATAGCGCCAGCCTTACCGCGTTTTGTAGTAACCAAGATAACACCGCTGGCTGCGCGTGCACCATAAATAGCGGCAGAGGCAGCATCCTTTAATACCTCAATAGACTCGATGTCGGCCTGGTTCAGGTAGTCAATGCCACCATTCACCACAACGCCGTCCACTACGTACAGCGGATCATTGTTGTTCAGAGTGGTGATACCCCTTACACGTACTGTGGCAGAAGAACCAGGGGCACCAGAGTTAGAAGCCACAGTAACGCCGGTTGTTCTACCCTGCAGGGCCTGCTCTACCCTGGTTATTTGCTGGTTTTCCAGGTCTGAGGACTTCACACTGCTAATAGCTCCCGTTACCACACTTTTTTTCTGCGTGCCGTACCCTACTACCACTACTTCCTCCAAGGCTTTGGTGTCCAAAGCCAAGGTGATATTGATCGTTGATCGGTTATTTACCGGTACTTCTTGTGTGGTATAGCCAATGTATGAAAATAGAAGTATTCCATTCCCCTCAGGCAGGTCCAGGGAGTAGTTACCCGCAACATCGGTAGTTGTACCTTTTGTTGTTCCTTTAAGGATAACTGTAACCCCAGGTAAGGCAGTACCGCTCTCATCTGTTACCTTACCTGAAACGGTAACAGCCTGGGCAGTTTCCAGAGGCAGCGGCCGAAGGTCTCTTATGCTTCCTGCCGTCGTGCTGGCACTAACGCAGGTTGCCAAGGTGATACAGCCGAGTGCTGTGTATAAACGTTTTCTCATAAAGGGTTTTATAGTTAAGTGATTTATTACTTTTTAAATAGTTGTGATTAGTCAATTACTAGGTTAGACGCAGTTGTTGCTTGTGCCTGAGCAAGAGTGCAACGTAGGGATAGACGATGGTAAACCGCACCCTTACACTTGTAATTTGCCATAATTTTAGAGTGAAAAAAGGATTTTTCAAAAGAAGGGGCTACATTTTGACTACTTTTTAACTACGTCATGACTACTTCACTTTAGAGGGTATGATGCTTAAGAAGCTGTGTTGTAATCGCTTAGCTTGCTTTGATGTGTGTTGTAAACTTGACGTACAAGAGGTGTTATAAATTGAGTGAGTACTGAATGAAGTAGGCATATGCCTCCTTAAAGAGCTTTACAAATAAGGGCAAACATGTTGAAAACTGCGCCTGGTAATTCGGCAAGAAGCGATCAACAGTATCAAGCAGTGTAAACAGGTGGGTAAGGGGGAAGGAAAGGGGTGGGGATAGGCAAGCTATTTGATTGAATTTAGTTGAACTTTTCTAAGTTGCCTGCATGCAATTGTGCCTGCTTGAAATTACTAGCCGGCCTCACAGTATGACCATGGTTACGAGAAAATGCCAAAGAAAGCCCTAACACTCATATCTTTGGCAGTATAAGCGTAAGTTCAATTTTATCAGGCTCTTAAACGTAAGCTAACAGAAAGGGAAGGAGAAAGCCCTTGCACTAGACACGCTCGGGCAGAAGCAGAATATCAAAGAAAGGCAACGCCCACATCCGGCGGGCCATGCACCTGCCGGCCTTTACAGTAGTACGTTATAAAGAGCCTGTCTTTACTGCCCTCTACGAGCGGCTCGTGAAAAGGGGCAAGACCAAGATGCAGGCGTATGTGGCCGTGCAGCGCAGGCTGCTGGTGCTGCTCTGGACGCTGTGGCGCAAGAATGAAGCCTATGATGCACGTTATGGGCAGCAGCCAGCGGAACCCAAAAACAACATCCAAATCCAGGAGGCCGGAG
Source organism: Pontibacter korlensis (assembly GCF_000973725.1). Classification (NCBI taxonomy): domain Bacteria; kingdom Pseudomonadati; phylum Bacteroidota; class Cytophagia; order Cytophagales; family Hymenobacteraceae; genus Pontibacter; species Pontibacter korlensis. Next base: position 215,356 of record NZ_CP009621.1, on the reverse strand, counting down.
CCTCTCTTTCAGGTGTCAGCGCAGCTGACAAAGACGCAATAACGCAGGAAACGCAGCCAGAAACAGCAGAAAAAGAAATAGCCCCAGCTCAGGCCAGGGCTACGCAAGATGAACTTCCAGTACCAGTCGGCCCGGGAGCTCTCTTTCAGGTAGAGTGAAGATAAGAAACAAATAAGAAAAATGCAACCAAAATCCTTGACTTTGAAGACAGTACCTTGGGGCTTTAGCCAAGGGATGAATTTGGTTTTCTTTTTGAACCACTCGATGTGGTGCGACATTCCTTCACTTTTGCTGGGTTCGATCTTACCCTATGTTCTACCGCCTGCACTTGCCGGCTGTTACCTTTGCTGCAGCAAACATGCCCTGCACCGGGCAAGGCGCCAAAAGCAGCCGTGAACCAGATCAAGACATACCGCTTCCGGCTCAAACCCACCAGGGCGCAGGCACAGGCTTTCGCACAGTGGCTCGGCTCGTGCCGGTATGTTTATAACCTGTGTCTGGACTATAAGAAGCAGTTGTACACAAACCACCGGCTTTCCATCGGCAAGAACCAGATGCAGCAAGAGCTCTCTGCTATCGCCAGGGACGTGGAATGGATCGGGTGCGTGCACTCACAAACTTTACAGGAGGTGACCGACAGGTTGTTCAAATCCTACGATGGTTTCTTTAAGCAGGGCAAGGGATTCCCCAGGTTCGCCAGGCGAGGCCAGTATCGCTCCTTCACCTACAAGCAGGGGGTGAAGCTGCACGAGAATACCTGTACAGTACAACTGCCCAAGATCGGCAAGGTCAAGTACCGCAAGTCACAGGATGTGCAGGGGGTTATCAGGACAGCCAGCGTTGTCAAGGAAGCCGATGGGTGGCATGTGACGCTGTGTTGCCAGGTGGATATTGAGCGACTACCACAGATAAGCAATGTGGTAGGTTTGGATGTCGGTATAAAATCCTTTGTTGTCACCTCAGACGGTCAGGTGGTGGATAATCCCAGGCACCTGTACCGCTATCAGCACCAGTTAAGGAGAGCGCAACGTGCTGTATCGAGAAAAAAGAAAGGTGGTAGTAACAGGCGAAAGGCTGCCGCAAAGCTTGCCAGGCTGCACCAGAAAGTGAGCAACACCCGCAAGGACTTCCACCATAAACTCAGCACGCAACTCATTCGCGAGAGCCAAGCGATTGTAGTTGAGAACCTGCAAGTGCAGCATATGCTCAAGAACCATAAACTTGCCAAAAGCATCAGCGATGCTGGGTGGTATCAGTTTGTGCAGATGTTAGCCTACAAGTCCAAATGGTATGGTCGGGAGTTTCACAGAGTAGCCCCCCACCATACCTCTCAGGACTGCTGGGTATGTGGCTGGCGCAACACCGACCTGAAACTATCGGACAGGTATTGGACCCAGAGCTAACGGACATGTCCTGGACAGGGATGTGAACGCAGCTAGAAATATAAGAAATAAGGCGGTCGGGCAGACCGTTTCAGCTTGGGAGATATACAAGGACAATGGTTCGGTAGCCCAAGAATCCTACTGCCTTTAGGCGTGGGAGTGTCAAAGCTTTAGACTGACTTTTTGCCTGTATTATCCCCGCACAACCAGGTAGCCAATGTAGCTAAAGTACACTAACAAAAACACGATGCCGTTCCAACGGTCAATAGCATTGCGCTTGCCAATCGGCATAGCGATGATGAGCATCGTGCTGGCCAGGATCATCATGATAATGTCAGCGTTGTTCATCATGTTAAAGGGAAGGGGGCTAATAAGGGCGCTGATCCCCAGGATCCAGAGTAGGTTGAAGATGTTAGAACCCACGACGTTGCCCACAGCTATATCGATGTTGCGGCGGTAGGCAGCCATGGCAGAAGTAACCAGCTCCGGCAGCGAGGTGCCAATGGCCACGACAGTTAGTCCAATGAACGATTCGCTTAGTCCCAGCGACTGGGCAATGTGCACGGCGCCATCTACCACCCACTTCCCCCCAAGGAAAAGGCCCGCCGCACCCAAAACGATGAAAAGAACAGACTTGCCCATAGGCATCATCTCTGCATTATCATCAGGCAGTACCTCGTCTTTGTTTGTCTTGGCTATGTTGTAGATGTAAACCATAAACAAGACAAAGAAGAAAAGCAGGATACCGCCATCCAAACGGCTTATGTAAAGCTCTGTCCGGGTATTAAGTAAGGTGGCATTGGCCAAAAAGCCCACCAGCAGGGTAGCAATAAGTGAAAAAGGAATCTCAGTTAAGATGGTATTGCGCTTTATGGGCAGCGGGCAGATAAGCGCTGTAATCCCAAGTATGAGCAGCAGGTTTGCTACGTTGCTGCCAAACACGTTGCCTATGGCCAGCTCTGACTGCCCCTGCATACTGGAGAGTATGTTGATGATGAGCTCAGGAAGCGAAGTACCAAAAGAGACAATTGTCAAACCCACCACCATATCAGACAAGCCATACCGCTTTGCTATGGAGGAGGCGCCGTCTACAAGTAGATCAGCACCTTTGATCAGCATCACAAAGCCAATAAAAAAGAGTATGTATAGGAGCATGTTGGGTTTTGTTTGTGTAAACTACGGGTGCTTACGTTTAATTTAATAAAAATGGCTGCCCAAAGTGAGACCTGGGCAGCCATTATACTTTATGGAGTTGTGGCACTATGCCATGTTATGGTATACTGCTTGTATGTCGTCGTCCTCTTCGAAACGCTCGATCATACTTAATACCTCTTCTTCTTGTTCCTCTGTCAGTTCGGTGCGGGTAGTCGGTATGCGCTGTACCTCTGCGCTGATCACATTCAGCCCTTTTTCCTCAAGCCCCTTCTGCATGTTGCCGAACTCAGTAAAAGGAGTCTCGATAATGATCTCGCCTTCGTGCTCATAGATATCATCTGCACCAAAGTCGATCAACTCAAGCTCAAGCTCCTCTAAGTCTACACCCTCAGCAGATATTTTGAAGATGCCCTTGCGCTCGAACATGAAATCCAGAGAGCCTGTTTTGCCTAAAGAGCCGCCGCCTTTCGAAAAGTGCATGCGCACGTTGGCTACCGTACGGTTCAGGTTATCTGTGGCGCATTCTACCACTACAGCAATACCGTGTGGTGCATAGCCTTCGTATACTACCTCTTCGTAATCTTTCTCTTCTTTAGAGGAAGCTCTCTTGATAGCAGCCTCTATACGGTCTTTTGGCATGTTAACGCCTTTGGCGTTTTGAATGGCCGTACGCAGACGTGAGTTAGTGTCAGGGTTGGGGCCGCTTTCTTTAACAGCCATAACTATCTCCTTGCCGATGCGCGTAAAGGCCTTCGACATTTTATCCCAGCGTTTAAATTTACGGGCTTTTCTAAATTCAAATGCGCGTCCCATAGTATGCGTTTTGTGTGTTTACAAAGTTAGGCAGCTCAGACGTAATTTGGTAGCTGTTTAAGAGCTAAATTATACGTGTTGTACTAGTTTCCCTTAGCAAGTGGCCAGGAACTACTCTTCAGCCACAGCTACTTTTTAGGAACTGCGTGATAATCTGAGATGCGCAGCTGTTGATCGCAGAAGTTATACTCGTGCTCGATATTAGAGCCCACAATTATCAAGCGATCCTGTTTGTTCAGGTTTACATGCTCCTGATACCAGGCAACTCCTTCATGATCCAGGTTGGTAGTAGGCTCATCGAGCACCAGCATGCTGCTGTCAGAGTAAATGGCCAGCCCCAGTTTGAGGCGCTGCTTCATGCCAGAGGAGAAGTCCTTTACAGACTTATACTTTGACCTTTCCAGCCCCATGCGGTCGATGAGCTGCAGATTGGTTAAGTTATGCCGCAGTGGCTTGAAACGGGTATGAAAGTCAAGCATTTCAAGCAGGGTGAACTCCTCTACCAACTCCAGGTATGGCGCTGTAAGCGACAGGTGGCGGTAAGCCTCATCTGCTGCGACCGTTTTGCCTGCTGCAGTATAAATTAATTCTCCCTCACTTGCCAGGTTATGTCCGGCTACAATAGTAAGAAGAGTGGATTTCCCGGACCCGTTATGCCCTAAAACAGCATATGAGGTGCCTGACTCAAACGTGTAAGTCAGGTTCCGGAAAATCCACTCGTAGTTATAGCGTTTACCTAAGTGCTTTAGGTTAACTTGCATCCTTAGCGAAATAGCCTTTTATGATACCGCGGCCTGAGTTACGCACGAAATTGATGATCTCGTCGCGCTCCTTGCTTGGCGATAGCTCTACCTCGATCTTATCCAGGGCCTGGCTGTTGTTGAGGCCATTCATAAACAGAAGACGGTACACATGCTGTATATCATTAATCTGCTCGCTCACGTAACCCCTGCGGCGAAGCCCGATCGAGTTGATACCAGCATAGGAGAGTGGCTCACGTGCAGCTTTCACAAACGGAGGCACATCTTTCAATACCAGCGATCCGCCGGAGATAAAGGAGTGAGAACCGATCTTGACGAACTGGTGAATCGCACTGGTTGCACTGATGATGGCAAAATCCCCAACCTCAACGTGCCCTGCCATCTGCACTGAATTACCAATGATGCAGTTATTCCCTACCAGGCAATCATGTGCTACGTGGGCATAGGCCATAACCAGGCAGTTGCTACCTACTACGGTCTTCATTTTATCAATGGTGCCGCGGCTCACTGTTACATACTCACGGATAACGGTGTTATCGCCGATAATTGTTGTGGTTACCTCTCCGGCAAATTTCAGGTCCTGAGGTATAGAAGATACTACTGCACCCGGGAAAACCTTACAGTTCTTGCCGATGCGGGCACCTTCCATGATCACGGCATTAGAGCCGATCCAGGTGCCTTCACCAATCTCTACGTTTTTATGAATGGTAGCGAATGGCTCTATTACGACATTTTGCGCGATTTTAGCCTCTGGATGTACGTATGCTAATGGCTGATTCATGCGTCTTTCTTTACTATACTTGCCGACATTTCAGCTTCCATTACCAGTTGACCGCCAACAAAGGCCTGGCCACTCATTTTGGCAATGCCGCGCTTAATAGGAGCCAGCAGTTCACATCTAAAAATAATGGTATCGCCCGGAAGCACTTTGCGCTTAAAGCGACACTTGTCTATACCAAGGAAATAGGTCCAATAGTCTTCCGGCTTCTCCACAGTATTGAGTACAAGAATCCCGCCTGTTTGTGCCATGGCCTCAATCTGGATAACACCCGGCAAAACGGGGTTTCCAGGAAAATGGCCCTGGAAGAATGGCTCGTTCATGGTTATGTTCTTAACGCCCATAACCATCGTATCGTCTAAATGGATGATCTTATCTATCAGAAGAAAAGGGTAGCGGTGCGGCAGCGTAGCGGCAATCTGGTTGATGTCCATCACCGGCTTTTTCTTCGGATCGTAGGTCGGCACGTTTTTAATCGTTGTCTCGTGGATCAGCTTTTTCACCTTCTTGGCAAAAGCGATGTTGGCAGCGTGACCAGGACGTGCCGCCAGAATCTGTCCTTTGATCGGACGACCAATCAAAGCCAAATCACCAAGCAGGTCCAGCAGTTTGTGGCGTGCCGGCTCATTTTTAAAGCGCAGCTCTGTGTTGTTGAGAATGCCTTCCTCTTTCACCTCTACCTTCTGCTTCTGCAGGAGCTCGGATAGGTGAGTCAGTTCATCGTCCTTCACCACGCGGTCCACAATCACGATAGCGTTGTCCAGATCGCCGCCTTTGATCAGGTTTTGCTTAAAGAGCATCTCCAGCTCATGCAGGAACACGAAGGTACGGCACGGGGCGATCTCTTTCTCAAACTGGTTCAGGTTTGTAATAGAGGCATGCTGGCTGCCAAGTACAGGGGAGTTATAATCCACCATCACGGTCAGGCGGTAGTCGTCCAGCGGTAGCGCCGCTATTTCGACACCTCGATCGTCATCTTTGTAGCTAAGCCCTTGTGTAATCTCGAAGAAGTTGCGGAGTGCGTTCTGCTCCTGCAGACCCACCTCGTGCAGTGCCTTTACGAACTCGATAGAAGAGCCGTCCATAATTGGCGGTTCAGGGCCATCCAGCTCAATGAGTACGTTGTCTATTTGCAAGCCAACCAGTGCCGCCAACGTGTGCTCCACGGTGTTAACGCGTGCGCCGTTCTGCTCGATGGTGGTACCTCTGGAGAGGTCTACCACATTGTCTACATCGGCGGCAACTATAGGCTGGCCTGGCAGGTCAATGCGCTGAAATTTATAACCATGGTTGATTGGAGCGGGTTTGAACGTCATGTTGGAAACCACGCCGGTGTGCAACCCAATGCCCGATACAGTTACCGGAGCCTTAATGGTGTGCTGTTTATCGTTCATTCACGTATCTGTAGTCGTGTTATTGCTTGTGTCTTTGTAGCAGCAGGCGCGCTGCCGAAGACGAACAGAGCAGGCTGTTACAGGCCAAGCCCTTTGCCCCTGCAAACTTAAGATATTAAATAGGCTATTGCCAATTTTTATGGATAAAGTAGCGGCTAGTAAGGAAAAGTATAGGTAGGAATGGAGTACTAAGCCTACATTTGAATTGCAAAGACTTAAAAAAGCAAAGCCGCAGAAGTTGCTGCTGCGGCTTTGCTTCATGATCTATACTTTCTATATCACTTTAGGTAAACGCCCGGAATCCGTCTGCTTGATGCTAAAGATAACCTTGGTATACACCGCGTGAAATGTCTATACTTTTTCCTTTAGCATTTCCAGGTCGCGCTGGAGTTCTGGCAATTTGCGGAATACGGTCATGGCACGCAGGTTCTGCTTATAGTCGAAGGCAGGGGAGCCCTGAATGATCAGCCCTTCCTCTTTGACAGACTTGGACACGCCTGACTGTGCGCCAATGGTTGTTTTGTTGGCAATGGTGATGTGGCCCACAATACCTACCTGGCCTGCAATAACGCAGTTATTCCCAATTTTAGTGGAGCCTGAAATACCGGACTGAGAAGCTATGACAGTGTCAGAGCCAACCTCTACGTTGTGGGCAATCTGCACCAGGTTATCAATTTTAGTGCCTTTGCGGATGATGGTTGAGCCCATGGTCGCGCAGTCTATAGCCGTATTTGCACCAATGGAGATATCATCTTCCAACACCACATTACCTATCTGCGGCACAGCCTTGTAGGTACCGTCTGCCTGAGGTGCCCAACCAAAACCATCACTGCCAAGTACAGCGCCGGAGTGTATGGTACAGTTACTACCTACCACCGTATTGGCGTAGAGTTTTACACCAGCAAAAATGGTGGTGTTGTCGCCAATCTGCACATTATCACCAATGTAAGCCTGCGGAAAAATGCGTACATTCTTGCCTATTTTGCAGTTGCTGCCAATATAGGAGAAAGCGCCGCGGTAATGGTTCTCACCAATTTCGCTGCCCTGGCCCATAAAGCAAGGCTCTTCTACACCTGTTTTAGAAGCTAGCAATGCTGTCTGGTAATAGTGGAGTAATGTAGAGAAACTAGAATAAGGATCTGCCACTCGAATCAGAGCAGTATTGATACTCTTTTTCAGTTCCAGCGTATCAGAAACGATTACGACGCTTGCGTTGGTGCTATATAAATATGGCTCGTACTTCGGGTTGGAAAGAAATGCGAGGGCACCCGACTGGGCTTCCTCAATTTTGGCTAACGTGCTGACCTTGACAGAATTGTCTCCCTCTACTTTGCCCTGCAGCAGGTCAGCTATCTGTTGAACAGTAAATTCCATTTTGTAAAATTAGAGCAAAAACTCAAAAACGCTAATGCATTGGGGGTGCAAACTTAAGAAAAAATCTCACCACTCCACGAGCTATTCAAGTTTATACTTTGATCACCTGTAGCAAGTCTTGTTATACACCAGGAAAAGCACAAGGCAGAGCTTTTATCAATGTGCTACCTCTTTAGGATAGCATACGAAGTGTTTCTCAACCTTATAGCTTAGGGCACGGATGTTTGGCAAGTCAGAGGCTTCGGCTACATCTACCACATAGCCTGACTTAGTGAGCATATCGATGGTTTGACCCTCTACATCATAGGCGTTGTTGCCAATATCGCCCGAAATCATGAGGTACTTTACATCCTCTTCTGAAAGGTTATACTTCTCCTGTACCAGCTCTGTTAAGCCAAGCAGCATTTCCTTATCGATGGGCTTGGTAGAAATATACACTTTAAACAACCTGCGGCTCAAGATGCTCTGGGCCAGATAAGAAAGTATAAAGTCAGGGTGGAGTGCCCACTCCTTAATGCCACTCCATACGTCATGATCATCTAGTGCTACGAAGCGCTCCAGAATACTTTTGTCCTGCTTAAAATCCTCCATAGCTAAATCTGAGGATAGGAAGAAGCGGAGGCAGGGGCTGGCTGGTACCTCTACACCACGTTGCATCAGTTCCCGGGCTCGCTGCACGACACGCAATACCATGTTTTCAGCACTGATCACGGTTTTATGAAGGTAAACCTGCCAATACATGAGCCGGCGGCTCACCAGGAAATTCTCTATACTATAGATGGCTTTTTCCTCTACTACCAGCTTGTCGTTGGCCACATCCAGCATTTTAATGATCCGGTCTGCGCCGATCTTGCCTTCGTAAACACCCGTATAGAAGCTGTCGCGGTTCAGGTAGTCCAGGCGATCTACGTCCAGCTGGCTAGAAACGAGCTGGTGGAAAAAGCGGCGGTGGTAGTTATCTGTGAAAATATCAATCGCCATACTCAATCTTCCGCCAAACTGCTCGTTCAATAGGTGCATGATGTGCAGCGACAGGTGCTCGTGATGTACATTTTTGAAAATGGCTGTTTCGAGCGCATGCGAGAAAGGGCCGTGGCCTACGTCGTGCAGCAGTATAGCAATAAGCGATGCCTCAAATTCGGTATCGTTTATTTCGTTATTTTTACTGCGTAGTGTTTGCAAAGCTGTGTCCATCAGGTGCATGGCACCAAGGGCATGGTGGAAACGGGTGTGCAGCGCTCCGGGGTACACCATCTCTGTAAGCCCGAGCTGCTTGATGCGGCGCAGTCGCTGAAAGTAAGGGTGCTCAATAATATCAAATATAAGCTCTGTTGGGGCTGTTATAAAGCCGTAGACAGGGTCATTAAAGATCTTCTTCTTGTTCACAGGAAGGTGTGCTGGTTTGAAGGTTGAGTATGTGTTTTGGAAGCTAATCAACAAAATTTAGCTTCCAAACGTGTATACGAGTAGTGCTGTAGCTCATGTCAACAGTAAACTGTTGGTGCCATGCATTTGTTTGCTCTGCTGCTGCCATTAAAGGTTCAGGGTAAACAGAAAGCTTGTGCCTGTACCATTCAAGCCTTTGTTTGCCCGCTTGGCATGCTAAAACCGGTAGTATAAACAACTAACGTGTATATTTGTCTACCTATTAACTAATTCACTACAAAGAATAAAACTATGCAAAGATACAATATTTTATGGGCTGATGATGAGATAGACCTCCTTAAGCCGCACATCCTTTTTCTGGAGGATAGGGGCTACGACATTACGCCTGTAAACAGTGGGGCAGATGCTATAGAAGAGTTTCGTGACCGCAGTTTCGATGTGGTGTTCCTGGATGAGAACATGCCCGGCATCAGCGGACTGGAGACTCTTAATGAGCTGAAAGCCATACGCCCTACCGTGCCTGTCATCATGATCACCAAGAGCGAGGAGGAGCATATCATGGAGGAGGCCATTGGTTCTAAGATCACGGACTACCTGATCAAGCCGCTTAATCCGAACCAGATCCTGCTGTCAGTAAAGAAAGTGCTGGATAACAAGCGCCTGGTGAGTGAGAAGACGAACATGAGCTATCAACGCGACTTTCGCCAGTTGGGAATGGCCTTTGGTGAGCGCCTGAGCCAGCAGGAGTGGGCCGACATCTATAAAAAGCTGGTATACTGGGAGCTGGAGATAGACGAAACGGAGAATAAAAGTATGGCCGATGTGATCAACATGCAAAAAGACGAGGCCAACTCTAACTTCGCCCGTTTTATTATGGATAATTATGAAGACTGGATGAATGGTGATGAGGATGCCCCGCTGATGTCGCACCAGCTGTTTAAGGAGCGTGTGTTCCCGCTGATGAAGGAAAGCGACCGCCCCGTATACTTTGTGTTGATTGACAACCTGCGCTACGACCAGTGGAAAGTGCTGGAGCCGCTTATCTCTGACTACTTCACTATAGACTCAGAGGAGATGTTCTACTCCATACTTCCTACTACCACGGCCTATGCCCGAAATGCTATCTTCTCGGGTATGTTGCCAACTGAGATTCAGAAGCGTTACCCGAACATGTGGGTGAGCGATGATGAAGAGGAAGGAAAGAACCTGCACGAAGCAGACTTCCTGGATATACAGTTTCAGCAGAACCGTGTGACTGACAAGTATAGTTACCACAAAATTACGAACGTGCAGGCTGGCCGTGACCTCTTGAGCAAGTTCAGCAACCTTGACAATAATAAGCTGAATGTAATTGTATACAACTTTGTGGATATGCTCTCGCATGCTCGTACCGATAGTAATATGGTGCGCGAGCTTGCGCCGGATGAGTCTGCTTACCGCTCTATTACCAGGTCCTGGTTCCTGCACTCGCCTTTGTTTGATACTTTGAAAGCTATCGCTGAGAAAAAAGGCAGGCTCATTATTACCACCGACCACGGTACCATTCGAGTAAAAAGACCATTCAAAATCATTGGTGACCGCAATACCAACACAAACCTGCGCTACAAGCATGGTAAGAACCTGGGCTACACTGATAAAGATGTATTCACAGTTCGCAAACCTGAACGATTTTTCTTGCCAAAAGCCAATGTTTCCACTACGTTTGTATTCGCGATAGAAGATTACTTTTTTGCCTATCCGAATAACTATAACTACTATGTGAACTACTACAAAGATACCTTCCAGCACGGAGGGGTGTCGCTGGAGGAAGTGATCATACCATACGTAACGCTTACACCGAAGAATGTATAACACCGGAGTTGAAAGAGCTCAAATAAAGATGTCGTCGTTGGAAGACTTACCAGCGGCGGCTTCTGTGCTTTTAGAGGAGGCTGCTTCGGAGCCTATTATTTTGTTTGAAGGGCCGATGGGCGCTGGCAAAACAACATTGATAAAAGAGTTGTGCAAACAACTGGGTGTGCAGGAAAATGTTAGCAGCCCTACCTTTGCCCTTGTAAACGAGTATGAAGGCGAGCACGGGAAACTTATTTACCATTTCGATTTTTATAGGATTAACGATGAGCGTGAGGCGCTGGATATTGGTGCCCCGGAGTATTTCGAGTCCGGAAGGTTGTGCCTGATTGAGTGGCCCTCTATGATTCCGAACCTGTTGCCTGACCATTATCTGCTGGTACAACTTCAGCCAAATGCAGAAGGCAGTGAAAGAAGTATGGTAATTAGCAGGGTAGAGGGATAAAGAAGAGGCACGGGGTATTTCTTAGCGGCTTTCTTCTAAAGCTATAAAAGTATAGTGTGTTCCGGGAAGGTAACGGGGCGCAAGTATAACAGATAAGTGCAGCTCCTTCGGTTTCTATCAGAAACCCTTGACTGAAGCTATTAACAAACAAAATATGACGGAGAAGTTCGCCGTAGAGTTAGGTAAGATTGCTACAAGCCAAGCCTTGTACCCGAAAGAGTCGATGCTGGCGGTAGAGGACAGGCGCCGAAGTCTTTTTATAGGCATTCCAAAAGAGTCATCGTTCCAGGAGAATCGCATTGGCCTTACACCGGACTCGGTAAAGCAGCTCATCGACCAGGGACATCGTATTCAGATAGAGGCAGGCGCCGGTAGCCCATCCAAATACTCAGACAATGAATACTCCGAAGCGGGTGCTAGAATTGTATATTCTACTGAAGAAGTATACGAGGCGGATATTATCTTGAAAATTGCTCCTCCTACTTACGACGAAATAGAATACCTGCGCCCGGGCCAGACACTGATCTCAGCCCTACAGTTTGGCAATTTAACCTCCGATTATATTAACGCCCTGTTACGCAAGAAGATCAATGCAATTTCCTTTGAGTTGATCCGCGATAAGTCTGATGCCAAGCCAGTAGTGCGCGCTATGAGCGAGATTGCCGGTAGCACCGTGATGATGGTAGCTGCCGAGTACCTGAGCAGCAGCAATGAAGGCAAAGGTATTATATTAGGAGGTATCACCGGCGTAGCACCAACTAAAGTAGTAATTCTTGGAGCTGGTTCTGTAGCTGAATTTGCAGCTCGTGCCGCCTTAGGTTTAGGCGCAGAAGTAAGAGTGTTCGACAATCACATCTACAAGCTCCGCCGCCTGAAGCATAACGTAGGAGCGCAGATCTTCACCTCTACGCTTGATAAAGCCATTATGTATAATGAGATCAAGCAGGCCGATGTAGTAATAGGTGCTTTTGTAGCTGATGAAGGGCAGATAACGTGCGTGGTTGAAGAAAGTGTGGTGGCGCAGATGAACCCTGGCTCTATTATCATTGACGTCTGCATCGACCAGGGCGGCTGCTTTGAAACCTCCGAGATCACCTCCCACTCGCGCCCAATCTACCGCAAGTATGATATTATCCACTACTGCGTGCCTAACATCCCTTCCCGCGTGCCGCGCACGGCTTCACAGGCACTAAGCAACATTTTTACACCTATTTTCACAGAGTTTTCCAAGTATGGTGGCATTAACGAGGTGCTTTTTATGAACGAGCATTACCGCAGCGGCGTCTACATCTACAAAGGTAGCCTGACCAATGCGCATATTGCCAAGAAGTTTGGCATGCGCTATAAAGAACTGGGGCTGATGATTGCGGTAAGGAATTAGGGTTCTGCAACAAGAAATACCTTGTTTTTTGTCCTCTTCTGTTCCATATTCTGTACAGGCTATTTCGCAAAGGAAGGGTAAGTAGGTGTAACGTTGTTGATATTAGCTTATCATTATGCTGCTGATTTATCACAAGATTTTCTTTTACAGAATTTAGAATTGCACTAATTTGCAAGCACGTTACAAAATTTCTAAAACAAGCTTATGGTATTTCCTCTCTTGGACAGTTCTCTGTCATGCCAGAAAACATCAAACTCACATAATGGGATGTTAGTACCTCTGGAATTCTATCAATAAGATTCTTGTGTAGTTTTGAGTGGTTAAGCTATTAGCACTCTTCTATGTAAAAAGAAGGGGAGGATAGATAACGGAATTGTCAGAATATTAGCAAATAATCAGATTTTCAATATAAGAAAAGTAATGTCTGTAAGAACTGAGTTAGAGAGTGCTAAAATAGCAGTTATAGGATTAGGTTATGTCGGACTACCTCTTGCTGTAGAGTTCGCCAAACAATTCAAAACCTTTGGTTTTGATATCAATAAGCAACGGATTGAGGGGCTCAAGCAGGGGCATGATCATACCTTGGAGGTGTCTGATGAGCAGCTGACTGAGGTGCTGACGCAGGATTGTTCCGCTGATAAAGGCTTGTTTTGCACAGATGAACTGCAGCAGATTGAGCAGTGCAATTACTTTATTATTACTGTTCCTACGCCGGTGGATAAGCACAACCGTCCGGACCTTACGCCCCTTTTTAAGGCAAGTGAGACAGTGGGAAAGGTGCTGAAGAAAGGCGATATTGTTGTTTATGAATCTACCGTTTATCCAGGTGTGACAGAAGAGGAGTGTGTGCCAGTTCTGGAGCGGGTGTCAGGCCTGAAGTTTAACGAGGATTTTTTCGCGGGCTACTCACCAGAACGTATCAACCCCGGCGATAAAGAACACACCGTAGCTAAAATTCTGAAGATTACCTCAGGCTCAACAACTGAGGCTGCCGACAAAGTAGATACACTTTATAATGCCGTGATCACGGCCGGGACACACAAAGCTCCTTCTATAAAGGTAGCTGAAGCAGCTAAAGTTATAGAGAATGCCCAGCGCGATATTAATATTGCCTTTGTGAATGAGCTGGCTAAGATATTCAACCGTTTAGGGATTGATACAGATGAAGTGCTGCAGGCTGCTGGCACTAAGTGGAATTTCCTGAAGTTCAAGCCAGGCTTGGTTGGAGGACATTGTATTGGTGTTGATCCGTACTACCTGGCTCAAAAGGCACAGGAGGTGGGATACCATCCGGAGATTATACTTGCCGGTCGCCGTTTGAATGACGGTATGGGAGAATACGTGGCCCACGAAGTGGTTAAACTGATGGTGAAGAAAGATATTCCGGTGAAGAATGCTAATGTGTTGGTGCTGGGAATTACGTTTAAGGAGAATTGTCCTGATGTGCGTAACACGAAGGTGGTGGATATCCTCCACACGCTGAAGGATTACCAGATGAATATCACCATTTATGATCCATGGGCTGAACCTGCGGAGGTGAAACACGAGTACGGTTGGGAATCAGTAGCAGATCTGGATAGTTCTGCTGCATATGACGCCGTGATCCTGGCTGTGTCGCATAAGGAGTTTGAACAGCTGGATATGAATAAACTTACTAAGTCTAATGCAGTGGTTTATGATGTGAAGGGAGTTCTGCCAAAGGAAATAACTGACGCAAGATTATAATTACTGTAAAAGCAAAGCTACTATAATCTTTACAAAGACATAAGCATGAAGGTATTGATTACAGGGGGGGCTGGTTTCATTGGTTCTCACGTGGTGCGGCTGTTCGTTACCAAGTACCCGCACTACCAGGTCTACAACCTCGACAAGCTCACCTACGCGGGCAACTTGGAGAACCTCTCCGACATCGAGGACAGGGAGAACTACACCTTCCTCAGGGGAGACATCGTGGACGCAGGCTACCTGGAGGAGATCTTCTCCGGGTATAAGTTCGACGCGGTGATCCACCTGGCGGCCGAGTCGCACGTGGACCGCTCCATCTCTGACCCCTTGGCTTTCGTCGAGACGAACGTGATCGGCACGGTGAACCTGCTGAACGCGGCCAGGAGGCACTGGAAAGATGACTTGGGCAAGCACCTGTTCTACCACATCTCCACCGACGAGGTGTACGGCTCGCTGGGCGAGCAGGGGCTCTTCACCGAGTCCACGGCCTACGACCCGCGCTCCCCGTACTCAGCCTCCAAGGCCTCTTCCGACCACTTCGTCAGGGCCTGGCACCATACCTACGGCCTGCCGGTGAAGGTGTCCAACTGCTCGAACAACTACGGCCCGAACCACTTCCCCGAGAAGCTCATCCCGCTGGCGATCCACAACATCAAAAGCGAAAAGCCGGTGCCGGTGTACGGTAAAGGAGAGAACGTCAGGGACTGGCTCTACGTGCTCGACCACGCGAGGGCCATCGATGTGATCTTCCATGAGGGCAGGGTGGGCGAGACCTACAACATCGGCGGGGTGAACGAGTGGCGCAACCTGGACCTAATCCACTTGCTCTGCGATGTGATGGACCAGAAGCTGGGGCGCGAGAAGGGCCACTCGAGAAAGCTCATCACCTTTGTCAAGGACCGCGCCGGCCATGACCTGCGCTACGCCATCGACTCTTCGAAGCTGATGCGTGAGCTGGGCTGGAGGCCGTCGGTGACCTTCGAGGAGGGGCTGAGCAAGACGGTGGACTGGTACCTGGAGAACCCCGGGTGGCTCGAGAGCGTCACCTCCGGAAACTACCAGAGCTACTATGAGCAGCAGTACACAAACAGATAAGATTTGAATTTCAGATGAAAGGAATCATACTTGCCGGGGGCTCCGGCACACGGCTTCACCCTCTGACTTTGGCGGTGAGCAAGCAGCTCATGCCGGTCTACGATAAGCCGATGATCTACTACCCGCTCTCCACGCTGATGTTGGCTGGCATTAAGGAAATCCTCGTCATCTCCACGTCTCACGACCTGCCCATGTTCGAGCGACTCTTGGGCGATGGCTCCAGAGTCGGCTGCCGCTTCAGCTACGCCGTGCAGGAGGAGCCCAATGGGCTGGCGCAGGCCTTCGTGATTGGCGAGGAGTTTATCGGTGGGGACAAGGTGGCCTTGGTATTAGGAGATAACATCTTCTACGGCTCGGGCATGGGACCACTTCTAAGACAGAATATTAATCCTGATGGTGGAATAATCTATGCTTATCACGTGCACGACCCGGAGCGCTACGGGGTGGTGGAATTCAACGAGCAGATGCGTGCCGTCTCAATTGAGGAGAAGCCCAAGCAGCCCAAGAGCAGCTACGCTGTGCCCGGGCTATACTTCTATGATAATGAGGTGGTGGAGATTGCTAAAGGCCTGGAGCCGAGCGCGCGGGGCGAGTACGAGATCACAGACGTCAATCGCGAGTACCTCAAGAGAGGCAAGCTGCAAGTGGGCGTGCTCAATCGTGGCACCGCCTGGCTGGACACGGGCACGATTAAATCTCTAATGCAGGCGGCCACCTTCGTGCAGGTGGTGGAGGAGCGGCAGGGCCTGAAAATCGGATGCATTGAGGAGGTTGCCTGGCGCATGGGCTTTATCTCAGACGAGCAGCTTCGGGAGATTGCCCAGCCCCTGAGAAAGAGTGGCTACGGCGAGTACCTGCTTGAGCTGAAGAAATAGCTTAAATTGTTAGCTTTTTAAAGCCAGCATTAAAATATGGTGAGGGAAGTACATGTTATTTCTTTTTCATTTTTAATAGACTATTCTCCTTAGTATGAAAGCATATATAATAGAACTCCCTAAAATATTAGACCCACGCGGCAATCTTACTTTCCTGCAAAACCCACAGCAAATCCCCTTTAGTATTAAAAGAGTATTCTGGACATATGACGTGCCAGGAGGCGAGCAAAGAGGGGGCCACGCCTATAAAGAACAGGAGGAGGTGATTGTGGCTTTAAGTGGCAGTTTCGATGTCATAATTACAAACCCCGATGGGTACAGTGAAAAGTTCTTCTTAAACAGAAGCTATTATGGGTTATATGTTCCTGCTAGGACATGGAGGCATATGGAAAACTTCTCAACCAATGCTCTAAGTCTACACATGTCAAGTCGAATGTATGACGGTGACGACTACATAAGGGATTTTGAAGAACTGAAAAATAGACATACACATGAATAAGCTCACGGTGTTTGACTGTAATTTAATTTATTTACCACAAGTAGGGGATAGAAACGGCCATATTACTGCTATCAATAATGAAGTAGAAGTGCCTTTCGAAGTAAATAGGGTCTTTTATTTATATGATATTCCTGGTGGAGAGTCAAGAGGGGCGCATGCTCACAAAGCTTGTCATCAGTTCCTGATCGCTGCGAGTGGTGCTTATGAAGTGCTTTTAGATGATGGAAACTCAAAAAGGCAAATTTTACTTAACAGACCAAATTACGGTTTGCATATCCCTCCAGGTATATGGGCGTCAGAAGTAAATTTTTCGGCTGGCGCTATTTGCCTGGTCTTAGCTTCTCATGCATATGATGAGCAGGACTATATAAGAGAGTATAATGAGTATGTTGAGTATAGGCAGGAGGATAATTAAATTTCTCTAAGTTAGAGATTATAGATATGTAATGGCATGATACACCCACTTTCTGATGTCCAATCAACCCAAATAGGGGAAGGGACAAAAATTTGGCAGTTTGCAGTTGTTCTAGAAGGGGCCGTTATAGGTGCAAACTGTAATATTAATTGCCACACATTTGTTGAAAATAGAGTCGTTATAGGAGACAATGTGACTATAAAAAGTGGAGTTTACCTTTGGGATGGAGTGATAATAGAGTCTGACGCTTTTATTGGACCCTGTGTTACTTTTGTTAATAACCCATTCCCCCGGTCAAAACATTACCCTGAGAAACATATTGGCGCTAAAGTTTGTAAAGGAGCTTCAATAGGGGCAAATGCAACAATAATGGGAGGAATAATTGTAGGGGAGTATGCTATGGTTGGAGCTGGTAGTGTTGTAACAAAAAATGTTCCTCCTAGAGCTTTGGTTGTTGGAGTACCTGCAAAAGTTATAGGATGGCTTAATGAAGATGGTACTAAAATGAGGCATGATGGGAGCTACTATATAGGCAGTGATAGTTCTAAATGGCATGTAGTTAATAATAATATTGAACAATTATGAATATCCCATTTTTAAATTTTGAACCGATGCATTCGGCTATCAAAACTGAAATGCAAAAAGCATTTAAAGAGGTTTACGATAGCTATTGGTATGTGATGGGGCAGCAGCTGATTAAATTTGAGGAAGCATATTCTCGGTTTAATGAAGTAAAGTGTACTGTTGGTGTGAGTAACGGACTTGATGCCTTGCACTTAGCGTTAAAAGCTCTAGGTGTTGGTCCCGATGATGAAGTGATTGTTCCTTCTAATACCTATATAGCGACAGCTTTGGCTGTATCTTATGTGGGGGCAACACCGGTGTTTGTTGAACCTAATTCTAGCACTTACAATATAGAACCGGCTAACATTGAGGCGGCTATAACCAGCAAAACAAAGGCCATTATGCCTGTTCATTTGTATGGGCAGGCTTGCGATATGGTCACCATTATGAACATTGCACAGAAGCATGGACTTTTTGTTGTGGAGGATAATGCTCAGGCTCACGGAGCAACTTTTGCGGGAAAAGTTACTGGTAGTTGGGGACATGCAAATGGTACAAGCTTTTACCCGGGCAAAAACTTGGGTGCCTTGGGAGACGGAGGCGCTGTTACAACAAATAATATTGCTGTTGCTGAACAAGTTAGAATACTCAGGAACTACGGGTCAAAGATTAAGTACAGCAACGAAATTATAGGCCATAACATGCGATTGGACGAGTTGCAGGCCGCTTTTTTGAACGTTAAATTAGAGTACCTAAAGGAGTGGACTGCTCAGCGTCAGCAAATAGCTGAATGGTATAATGAAGAGCTTGAGGGTATTGATGGTCTAGTACTGCCATACGTTCATCCAGATGCGACGCATGTATGTCATTTATATGTAATTCGAACCAAAGAGAGAGCTAACTTGCAAAAGTTTCTGAACGATAAAGGTATTGGAACACTTATTCATTACCCTATTCCACCACATTTGCAAAAAGCTTATGCTAAATTAGGATATAAAAAAGGTGATTTTCCAATTGCGGAAGATTTAGCAGAAACTTCTTTAAGCCTACCTATCTGGCCAGGAATGAAACAGGAGGATGTAAAGCTGATAAGGACTATAATCAAGCAGTTTTTTCACTAAGTGTTTTATACATAAAACGAAATACTCCATATAATTTATCGTATCCTAGAAAGATTAACAAATCAAATTAACTGATTATCAAATAGTATTTGCCAAGCGTAATTTCTTTCTGAGGAAGATGAAAATATCTATATATTATAGTAAAAAAATCAATTTAGCTTCGTAACTGGAAGATAGGTGCCCTAAAGGAGGTGTATAACTACAATGACATTTTATGTTATCTATAAGCAGTGTTGAGAAATAGAGTTTGTACAGATAAGTGCTTCAGAATATGTTGGATTAGGAGAAGATACCTAATAGGGCAGGGGGTGACCACCATGGATCTTGAAGCCCAAAAGGACATCCTGTAGATTGAGAAAAATTGGCCAAATAGCTAAAGTAACACTAAATAAGAACGTTTGGATTGGTAACAATGTAGTAATTCTGAAAAGTTCTAAATATATGAACAAAATCACTATTGCTGCTGGTGGTGCAGTAGTAGTGGAGAATTTCCTGCCAACGTGACAATAGGAAGAGTACTTGCTAAGATTTTGTAAGAAAAAGTCAAATAGAGTTTATATACTGATGTGAAAAATGAGTAAGGTTATAGCAAGAGGTAGGGAGGGAGCATACCGTAAGATATTTAAAGCTACATCAATATATGGAGGGGTTCAGGTATTTAATATTATTATTACTATAATAAGAACAAAACTTGTAGCAGTGCTGCTGGGGCCTTCTGGTATGGGTATTGTATCATTATTAACAACTACTACTGGTTTTATAGGAGCCATAACCAACTTTGGGCTTAGTACATCTGCAGTAAAGAATGTTTCTGCTGCCTTTTCTACTGGTAATTCAAGAGAGCTAGCAGTTACAGTGGCTGTGTTTCGTCGGTTGGTGTGGTTTACAGGCTTACTCGGCTTTGTACTTACCTTAGCGCTAGCCCCATGGCTAAGTAAGATTGTTTTTGACAATAGGGAGTATACTTATGCTTTCTTTTTTGTAGCAGTAACTTTACTTCTTACTCAAGTCTCTGCAGGCCAAGGAGTGATTCTTCGGGGTACTCGAAAGCTGGATTATATGGCTAAATCAAGTGTAATTGGAGCTGTAGCAGGACTTGTTGTCTCTGTACCCTTCTATTATTTCCTTGGTGAAGATGGTATTGTTCCCGCTATCATTCTAACATCATTATCTGCATTATTAGTTACTTGGTATTTCTCCAGAAAAGTTGATATCCCCTCAGTAGAAGTTAGTACAGGAAAGGTTCTAGGCAAGGGGAAGCAAATGTTAAAGATGGGTTTCCTTATCAGTCTTAGTGGTCTAATTACTCTCGGTGTATCAAACTTTGTTAGGATTTATATTAGCAACAAGGGCGGGCTAGCGGAAGTCGGATTGTATAATGCAGGTTTTGCTATAATAGGTACTTACGTAGGTATGGTTTTTACCGCTATGGGTACAGATTATTATCCTCGCTTAGCTGCGGTCGCACATGACAAACATAAAAGCAACCTGGAGATAAATCAGCAGGCGGAGATTGCACTTCTTATTTTAGCACCTATTTTAATGGTATTTCTTGTTTATATAGAATGGGCCATTATATTATTGTACTCTAAAAAGTTCAGTCCCATAACTGGAATGATCCATTGGGCGGCTTTAGGAATCTTTTTTAAAGCAGTAGGCTGGGCAATAGGCTTTCTGATATTAGCTAAGGGAGCAAGCAGAGTGTTTTTTTGGAATGAAATAGTTGCAAATGCATTTATTCTTGGGCTGAACATAGTAGGCTACAATTTATTTGGTTTGACAGGGCTCGGAGTCTCATTTTTGTTTTCATATTTAATCTACTTTTTGCAAGTGTATATACTGTGCAAATATCTATATGCGCTCTCCCTCAGCATTGACCTAATAAAAGTTTTTGTTTATCAATTTGTACTTGCCTTGGCGTGCTTCACAGTTGTGCAGTTGTTGGAAAAGAAATATGCATACCCTATAGGTACTGTCTTCATATTAGTATCAGTATTGTTTTCATGGGTCCAGTTAAATAAGAGATTAGGCCTAATCCAGATCATAAAGAAGGTTCTTACAAAGCTTACTACTTAAATGTCGAATTTGGAAATAATAGAAAGTGAAACACTTGTTTCTGTTGTTGTAGTGACATACAATTCAGCAGCATATGTGATAGAAACACTGGAGAGCATAAAGGAACAAACATATGAGAACATAGAACTAATAATCTCGGATGATTGCTCTACAGATGACACGGTTAAAATATGTAAAGAGTGGTTAAAGGAAAACAGTTCAAGGTTTGTAAGAACAGAATTAGTCACGTCTCCAAAGAATAGTGGTATAGCTCCTAACTTTAACCGGGGAATTGCAGTAGCGAAAGGTGAGTGGATAAAGACCATTGCTGGCGATGATGCCTTATTGCCTAACACCATAGAAGCATACATCAATCACATTATGCAAAACTCAGATACGAGAGTTATACATTCTGACATTGCTATTTATAAGGATGTATTCAAAGAAAGCCAGAGATTACCTGCTAAACCAACGAGTACATATACTATTAATAAACCTAATATTGAAGCCCAAGAACAATTTCAGTTATTGTTGAGACGCTGCCAAATATGGGCTGCAACAGTCATGATAAAAAAGGAGGTGTATGACCAAGTTGGGCATTTTGATGAATCATTACCTATGTGGGAAGACAGGCCAATGTGGCTTAAAATTACCGGGAGTGGTATAAAACTTACATACTTAAATATTATAGGCGCAAAGTATAGAATCAGTTCAAACTCAATTCAAACAAAAGGCGCGCAGACTAAGTTATATTCAAAGTTTGATTTGGATGTAAATAAAGAATTTTACAAAAGGTACTTACACTTTTTACCTTTGCCAGAAAGAGTAAAGAAAAAGATAAAGATTAAAAGAAACCTTCTTCTTGAAAAGTATGGACTGAACAGAAGAAATAAATTAATAATTGCCTTTGTGGCGACAACTAATTTACTGCTCAATACCCTGATCAAGGATAAAGGCTGAGTTGTCAGACTGGAATTGTCCGGCCTTGTTATCTGTTTTGGCAAACCATTTTAGATAATCGTGATACGGTTATTGGTAACGCACTAACCTGAACATATGTAGTATTTGAATCACCTTTTATTGGTGTAAGCACCATACTAAAATCTGTAATGAATATTCTGATTATAACAGAACATTTCCCTCCCTCAAATAAGGTATCTTCCTTTCGATCTGAAAGTTGGTATAGGTATTTCCCGGAATTTGGTATAGAACCTGTTATATTAACATTAAATGAGAAATCAGTGGGGAAAAATATTTACTCTGTTCATGTTAACAAGAGGAAAAGTAATCAACTATCAAAGTTTAAAGTGATTACAGATGGGTTAAATGATTATCTGTTTTTCTCAAAGTCACCTTATTACACTGTCTACAAAAAGGGCTTGGAAGTATGTGCACATTGTAGAATTGATTACATTATTGCCTCGGGAGGCCCATTTGAATTATTTAAGGTCGCACAAGCACTTAGTAAAAGAACTGGTATTCCGTGGATGGCAGATTATAGAGATGGGTGGTCTACTAATGTTACATACAAAAAAGCCGGCCTCAGTAAACGGTTATTAAGTCGCTTTTACTCTGTATTTGAACGCCCAATTGTTCAGTCTGCGGCATTAATTACAACGGCCTCGCCCTCTTATAGAACAGACTTATTAAGGCTATTTCCTGAAAGAGAAATAGCTGTTGTCTATAATGGGTTTATTGAAGAAGACTTTAAAACAATAAAACGTTCTACACCTAAAGATAAAATGGTGATTACTTATTTGGGGACGCTTTACAATTATCAAAAGCTAGAGATTTTTCTTAATGGCGTAAGGGTTTACCTGGAAAAGCATTCTGATGTACAACTCGAGATCAATTTCTTCGGGTTAAATAAATCTGAGCTTCCAAGGTTAGATTTATTTAAAAGTTCATTTCCTGGAGTAATAAAGGTACACCCACAAACTGCGAGGCTTGAAGTTCTACAAGCTGCGGCTAACTCCAGCTTATTACTACTGCTGCTGAGCAAAGACACGATTGCAATTCCTGCAAAGACTTTTGATTATATAGCGTTGAGGGTACCGATTCTGGTAGTGGAGAATGATGAGGATGTAGTTTATGATATATTGAAAGATATACCTTATGTGTCATTTGCTGATCAAAGCGAAGAAGTATTAAAAGTTCTTGAAAATAAAGATACAATAAGTAAAAGTAATAAAGGAGATAATATTATTCCGGAAACTCTGAAGTGGTCTAGACGAGCGCAGGCTAGAAAGCTTGTTAACCTGTTGTATAGTCATAAAGGCTAACTATCTATGAACGGCTGACTTTGGATAATAAGCATGATATGAAAATTATAAGAGTAACAACTTCTCTAGATTTTGGCGGGATAGAAAAAGTATTTGAGCTTCATGCAAAATATTATGATAAAACGCATGAATTAATGTTCGTTTCCTTATGCAATGGGGGATATACCCAAAAAGCAATTGCAG
Source organism: Pontibacter korlensis (assembly GCF_000973725.1). Classification (NCBI taxonomy): domain Bacteria; kingdom Pseudomonadati; phylum Bacteroidota; class Cytophagia; order Cytophagales; family Hymenobacteraceae; genus Pontibacter; species Pontibacter korlensis. The sequence continues at coordinate 191,822 of NZ_CP009621.1, read as the reverse complement.
AGTATGGGTACAGTAGTATCGCTCTTGGATTGAAGAAAGCTACAATTCCTTCTTTCGAAGCGATTAAATTGCTGGTTAGGCTTTTTAAAGAAGAAAAGCCGGATGTAGTTCATGCAGCAGGTGCCGAAGCTAACTTTCATGCAACTATTGCTGCAAGGCTAACCGGCGTGAAGAAGATAATTTGTGAAGAAATTGGGATTCCAAATCACAGCTTAAAAGCTAGATTAGTATTCAGGACTGTATATAAATTTGCAAATGCTGTCATTGCTATTTCGAAAGCGGTAGAAGATTATCTTCTGTCATCAGGAGAAGTACCTCGTAAAAAACTTTGGATGATTTATAATCCCATTGAAGATAGTAACGGCAAGCAAGAGTACGGTACTGCTGCAGACAAATTGAGGTTTATAACTGTAGCAAGGCTAGAGCCTGTTAAAAATATTTCTATCTTGGTTAAAGCTTTTAGTAGAATAGTTGCCAAATATCCTGATGCAGAGCTTTTTATATTAGGTAATGGTTCACTTAAAGAAGAACTACAAGATTTATGTAATGCTTTAGGTTTGAGCAGTTATGTTCATTTCCATGGATATATTTCTGATCCTACGCCATATCTTACAGGAAGCCGATTTTTTGTTTTGCCTTCTCTTTATGAAGGGTTTGGATTAGCCTGTGTAGAAGCTATCCAGTGTAATGTTCTAACAATAAGTACCAATTCGGGAGGTATTCCCGAGTTTATTACCGACAAAAAAGAGGGCTTTTTATTCGATCCAAGGAATAGGGATGAATTGGTTGCTAAAATGGAGCAAGCTATTCAACTATCTGATTTAGAATATAATAATATCACTCAAAGAGCTAAGACTAAAGTGAAAAGTATGTTTTCACCAAATGCATATATTCATGAACTCAATCAACTATACATCAGCTAGTGGAGAAGATAAAAATTTTACATTGTATAGAAACGATAGGTTCTGGCGGGGTTGAACGTCGTAGGTTGAGTATAATAAAAGGCCTTGATAGCAGCATATTTGATCATAAGATTATTTGCACGAAGGCAATAAATAATCTACCAAAAGAATTTAGAGAGTTGGGTGTTGAGATTATTGAAATCGGGCAATTTAAATATCCCTTACAACCTGGGAAGTTAAAAGCTGCGCTTGGGATAATAAAAAAATACCAACCAGACATAATACATGGAGCTATTTTCGAAGGGATAAGCATGGCTACGATTGCAGGCACAATTGGTAAGGTCCCTGTACGCATTGCAGAGGAAACTTCATTTCCTAAGAATAGATCTAAGAAAGCTACATATTTATTAAAGACTCTCTTGAAATTTGCTGACTACGTAGTTGCTGTATCACCAAATGTATATAATTACCTTAATACACAAGCAGGGGTTCCTGATGGCAAACTCAAGTTAATAAACAATGGAATAAGCGATGTAAGAAGATCTTCTGATTATGAAATAGCAAATCTTAAGAGTCATCTAGGAATAAGTAGCACTGATATAGTTATAGGCAGTGTAGGGAGAGTATATGATAGTATAAAAAGATTTTCTGATATTCTCAAAGCTGTAAAAATTTTAGATCGAAAAGATATAAAAGTTCTGATTGTAGGTGAAGGACCGGATACATCATCACTCATAAATCTTGCAAAAGAGCTTGGCTTGGAAGAGCAGTTGATAATGGTAGGGTTTCAGCCAGAGACTGCTCTATTTTACTCATTGATGGATATTTTTACCATAGTTTCTGGAGCTGAAGGTTTTGGTCTTGTAGCGGTTGAGGCTATGTTACATTCTCTCCCGGTAATTGCTACAAGAGTAGGTGGGTTAGAATTTGTTGTGGAAGATAATAGTTCTGGGATTCTTATAGATCCATGTTCCCCCCAACAACTTTCAGCAGCATTGAGTAGTCTCATAAGCAACCCATCGCTAGCAAACAAATTTGGTTTGTCTGGAAGAGAAAGAGCTTTAAAAGAATTCAGTGCTGAAAGGTATGTTGAAGAAGTAGAGAGGCTTTATATAGAGTCGCTAAAATCAAAAAAGATAGCACGATGAATATTCTCTTTGTTACCTGGAACGGACCGGAAGTAACCTATATCGAAGGTTTGTTTTTGCCAATATTTGAGGGAATAGCATCCAAAGCTGGCCATAAGTTCCATATTATTCAATATACATGGGGAGATAAGGATAAAATAGAGCAAACAAAAAAACTATGCGAGTCTAAAGGCGTCAAGTTTACATCTGTGGGGATAACACGCAAGCCTGCCGCATTGGGAGTTTTAAAAGCGATCTTCCTTAATAGCCGTGTTGTCAAAGAGTATATAATAAAAAATGGGATAGATGTTGTTATGCCTAGGGCAACTACATCAGCTGCTATATGTTTAAGGGCTATCAAGAATTTAAAACAGGTTAAATTTTTATATGATGCAGATGGACTACCACAGGATGAACGAGTGGATTTTGGAGGATGGGATGCAGAGAGTTTAAAATATAGAATATACAGAGACATTGAGTTTTTAGCGCTGCGTAAATCAGACGCCGTTTTAACAAGATCTTATGCTGCGAAGGAAATACTTGCTTCTAGGGCCGGAGCTGGATTCAAAAAAAATTTAATACATGTCATCACCAACGGTAAGAAATTAGAAGAAGAGCCTCAGTTTAGAACTTCAGTACTACAAAACAAGAAATTTGCCGGACCCAAATTAATCTATGCAGGTTCTATGGGGCCTCAATATTGCCTGCACGAAATGCTACTGATATTCAAGCTAGTGCTTAAGGAGCACCCGGGTGCCGGGCTTACAATTCTTACGGGTAATGTAAAATATGCTTTAGATTTAATTAGTCAGTTACCTGAGATAAAGAATAAAATAGAAGTGTTCAATGTCAAAGCGCAGGAGGTGCCAGGATATTTGCAAGCTGCTGATTTTGGACTCGCACTAAGGGTCCCTTCTTTTTCTATGCTTGCAGTGGCTCCTATAAAGCTTAGTGAATATCTCCTGAGTGGGTTACCTGTTATTGCCACTAAAAGTATAGGCGATACGGAAAGATATCTAAACAACTCAGCTGCAGCCTTTATGATGGAAGATATGTCTGAGCAGAGTTTAAAAAGTGCCGCCCAATGGCTCTGTAAAACCTATCAAAATAACTTGGTTAATATGAAAGCAGAAGCTAGATCAATTGGTAAAAAATATTTTGATTTAGCTCGTACTGTTGCGCAGTATAATAAAGCCATTGATTCCTTATGAGAAACATCGTTTTTTTTGATGTGTGTGGCACGCTTTATAACTCTAATACTACTTATGATTTTTATGAGTTTTTATTTCGGAATCATAAAAAAAGGAGGTTATTGTATGCATGTTTTAAAAGCAAGCTAGCCAAAGCAGTCTGGAAAACATTAGCTCTGGTAGGCTTAAGCAAAATTCCTAGAGCAGTTTCTTTGAGTTTTCTGGCTAACCTAGATGATAATTATGTAAAACAAGAAGCTGTTGCCTTTGTACACAAATGTTTGGAACCACAGAAGAACTTGGCTTTGCACCATAAGTTAATGGATGCGAAGAGAAATGGTAAAACTGTAGTGCTTGTTTCCGCTTCGATACACCCTATAGTGGAGGCTATTGCCACAAAGCTGGGCAATGTAGATTTTTTATGTACATCGTTAGGTGTGGCCAACGGAAAGTACACTGGGTCTGTAGATGAGGATTTAGAAGGAATAAAGCTCGATAAAGTAGAGCAAAAATATGGTATAAAAGACAATGTTACCTGGTTCTACACTGATAACAAAGAAGATTTACCCCTGCTAATGAAAGTAAATCATCCCAATGTAGTTATACGAAAACAAAAAGATAAGCTATTCTGGAGGAAAAATCTAAAACGAACAGATACACAACATTATGAGTTTTTGGCTTAAGTTTTTATTACCTGGTTATTACTATTTTTACTCAAGGCTACCCAGAAAGTCTGAGCAAATTTCTTGGATTATAGTTTTTCCGGCCTTGGTGTTAGTTGGAATTTTGTTAGTCTCAGATGCTAACGCTCTTCATATTATCATTACCTATATAATAGCTAATTTTTGTTGGTTAAATTTTTACGAAATAGGATACCTCGAAAACGATGCTATTACTATTAAACTAGAAAAAGACCCAACTTTAAGAATTCCTCAAAAAGAAATTTTATTTGTACAGAAAAATTTTAACAAATTAACTCTAATAAGGATAATTACGGGGGCAGGCTTGCTGACACTGATATACATTCTACCTGTCAGTAAAATTAGTTTCTTAATGTTTACAATGGCATTAGCAGGAGCAAGACTCTTCTTTTTTCTTCATAATAAGATACGTTCTAGGTTTAACGTACTGACCTATCACCTTTTATCTACAACCAAGTTTTTTGCTTTTCCTTTATTACTACTGCCTAACCATGAACAACTTGTTTCATTACTTATTGCCTTATATCTATCATTTCCATTGCCAAGAACTGTAGAACACGCTGTAAAAATAAGGTACAAATTTGTTAGCTTAAAAAAGATTGTTGGAGACCTAGATACATTTAGATTAAAATATTATTTCGCTTTAATCGCTTTTGCATTAGTATTTTATTTCTTCTCGGATACTTTACTTGCTCGAACGGTATTAGTCATATCTTTATATTATTTTTTTTATAGGTTGGTAGGTTTTCTTATGGTTAGATATGGTGCCTATAAAAGATCAAAGTTTAAGTCTCATGATTGGACAGAGCATAAGTTATAGAGATGGGCATACAAGATATACTTTTTATACTTTTTATACTTTTGCTAGCACATGTATGCATCGAATATCATGTTTTAAAGCTTGGGGAGGAGCACAGGCAAAACTTAACCAATTTATGGTATTACCATTTGCTTTTTGGTGTACTGTTCTTTGCATATATCAGTATTTTTGGTGGTGATGCAAAAGGCTATTGGGCAGGCGATGAAATAGATATCAAATCCTTATGGGCTAAAGGACCTGGAACGTACTTTATTTATATCTTAACCAATCCATTTGCTTACTATTTACAGCTTAGTTTTTTTTCGGGATCAATACTATTTGCCTTCATAGGTTATCTCGGCCTGCAGTTCTTTTACGCTATTTCAGTAACGCATAGTAAAGGTAACTTAAAGCTATTTGGATATAAAGTGTTTCCTTTGCTGTTCTTTTTGCCCAATTTACACTTCTGGTCTTCCGGTGTTGGTAAAGACACCCTTTCATTTTTCTCGATAGGGCTTTTCTCATATGCTTCCTCGAAACCCTTAAAGAGAGGGTGGGCGATAGTAGTGAGTTTATTTTTGATGTACTATGTCCGTCCCCACATTGCCATAATGATTCTCCTTTCTTATGGTATTAGTATCCTAATAGATAAAAGAGTTAATGGCTTGTACAGAGTACTTTTGACTTCGGTTTTTATTTTAGGTTTTGTAGTTTTATTCGATGACGTTATGGAGTATGTTAAATTGGAGGAGGTAAGTACTGATAGTATTGAACAGTTTTCTAGTGCAAGAGCATCAAACTTAAACCGAAGCCATACTGGTTCTGCTATCGATATTACTTCGTATCCTCTTCCACTAAAAATATTTACGTTTCTTTACAGACCGCTGTTTTTTGATGTCCATAATATCACAAGTTTATTAGCTTCATTTGAAAGCTTATACCTACTAGCATTATCTTTTCATACACTAAAAGCCAAACCAATTAAAAAATTTAAATCCTCTCCTTTTCAGATTAAGGCCTTAACTTTATTTCTTATTATAGCGACCTTAGCATTCTCAAGTTTTTTAGGTAACCTGGGGATAATTCTGCGAATGAAGAACATGGTAACACCAGGCTTGCTTTTATTTTGTTTATATAGCTTAACTTATAAAAACAGCTCTAGTGAGTTAAATCAACATGCTAAGACTAAACCTAAAATTCGGCTAGCATAAGTTGAGTGGTTAGAATAACTAATTTATCATTTAAAAACGGCAATAATAATGAAAGTGGTTCTCCTTGCAGGAAGATCTGCATCCACACCGTTAATTTACAATTATCTGAGTAAAGAAATTTCCTTTGAAGCTGTTCTTATTGAAGATAAAGTTTCGAGCAGACAATTACTAAAACGAAGAATTAAAAAACTTGGGTATGGTGTGGTGTTTGGGCAACTAGTTTTTCAGACTTTGTTTGTAAAATTATTAAGGAAGACTTCGCAGAAAAGGATAAATGAAATCCTGTCCCAATATGAGTTGGATACAAGACCTATTCCGGATGAAGAAATAACTTATATTCCTTCTGTTAATGACGAATCAGCGATTGCAAAATTAATAGAAATAGCGCCTGATATAGTGGTTGTAAATGGCACGCGAATCATATCAAAGAATGTGCTTGAGACGGTTCCTGCAACTTTCATTAATATGCATGTTGGTATTACTCCTGGTTATAGAGGTGTTCATGGAGCATACTGGGCTTTAGTAAATGAAGATAAAAGTAATGCTGGTGTAACCATTCATTATATTGACCAAGGTATAGATACAGGAAAAGTAATTGCGCAGGATACTATAAATGTGACGGATGAAGATAACTTTGTGACCTATCCGTATCTACAGACAGCAAAAGGATTAAGATTGATGTTATGCGCAATCAAATCGATTATAAAGGGTGAGAGACCAGAATCTGATTCAAAAGTCGCTTTCTCTAAGCTATGGTCACATCCTACTATTTATCAATATTTATATAATTACCTTTGTAAAAATGTAAAGTAATGGGGGCAGGTGTATTCAATGGAGAATTTTAAAAACATACCCACCTTTACCATTTCCCTAGATTTCGAGCTGTATTGGGGCGTGTTTGATAAAGTAGCACTGGATATAAAACAGTCTTACTTTAGCAATACCCGTCGTATAGTACCGGAATTACTGGCTCTTTTTGCGCAGGAAGAGGTGCATGTAACTTGGGCTACAGTCGGGATGCTTTTTGCTAGAAACTGGAAGGAGTGGCAGGAGTATCAGCCGGTGCAGCAACCAACTTATGCAAATAAGCAATTATCAGCTTACCGTTTGCAGGAGCTATATAGCCAAAACAGCCCAATGAGTACTAGCTTCTTCGCTCCCGAACTAGTGAAACATATTGCCAGCACATCTTACCAGGAACTGGCTACGCATACCTACTGCCACTATTATTGCAATGAGCAGGGGCAATCGCTGGATCAATTTAGAGAAGACCTTAGATCCGCAAAACGTATAGCCAGCGTCAAAGATTTGCCAGCACCAACTTCCTTGGTGTTTCCGCGCAACCAATTTAACCAGCAGTATCTGAAAGTGTGTTTTGAGGAGGGAATTACCAGCGTTCGTTCCAACCCAAAAGAATGGTTCTGGAGAGATACAGTAGAAGATAAGCTGTTGAACAAGGTTTTCCGTACCGGGGATGGCTATCTGCCCCTTGGCCAGCGGACTTCTTTTCCGCTGTCATCATTAGAGCATGTGGAGGGAATGCCCCTGGCCATACCGGCTAGCAGATTTTTAAGGCCGGTAATCGGCAGTAAACCTTTACTGAACAGACTCCGCCTGACGCGCATCTTAAACGAAATGACAGAGGCTGCTAAACGCGGAGAGTGTTACCACTTGTGGTGGCACCCGCACAATTTTGGGGACTATCCTGAGCAAAGTATGACAGACCTTCAGGTAATCATCCGTCATTTTAAGCAACTTCAGCAGCAGTATGGAATGGTGAGCATGACAATGCGGGAGATTCAGGCATACGTGAAGGAAGAGTCACAACGTACTACTGAAGATAGGTAGCACATTATTCAATTCAACATGCTCCCAAAGTTATGTTGATATGCCTTGGCTCATGTATCCATTCATATAGGGGTGGAGGTTTCTTACCTGCTGCTTTTTTCAATAACTTTGTTTAATAAAAATATCTCTTGTATCCTCCTCAATTTATTAAAAATGAAGGCAAGAGAGGAGTAATTATGACAAAAATTTTCCGCATCACCACAGTGCCAATTTCGCTGCAGAAGCTCATCACCGGGCAGCTGCCGTACATGCATTCTAAAGGTTTTGAGCCGCTGATGATATCAGCTGACGGGCCGGAAGTAAAGGCAGTGGTGGCAGAGCAGGAGTGTGAGCATGTGCTGGTACCAATGACCAGAAAAGTAACCCCACTGCATGATCTTCGTTCGTTGTGGGTCTTTTATAAACTTTGTAGACGACATAAGCCGGAAATCATCCACTCTCACACTCCCAAAGCTGGTATTATCGGCATGCTGGGAGGTAAACTAGCGGGTGTGCCTGTTCGCCTGCACACGGTGGCTGGTTTGCCGTTGATGGAGGCAACTGGTATCACGCGCCGCATCCTAAACACGGTAGAAAAGCTAACCTATGCCTGTGCAACCAAAGTTTACCCAAACTCGACCGTACTAAAAAACTTTATACTTGAAAGTGGTTTTTGCGGCCCTGAAAAGGTGAAGGTGATTGGCAATGGCAGCAGCAATGGCATTAACACAGACTTTTTTAATTCTAATGCATTAGATTATAATAAACTAGAGCAGCTGAAGCAAAAGCTGGACATACAACCCGATGATTTTGTTTTCGTGTTTATAGGGCGGTTGGTAAAGGATAAGGGCATAAGAGAGTTAGTTTCAGCCTTCAAAGCGGTGCAAGTGAATTATAAGAAAGCTAAACTTTTACTTGTAGGACCATTGGAGCAGGACCTGGATCCGCTTCCAGTGGAGACATTGCAGGAAATTGAGCAGAACGAACGAATTCTATCGGTAGGTTTCCAGAATGATGTACGGCCCTACCTGGCGATGAGCCATGCGTTAACTTTCCCTTCCTATCGGGAAGGATTCCCAAATGTGCCTATGCAGGCAGGCTGCTTTGAGTTGCCTAGTATCGTAACAGATATCAATGGCTGCAACGAAATTATAATAGAGGGCCAGAATGGATTGATCATCCCTCCAAAAAATACAGAGAAACTACAGAAGGCAATGGAACGGCTAATAGCAGATAAGGGGTTATATGCTTTTTTGAAGGCTAATGCCCGTCGCATGATAGTAGAACGATACGACCAGCAGCATTTCTGGGAGTTATTGTACCAAGAGTATCAGGAGCATCTGCAAGAGAAAGGCCTGCTGAGTGATGCAAATAAAGACAAACAGGTTGTTATCGATAATACTAAAAGTACCTTTTCTGCGAGATCATAAAAGGTTTACGAAGAATTAAAACTAAATTTTGTGTAATTTACATATTGGAGTAGTTGTACCGGCGTGATAAATTTTTTTCGGCACATCTGCTCTTAAATATATGAACTGGCTTTACCGTAATTTCCTTAAGCGCATCATTGACTTTATACTAAGTCTCACTGCTTTTATCGTGCTGCTCCCTGTTTTTCTTGTCGTTACAGCATTATTATACTTTGCCAATCAAGGAAAACCTTTCTTCCTGCAGTCACGTCCAGGCAAAGATGGGAAAATCTTCCGTGTGATCAAGTATAAGACGATGAATGACCAGAAGGACGCGCAGGGAAACTTAATGCCGGACGAGGTCAGGTTAACACCTGTTGGCAGGTTTGTGCGCAAAACCTCTCTCGATGAAATTCCACAACTGCTAAATGTGATCAAAGGTGACATGTCCTTGATTGGACCACGCCCACTGCTGGTAGAGTACTTGCCTTTGTACAATGAGGTGCAAAGGCGACGACATGAGGTAAGGCCTGGCATCACAGGTTGGGCGCAGGTAAACGGGCGTAATGCCATTAGTTGGAGTGAGAAGTTCAGGTATGATGTGTGGTATGTAGATAATATGTCCCTATGGCTTGACCTGAAGATCATCTTTATGACGGTCTTCAAGATCTTCAAATCTGAAGGAATCAGTGCGGAGGGCGTGGCTACTATGCCAAGATTCCAGGGGAATGACAGATAACTCAGAACAATTCTTTGTAAGAACAAAATTTGGTTCACGGTCATCTTCCTCCTACTGCTTTCAAAAGGCACTATAGATCTCAAATTTTGTGATATCTCCGTGAGAATCGAACTCAGTGATAAAGCAAAAGCCTATATATTTTTAACTATCTAACTCCTAAACACCCTAACTTGAAATATGTACCTATACGGAGCCAGTGGGCATGCTAAAGTCATCATTGATATACTTGGAAGCATAGGAGTATCAGTGGCAGGTTTATTTGATGATAACCCAGACCTGAAGGAGCTTGCCGGCATCAAGGTGTTAGGGGCATTCAGTTCTAAGCAGAACCTGGATGAGGAGCTTATCATTAGCATTGGCAATAACAGTATTCGCGCAAAAATTGCAGAACAACTGAATGTAAAGTATGGACAAGCAATTGCTAAAACTGCTATCTTGTCACCCACTGCTTCTGTAGGAGAAGGTACAGTGGTGATGCAGGGAGCCATTTTACAAGCTGACGTTCTGGTTGGAAAACATGCCATTATTAATACTGGAGCAAAGGTAGACCATGATTGTAGAGTGGGAGACTTTGCACATTTGTCGCCAGGCGCTGTACTTTGCGGAAATGTGTCGGTAGGTGAGGGCACATGGATAGGAGCTGGAGCTGTCGTGATACCCGGCATTAAGATAGGGAAGTGGTGCAAGATTGGAGCTGGCGCTGTTGTCATTCGTGATATCCCAAACAACGCTGTAGCTGTAGGTAACCCAGGTAAGATTATAAAATACTGTTGATATGAACGAGAAAATCTGGCTCTCTTCACCGCACATGGGTGAAAATGAGTTCAAGTATGTAAAAGAAGCTTTTGATACAAACTGGATCGCGCCGCTTGGCCCGCATGTAGACGGCTTTGAACGTGATCTGGCTTCCTATCTGGGAGAAGGTGTACATGTAGCAGCTCTGAGCTCAGGTACTGCTGCTCTACACCTGGCGCTAATCATACTTGGTGTACAGGCAGGCGACGAGGTGATCTGTCAATCGATGACCTTTTCTGCCTCTGCTAACCCTATTGCCTACCAAGGAGCTATACCTGTTTTTGTCGATAGTGAAGAAGATACCTGGAATATGTCGCCAGAGTTCTTAAAAGCTGCCATTCAGGATCGCATCGTGAAAGGTAAAAAGCCAAAAGCCATTATTGTGGTGCATTTGTATGGAATGCCAGCTCAGATGGACAAGATAATGGCTATTGCTGATAAATATGAAATTCCTGTAGTGGAAGACGCTGCCGAAGCGCTCGGTTCATCTTATAAGGGACAGAAGCTTGGAACTTTTGGTGCGATGAGCATCCTGTCGTTTAACGGCAATAAAATTATTACAACCTCTGGTGGTGGCGCCCTGGTTTCTAAAAATGAAGAGTGGATCAGAAAGTCACGTTTTCTCGCGACTCAGGCGCGAGATGCCGCTCCGCATTACCAGCACTCGCAGATAGGCTATAACTACCGCATGAGTAATATTTGTGCAGGCATAGGACGTGGCCAGATGGAAGTACTTCCGCAGCGTGTGGAGAAGCGGCGAAGCAACTACAGTTTCTATAAAGAAGCGTTTGCAGAAATTGATGCTATACAATTTGCAGATGAGCCAAGTGCAGATTACTACTCCAACAGATGGCTGAGTACGATATTAGTGGAAAGCGGAGGAGGAATGACCAGGGAGGATATTCGTCTACACCTGGAGAAAGATAACATTGAAACTCGCCCGCTTTGGAAGCCGATGCACCTGCAACCTATTTTTGCCGATGCACCTTTCTATGGTGATGGTACCAGTGAGCGTCTATTTGAGAACGGTCTATGCCTACCTTCTGGCTCGAATTTAACTGATGAAAATCTTCATCGTGTTATTTCAGAGTTGAAGAGCCTTTATAAATCTGCTAAGGTATAAAGTAGAAACGTAAGATCTTTTTTCTATGACTAGTCGACTTAAGAGATGTACCGTTCTTGAAGATCGCCATCCATAGAAGAGCACACTACAGCTTACATTTTACAGAAACACATTCATGTATAAAAGAAAACGCAGCACCAGATATATGCTGCGTTTTCTTTTATACATGAATGTGCTTATTTACCTGTAGGATTGTTGCCTCCTTGACCGCCTCCGCCGCCACCTGTCTGGCTACCTGGGCGAGCCTCATTATGCCTGTTCTTGCTCCACGAACCCTGCCCTTGCTGCTGACTGGCTGTTGCCTTGGTGCCGCCTCTTCCTTCATCTACGCCTCCTTTGATATTGGCTGTGTTTGAATAATCTTCCGGGTTAGGCTGTGAGTTAGCATTACTAGCTAAATTTCTTTTAGTTAGTTCAGTCTGACCTTTTTTATTTTTGTTATCTGCCATATCGATATTTCTATTTATTTGATTGTCCCACAACTTTTGTAGGTCCCTTCCTTTTTTACGACCATCATAGGGTGAAGTTTATTCAAATAATAGTTGCTATAGGTTTGTTAATTGTTGGCTGGTACTTTACTTCTAAGAAAGAGTTATGTAAAACTAGGTTTTAATCTGGTGATGTCAGGAAAGTAACGTTGGTTGCTATGTTATGTATATTTCCCAAAGGGAAGAATATTTGCTAAAACATATATTAAATAAAGAGTATTTGATTTTACAGAAAGATAATCTTTAGCAGAATCAATAAAAAAATACTATTAGCTGTCCGATTTTTAATGCTATATTTGCACTGATTTTAGTAGGGAATGTATTTTGCTTTACTAATATTCTGGTACAGCCCTAATCCTGCTTGAATCATGTAAGGAGGCCTAGTAGGTAACCGATAGATGTTACAACTTATCCTTTTTCTTTGCGTTCATTAAGGCACATTGTAGTGCAGGCAACTAAACTGCACGTAATAGTATAACTTTACTTAGGGTAGTTTAAGTGATGTTATTATTTTTGTGTGTTATTATTTTTTGATTAGTGGTAGAAAAGATTTACAACTGAATACAGTATTTGGAGCTGCACACTTACTCAGAAAAGATTGACGCAGAAATAAATACTGTAAGGGTTTGCTATATGAAAATATTACTTAATAAGTCACTTCCTAAGTGGATAGTGCTTTTGATTGACCAACTGATCATGAGTTGGTCTTTTGCCCTTTCCTTCTTCATCATCAAACAATTTCACTTTGAAGAAATCATGCGAGGCCATTTTCTGGTCTACATGGGTCTTTTCGGACTTGTTTCCCTGATCACGTTTTACACGATGCGCATCCATACCGGCCTGATCCGGTATTCAAGCATTTACGATATATACCGAATTTTCTCTGCCGTACTTGTAGCCAGCCTGGCATATGCTGCCCTTATCGGCTTCTGGGTAGCGCCAGTTCACAAGATTGATTCTGTTAACATTTACCTTGTACTGCTCATCAGCTTCTTTGTCTCTTCTACGCTACTGACACTGGTAAGAATGGGGGCAAAGGCCTTGTTTATTTTTTTTAAGCGCAGTGCTCCAGGTGAGCGCGAGCGTGTGTTAATCTATGGTGCGAATGGCTTTTCTATTCTGCTAAAGCAGGCACTAGAAACAAGCGGCATGGGGCGTTTTGTGATTGCCGGTTTTCTGGATGAGAACCCGAACAAGATTGACAAAAATATTCACCAGATACGCGTGTACCACATTGATGATATCGAGCGCCTGCAACAGAAGCTACGTGTAGATAAAGTTATCGTATTTGCTGAGAACCTAAAATCAGATAACCAGAAGTTGTTTGTAGAGCGCTGTGTAGAGTTGGGGGTTAAGGTACTTACAGTGCCACCAACGGAGCAGTGGATGTCAGGCCAGCTTAGTATGAACCAGATTAAAGATCTGAAGATTGAGGATTTGCTACAGCGTCCACCGATCGTGATTGAGAATGAGCGTATCAGCAGCGATTTGAAAGGGAAGAGAGTACTGGTGACGGGTGCAGCTGGTTCTATAGGCTCAGAGATTGTTCGCCAGGTGATGAGCTATAAGCCGGAACTGCTGATTGTGTGTGACCAAGCTGAATCGCCTTTACATGAGCTGCAATTGGAAATGGAAGAGCAGTATCCGGAAGGTAATATGGCCATCTTTATTGGTGATATCACTAACTCAACCAGGATGTACTCCATGTTTAAAGAGTATACACCAGATGTAGTCTACCACGCGGCTGCCTATAAGCACGTGCCGATGATGGAGAACAATCCATGTGAGGCGGTGCTGACAAACATTATGGGTACAAAAAATCTTGCTGACTTATCGCTCACTTTCGATGTAGAGAAGTTTGTGATGATTTCTACAGACAAAGCTGTGAACCCTACTAACGTAATGGGAACCTCTAAACGCATTGCTGAAATTTACATTCAGTCGCTGAATAACCTACACCATGGTAAAGTAAACGGCAATAAGCACCCTTACACGCAGGTGTCGCAGACAAGATTTATTACCACTCGATTTGGTAACGTGTTAGGCTCAAATGGCTCTGTAATTCCGCGCTTCCGTCAGCAGATAGAGAAAGGTGGCCCAGTAACTGTTACACATCCGGATATAACCCGATATTTCATGACAATACCAGAGGCTGTACAGTTAGTACTGGAGGCTGGTACCATGGGTAGAGGTGGCGAGATCTTTATCTTTGACATGGGAGAGCCTGTGAAGATCGTAGACTTAGCCAAAAAGATGATCAAGCTGGCTGGGTTGATACCTGATGTAGATATTCCTATCACGTTCACAGGGCTAAGACCTGGAGAAAAGCTTTTTGAAGAGCTGCTTAATAAAGAAGAGCAGACTATTCCTACGCATCATAACAAGATAAAAATCTCGAAAGTGAGACACTATAGCTATGATGATGTAGCGGTTGACATAGACGAACTGATGCAACTAAATAAGACAAAAGACGAGCTGCAGGTTGTAAGAAAGATGAAGCAGATTGTGCCGGAGTATATCAGCAAGAACTCACGTTTTGAAGAGCTGGACCTACAGATGAATTGAGTCCCTACAGTGTAGATATAAACAAGAAAGCCCGCTTAAAAAGCGGGCTTTCTTGTTTATATCTACACTGTTATGAATTGGCAGCTTTTGTGAATCCATGAGAAACAAGCATGCTTTTTAAATCGAAAATTAGGCAACAGTAAATGCAGGTAAATAATGCCGTAAATATCTATTAAGTAAAGTATCATTAAAACTTAAAAGTAATACTTCAAACTATAGTTTTAGATTAGTCATCTTATCAAATATACCTCACATCCACAAACATATGCTGCTTCATCTTAGCAGGAAAATTGCACTGCTTTTTAAAAATAATTTAAATATTACAATTGTTATATGTATAATTGTGTCTAATATCAATGCTAACATTTACCTTAGTGCGTCATGAAACAAAAGTCTACTTTAATTTTACTACTTCTAATATTTTTTAGTTCTGCCGCACATGTGCAGGCGCAAAGAAAACACAATCCAAAGTTTCGTCACAGTACGAACTTTAGCTTTCGTCACGAACCTAAGTTATCATTCTTTGTAGGTACAGGCTTATCTATCATGAACAGTGATAATCCATCAGGGATGAGCTTTAGTACAGAGCCAATAAAAAAGAATGGTTTTGGTCCTACTGTAAATGTAGGCACCTTATATAATGTTACCCCATATATTGGAATATTGGGTAACTTGGAATATGCCCGATTTAGGGGATATGAGGGAGACGCGGATTTGAATACATTTTCTTTCCGTTCAGAAGGGATTAGTGCTTCGGGCTCTGTAGTAATAAACCTTCTCAGCAACTATGCAGGCACTGGTATCTACAGGTCTAAGCGCAGAAGGCTGATAGTACCTTATGTAAAAGCTGGTATAGGTATTATGCACTACAAGGCATCTTCATTTAAGGAAGGCAGAGGAGATATAGCTTACGAAGAGTTTGAGTCACAAACTAAATATCCTGCGACAGCTGCTGTGGTGCCTGTAGGTGGTGGGTTCAAAATATATTACACCAAACGCATAAGCTTTGTGCCTGAATTTAATCTAAACTTTATTACAACAGATTACCTGGATAACATGAAGGAAGACAAGGGGGTTTTAGGTAGAAACGACCACTTTGCAAATTTCTCATTTAAGGTATTGTATACACCAAGCAAGAAGATGTAAAATTAACTTTATCAATCAAACCTAAAAAAGTCCCTCCTTTGCACCATAAACGGCAAATATAAAGGAGGGATTCTTTTAGGTTATCAAGAGACCTTCAACTTATGGAAAAGGATATGCTTCGTTAAGATCAAATTCATTGGTCCTCCACCTATGAGCTACGCTTGGGCAAGCTCCAAAGTGGGAAATGAAAAAGGAACTCACCAAACAAAAAGAGGGAAAGCAAGTGGAGCAAGTAGTTGCTTTCCAGAAAGTAATGTTTAGTTATTATAGTAGCTCTTGAGGAGTTTAGTTTGGCAAAAATCAGAATGCAATTAATCTTATACCTTTTCGCTAAGAAGTAGTACCTCCCAAGCCTTTTTCACTTGTTTATCTTCTAATAGCTTCTTTCCTAAAAGCTGCAATTCCTGTTTGAGTTTGGCCGCATCTTCTTTGTACCTGTTATATACATACTTAACCAAGGGATCAGACTTAACAAGCTCAGCATTTACACCAGATGGTACAGTCTCTATGTTCCCTAGCCGCGCAAGATTATTGCCTGTTAGTAAGGAACTGCTCCGAATGAAGCCAGGAAGACCATCAATGCCAATGCCTTTGTTATGAACAGGTTTGGGTAATTCAAAAACACAATTCCCGTTGGCACGAATGTAGTAATCTCCGCCCATACGTGCCACGGCATCTAATTTATAAGGATCTATTTTACCATCCCCATCCAAGACCTCCTCATTGATATGAGCTAGCAGTACTTCGCAAATAACAAGATTGCCTGCTCCTCCTTCAGGGCCCAAACTAACCACCTCGCTAACCCTGCATTCAAAGGCAACTGGAGCCTCTTTTACGCGTGGAGGCTTTACCCTAACCGATGGTTCAGGAGTCAGCCCTGCCTTTAAAAACTCATTTACACCACGGTCATACTCAGTGCTAGCCAGTGACATTTGCTCAACCAGTGCATAGTTTGAGATGTTTATCACTACCTCCCGTGTCTCCAGTACATTCTCTAATGTATGCTTGGTAGTGTTGTCACGCACGCGACGGGCAGGGGAGAAAACAACAATAGGTGGCTTGGCACTGAAAACATTAAAAAAACTAAAAGGGCTAAGGTTTACATTTCCCTCCAGGTCAGTTGTGCTGGCAAAGGCAATAGGTCGGGGTGCAATGGCACCTAACAATAGCGCATGAACATCGGAGGTCTTGGTGTGCTGCGGGTCTACGGTTTTCATTTGCATGAGTCAAGTATAATAGTTATTTCTCATAATGAAGCCAAATAAAAGCAGAGACAAACAGGAGTTATTCCTACTACTCCTAAAGTACAGGATAATGTGGTCTCATGAAGCTAGCTTAGTACTGGTGTTGATGTAAGGCTTGCAAGAGTCAAATAGCCGCCTGTGGAGGATGAAAGAATGTTGTCGCCTAAAAACCAGCCGGTGCAGGTATGAAGACAATGTGGGGTCAATCCTGAGCATGCTTTATAACAATACGTAGAAATCAAATAAATTTGTTTTTAACGTAACAGAGATATAAAATGAGATAATCATAGCTCAACAGTAAATAGTAGCAATGGATAGCTAAATGTTAGCTAAGGGGACTGGCGCTTCCTTTTTATAAGTTAAGATTCTGGCCATATATAGACAAATTTAAATAATTTTTAATTTTATTGATGGTATAATAGGTGAAAGGCTTACATTTGCAAAATGTATGGGCTACGGTAACTTTGAATAAAAGTTTCAAATTGTGGTCTCTGACAAGTAATTTGTAAGTAATACCCTCGAATGAAATCCAACTTAATCTACCTGCTCCTCCTAAGCCTTATTGCCTCTTGTGGACCTACCCGAAATTTAGCTTATTTTAGCGATCTGCAGGAACAGGCAGTATATAAGGAAGAAGTTGCTAACACCACGGAGTCCAAAATTCAACCTGATGATCTGCTGAGTGTATCCGTAACAAGCCTTAACCCAGAAGCAAATGCAGTATTTAATAGAGGCATAATACCTCCGGCAGGTATTGTTACTGATTTTGGTGTAGGGAGCAGAGGTGCCAATATTCACAGTGAAGGGTATTTAGTAGATCAGAATGGATATATTGAGTATCCAGTGCTAGGTAAAGTCGAGTTAGGTGGCTTAACAAAAGACGAGGCAAAGGCTAAGCTTGCTAAAGCACTAGATGAGTACCTCAAAGATCCCATCGTAACCATCCGCTTCCTTAATTACAGAGTAACCGTTATCGGAGAGGTAAACCGTCCTTCTACCTTTACTATTCCATCTGAAAGAATTAATATCCTGGAGGCATTGGGTATGGCCGGCGACATGACCGCTTTTGGAAGGAGGGAGAACGTGCTAATCATTCGGGAGGAGAATGGCGTGCGAAGCATGACGCGTGTAAACCTCAATAACAAAGAAGTGTTGAAATCTCCTTACTTCTACCTACAACAGAACGATGTGGTGTATGTAGAACCTGATAAGATGAAGCAGGTGCAGGCCAGCACGAACACACGAACGCTTTCTATCATCACCGCAGTTACTTCACTTGCCATTGTAGTGGCATCTAGGTTATTCTAAGCATTATTATAATACAAGTATGTCTGAGAAAGAGGTCTTCCAGTTTGAATCTGAGGAAATAGACATTAAAAACATTTTGCAAAAGTACCTGCGCTATTGGTACCTGTTTGTGATTGGTGTTGTAATATGCCTTGGTCTGGCCTTCCTGTACCTGCGCTATGCCACGCCTGCCTATAACATCAGTAGTACTCTTCTCATCAAAGATGATAAGAAGGGACCTGACCTGTCTGGTAATGCCGTGTTCAGTGACTTAGAGCTTTTTAAAGCCTCCAAGAATATTGATAATGAGATCCAGGTGCTAAAATCCAAAAGCCTTATGCAGCGGGTGCTCACGGAGCTGTCGCTGTATACAAGCTACTATGTCGAGGGAAACATCAAAACGTCCGAAGTGTACGGGCGCTCCTTGCCTGTAAAAGTTATAGTAAGTACGCTTGATTCTGCCGCGTTTGATAAAACCTTAACGCTTTATATTAAAGACAACAACAGCTTTGAGCTGGAAGGGGAAGAAAGCCAGGAGCGCTCTGCGTACAAGTTTGGGCAGGAAATAAAGCATGCCTATGGCACTTTTACTGTTGTGGCAGCCTCCGGTGTTAGTACAAGAAATAAAGCGAATCTCATTATTAAGTTTCATGATATTCGCAAACTGGCGGATTATTATAACAAAGAATTGACTGTTGCGCCTGTTAACAAAGAAGCGAGCGTGCTCACCATCAGCTTAGTGGACCCTGTACCAGAGAAAGGGAAGGACATTATCAATAAGCTGGTGGAGGTGTATAACAAGGAGGCGGTCGAGGATAAGAACTTGGTGGCAGCCAGCACGATTGAATTTATCGACGAGCGCCTGAAATTTCTTACTACGGAACTGACGGATGTAGAGAAGAATGTTGAGCAGTACAAGCGCGAGAATGAACTGACAGACGTAAGCTCTGAAGCACAGCTCTACCTGCAGCGGGCAAGCGAGTATAACAAGCAGCTCGCAGAATTTGAGATACAGTTGGATGTACTAAATTCCATAGAAACCTACCTGAGCAAGCATCAGGAAGGAGATTTTGAGGTGGTGCCTAGCACGCTGAATATACAGGACCCGACCCTGCTGGGCCTGATTAACAAGTTTAATGAGCTGCAGCTGGACCGCCAGCGCATGCTGCGCACCACGCAAGCTAATAACCCACTGGTGCAGAATATGACGGACCAGCTGGCGAACTTGAAAACAAACATTCTAGAGAACCTGCGCAACATTAAGAATGGGTTAGTTATTACCCGTAACAACCTACAAGCAAGTTCGGCCCAGTTTGAGTCCCGGATACAGCAGGTGCCTTCCATTGAACGCGAGCTGCTAGAGATAAACAGGCAACAGGGTATTAAAGAAGGCTTGTACTTATACCTCCTACAAAAGCGGGAAGAATCTGCGCTCTCCTTGGCCGCTACGGTTTCTAACTCTCGTGTTATCGATTCGGCCATGGCCGGAGACCTGCCCGTAAAGCCTAAAAAGCAGCTTGTGTACTTGCTTGCTATTATACTGGGGCTGGGAATTCCTTTTGCCTGCATTTACCTCAGAGACTTGCTTAACGATAAAGTGCAGACACTGCAGGATGTGAAGAAAGGAACGGCTACGCCTGTATTAGGTGAGATCTCACATAGCGAATACCCTGATAAGTTGGTGGTGACAGAGAATAGCCGAAGCGCTGTGACGGAGCTTTTCCGTTTAGCTCGCACTAATCTTCAATTCTCTACTGTAGGTAATGAAAACAAGGTGATCCTGGTTACCTCCAGTATGACCGGGGAGGGCAAGACTTTCTTTAGCATCAATATGGGGGCCAGCCTGGCACTGACAGGCAAGCGTGTGGTGCTGGTGAATTTCGACCTACGCAAGCCGCGCTTGATGCAAGACATGGGTTTATCAAACGAAGTAGGTATCACAAACTACCTGATCTCTGAGAAGCTAGCTGTACAGGACATCCTAACCCCATCTCCATCGGTGCCTGGGCTGTATGCCATTGGCTCCGGACCTATTCCGCCTAACCCTGCAGAGCTAATGCTAAGCTCTAAGGTAACACACTTACTGGAAGAGCTAAAAGAGCAATTCGACCATGTGCTGATAGATACACCTCCGGTAGGGCAGGTAGCAGATGCCTTTACCTTGGCTCCATTAATAGATTCTAGTGTCTTTATAATTAGGTACGGTTACACACATAAATCACAGATTGACATTGTAGATGACATTTACAAGAATAAAAAATTGAACCATCTCATGATCGTGTTGAACGATGCCAAGAAGGAGAATGGCTACGGCTACGGGTATGCTTATGGGTATGGCTATGGCGAAAGCAGCAAGAAGGGGTGGAAGAAGAAGCTGAAGGCAGGTATGGGAGCTTAAGTGAAGTAACCTGAAAACAAACTAGATAATGAGAATAGCAGTAGTTGGCACGGGCTACGTCGGTTTGGTGACGGGCACGTGCTTTGCCGAGGTTGGCATCGACGTGACGTGCATCGACATCGACGAGAAGAAGATAGAGAACCTCAAGCAGGGCGTGCTGCCCATCTACGAGCCGGGTCTGGAGGAGATGGTGACCAGGAACGCGCAGAAGGAGCGCCTCTCCTTCTCCACCGACCTTGCCTCGGTGATCCGTGGCTGCGGCTGCGAGGCGGCCTTCATCGCCGTGGGCACGCCCCCGGGCGAGGACGGCTCGGCCGACCTGAAGTACGTCCTGGCGGTGGCCCGCCAGATCGGCCGCCACATGTCCGAGTACCTGGTGGTGGTGACCAAGAGCACCGTGCCGGTGGGCACGGCCCAGAAGGTAAGGCAGGCCATCGAGGAGGAGCTGGAGGCCCGCGGGGTGGACATCCCCTTCGACGTGGCCTCCAACCCGGAGTTTCTCAAAGAAGGCGCCGCCATCGAGGACTTTTTGAAGCCCGACCGCATCGTGGTGGGCGTGGCCTCGGAGCGTGCCGAGAAGGTGATGAAGAAGCTCTACAAGCCCTTTCTGATGAACGGCCACCCCTTGATCTTCATGGACATCCCCTCAGCCGAGATGACCAAGTACGCGGCCAACGCCATGCTGGCCACCAAGATCAGTTTCATGAACGACATCGCCAACCTGTGCGAGATCATGGGCGCCGACGTGAACATGGTCCGCAAGGGCATCGGCTCGGACGCCAGGATCGGCAACAAGTTCATCTACCCGGGCATCGGCTACGGGGGCTCGTGCTTTCCCAAGGACGTGAAGGCGCTGATCCGCACGGCCTCGGAGAACGGCTACCAGATGCGCGTGCTGCAGTCAGTGGAGGAGGTGAACGAGCGCCAGAAGTCGGTGCTCTACAACAAGATCCACGCCCACTTCTCCGGCGATTTGTCGGGCAAGACGTTTGCCGTGTGGGGCCTCTCGTTCAAGCCCAAGACCGACGACATGCGCGAGGCGCCCTCGCTGGTGATCATCCGCAAGCTCCTGGAGCAGGGGGCCCGGGTGAAGGCCTACGACCCGGTGGCCATGGAGGAGGCTAGGCACGCGCTGGGCGAGGCGATCGAGTACGGCAAGGACGAGTACGAGGCGCTCATCGACGCCGACGCGCTCTTGCTGGTCACAGAGTGGCCCGAGTTCCGCTCGCCCAATTTCAACGTGGTGGCCAGGCTGATGCGCGACAGGGTCGTCTTCGACGGGAGAAACATCTACGACGGCACG
Source organism: Pontibacter korlensis (assembly GCF_000973725.1). Taxonomy (NCBI): domain Bacteria; kingdom Pseudomonadati; phylum Bacteroidota; class Cytophagia; order Cytophagales; family Hymenobacteraceae; genus Pontibacter; species Pontibacter korlensis. The sequence continues at coordinate 169,568 of NZ_CP009621.1, read as the reverse complement.
GAGCTCCGCGAGAAGGGATTCGCCTACTACGGCATCGGCGTCAAACAGCAGGTGCCGGCATTACATTACGGTAAAATAAAAGTAGAGAGAAGTCTATAATATGTGCTACAATTTTATTCGTTTAGTTAGAGACATTTGTGTTTAGAAGAATATTATAAACTATGAAAGTTCATCACGTTGTTCTTACAGGCGGGGTAGGAAGTCGGTTATGGCCACTCTCAAGAGTTTCTTGCCCTAAACAGTATCTAAACCTGTTTTCTAATTTTTCTCTTTTTGAACTTGCAGTCAAACGGAACAGGTCACTCTCTGATAGCCTCATAGTGGTGGGGAATAGAGGAAATCAACACCTTTCTGCAGACAGTTTGAAAAAGCTGCATATAGAAAACTACACAAATATTGTAGAGGCTACACCACGAAATACAGCACCTGCCATTGCCTTTGCAGCTTTCGCAACACTGCCGGATGACATTCTGCTAATTACACCTGCAGATCATATTATTGCTGAAGGTGAGGCATATAGCAAGGCTGTCAATAAAGCTATAGCTTTGGCTATGGAGGGAAATATAGTAACTTTTGGAGTCTGTCCAACCAGGCCAGAAACTGGATATGGGTACATTGAAACTGATGGTGAAGAAGTAATTTCATTTAGAGAAAAACCTGATCAAAAAACAGCGCAAGCTTTTTTAGAACAAGGAAACTTCCTATGGAACAGTGGGATGTTCTGCTTTCAAGCAAAGGTATTCCTAGAGGAACTTGAGAAATATGCCCCTGAGGTTTATGAAAAATCGCATGCAGTCTGGTTTCAAAATAGAAACGGACAGCTAGATTTTGAAGCTTCCAAGGCAATTCCTTCCATTAGTATAGACTATGCGGTAATGGAACATAGTAGTAAAATAAAAGCTGTACCTGCCTCTTTTGATTGGAGCGATATGGGCAGCTTTGAAGCAGTATATGATTATTTGAAAGAACAAGGACATAAGGTGGATGAGATGGGCAATATGGTAATTGGTTCTGATAAATTTACCAGCTTCGTAGGTTTAAAAGACAGCATTTTAGTGATAACAGATGATGCACATTTGGTTCTTGCTAAAGAAGAGTCGCAGCAAGTAAAAAAAGTGTATGATATTCTGGAGAGTATGAACTCACCATTATTAAATTGAAAGTACCAACGGTCCTAATAATTAGCATCTATAATCAATTATGTATGTGCAAAGTTGTAGTGTAGGCAAAATTTAAATGAACAGTATTAACACAGCCTCTGTTTTTCTTCGCTCAACATTTTTGAGGTATCTCAAGCATTCTGACAAAAAGTATGTTGTGCTGTCTCAAATTATCTCTGCAATAATAGGACTAGCTTCTGGGAAGCTAATTGCTCTTTATGTTTCACCGAAGGAGTTTGGAGAATATAACATTCAATTTGCTGCTTATACCTTCTTTTCAACTTTGCTGCTGTCTCCTTTCTTGCAGTTTTCTAAATCTACTATTAGAACCTTACAAAAAAGGATCGGAAGTAAGTACTACCTATATTTAGGTGTAGGTATATCTATAATAGTATTCATTCTGCTTAAGATATTTTATACAATGTACTATGGAGAATGGAACCCATACATAGCTGCTTTCTTTCTCTTGTTCATTCCATTAACCTTACTGAGTAGTACGGTCAGTGACTTTTTGATGGTTAATAATAAATTGCTAGACTTTTCAAAATTGACAGTGATAAAATCAGCAGTAGGTTTGCTTTTTATTTTATGTTGTTTTCACTTTGGAGCAACTCTTTTCAAGGGTCAAGAGGCACTCTGGGGTATGCAGCTAATCAGTGTGGTTTTTTGTATAGTTTTATTTAGTAGAAAGTACAAGTTTTATTTATCTACATATAAAATATCATTAATTAATTTTATTAAAAAGTACTTTAGCTTTACATGGCCTTTGATTTTTCTTGCAATATGGTCATGGATTAATAATTATTTTGACCGCTATGCTATAGACTACTTTCTGTCAACTCAAGATGTTGGCATTTATAACGCAAACTATGGAGTAGGGTCGAAGTTTTTTTTACTATTGAGTCCCATCATAATGGCATTAATTTCGCCTTTTGTTTATGACAAATTGAGTATTGATGAAAAAAAACATAAAATATCAAGTTATGTTCAAGGCTACCTGTTTTTAGGAATCATTATTTTGAGTGGAATTTATATAAGTAAGAATTTAATTGGAGAAGTCCTGCTTTCAAGCTTGTATCAAGGAGGATTTAATTTGATTTTTTGGACCGCGCTAGCTTTTTTTATTCTTACTACTACACATATATACGAATCCCTGTTTTATGCTGAGCATAAAACAAACATAATTCTTATAGGAAATATAATAGCTGCCATCTTCAATGTCGCATTAAATATAGTACTGATTCCTGAGTTTGGCATTTTTGGAGCTGCTTTGGCTACTTGTATTGGGTTCTTTGTCCAATTTATAATTATCTATTTTTTTTATAGAAGAGCATGAAGATTGCAATTATTGGTGCTAAAAATTTTGACAGTTTAGAGTTTCATATAAAGGACGAACTAATTCATCAAGGTCATCAAGTTCAAATTTTTGACTATAAACAAAACTTTTCAAGGAAAGTTGATTATGGTTTAATTTTAATCTCAGAGCGCTATGAGAAGAAACTAAATATAAAATTACTAGAGCGTATAGTTACTTATAAACCTGACTTAGTTATTGGAGTTTATAAGCATATCCATCCTCTTGTTGTGAAGGGAGTTAGAGAAAAAGGCATAAAAATCATTCACATAAATCCTGATCAGCTTACTACTCTCCGAAATCAGCAGATATTTGTAGAACCTTATGATGCTTATTTTACAAAAGACCCTTATATGTTAAACTTTATGAAGAGTAACATAGGGTTGAATGTTTTTCAGTATCAAGAGGCATTTAATCCCCGGTTTCATAAAAAAGTTGAGGGGGGACCTTTATTAGAAGAAGAAGTAAATATTGATGTTCTTTGCTTTGGCACTCTATATCCATATAGAAATAGAATGCTAAAGTTATTAAAAGAAGAAGGGGTTAAAATCAAGCTCTTTGGACGGAAAGCAAAATATTTCGATCCTATACTTGAAAGCGACTTCTTAGGGAAAGGAGTATATGGAGCAGAAAAAGCTAAATTTTTGAATGGTTCAAAAATAGTCTTTAATAATTTTCATTACGCAGAGGTAGAGTCTGTAAATAACAAATTTTTTGAAATCAATGGCTGCGGAGCTTTCCAGATATGTGATTACAAACCTATACTGAACCAATTATTACCCTTTGATCCTAAGCAAGTTAGTTTTTCAAATATAAATGAGGCAAATGCATTGATAAAGTATTATTTAAACAAGCCTGAGAAAAGAGTAGAAATAAGAGACATAATACATGATCACTTTTTAGAAAACTACACTTACAAGAATATGTTGAATTACATTTTGTCTAATATATGAAGTTGACTTTGTCGACCAAACTTCTGTTTACTGCGAAGGTAATTATTTGGTTGATCTTCTGTATCTATTGCATGCTTATAACAATTGATACAGACAAAATTGATATTGTTATTTTGCTGATAATATGTGTACCTTTAATTCAGCTAACGCTTATTCAATTCCTTGATAATTGGCATAAATATCAACAGCCATTTTTACTTGACTGGTTTAGACTAGCTTCATTTTTATCTCTTGTTTTAAACTTTCTGATCTTAATACCATATTTTGAAGGACAGAAAGTAGTTTTGGTTCATAATGTTGTATATGTTTCTACAGAGTACATCTTACCAGCGTTACTAGTTATTCTTATAGGCTTGCTGGGCCTGCAGATTGGTCAAGTATTACTACAAAGAAATGCACTCTTAAGAAGAAGCGAAAGAATCCAAAATTTTGTTATTGAGTTTAGAAACTTAAAATTATTTTATCTAGTATCCGCTGTATTCATAGTTATAGAACTATTCCTTATTCTTAGAGGGGATATTGGTTATGGATCAACTATGGAGCAAAAAGCTTCATCTCTTTCTTTCATTGTACAAGCACTACAAATTGCTGTTCCCTTTTTTTTAGTTACATTATCGATTGTTAAGTATAAATTTAACATATCAGATTTCCGATTCAATTGCTTTTTCTATACTCTCTTGTCACTACAAATTTTAATTGGCTTCTTTTCCGGGATGAAAGAAGAGATCATTACACCTATTGTGTTAATCTCAATACCATATATTTTAAGTGGGAGACTCATAAGAAAGGAATTGTTTTCTATTTGCATTATATTTATTGTTTTGTTATATCCTATAAACAATCAGTACAGATTTGTTCAAAATAATCAGCCAGAAATGGCAAAGTCTGATGCTTTTAAACTAGCTATGCTCCAGATTATAGAAGATGGCTTAAGTGAAAGCTTAGAGACTGGTGCAGATAGTTATCAAGGAAGAATTTCGTTATTTCCAATATTTTTGTATAGCATACAAGAAGAACCTAATTGGAAACAGTATAAATATTTTGACAGATACGCATATATCCCTTTTGCTTGGATTGTGCCAAGGTTTTTCTTGCCTTCGAAGCCGACTGCTGATACTGGTAAAAAGTTTTACTATATGACAACAGGTAACAAAAGTACTTCAATTACACCATCTACTTTCGGATGGGCTTTTTTTGAAGGGGGCTATGCCCCCGTGTTTATAGCGTTTTTTATTTTTGGTATGTTTGTTATGCTTGTTGAAGTATTTTTTAGACCATATACTTTTTTGGGACTAATCATATATTCTACTGTGCTTATATCAATGTTGAAAGTTGAAGCAGACATATATTTTAGGATCTCAGGGATTTTACAAACGATTTTGATCGGGTTAATATATGTTAATATCTTTTTTAAGATTCAAAAAATATATTTTATCCAGCATGAAATGTAATCAAAAGGATAAAGAAAATTTAGAATTAGCTATAAAATTGTGCTAGTACACTCTTGAGTTATAAAAATGAGGATAGAAAGCTTTGGTAACTTTTATTTTAAGAAATAATAATTCAAAAGGAAAGAGCATAGAAGAACTGTTTTTAAATGTACATAAGCATATCGAAAGGCAGTTTAGCTTAGCTACTTCCTTATTAGAAGTTCCTAAGAATGGAATAAGCCCTTTATCCGTTATAAAAAATATAATTTTTGTTTCTAAACAGAAAGGTATAATTCACGTCACCGGAGATATTCATTACGTTGCAGTAATTCCTTTTAAAAAAATTGTTTTAACTGTTCACGATGTAAAGTCAATACTGTCCGGTAGTTTTCTTAATGTATTGATAAAAAAGATTTTCTGGTTTTGGTTACCTAGTCTTTTTGTAAAGAAGATAACTGTTATTTCAAATTTTTCCAAAAATGAAATTTTGAAAGTTATTCCATGGGCTTCAAATAAAGTTGAAGTTATTTATAATCCAGTCAGTCAAGAACTAACTAACGTTCCAAAGGAATTTAATAACCTCGAGCCTACAGTATTACATATTGGTACAAAAAGCAATAAAAATCTTAAAAACACTATTTTAGGTTTAAAAGGAATTCCATGTAAATTAGTTATTGTAGGTAATTTAGATCAAGAGACTCTAGGCCTGCTCAACAATTGTAATATGTATTATGAGAACTACTGCAATGTTACTTTCAATGTAATTAGAGAATTGTATGAAGCATGTGATATAGTGTCATTTATTTCATTGTATGAAGGGTTTGGCATGCCAATAATAGAAGCCCAAAAGGTAGGAAGAGTGGTAATCACAAGTAAAAGGGGAGCTATACCAGAAATAGCTATGGATAGCGTGTATTATGTTGATCCTGAAGATGTAGCAAGTATAAACGCTGGATTTAGGGCTTTGATTAATGATGGAAGTCTAAGGGAAAATTTGCTGAAGAAAGGAAATTTAAATGTTGCTAAATTTGATATTCATTCTACTGCAGCTAAATACAACAGGTTATATAATTCTTTATTATGATTCATATTTCACACATTATATCTACTATTGATATTCATGCTGGTGGACCTTCTAAGAGTGTTTGCGACCTTTCAGTTAATCAGACTATAATTCATTGCAGTATCAGTATCATAACTAGGCCTTCAACCACACCTTATCTAAGGACAAGTCCTAATGATAAACTGGCACTTACATTCACAAAGAACTTTGATAGCGAATTATCAAAGAAATCAGCCTTAGGAAGCAAAAATCATATATTGCATGGCCACGGTATATGGCAGATGCCGGTTCATCAAATGGCTGTCGTTGCTAGAAGATATAATGTGCCCTACATAATAACTCCAAGAGGTATGCTCGAACCTTGGGCGCTTAAAGCAGGCAAGTGGAAAAAAAAGCTAGCATTGAGTATGTATCAAAGAAAAGATTTAGCCAAAGCAGCTTGTATTCATGCCACTGCTCCTATGGAGGCAGAAAATATTCGAAAACTTGGGTTTAAAAACCCTATTGCTGTTATTCCGAATGGAATAGACGTAAAAGAATTTCCGGTAAAGAAACGAGTAATACAGAAAAGCAGAAGAACACTTCTCTTTCTCTCGCGAATTCACCCGAAAAAAGGTATAGAGATTTTGATAGAAGCTTGGGCTCATTTGTCGTCTGAGTTGAAGTACGATTGGCACGTCGAAATAGCCGGTAATGGTGATAAAGCATATATTGAACAGCTAAAGCAGCTTATAATCAATAAGGGTTTAAGTGAGGAAATTTCCATTTTGGGACCACAATTTGAGGAGGCAAAGATAAGAACCTACCATCGAGCTGATCTTTTTGTACTTCCAACATACTCTGAAAATTTTGGAGTTGTGGTGGCGGAGGCTTTGGCCTGTGGCGTGCCTGTCATCACAACGAAGGGTGCACCATGGGAAGATTTGGAACGTTGTAATGCTGGTTGGTGGATAGATGTGGGGGTAGAACCTCTAAAAGCTTGTTTAAGAGAGGCATTAGCTGTGGATGCGCATTCTTTGATAGAAATGGGAAGAAATGGTAGGAAATTAGTTAAGGAAGATTACAGTATACAAGCTGTGGCCAAGCAAACAATAGAGCTTTACAAGTGGGTATTAGGTGAAGGAGAAACTCCAAAATTTGTATATGCAGATTGAAGAACAGAAAGTTAATCTCTCTCAGTACAAAAACGCCTTGAGTAAAAGAAACCAACTTGTACGGCTAATCTGGTGTATTGTGTGGGCTTTATTTGCTAGTCCCCTGCCTCGCAGTATTGGTAGTGGCTGGAAAAGATTTTTACTAAGGTTGTTTGGTGCTAAGATTCATTCAACAGCAGTTGTATATTCCAGTGTTAGAATATACATGCCTTGGAATTTAGAAATGAAGGAGTACGCTTGTTTAGCGCCTGAAGTAGATTGTTATAATGTAGCTAAAGTTACTATAGGAAATCAAGCTACTGTGTCTCAGAAAACTTATTTATGTGCAGCGTCCCATAACATTTCTCATCCTCACAGTCCATTAATTACTGCACCTATTGTGATTGAGGATCAGGCCTGGATAGGTGCAGACGTTTTTATAGGTATGGGAGTAACAGTAGGTGAAGGTGCGGTAGTAGGAGCTAGAGCTTGTGTTTTTAAAAATGTTGAACCATGGACTGTAGTTGGTGGCAATCCTGCTAAGGCTATAAAAAAGAGAGAATTTAGCTGTAATGATTAAAATAGATTTAGATTTCAAACCTATTCAAACATCTCCTTTTACTTTAAAAGTAAAGATCAAAGCAAAATTGTGGTCCGTTATCAATTCGACTGTTTATAGATATAGCCCTTTCTTTTTTAGGAAGTTTCGTGTTGCTTTAGTAAAAGCTTTTGGTGGTAAAATTGAATGGTCTTGCTCATTAGATCGACGCTCAAGGATAGATCATCCATGGAATCTAATAATGGGAGACTTATCAAGTCTTGGTGAAGATTCCTGGGCTTATTGTTTGGATAAAATTTTAATTGGTGAAAAGTGCTGTATCGGTAAAGATGTTTACCTGTTGACAGGGAGCCATGATGTTTCTACTGAGTCTTTTGACTTATTGACTAGACCTATAAAAATCAAATCTAATACATGGATAGCTACGGGATGCTATATTCTTCCAGGAGTTGAACTAGGTAGTTTTAATGTTGTGGCTGCAGGTTCGGTAGTAACTAAATCCTTTGATGATAATTGTATAGTAGGAGGCAACCCAGCCAAATATATCAAGGATAGGTCAATTAAGCAGTTTTAAATTTACTTATCATAAATTGAAGAAAGCTGAATAAGTTTACAATGAAGCCTAGTATAAGTGTTGTAATTCTTACCTATAATGAATCTTTACATATTAGAAGGTGCATTGAGTCGGTAAAAGATGTTTGTCAGGATATTTATTTAGTTGATAGTTTTTCCACTGATGATACAGTTCAAGTAGCACAATCATTAGGAGCTATAGTTTATCAAAACAAGTGGGAAAACAATTATGCAAAACAGTTTAATTGGGGTTTAGATAATCTTCCAATCACAACAGATTGGGTACTTCGTTTAGACGCAGATGAATATTTGACTCCTGAGCTAGCTTCAGAAATAGTAAATAAGCTACCAAATTTATCTAATGAAGTAAATGGTGTAGAGTTGCCTTTACGGAGAATCTTTCAAGGAAGAGAAATCACAAAAGGTACAGGGGGGATTAACTTGTTGAGAATTTTCAGGTACGGAAAAGCGTGGTCTGAAACCCGATGGATGGACGAACATATCAAGTTAAGTTCAGGGAAAACCGTTGTGTTTGAGCATGCTTTTGCTGATCATAATCTAAATAATTTGGGGTGGTGGACGGCAAAGCATAATGGTTATGCTATCCGAGAAGCTATCGATCTTTTAGATATAGAATTTAACCTCTTAGGGAATCATGCGGAGGAAGTGAATATTAGCGATCAGGCGGCATACAAGCGAAGAAGGAAACATAAATATGCTAAACAGCCATTATTCTGGAGATCTTTCGCATATTTTCTATACCGTTACATTTTGAAAGGAGGCTTTACAGAAGGTAAAGAAGGTTTTATGTGGCATTTTTTGCAAGGATGGTGGTATCGTACATTAGTAGATGTAAAAATTTATGAAATAAAAAAGAATTGCGGGACTGATGTTGCTAAGATAAAAGCCTTTATTGAGAGAGAATACAGTATTAGTTTATAGTATAGGATTAGATGCTAATTTCAGTCATAACTGCCACCTATAATAGCGAAGACAATGTAGCTACGGCTATGAAGTCCTTAGCGACACAAACTTACCCACGTCTTGAAGCTGTAGTGATAGATGGAGCCTCCACAGACCAGACTGTGTCTGTTGTGCAGCAGGCATACTCCGGTAGCTTAAAGCTTATTTCAGAAAAAGACAAAGGTATATATGATGCTCTCAACAAGGGCATTGCTCTTTCCTCTGGCGACATTATTGGCTTTGTGCATTCCGATGACTTTCTAGCTTCTCCTACCATCCTTACAGAAATTGCCACAATTTTTGAAGAAGAAGGTGTAGATGGGGTGTATGGAGATTTGCTTTATGTAAATAAAGATGATACTTCTAAAGTGGTGCGTTACTGGAAGAGCCAGCCATTTTACGCCGCACTTTTGCAGAAAGGATGGATGCCCGCTCACCCGACTTTATTCCTCAAAAGGGAAGTTTATGAAAAGCATGGACTATTTAACCTGGAGTATAAAATAGCGGCAGATTATGACCTTATGCTTCGCATATTTCAGGATACGACACTGAAATTTAAATACCTGCCTAAGGTTATTACTAATATGCGCGTAGGCGGGGCGAGTAATCGCAGCTTTAAAAATATTAAATTAAAATCTTCCGAAGATTTAAAAGCCTTAAAAAATAACAAAATTAGCAGGCCATACCTAACCCTAGCTAAGAAGAATCTTAGTAAACTAGAGCAGTTCTTTTTGAGGGAGCAATATTAAATACTTTGAGGGCTATATTTTTGATAAAAAGCAACTTGAATAAGAGTGAAGGATTTCGCCGCTCTTATTTTTATATATACTATAATAAAAAAATATTATATTTAATTCCTCTTATATAAGTTAATGGCAGTAATGTGCCTGAAACAGATTAATATATAATAGCCTTTTGCTCTATTAGATGATTTTGCCCCTTTCATGATGCAAACTTTTACTTTCTTCATCACAGCTTTTGCTATTACTTACTTTGCAGTTCCTTCGGTTATAAAGGTTGCCGCAATAAGGAATCTTTTTGACGAGCCAAACGAAAGAAAACTGCATAAAAATACCATTCCTGCCTTAGGTGGGGTAGCCATGTTTGCTGGTATTTTCTTTTCTATTTTGTTCTGGGCAGAAAGCTTTAATTTCAACTTGCTGCGTTGGATCGTCCTGTCGTTGGTGATTGTTTTTCTTCTTGGCTTGAAAGATGATGTTGTAGCCATAGACCCTCTCAAGAAGCTAATTGGCTTACTTGTCGCCTCCAGTTTAGTTATTGTATATGGTGATATACGTATTCAAAGCTTCTATGGGATATTAGGGGTGTATGATATACCTTATTGGATTAGTGTAGTGTTCACGCTGTTTGTCTTCATTGTTATTATAAATGCCTTCAACCTGATAGATGGTATCAACGGATTAGCCGGTGGTATAGGGGCTATAGCTTCCCTGGCCTTCGGCAGCTTTTTCTTATACAATGGGAACTTGAATTCAGCGGCAATTGCTTTTGCTACAGCTGGTTCTTTGCTGGCCTTCCTGCGATATAATTTTTCGGATGCAAAGATCTTTATGGGAGATGGAGGGGCATTGGTGATAGGATTTGTATTGTCGGTATTATGCACTAAGTTTTTGAGCACTGAATTTGTTATAAATATTATAAGTGACAAACCTCTGTCAACTCCGCTAGTTGCCCTCGCAGTTCTGATAATACCTTTAGTTGATACTTTAAGGGTCTTCACGATTAGAATCATAAATGGAAGGTCCCCTTTCAGTGCAGATAGAAACCACCTTCATCATTTATTACTCGACCTAGGTATGAGCCACAGAAGGACAGCACTGGTGTTATATGCTGCTAACATATATTTCGTAGCCCTTACGCTCTTGTCAATGGAGTTTGGGCAGCATATGGTGCTATTTCTTATTGTTCTGACCGCTTTTGTGCTTAGTCAGGTTCCATATCTTATTTTACGAAATAGGAGCACCACGCATGAGAGTAAGTCGAAGCATCAGGTGGCTTAATCTATTCCATTTGATACTACAAAAATAATCTAAGTTGCATAAAGACTCTAAAATATACGTAGCGGGCCATAGAGGCATGGTCGGCTCTGCCATCGTTCGAAAGCTACAAAGTGAGGGCTTTTCCAACATCATCACCCGCACATCAAAAGAACTGGATCTGAGAAACCAGCTGGCAGTAGACAGTTTTTTCGAAGAGGAAAGACCTGAGTATGTTTTCCTGGCTGCTGCTAAGGTAGGCGGAATCCAAGCGAACAATACTTACCGGGCTGAGTTCCTTTACGACAACCTCATGATTGAGGCGAACATTATCCACAGCGCTTATAAGTATGAAGTAGAGAAACTGATGTTCCTGGGATCATCCTGTATCTACCCCAAGTTAGCTCCACAGCCGCTGAAGGAGGAGTATCTTCTGACTGGTCCCTTGGAACCTACCAACGAGCCCTATGCCATCGCTAAGATTGCAGGTATAAAGCTCTGCGAGGCATACCGCGACCAGTATGGCTGTAATTTTATTAGCGTTATGCCTACCAACCTGTATGGCTACAACGACAACTATGACCTAAGCAATTCTCATGTTCTTCCTGCGCTGATCCGCAAGTTTCATGAGGCCAAGGAGGCCGGCGCGCCCGCTGTAACCGTTTGGGGCACCGGTAGCCCACGACGTGAATTTTTGTTTGCCGATGACCTTGCTCAGGCTTGCCTTTACCTGATGGCGCATTACAATGAACGCGAGCTTGTGAACATTGGAACAGGGGAGGACATCACCATAAAAGAACTGGCGCTCCTTGTGAAGGAAGTGGTGGGGTTCGAAGGCGATCTGGAGTTTGACACGTCCAAGCCGGATGGCACCCCGCGCAAGCTGATGGATGTCTCGAAACTGCATCGAGCTGGTTTCAGGCACTCTACCTCCTTGCCTGAGGGAATTGCCCTGGCTTATGCAGATTTCAAAAACAAAATGGTGGAGGCGTAGTATTTATACCCGTTCAATATACTTCTATACATATTACAAACCCTTTACAAATGAAAACTGCCCTTATTACTGGTGTAACCGGTCAGGATGGAGCATACCTGGCTGAGCTACTTCTAAGCAAAGGATACAAGGTGCACGGCCTTAAGCGCCGCAGCTCAAGCTTTAATACAGACAGAATCGACCATCTATACCAGGATCCGCACGAGCAGAACATTAACTTTAAGCTGCACTACGGGGACTTGACCGATTCCACAAACCTGATCCGCATCATCCAGGAGACGCAGCCTGACGAGATTTATAACCTGGCGGCTATGAGCCACGTGAAGGTGAGCTTCGACACGCCAGAATATACAGCAAATGCTGACGGCCTTGGAACGCTTCGTATTTTAGAGGCGATCAGGATTCTTGGTCTGACGAAGAAGACCAAGGTGTACCAAGCCTCCACTTCTGAACTTTATGGATTAGTACAGGCAGTACCTCAAACGGAAACTACTCCGTTCTATCCTCGCTCTCCTTATGCTGTTGCTAAGCTTTATGCTTACTGGATCACTGTTAACTACCGTGAGGCCTATGGCATGTATGCCTGCAATGGTATCCTCTTCAACCACGAGTCGCCGCTGAGAGGTGAGACCTTTGTTACAAGAAAGATCACGCGTGCAGCCGCCCGAATAGGAATGGGCCTGCAGGACAGGCTGTATTTGGGTAACATGGATGCCAGACGAGACTGGGGCCACGCTAAAGATTATGTAGAGGCAATGTGGCGTATTCTTCAGCAGGATCAGCCAGAAGATTACGTCATCGCAACAGGTGTAACTACTACAGTTCGCGACTTTGTGAAAATGTCCTTTGCTGAACTAGGCATTGTGATTGAGTTCAGAGGAGAAGGAGTGGAGGAGAAAGGCTACGTGGCAGCTTGTAATAATCCCGACTATCAATTAGAGCTGGGTCGTGAGGTTGTATGTGTAGATGCTAACTACTTCCGTCCAACCGAGGTAGAGCTATTGATTGGTGACGCTACCAAAGCCAAAGAAAAACTGCAGTGGCAACCCAAGTATGACCTGCCTGCCTTGGTAAAAGATATGATGGAGGCTGACATTGAGCTGTTCAAGCGTGACAGCTATTTGGTAGAGGGTGGTCATAAAGTTTATAACTACCATGAGTTGCAGTAACAGACACGCGTATTAACAAAATAAAGGCCTGCTGAGGAAACTCGGCAGGCCTTTATTTTTAACACTGTAGAAAAAAAATTTAGGAATAGTCATTATAATATCTGTTGCAAATGATTACACACTCTAAAGGAAAATAGAAGGTTTCGTCTTTCCGTAAGATTCGGCAGCGCTAGACTTTGTGCTATAGATATATTAAGATTGTTATTATTGTAAAAAAATATTAAAATATTGTATCCTTTTATGGTGTTCATAGTATAAGTTTGTAATAAGAATTTTATATATATTAAAATTTAAATGCTTTTACGTCTTTTTGTCCTCCATAACAGCTTTTTACTACTATTTCCTTAGCTAACTGTAGATTATAATATTCCTTATGTATTGGCAATATTAATATAATGTATAGTACTCAATTTATGATTTTAATATTAAATGTTTAACAATATCCTGAATAGCTTTCCATAATTGAGTTTAACCAAATCCAGCTTTCATGAAAAAACTTCTACTCTTATGCTGTTTTCTTCTTGCGTTGTTGCAGGCAAAGGCAAATCCTGTTGCGCCTCTTGACCTGGGTCAATTGGGAGATACAATTGTTGTCAAAATTCCTATTGAGAAAAGCAACAAAGCTATGTCAGCAGGTATATCTATTGGCACACAGGGAATAGGTATAGAGGGGCAAATGCCTGTTATGCGGCAATGGCAAGTAAGGTTAGGGACAACTGTGCTTCCATTCTCTATCACGAATGACTATTACGCCTTTCCCACAAGGGTAACGGTAATCAATACAGATGCCCTTTTTGCAAAGTTGCACCTGATCGTAGATTGGGAACCATTCACAGACAGGCAGACCATATTAAATAAAGTAGCAATCAGTGGCGGTCTTTCCTACTTTTTTGAGGCTAAGACCAAGTCCAGAATGAAGTTAAGGGACCCTTACTACTATGGTGATATAGAACTAGGTCCGGATGATGTGGGGGAACTCCTGGTAAAATCTGAATGGAAAGGTTTTGCCCCTTACGCAGGTGTGGGTTTAAACCGGCTAAGGCTACATGATGCATTTAAACTGGATGTGACCATGGGGGCATTTTATTTATCTTCTCCTTCTGCAAACATAACTGGTACAAAGATGCTAGAAGACAATGAGCAAAACACATTTCAATTGCAAAAGAATCTGAAAAACTATTACCGAGTAATGCCTAGCCTACAGTTTAGTATCAACTATACAATAGATCGCAATGAAAAATAATCTACTGATTCTGTTATCCATAAGCCTGGTGGGGCTGCTTATGCTAGGCTGTGATAAAGCAAAGGAAGACCTAGACATATTTGTGAAGGCTGATGTTATTCATTACTCTGTCCTGCTACAGGTAAGTGAAGCCACAGGCGAAATTCCGCAGGACCTGCTCATAAGCGTAGCAGGAGAGGACGCTGATGTTATATATGACATAGCTGGTAACAAGGATCTTGCTTTTAACGGAGGATTATTAACGCTGGGTGTACACCCTAAGCACGAGCCCACAGAAGGTGATCCAGTGAAGTTTAGTGTCAGGATCAGTGGTCCGGACTATGCTGGTTTGATTGTGCCTGTTACAATAGAGAAGGGGCAGTTTAATCAGATAAAAAACCTGACGATCTTGAATACCAGCACTCCACCGCCCACAGTTACAGTTGCCCAGGAGACTGCAGAACTTGCAACAGACGGAACAACAGTGAAACCGATTAGTATAAGTAGCCCTACTAATGCAGTAACACAGGAAATTACCTCTGTTATAGTGCCTGCCAATACACAGTTTCTGAGGGCTGACGGCACGCCTATTGTGGGTAGTACGCTAAGCATGAGTGTTGTGAACTATAACTCTCAAGCTCCTGAAGCTGTAAACTTCTTCCCGGGTGGCCAGTATAATGCAGCCAATGTAAAGGGGCCTGATAACAGCAACATGTCTGTATTTTTTGTACCGGCTGGATTTGCCAGTATAAACTTTAATGTAAATGGAACCGAGGTCAAAAAGTTTAGTAGCCCTATAAATGTTGCGATCGAGATTGATCCACAATACAAATCTATCGAAGGTAATGCTGCTGTAAAAGTAGGTGACAAGATAGCAATTTGGAGTTACTCTGAGGATACAGGTGAGTGGCAGTATGAGAAAGAAGGTACTGTATCCAGTGCAAATGGTAAGCTTGTAGTTCCATTTACAACTGACCACCTTACTGTTTATAGTATTGCGGAGTATGTGGAAACAACTAACTGTAAAAGCTCCAGAGCCGTGTTTAATGCAGGTTGGCTGAACAATGATACCCAGCCCATGACCTTAGAATTATGGAACGATGATTCAAGTAAGCTACTATCTTCCAGAACGGTGGTTGTGGCACATAACCTGGAGGAGATACTGAACGATATGCCAGCTTTTGCAGTGCGATATAAAGTTATAGCTAAGGGCGTAGAGGTTGCTACAGGAAGAGTAGATGCCCCCTGTGCTGGAGGTAACTTTCAAATCAATCTGCCAGCTCCTGCCATCCCTGTGGTTGGGGTTACGCTAAGCCTCACCGTGAAATGCCCCAACAAAGGCGTCGTTACACCGCCAGACTTCTACCTGTACTATAAAGATGCAGGTGCACCAACTTCAGACTTCAGGCTGTTAGGAATTGTTAAACAGGGAAAGTTGATGACAACACTTCTGCAGGTAGGCAAATACTATGATTTCAGAGCACAGTATGGCAAGTATGAGAAGGTTATAGGTAATTACCTTATTGATAAAACGGATCTGAGTACCACTGTTGGAGTTGATGATCATCTAGGTGATCACACACCGGAAGAAAACCGTGCTATATTGATAGAAGAATGCAGTAAGCTGTGAGTGGCACTTTGATCAAATTATTTTGAGTACTAGAAAAGGTCGCTTTATCTGAGTATGATAAAGCGACCTTTTTATATCTGTTGTGAGTAGATAAGTGTGGTTAATTTTATGTTATCAATATGCCTGAGTTGAAGGATAAGTGAATTAATGTTTAGTAAGATTGGACTTAACCAAGTAGGAAATCATGTACAACTCTAATTAAGCTTTAGAGGCAGCAAGGCAGGTAACTACAGAGTGCTACAATGTATGTATTGCCGTCTACCGAGGCATAGCTAAGATGGAAAAGGGAGCATAAGATTTGGAAACTGCCACCACGGCGCATGCTTAGGAGTAATCTGAATTTTTCATATTGAAGTTTTCTATAGAGTATATTTCCTGCCTTTATTCTTCTCTTTCAGATAAACCAGCAGGGGTTGGAAGTAAGTTACCATGGCGCGGGCAGAAATACTTTCCCCTGTTTTTTCTTCAAGCAGTTCTTTCCAATCTGCAGTTGCGCCAGAAGCCATGATGGTATAGAGAAAGCCTCCTACGGCTTTGCTTCCATAGTAATTAGCCGTATATAAGTCTTGTTTCAATACATGTTTTGCAAGGTGCTCCTGCAGCTGAAACATTATGACACAAGACAATGCGTGGTCATAAGAGGGGGTAGCGCCGGTCTGTATGCCTGCCAGTGTAACAGGGTCTATGGAGTCCTTTCCAATTGCGGAAGGAGTAATGCCTTGGTATTTTTTTACAAGTTCCCACCAACGCTTGTTTAGCTGATTTTCTGATAGCTTGTTAGCATAAAGCTCATACTCCCACTCACTCATAACACCAGCAGCATAAGGTATTAGTGTGACATAGGTAAGTGCTTCTTTTAATAGCTGTTGCATCTTGTCTTCCGGCTTACTTTCGTCAGCTTGAGGCGGATGTGCTGTATAATAAGCTTGCATAGCAGCCCGTTCGAATAGATTGCCTATGGCTTCATAAAAAGCACGATTTGCGCCACGACGCAGCAGAACCGGCACACTGTCATTATTATAAGCCTTCACGTAGAGTAAATGTCCTGTATCATGAATGTTTCTAGTGTACTGCTCCAGGGTAGATCCCGTATTTTCAAGGCCACTGACTTTTTGGTAGAGGTCAAAAGAGTGGTTTAAAGAGGAAAAGCTACTTTGATAAATGGTTGCACTTAGCAAATTGTGTTGAGAAGAGTGAGGTATACTTTGAAAGCCTAGGCTTGTGAAGAAATTTTCTTCCTTTCCAGAAAGTATCTCTAGAGAAGTACCTTCATAGCTCACAACTGCTTCCTCCATTATGCCGCTCCAATCATGGGGCCATTTGCCAGGAAGCCAGTGAGCTGGCAGGTAGTCAGGAACCTGGGGTGAACCATACTTTTTAGCTAGTTCATAACGTGCGTAGGTATGCAGCTCGCGAAACAGTGGATATAGTTCCTGGTTGAGCTCCATTAAAAGGTTCTTCATTTCCTCCAAAGGTATTCCGTATTCAGCTACCTGATATGCAAAATAGTTATCATAGCCGAAGCCAAGTCCCTGAACAGTGAGATTTCGCAAATCACGTAGTTGGAGAAAATCCTTCCGGAGCTTGGTAGCCAGTTCTGCTTTGGACGACGAGGTTGTGGAATGGTTTTTTAAGCTGGAAGCCGTGTTTTTTTCTAAAAAGGGATAGTTATAAAAGTCTCTCAGTTTTACGGCATGCTCGTTTTCCATCTTGAGGCGTGCCTTTACAGCTTCGGGAACAGATTGTGGGTAGTTGGCTCCCTCATACAAAATTGCTTTGAGTTGCCTTACCTGTAGGTTTGTTAATCCTTGCTGATGCTCAAGAAAAGCACTTGTTTTCTCCAGATTACCCATATTGCCTGTAAAGCTAGCCAGAGCCTCACTGGCAAATAGCATTGAGGCTGCCCGTACTGTATCATTCCCTCCTGATGCTGTATAGAATTGCTTCCGTGCCTCCTGTAGCTGAAGGTGCAACTCCTGGTACCTATTAGAATATGTGTCCAGAAACCTATCGACTTCAGAGGCGACAGTCTGGTCATAAGGGGACGTATCTGCTTCTGGTTTAGTCTGAGTTTGGTCCGTACTTACAATGTGTACTGAACACGAGAAGAGGATGGAGGCTGTGATTCCTGAAATTAATGTTCTCTTCATATAGATAGCTTGGTTGCAGAACGGGTTTTATTAAATAGTTCGTATAGTTAAATATTTTATTATTTAATTTAAATAAAACGAAGCTAGATGAATGAAAGTTTTGAAGAACAAACTTAAAACAGTTCTGCAGGCGGTAGAGTAGAAAGTAGTCACCTATAATTAAATAACATAAACTGGCTCTATTTTACACTTACCTGTAGATTGGTGCTCCTTGCTTTGTGAGACAAAGATTTACTGCTGACAAGGTAGAGTAGAAAAGGAACTGTGTCTAAATTGATAAAAACCTCCTGTTTCACCGCACCAGGGTATAAAACAGTATATTTTATGATGATTTCAAATAAAGGCTATTTCGCTTTTCTATGAGGGACTATGTATTGAATTGTTATGTGCAGTATGAAGTGTGGCAATCTGTAGCGCCGTATTGGTAGCTTCAATGCACCGAATGGAGCAGAAGTTGCGTCCTTGCAGACAAGGAGGGCAAAGAGCTAGGGGTAAGTACAGAAAGAATAACTCTGCAAATACTTCTGCAGCTTGCTTTAAGATTCCCGAGTGTTTAACTATATATAAGAAATTAAGGTATGTATAACATACTGTTGCTGATACCTTCTAAAGTGCAGGCAATACTTTGGTTCTAACTTCCCCAAAGCCAATACGGATACCATTTTTCATGCCATAGCCCCGCATGATGACGGTGTCCCTGTCGTTGATAAACTTTCGCTCGGTGCCGTCAGAAAGCTGCAGCGGACTTGTGCCGCGCCAGGTTAACTCCAGCATCGAACCATAAGCGTCTTTCTCAGCGCCACTGATCGTGCCAGAAGCGTACATATCACCCACCTGGATGTTACAGCCGTTACTGCTTTGGTGTGCCAGTTGCTGATTCATGTTCCAGTACATGAATTTATAGTTCGACCGGCAGATACTGTTTTCAGCTCCGCCTTCAGGTTGTAGCAATACCTCCAGGTTAATATCATAGTTGTGGTTGCCGGTAAACTCCAGGTAGGGCAGCGGCTTAGGGTTCTGCTCAGGACCCTTTACTTTGAAAGGCTCTAAAGCATCCAGCGTTACTACCCAAGGCGATACAGAGGAAGCAAAACTTTTTGCCAGAAAAGGACCAAGTGGCACATACTCCCAGGTTTGTATATCCCGTGCTGACCAGTCGTTGAACAGCACAAGGCCAAAGATATAGTCATCTGCTTCATTAGGAGTTATACTTTGTCCAAGCTGTGTTTCACGGCCTGTGATAAAGGCTACCTCCAGCTCGAAGTCCAACAGTTTTGTAGGCCCGAAAGTAGGAGTTTCTGCATCGGGAGCTTTGGTTTGCCCTTTTGGGCGATGGATATCTGTGCCTGATACAACAATAGAGGAGGCGCGACCGTGGTAGCCAATAGGGATATGCTTCCAGTTAGGCAGCAGCGCATTCTTTGGGTCACGGAACATAGTGCCTACATTAGTGGCATGCTCCATGCTAGAGTAGAAGTCGGTATAGTTTCCTACTTTAACAGGGAGCAGCATCTCTGCCTCCCTTTGCTTTACAAGCAGGGCCCGGATGAGATTACTGTTGCCGCTTATCTCATCGTTGTCGTTACGAAGCAGCTGTGACACGCGGTTTCTGACTGCGCGCCAGATAGGTTTGCCAAGTGCAATAAAGTCGTTGAGGTAAGGGCGGTGAAACACGTTTGGGTCCAGGTCGATGAGCTCAAAGAAATCGCGGCGGCCAAGTTCGCAAAGATCCAGAATATAATCTCCAATGGCTACGCCCACCCGGGGATCGCGGTTAGCGGTTCTAAAAATACCGAAAGGCAGGTTCTGAATCGGAAAATCGCTGTTTGCGTCTATCTCTATCCAGGAGTGGAGAGACGGATCGTTGGCTCTTATCATAGTATCAGATCGTTCTGGTTAGCACTATACAAATATAGTCTTTTTGCTTTCAGATAAAATTGATTGACGATTTAAGAGCCTGGCAGAGAAGGTGAATACGAACAAAAAAGGTGTGGCTACAGTAGTAACCACACCTTTAGGAATGCTGTTAAAATAACTTTAAACGGCAGAAGGAGCCACGTTGACAGCTTCTACAGCTCTGATTTCTGGAATCGCCTTTAACACCGACTGTTCCACGCCAGCCTTCAATGTCATGGTGGACATAGGGCATGAGCCGCAGGCACCCAACAGTTCCAGTTTCAGCACCATCTCGTCTGTTACCTCTAGCACCTTTACATTCCCGCCATCGGCCTCTAGGTAAGGTCTAATCTGGTCGAGAGCTGATTCGATGCGGAGCATGAAATCCTGATCTACGTTTGTGGCTGCCATGTATATTTAGCTTTTAATTTCTACTGGTTTTGTTTTGGCAATAGTGGCGTTTCGCAGGGATACCTGCTGGGCCACAGACTGAGCCAACTCTTTGAAAACACCGCTAGCCGGAGAATCGTTCTGCAATACGACAGGAGTTCCGGCATCGCCGCTCTCGCGAATGCTTTGTACAATAGGCACCTGACCAAGCAGGGCTACCTCGTATCTTTCAGCAAGGGACTTACCGCCGCCTTCGCCAAAAATATAATATTTATTCTCTGGAAGCTCGGCAGGTGTAAAGTACGCCATATTTTCTACAACGCCCAACACTGGCACGTTTATCTGTGGCTGTCTGAACATCTGCAGTCCTCTTACAGCATCAGCCAAAGCTACTTTCTGTGGTGTTGTTACAATAACGGCACCTGTTACCGGCAGCGCCTGCACCATGGTCAGGTGAATGTCAGACGTTCCTGGAGGAAGGTCAAGCAGCAGGTAGTCCAGTTCACCCCACTCTACATCCGAGATGAACTGACGCAAGGCAGAGCTCGCCATGGGGCCTCTCCAAACAACAGCACCATCGGCAGGAGTTAAGAAGCCAATAGACATCATTTTTACGCCATACTTCTCTACTGGCATGATGTAGTTCTTGCCATGGTCTCCCTGCACCATGTGTGGGCGCTCGTTCTCTACACCGAACATGGTCGGGATAGAAGGACCAGAAATGTCGGCATCAATCAAACCTACACGTGCACCACTTTCTGCAAGTGCAATAGCAAGATTTGTTGTAACGGTAGACTTACCCACGCCTCCTTTACCAGAAGCCACTGCGATGATGTTTTTTACACCATGCAACACTTCGGAAGTGTCGCCACGGCCGGAGGTGACACGCGATGTCATGTTTACTGTAACCTCTGCCTCTTTGTCAACCATCGCATGCACAGCGTTTACGCAGGCATTACGGATCAAATCTTTCATAGGGCATGCCGGTGTGGTTAAGATAACCGTGAAGCTCACGTTCTTGCCATCTACCTGCACATCCTCTATCATGTTGAGTGTCACCAGGTCTTTTCCAAGATCCGGCTCCTCTACATAGCTGAGGGCTTTTAATATATCTTCTTTTGTGATAGCCATAATCAAATAAGTGCGATTGCCCTGCAAAGATACGAACAAAATATTCCTCCTGAAAAGGCAAAGCGTATACTGTGCAACAAGTATACAAAGGGAATAGTTTTGGAAATGCGACAAAGAAGATAGCTAGGAAAATACAGTGCAAAAGATGGCGAAAACAACAATAGAAGTACAACAAGGAGATATAACCAAAGTAAGGGTAGATGCTGTAGTTAATGCTGCCAACAACAGCCTGTTGGGTGGAGGAGGAGTGGATGGGGCCATACACCGTGCCGGAGGACCTGCTATCCTGGAGGAGTGCCGGCAAATACGGGCAAGGCAGGGAGGCTGCCCTACTGGTGAGGCTGTGATTACTACAGGAGGTAAGTTGCCGGCAAAGTATGTCATCCACACGGTTGGACCTGTTTGGGATGGCGGGCAAAAAGGGGAGCCGGACTTGCTGGCTAGCTGTTACCGCAACAGCCTGAAGCTGGCTGAAGAGAATGGGGTAAAAAGCATAGCCTTTCCCAACATCAGCACGGGCGTGTATGGCTATCCCAAAGATCAGGCCGCAAAGGTGGCAGTTGAGGCAACACGCGCCTACCTGCGGGAGCATAAAACAAATATGGAACAGGTTATTTTTATTTGCTTTGATGCGGAGAACTTCAGGCTGTATCAACAGCTTCTAAACTCCTGATCATCCTCTCAAAGGAACAGGTTTTGCTTTATGAAGAAGAGCACCTATCTTTAGCCACTTCTTTCTTGCACACAGACAGCAAGCACGGTAAATTCTTGTATTTTACAATTCAATTATTGTGGAATACAAGTGAATTAATGTTGATATAATTGGATTATTTTTGTATATTAGTTCTATGGAAACAGCAGTCAGAAAAAGACCCATTCACCTAGGAGACCACGTAAGAAGAATGAGAACTGCTTTGGGAGTAAAGCAGGCATCTCTGGCCACGGAGCTGGGAACCACCCAGCAGAATATTTCCCGCATAGAACAGGAGGAAGACATGGATAAAGCCACGCTGGAGAAGATCGCCAAAGCCCTTGGCGTTACACCCGAAGCGATTGAGAACTTCTCGGAAGAGGGGGCAATGTTTAACATTCAGACATTGCATGATAATTCCTCTGGAAACATTGCATCAGGAAACTATAACCAGTATACATTCAACCCCATCGAAAAGATAGTGGAGCTCTATGACGCGCTGCTGAAAGCGGAGCGGGAAAAGAATGAACTGCTGGAAAGGATCCTAAAGGGACAAGTGCCCGAAAAATAAACTCTCGGCTACCTTTCTTCAGGTTCTAAACCTTAACTATCAATTTGAAGCTGTACCCGGAGTGGGGCTGGCTTTTACAGTGCAATGTGCGCTACAAATCTGCAGTAATTTCTCCAATTACGAGAAAATGCCAAAGAAAGCCCTAACACTTGGGGCTTTAGCCAAGGGATGAATTTGGTTTTCTTTTTGAACCACTCGATGTGGTGCAGCATCCCTTCACTTTTGTTGGGTTCGATCTTACCCTATGTTCTACCGCCTGCACTTGCCGGCTGTTACCTTTGCTGCAGCAAACATGCCCTGCACCGGGCAAGGCGCCAAAAGAAGCCGTGAACCAGATCAAGACATACCGCTTCCGACTCAAACCCACCAGGGCGCAGGCTCAGGCTTTTGCTCAGTGGCTTGGCTCGTGCCGGTATGTCTACAACCTGTGTCTGGACTACAAGAGGCAACTCTGGACCAACTGTCAAATCTCCGTATCGAAGAACCAGATGCAGCAAGAGCTCTCTGCCATTGCCAGGGACGTGGAATGGATCGGGTGCGTACACTCACAAACTTTACAGGAGGTGACCGACAGGCTCTTCAGGTCCTACGATGGTTTCTTCAAGCAAGGCAAAGGCTTCCCCAGGTTCGCCAGGCGAGGCCAGTATCGCTCGTTCACCTACAAGCAGGGGGTGAAGCTGCACCAGAATACCTGTACAGTCCAGCTACCGAAAATCGGCAAGGTCAAGTACCGCAAGTCACAGGATGTGCAGGGGGTTATCAAGACAGCCAGCGTGGTCAGGGAAGCCGATGGGTGGCATGTGGCCCTGTGCTGTGAGGTGGAGATAGCACCGCTTCCAAAAACAAGCAACGTGGTAGGCTTGGATGTTGGTATAAAATCCTTCGTCGTGACCTCAGACGGTCAGGTGGTGGACAACCCCAGGCACCTGTATCGCTACCAGTACCAGCTAAGGAAAGCGCAGCGTTCGGTCAGCAGGAAGAAGAAAGGTAGTAGTAACAGGCGAAAGGCTGCCGCAAAGCTGGCCAGGCTGCACCTGAAAGTCAGGAATACACGCAGGGACTTCCACCATAAACTCAGCACGCAACTCATTCGCGAGAGCCAAGCGATTGTTGTTGAACAGCTTCAAATACAGCATATGCTCAAGAACCATAAACTTGCCAAAAGCATCAGCGATGCTGGGTGGTATCAGTTCGTGCAGATGCTGGAATACAAGTCCTGAGTGGTATGGTCGGGAGCTTATGAAGGTAGCCCCCCACCATACCTCCCAGGACTGCTGGGTTTGTGGTTGGCGCAACACCGACCTGCAGCTATCAGACAGGTATTGGACCTGTGTTAACGGACACGTCCTGGACAGGGATGTGAACGCAGCTAGAAATATAAGAAACAAGGCGGTCGGGCAGACCGTTTCAGCTTGGGAGATATACAAGGACAATGGTTCGGTAGCCCAAGAATCCTACTGCCTTTAGGCGTGGGAGTGTCAACATCTGGCCATGCAGGCAACACGTGCATGCATCACAGCCTGCCTTACAAAGGCAGCCAGGACCAATGTTAAGGAAGCTGCTTTAGCATCAGCCTTACCTGCTGCGGGTCCTGCAGGATCTTCAGCTCCTCTTTCATGAACTCAATATCTAAGAGGATCTCTTTCTTTTCCTTGCTGAATTTCTGATCCATTTGCTTGGAAGTGCCGCCATACCGGAAGTACAACTCTCCCTCCGCTGAAAAGGAAAACAAATCCAGGGCATTCTCCAGATTGCCAAGCTGCTCGTCCAAAAGTTTCGTGTAATAAGTGAGTTGCTCTTCCGGCAGGCTATCCAGCTGCTGGCCCTCGTGCTGCATGAATTCCATTTGCAGTCGGAGCAGCTCAAAGAAATCGTCCTGGTGATAGGCCTGCGTCACGCGCTTCATGGCCTCTTCTTTCCAGACACGTGTTTGCTGGTCCTGCTCTGCGTCCGGGTGCAGGAGCTTTGCAAGGTTGGTATACACGCGGCGGCTTGTCTTGCTGATGTTGCTCAGCTCGGCCTTGGCTTTTTCCTCCTTTGCCAGCTGCGCCTTTGTTTTGCGGGTTTTCTGGCGGGCCTGCTTTTCCTGCTCCCTTTGCCGGGCCTTTTGGTCGAGCTCGTCTTCTATGCTATCAAATTCAGGATCGTCCAGGTCTACCTCTATGCCGAAAACATCCCAGAACAGTTGCTCGGCTATCTCATTGGCCTCTTCCTCGACCAGTGCCTGACTATCCTCAAAAGAGAGCTCAGCGTATTTATCGTGCAGCTCCTTCAACTCATGGCGGCCGTAGCGGTCGATTAGTTCAAAGGTGGTCTCTTCGATAAAGAGGGCAAGCTTTTCTTTCTCTCTCTTTCTGAAAAAAGGCAGGACATAGGCCCTGTCAAGCAGGTGGGCCAGGGCCACGCGCTGTTCTAGCAGCTGCTCGATCAGGGGCTGCAGCTCATCGTGCACGCGTTTTTGGATATGGCTAATGCTTTCCTTTCTTTTCAAGAGCTCCTCTTTTAACTCAGAGATCTTCTTTACCTTTTGGTTGAACTTGAGCTGCAGCTTGAGGAGCTTGTTTCTGCCCTTAGCGCTAACACTTATTTGCGGAAGAGCGGCCGGGGCAGCCTGAGGCATCTTAGGCTTTGCTTTTTGTTTCATGGCAAACAAATAATTTACAGGTTCATACTCCATCAAGAGTGGACAGCTTGGCTAGCCGGCAAAGTGAACAGGTTTTTCCAACACTTTTCACATAAGCTATACGGCAATATTATAACTTTTTGCTGGCCTGGAAATTTTTTCTGGTAGGAGGAATGAAGTGCAGCCATGCGCGCATGGCTAAGAGCAGAGCACCTTGCAGCTACCTGGTCTCTACAGAGCTGTGGTTGTGACAAGGCCTCTTGGCAGGATGCTTCCTGCTTGTCAACCCGCCACTGAGGGAGGCAGCATCGCCCCTTTAACCTGCAGGATATGGCAAAGCCTCCCGGCAGTGGCTGCTGACAAATTGAGAATAAGGAAATTGATGATGTTGGCCTGAACGGCGTTTTGCTCGAGTAGGGCAGGGCCCTGCTTTCAAGCGTGGAAGGTGAATCGCTCACCTTTACTTTAAAACTGGAAAAACAGGGAGATCACTCAACGCACAGGGGAAAGGCAGGTTAGCTTTCAAAAGTGAAGGAAAACGCTTAAATTAAGCCTGTTGCCTTTGCATCCGTGTTTTCTTTTTATGCTGTGAGGCACTAGCAGCTAGTCAGGCAAGTATAAACATGAGCCCACTGATCAGGAACCTACTGGCAGTATTAGCCGGAATCATCATCGGCAGTATCCTAAACATGGGTATCATCCAGATCAGCGGCCTGCTTATTTTCTTGCCGGAAGGCGCAGACGTCACCACTACCGAAGGCTTGAAGGCCCCCCATGCATTTGCTGGGTCCCAGGCATTTTGTTTTTCTGTTTCTGGCGCACGCTGGCGGAACTTTTGCAGGAGCATGGATCGCCTGTCGTCACAAAATGAGATTTGCCATCAGTATCGGCCTTTTTTCCTTGCCGGAGGAATTGCCAGTTGCATCATGCTCCCTTCCCCGGTCTGGTACAACATGGTCGACCTGGCCGGCGCCTACATCCCCGTGGCCTACATGGCTGGAAAGCTGGCCACCACAAAAGAGCGACTTAGGGCTCTGGCACAGGAGCCAAAGTCCTCACCGGGCATTTTGTAGCCTTTTGAGCTGTTGGGCAGCTTCCCTGGCCTCCTCCTGCTTTTGCCTGGCAAGTTCAGCTGCTTGCCTGATAAGCAGCTGCCTGCTTTCAAGCCTTTCCACCAGCTCAGGCATCTTCTCGGGACTGCGCTCATACACGCTGTCTGCCCATTGGGTCAGATGGGGGTGATAGAGCCGGATCAGGCGATACTTCAGGTCATGCGCTGCCAGCTCCGTGTTTTGCCTGTAAAGGCTAAAGCAGCAGCCGGCAGCCAGCGCCGTGATGAGAAGCAGCCCTACTGCCCCCAGCGCAAAGTACCGGGCGCTGTCTTCTATATGATGGTGGTGCTCTACGGGCAAGGCCTTGGGTAGAGCCAGCATGCTTTTACTGAGCGCTTCCAGCTGCGCCGGCAAGTCAGCCGAGGATTCAGAAACCGGCTGCTGCTGGAGTAGCTGCCTGATCTCCTCAAAGTAAGGCGCATAGTCTACCGGCTTGTCCTTTGCCTGGGCAGCCTCCAGTTCCTTTAGCTGCCGGCCCTGTTTGATAAGCAGGGCCTCGGCAGTGTGAAGCCTGTCAGATAGCTCTACCATTTCCATATGCTCTTGCTATAAGCCTGTCTGTTTTCCTGTTTGCTTTTTGGCCCGATCACCTCGGGGCCAAGTGCAGCAAAGGGTCTGGGGTATGTATTCTGCAGGGCCTGCCTGTCAAGAAACAACTTTTCAAGGGGCAGGTTTTTTACCGGGGCGGTCTTGCTGAAAATAGAGGGCCCATACCGGTAGAAACGTTGCCGGCCGGCCACGCCCTTTTCTATCCTTTGCAGCCTGGCCTGCAGGTTGTGCTCCAGGCGCTGGGAGATCTTGCCATAGCTCAGGGCCGGGTCGATCCTGGATCCCTTGAAGCTGTAGGTGCCTTGCTTAAAACTCACGCCCAGTACCTTTCCTGTGTCGCCCTCCTGCTTAAAGCGCAGGGTAATGCCCCGGCGCTGCAGTCTTTTCCGGAGCTCCTCCCAGCTCTTCGCCTCTCTTAGCGCAGGCTCTATGGCATCATACAAGGCAAAACGTTCTGTTTCAAAGCTGTTCAGACGCTTGCGGTTCACCGCCTGCTTGCCGGTGGGCATGTGATAGCCGTAGCGGTCCCTCATGTCGCGCAGTACCTGCCTGCTGCGTGATAGCTGAAAGTGATCCTCAATGCGCTGGCCCTTATAGCTGACCCTGTTGTAGACAATATGCAGGTGCGGGTGGGGCGTGTCCCGGTGCGCGACGACCAGGTATTGGGTGTCACGGATGCCCATCTTTTCCATATATTCCCTTGCACGGGCCACCATCACCTCCGGGGACAGCTTTTCCCGGTCCTGCCGGTTCCAACTAAGGGATATGTGACCTGCCTTGATTTTCAGGTCTGGGTTGAGCTTGCCAATCAGGGCAAAATCCCGGATCATGTGCTGCACACAGTCGGTCCTGACCCCGTCTGCTGCCAATACGCGCGCCTGCGGTTTGTCGGCCACATAGGCCACTACCTGCGCGATATTCTTACTCACGTGCACCTTACCGAGCATCGCAGTCCAGGTATAAAAGCAGCTGATCCATTTCTTCTTTTGCCCGCTGTCCTGCCTGCTCCAGCGCAGTGACCCTCTGCTCCTGCAGGTAAGACAGGATTTGGTCTACGTGGTTAGAGAGGGTGGTTAGGTGCCGCACGAAGGTAGCCTCCCGGGGCTTAAGCCTGGCGGCCACCTCGCGTTGCCTGATGGCCGCACGCAGCCACTCAGACTCAGACATGCCGGCTTCCCTGGCCTTTGCCTCAAGCAGCAGTTTCTCGGTTGGGGTAAGATACGTACAGGCATGCCTGTTGCGCAGGCGGACAGGCTTCTTCCTGGGCCTGCCTTTGTGTTGGAGTACTTCTTTTTCCATGCGTGAAACGGGTTTATGGTGAATAGCAGTATTGCCGGTCTGATCCAAGACTGGGCCAAGGCTGGCGGGAAGCTGTACTGCCTGCGTGCGGCAGGAGCCGGTGAGGCCCTGTTTTTTGGCCTTAACGGCAGATTGCCAGCAAAAGGTTTAGCCCTTTTATCGCACGCGCCGGTCGTGGCCCTGGCTAGCAGTTGATTGATGTAAAGACGTCTCTTGTTTCATCTAAGGCCTGTTTGAGTTCATCAAAGCCCCGCGGCCGAAAAAAAAATTAGGCGTAGTTCCCTGCAGAGCATGATCGCTGCATCCGGCCAGCACAACCAGCAGAGGCCGGGTGCAGCAAACACCTAAGCCAAGACAAAGATGAACTGGAGCACTTTTACTTTCACGATCTCTGCCCTCTACGGCGCTTACTACACGGGCCTGATCTTGTGGCAGCTTTACGCCAGGCGCAAAGCCGCCTCGGACAGGGCCAGCACCACGACCTACACGCTGCACCAGGCCACAGTGCTTTCCCAGTCGGAAGACAGCCAAGCGCACTAAAGTTTTATCCATGCCCTTTGCTTCAGGCAACCAGGCAGAGAGCCCACCAGGCGAGCAAACCTATTGTTAAACCAAATAAATCAGCGCACATGAAAAAGTTTACGACCATTTTTTTCCTGGCTCTGCTCTCGGCGGCTTCGGCTTTCGGGCAAGGGGCCGCGGGCATCGACGCGGGTGCCTCGGAGCTGCAGACCTACATTGACCCGGTGGGCAACCTGATCCTGATCGTGGGGGCCATCGTGGGCCTGATTGGGGGCGTACGCGTCTACATCAAGTGGAACTCTGGCGATCAGGACACGCAGAAGGCCGTGATGGGCTGGATGGGCTCCTGTGTCTTCCTGATGGTAGTGGGGGTAGTGATCAAAGCCTTTTTTGGCGTGTAGGTGATGGCCAGGAATGCGGATTTGGGGTTTGAAGTGTACAGGGGGCTGCAAAAGCCTCTTGTCTTCAAATCCCTGAAAGGCAGGTACATCTACTGGGGCCTGGCGTGCGTGGTGAGCGGCTTTCTGCTGGCCGTGATCCTCTCGGTTGCGATCAACTTTCTTTCCGGGCTGCTGGCCCTGGTGGTGATCACGTTCGGCGGGCTGGGGTGTACAGCCTGGCAGCAAAGAAAAGGCCTGCACCATAAAACAAGGGCCAAAGGGGCCTACCTCGTGCCCGCGCAGTGGCGGGGCTAACTCATTCACGCATAAAACAGGCTTAGACCATGAAAAAACAAACCTTTCATTTGCCTTATAGCGGCATTGGTTGCCATACGTATGATTTGCTCTATCATGAGCAGGGCGACTACTCGGTGATCATCCAGCTAGACAACCCAGTGTTGCAGTACTGTGCCGATGAGCAGGCGTATGCGCGCTTTCACCAAACCTTTGTTAACCTGGTAAAGGTGCTGGGCGCGGGCTATACCCTGCAGAAAACAGACATCCTGGCCCAAAAGCACTATGAGCCCAGGCGGGAAGACGACTTTTTAAGCCAGCGGTTCCAGGAAACATTTGCCGGCAGAGCCTACCGGGAGGGGAGTACGTACCTGACCATAACACGGAACGTGGAGCGCTCAAGCTTTTTTACCTACGATGCCGGGGACTTCACGGCCTTTGAGCGCAGCATTGCCAAAGTGCTTGACATCCTGGAGAGCCGGGCTTGCCAGCCCCGGGTTTTAAGAGAGCCGGAGATAAGGGCCTTGCTTTCCCGCATGCTGGCCTTTAACTTTTCAGACAAGGCCTACGCGCTCACAAACTTCAAAGCCGGTGATGCATGCCTGCAGCTGGGCGAGCGGGTTATCAGGAGCCTTTCGCTCTTGGACGTAGACCAGGTCAACCTGCCCTCCAGCCTCAGGCCCTCTACAGTCCTTGACCTGGGGGATCGCCTACCGGCCGACCCGCTGCACTTTCTACCCCTGGTCCCCGGCTGCCAGGCGCTGGTCTACAACCAGGTGATCCAGATCCCGGATCAGCAGCGTGAGGTGGCCAGGCTGCAGCATAAGCGCAGAAAGCACGCCTCCATGCCCGATCCGGCCAACGATGTGAGCGTGCAGGATATCGACCGGGTTCTGGCCGCCATTGCCCGGGACAATCAGCTGCTTGTCTACGGGCATTACAACATCCTGCTTTCTGCCAGGGAAAACGAGCTAGACCGCAGCGTTAATTTTGTGGAAGGCGCCCTGTTCTCGCTCGGCATCATCCCGAGCCGCAATGCCTATAACCAGCTTGAGCTCTTTCGCTGCGCCCTGCCCGGTAATGCCTCGGAGCTCAAGGTGTACGATAAGTTTTTGACGACCGCCGACGCTGCCCTGTGCCTTTTCTACAAGGAGAGACTGCCCCGGAGCGAGGCCTCGGACTTTCAGATCTATTTTACCGACCGGCAGGGCCTGCCCCTTGCCATTGATACGAGTGATGTGCCCGTTTACACGGGGCGCATCAACAACCGTAACAAGTTCGTGCTCGGGCCCTCGGGTACAGGCAAGTCCTTTTTTATGAACCACCTGATGCGCCAGTACGCCCTGCAGCACACGGACGTGATCCTGGTGGATACAGGCCACTCGTATAGGGGCCTGTGCGCCTACTACCACGGCCGCTACATCACCTATTCGGAAGAGGCGCCCATCACGATGAACCCCTTTCGTATCTCGGCGGCAGAACTCAACGAGGAGAAGCGGGAGTTTCTAAAGTCCCTGGTGGCACTGCTCTGGAAAGGTGTGGACGGGGTGCTCAGCCAGGTCGAGGACAGCGTGCTTTCTGCTGTGATCGCTTCCTATTACCAACACTACCAGGACAGCGGGTTGGAAAGCGACTACCTGTGCTTTCAGTCTTTCTATGATTTCTCCCTTGCCCGCATCCAGGAGATTACGGCCAGCGAAGCGATTGATTTTGATGTGAAGAGCTACCGCTTTATTTTAAAAAAGTTCTGCAAGGGGCAAGCCTACGGACAGATCCTGAACAACCAGCTGGATGAGTCCCTGTTTGATGAGCCCTTTATTGTCTTTGAAATAGACGCTATCAAGGAGCATAAGATCCTTTTCCCGATCACCACCCTGATCATCATGGATGTGTTCCTGCAGAAGATGCGCCACAAAAAGAACCGTAAGGCGCTCATCATCGAGGAGGCCTGGAAGGCCATTGCCTCCCCGCTGATGGCCGGCTATATCCTCTACGTCTATAAAACGGTCCGCAAGTTCTGGGGCGAAGCCGTGGTGGTGACCCAGGAGCTGGATGATATCATCGGCAACGCGGTGGTCAAGAACTCGATCATCAACAACTCCGATACCATCTGCCTTCTGGACCAGACCAAGTTTCGCGACAACTTCGATGAGATCGCCGCGCTGCTCTCTATCAATGAGGTGGAGCGCAAGAAGATATTCACTATCAACAGCCTCGACAATAAAGAAGGGCGGGGCCGCTTCAAGGAAGTATACATCAAGCGCGGGGCCACCGGCGAGGTATACGGGGTGGAGGTATCGCTGGAAGAGTACCTGACCTTTACCACCGAGCGCCAGGAAAAAGAGGCTATGCAAGTATACCTGAGCAAGTATGGGGATTTTAGGCAGGCCCTGGAAAGATTTGTCACAGACTTCAGGGCCTCGGGCCTCAAGCTACATGAATTTGCTTACCTGATTTTGCAACGCAGCTATGAAAAAGTACCTCTGCACGCTTAGCTTTCTGGGCCTGGTAACAGGGCATGTACTAGCCCAGCAGCTTGTTTTTGACCCAGCAGTCGTCTCCACACTTGTTGTCAACCACACAGCCCAGCAGGCGGCCTTAAACGAGATTAAGGAAAATGAAGGAAAGATTGCGGCCCTGCAGACCACGATCAGCCTGAAGATGACGCAGATTAAGGAGCTGGAGGAAAAAATGTACAACTCCCTTAAATCCGTGCAATCCATTATCGGGCAGAGTAAAAACATTATCTATGCCTCCCAGATTGCCGCAGACATAGGCCACTACCAAAACCAAATGATGACGCTGGCGCGCGGAGATACCGAGCTGCTTTTGATCGCTGCCAAGACAGAGCTCGAGCTGCTCAAGCGTACATCCGATCTGTTTACCTATATCTACCAGGTGGCTGTCATGGGCACGGATGTGAACCTGATGAACAATGCCGACAGGCTTGCCCTTATCCGCCATGTGGTCCAGGAGCTGCGCGTGATGCGGGGCCTGGCCTATTCCATTACGCGCAAGATGCGCGTGGCCAAGTACGCGGGGCTTTTGAAGACCATGAACCCGATGGGACTTACTTACCCAGATAACAGCCAGGCGATCATCCGCTCCCTGATGGATGAGTACAAGGCAATCAAAAAGTAAATTATCTCTATTGCTATGAATTCAATATTTGTACCCACTTTATGCCTGGCCCTGCTTCCTGTGCTCTTTACAGATGCCCTGGGGCAGGGCGTGCAGCCAGTCAGCAGTAAAAACACCCGCTACCAGCTGGAGCGGGAGGTGATCACCCGCTGGGGAAAGTTCAACCCCAAGTGGTACTTTATTCTGTTTCATAATAAGTACAGGAAAGGACCTGACAGGCGGAACATGCTGCAGCTTGCCCCTACCATGGCCCTAGTAAGCCAGAACAGGGTGAAGGCCCAGGCGCAGGAGGAAGCAGTAAGCCAGGTATATGAGCAGGAGATGTTCAAGTTTGCCGACAGGTCCCTGAATAAAGGATACCACCTGTTGTATAAAAAGAAGATTGATGAACTCAACACTGCCCTATGGGCGATGAATGCTGAGGCGGTGCAGGCCGGGGTGCAGGCAGCTTATATTTTGGCCATCCATGCCGAGCGGGATAGAATTAACGCAGACATCGGAATCGTTCTGGACGCTTACCTGGACGATGCTAAAAAAGGGGAGCAGCTGCGGGTGTATATCTCAGAGCTTACGGCCTTGCAAAATGACTACAGGCGGCTCATCTCTCTTTTTAAAACGAGCCAGGACTTAACCGACTGACGTGATGCGTGAATTGATCGATAAAGCCATATTTGACCTGTTCGACGGGCTCTTTTTCCATATACAGGACCTGGTTGGCGTGTTTCTGTATGATGCGCAGGCGCTTTGTGCCATCAGCATGCTGCTCTACTTTGGCCTGGAAGCTTACAAAATGATGGCCGGGGACGCGCCGCTTCGCATCATGCCCCTCTTGCGTCCTTTCGCCCTGACACTGGTGATTGTTTTCTGGCCAGGGTTTATTGACGCGGTGAACCTGCCGCTGCAGCTGGTGAACGATCAGGCAAAAGGCATGTACGGCGCGCAGGTAGACCAGGTGGAGGATTTACACCGGGAACGCCTCGCGCTGGTGGACTCTGTGGCCCGAAAGCTCTCTGAGAGCAGCGCTGAGTTTGAGCGGGTGGAGCGTGAGGCAAGTGACGCGAGCTGGTACGAAACGATGGGGATTGACCTGCAACCCCTGTTTAACAAAATGAAAGGCTATTACCTGATGCTCATGGCCAAGCTGCACTTTACGGCGATGATGGTGGCAGAGTGGGTAGTGATCAGCATCTTTCAGGTATGCGCTTACATGATCTATTTCCTGCAGATCATCTTTGCAGGCATCCTGGTGATCCTGGGCCCCTTCTCCTTTGCCCTTAGCGTGCTGCCGGGCTTTCGGGACTCCTACCTGACCTGGATTGCCCGCTATATTTCTGTAGGGCTGTACTCGGGGCTGGGCTATATCATTATGTCCATTGCCTTTGTGCTGGTCAAGTATGGCTTGATGAAGGAAATTGATATACTCAAAGCGGTACTGGAGAGCGAAGAGTTGTTTATTGCCTACGTTTCCTTTCCCTCGGGCGGCATCAGCTTCTACATCGTCTCCTTGCTTGTGGGAGGATTGGCCATGCTCACTATTCCCATTATTTCCACCTGGATCGTGCACACCACGGGTGTGGGTAATGCCATCTCTGCAATGGCAGGAGGAGCTGCGAAGGCGGCCGGAGGAATTTTAAAATAAACTAAAAAGCGCTTGCTATGATACACAACCTTGAAAAGAAAATGAAGCTGGCCTTTGCCGTGAGTATCGGCAGCTTTATCTCCTCGGTCCTGATAGTAGGTACGGTTTGCGCCTTTGCCTTTCGTTATGCCGAAGAGCAGCGGAAAAAGATCTATGTGATCGACCACTCGGTGCCGCTTTTAGTGGAGCAGACCGAGCTGGGGGTAAACCGGACGGTAGAGTACACCTCGCACGTGAACATGTTTCACCTGCTCTTCTTCACGCTACCGCCAGATGACGCCTACATCAAGCATAACATCTCCAAGGCCATGTACCTAGTGGATGAGTCCGGGCTGGCGCAATACAACAACTTGAAGGAGAAGGGCTATTATAACCAGATTCTAGCAAGCTCTGCGGTTTTGACGATCAAAACCGACAGCGTTAAAGTGGATGAGAACAGGCACTTTACCTACTACGCCACACAGCGCATCGAGCGGGAGACCTCTGTGATGAAAAGACTTCTTGTCACAGAAGGGGACTTGGAGGAAGTGCCGCGCACCGAAAACAACCCCCATGGACTTTTGATAAAGAACTGGAAAACGGTCCTAAACAAGGACTTGGAGTATGTCGAAAAGAAATCCTTTTAGCGGAGGCATAAAGCAAAGGCTTTTATGCCTCAAGGCAGGTGCCAGGGACTACTGTGCCTTGCATCTTAAAGCAGTGGTGCTGGCCATGCTGGTTTTCCTGTCTGTGGCTGTCATGGGCTTGCTCCTTGTCCGCCACCTGCACCAGGGGACTTATGCCGTGTCGGCTGGCAAGCTGTACAGGCAACTTGATACTTCTGGCAGCAAGATGCATACAGGCAGGGCAGGAGCCGCAAATATGCTGGAGCTGATAAAGCTCTATAGCGCGGCCAGGCAGCTACATCCTGACAGCCTGCGTGCCGGGGACAGTGTTTTTCTCAAAGATATTGATCAGCGTTTAAACCGAATCATCCATGAAGAGAATTAACTTTCGGCATCCCAGGTATGCCATCCCGCTCATCATACTCCCTTTCCTTGTCTTGCTAAATTACCTGTGGCTGGACATGAGGCCGGCGGCCACTGCTGCACAAGCGCAGGTGGAGCTCACCGAGATAGCAGCCCTTAATACTTCGCTGCCTGATGCCAACCTGAGAAAGCGGGAGGTGAAGGATAAGTTCTCGGCTTTTCAGGACGAGTTTAAGTATAGGACCGACTACTCGGCCATGCAGGAAATCGGACAGGAGATCAGCGACACTAGTTATGGCAGCGTGTACACAGAGCAAGAGCGGCAGATGCTCGACAGTCTTCATAACCGCATCCTATCGGATCAGCAGCCGCAGGGGTTTATGGAGCGGGTAAGCCAGCGGCAGCGCCTCAGCTCAGGGCGCCATGCATCGGCTACTGCCTTTGTGCCTGGAGGGTCAACCCGCCCTATACGAAAAGTTGAATCGGCATATGAAACCGAAATGCGGCTGTTTAGGGAGCAGATGCTGTTTATGGACAGCCTGAGCCGGGTAGGAGAGGAGCCTGTGCCTTCACGCAGGGGGCCACAGCCGATGAAAGCCCATGCACCGGCTTTCGAGAAGCAAGAGCCCACGCCCTTACCCGTGACCAAATACAAAAACACCAGCAAAGCCTTTTTCAACACCATTACAGCCGACGGTGAGGAGCAGCTTATCCGGGCTATTCTGGACGAAGGGTTAAAAGTGATGCAAGGCGGCAGAATCAGGATTCGCTTGCTGGATGACATCTATGTGAGCGACTACGAAATAAAAAAAGGCAGTTACCTCTACGGCACAGTTTCCGGTTTCAGTGCCCAACGGATCCAGATAGCCATCCGCTCTATGCTTTACGAAGGCCAAATCATCCCAGTGGACCTGCATATCTACGACAACGACGGCCTGGCGGGGCTTTATGTCCCGGACTCACAGTTTCGGGACTTTACCAAGGAGCTTGCCGGTAATGTGAGCAGTGGTCAGACACTGACTTTTGAAGATTCACCCGATAACGCCAGCCAAATGCTTTACTCGATGCTGGAGAGAATTTCCCAGACCACTACCCGCGCAGCAGGCAAAGCCATCCGGAAGAACAAAGCTAAGTTAAAGTATAATACCCTAGTTTATTTAATTGATAACAAAGCCGACTAATATGAAAAAGCTACTGCTTCTATATGTGCTGTTTGCCCTGCTGTCTTCCGCCTCGGCACAGGATTCGCTTCAGGTAGTGCACGTGCATGAAAACGTATCCACGCATATTGTGAGCCCTGAGCCGATACAGTACGTGGATATCTCCACAGATGAGGTGGCCGGGGACATACCTGTTGCCAATATCCTTCGGGTTAAACCCAAGCACGGTGGCGCAAAACAGGGGATTATCACCATTGTGGGGGAGCGCTTCCTGGTGCAGTATAGGCTGGCCTACAGCCGAGCGGACCAGGCAGATACCCGGGTGCGCATTGACCCTACCCAGGTGGATAATTACCTGAACCCGGCTGTGGCCATGAGCCGGGAGGACATGGCGCGGTTTGCGCTGCTGGCTCTCGGGCGAAAACCCCGGTTCCATAGCGTGACTACGAAAGAACAGGGGATACGGGCAAGGCTAAACAACATCTATACTGTCGGAGACTAT
Source organism: Pontibacter korlensis (assembly GCF_000973725.1). Taxonomy (NCBI): domain Bacteria; kingdom Pseudomonadati; phylum Bacteroidota; class Cytophagia; order Cytophagales; family Hymenobacteraceae; genus Pontibacter; species Pontibacter korlensis. Next base: position 132,350 of record NZ_CP009621.1, on the reverse strand, counting down.
TTCTTTATTGATCTATCCCTTAAGAATGACACCAGCATTCCCTATACGATCGATCAAGTGCGGTTTAAGCTAGAGGATAAAAAGGTAGTGAAGGCCACTAACTTTCAGCAGGTGGAGCTACAGCCCAGTTTCCAGCTTTATGACACGGGGTACTTCAAGCGCCAGTACCGGAACGTGTTTGTGTTCAGGAAGTTCACCTTCCCGGAGGAAAAGGTGCTCCATATCGAGGTGGCCGAGGAACAGGTTTCCGGGCGCAGGGTTTCCCTGCGCATTGCCTATGCCGACTTGCTGCAGGCAGACACCCTTTGAGTATGCCTGCGCTGCGATAAGCGCCGCCAGGGAAAGGGCGTGCTGGGCCTTTGTGCTGGTAGGGCACATAGAAGCGCCTGGAAAGGCAGGTGTGTCCCACCCTCTTTTATCACCTCATTTCGCAGTAGTAAGATGGAAGAATCAAGTGAACTCAAAAAGCTTTACGCTTTTTTGCAGGGACTTATTTACTTTTCAATTGTCGTGGAGGGAGCCGTTTTCCTGTTTTGGGATGCTCCTGCCCTTTACCTGCTGGAGCCCGTGCTGCACAGATTGAAGCGCGTTGTGATTTACGAAGACATTTACCTTTCAAAAACCTTTACCTTTGCCCTGATCCTGATCGTGAGCATGGGCACAAAGGCCAAAAAGGAGCTGGCCCTGGACCTGCTCCGGCACATTTTCCTTCCTTTGCTCATGGGCTGCGCATTTTTCTTTGGGGCAGGCCTGCTTTACTTTACTCCAGGCAGCCGCATGCTCTTACCCGGTGTGTCCTTGTCTGATGCAGCTTACTTCCTGCTCTCCCTTACAGGAGCCGTGCTCGTGCACATAGCCCTGGATAACGTGTCCAAGCACCTGCAGCATCGGCTCCTGCAGGACAGGTTCAACGTGGAGAATGAGTCCTTTGCCCAGCCGGTAAAATGTGTTCGTACGCCCTACTCAGTGAATATCCCGATGCTGTTCTATTATAAAAAAAGATTGCAGCGTGGCTGGCTTAACCTGGTAAACCCTTTCCGGGGCACGCTGCTTATTGGCACGCCCGGGTCGGGCAAGTCTTTCTCGGTGGTGCTCCCCTTTATCCGGCAGCTGCTGGCCAAAGGCTTTTCGATGATGGTCTACGACTTTAAGTTCCCGGACCTGGCCCGCGTGACCTATTACCACTACCTGTTGGGCAGGAAGAAGGGTATGTTGAAAAATCACCGCTTTCATGTACTCAACTTTCACGCTGTTGCCTACAGCAGTCGGTGCAATCCCCTGAAGCCGGAGTACCTGCCCACGCTGGCCGATGCCACCGAGACAGCCGAGGCCCTGCTCGAGGCCCTGCGCAAGGGAGACAGGGGAGGAGGCGCTGCCCAGTTTTTCAACCAGTCAGCTGTGAACTTTCTTGCCAGCTGCATTTATTTTCTAAGCCGCCACCAGCAGGGACGCTACTCCTCGTTCCCGCACGTGCTGGCCCTGCTGAATTTGAGCTACGAAGAGATCTTCCACACGCTCTTTTCTGAGCCCGAGCTCGAGAGCCTGCTCTCTCCCTTTGCCACGGCCTATAAAAACCGGGCCTTTGAGCAACTGGAGGGGCAAATCGGCACCTTGAAAGTAAACATCGGCCGCCTGGCCACCAAGGAAACCTTCTGGGTCTTATCAGGAGATGACTTTGAGCTGGGGATCTCTGATCCGGCACATCCTGCCGTGCTGGTGATCGCCAACGACCCGGCCACCCAAAGCATCAACAGTGCTTGCAATGCCCTGGTGCTTAACCGTATGAGCAGGCTGATTAACACCAGGGGCAACTTACCCTGCGCCCTGGTTGTGGATGAAGCTCCCACGCTTTACCTGCACCGGGTAGAGAGCCTGATCGCAACAGCCCGAAGCAACCGGATCGCTGTGCTGCTGGGCCTGCAGGAGCTACCCCAGCTCAGGCAGCAGTATGGCAGAGAGACTGCTGAAACGATCTGCTCGGTCGCAGCCAACGTATTGTCGGGCTCTGCCCGAAACAGGGAAACGCTGGACTGGCTGGAAAAGCTCTTTGGCCGGGTCAGGCAGCTCAAGCAGGGGCTGAGCCTGGAGAGGAACCGTGCCTCTGTGAGCATGAGCGAGGAGATGGGGCCGCTTATCCCGGCGGCAAAGATTGCGCACCTGCAGACAGGTGAGATGGTGGGGCAAGTGGCCACGGAGCGCGAAACGTATAACGGGAAGTATGTTTCCAGCACTTACCACTGTAAAATAAACCTTGACCTTTCCCGCCTGCACAAAGAAGAAAAGCTGTATCCTGCGCTGCCAATATTTTATGACTTCGGCTCCGCACAGCAAAAAGAGCAGTTACTGCTGGAAAACTTTAACAGGATACGAAAGGAGGTGAAAGGGCTTGTGCCGGTATGAAGGCTCTGTTTATATGAAGTTGATCTGCTCACCTGCCCCGAGAGAGGCCAATATTGCCTTCAATCCCAGAAATGGTACTGCTTTAGAAGCTATGTGTACTTTGACCAGCAGCTCTACAAGAGAAGAAGCGTGGTGGAGCAAGCCCATGCTTGGCTCGAAAGCTTCAAGGCACTGCTGATCAGGTTCGAGACAAAAGCCAGCAATTGGATGGCGCTCCATTTCCTTGCTTTTATAGTATTGTTTATCAGAAAATAAATAAAATAGAAAAACCCTAAACAGGTTCACTGTGAAGTAGGGGAATTAATCAATCAGTTTCCTTCTACTTTTTTAGCTCTTATATTTACGCAACACCTGTTGTGCAATCACTATGGGCGCCACGTTGTGTATTCCTGCAAGCACCTGTCATGAACGTGTATAGCAGACTCCTTACCTTTGACAATGGAAGAAACACAGAATAATACACTGCTTGTAAATGATATTAAGCAACTTATCGCGCATAGCCGTGAGAAAGTGGCTTCTACGGTCAATGCTGAAATCACGCTGCTTTACTGGCTGGTTGGCAAGCGCGTTAACGATGAGATACTAAAAAACAGCCGGGCTGAGTATGGCAGGCAAATAGTCACGACACTTGCCCAGCAGCTGACGCTGGAGTACGGTGCTGGGTGGAGCCAAAAGCAACTGCTGCACTGTATCCGTTTTGCCAGTGTATTCAAAGACGAGCAGATTGTCTCCGCACTGCGGAGACAATTAACCTGGACGCACATCAAGACTATCATTTATCTGGACGATGAGCTGAAGCGCGACTTTTACATTGAGATGTGCAGGCTAGAGAAGTGGAGCTCACGCACCCTGCAGGACCGGGTAAGATCCATGCTCTACGAGCGCACAGCGATCTCTAAGCGACCGGAAATCACTATCCAGAGTGACCTGCAGCAGCTGAAGGAATCCAGCCAGCTTACACCTGACCTGGTATTCCGGGATCCGTACGTCCTTGATTTCCTGGGTTTGGCAGATACTTACTCTGAGAAAGATCTGGAGTCCTCCATATTGGCTGAACTACAACGCTTCATCACTGAGATGGGAAGTGACTTTGCCTTTCTGGCTCGTCAGAAACGTATAATCATTGACAATCGTGACTACTATATTGACTTGCTTTTTTACCACCGGCGTTTGAAGTCCCTGGTGGCCATTGACCTAAAGATAGGTGAGTTTGAGGCTGGCTTCAAAGGGCAAATGGAGTTGTACCTACGGTACCTGGAGAAATATGAAATGGTGGAAGGGGAGAACCTGCCGATTGGCCTTATCCTCTGCACCGGTAAGAACGAGGAACATGTAGAGCTGTTGCAACTGGATAAAAGCAACATTCGCGTGGCCGACTACCTTACCCAACTCCCGCCGAAAGAGCTGCTGCAGGCAAAGCTGCATCAATCCATCGAAATTGCCAGAAGCAGATTGGCAAATGAACAGAACTAGTGTGAAAATCCCTGCAGGAACAATTCTTGCCCTAAACCTATCCCTGCAGGCATCTTCCTTCAACAGAAGCAGTTTACTTATCTGTGGGCTCTCTTCTGCAGGATAAACCGGAGAACGGCTGCAGGAGCCCAGGAAGGCTAACTGTGCCAGTAAAAGCCGCTGTGTATTGGGGGATCAGCCCGGAGCAGGAAGAACATTTGGCCCTAATGCACCCGATACGGTAACAGAGGACTACTGAATGGAGAACCTTCTGACCTTAGAGCAGATGACAGCCGATGGGATTAAGCTTGCCGAATACCTGTCCTAACACCTGGGCAAGCGGAAAATAGCCCTTGTAGAAACCTCCTGGGGCTCTGTGCTGGTCGAAGGCCCGCCCAGACCTTTTCTCTGCCTTTATAGGCCACTCCCAGGTTGTAAACTTCTATGAAGGGGTTGCGCACGCCTACAGTCAGGTGTCTGGCCCAGAAGGCCAAAGGCCAAGAGTCAATAGATAAACTGGAGGTATAGGGTCCTCCCCCTATGAGGACGCGAGGAAAGAGGGCCAGCTCATGCGCGTCATTAAAAAGTACGACAGGCAGCACTCAACGCCAGCCCCCGCCTCTTGGTAGAAGTTGGCAAGCGCCTATGACAATGAAAAGGACACTAAGGACAGGTATAACGGAGATGATTACTTTTTTCTTTATGCTGCAGGCCACAAAAAAATGGGAGTAAAGTCAATGATGGCTGGGGTGATTTTCTTGAACGACAGCTTGCGCTATTAAACCCCGGCGTACTTCATTCATGGGGAGGCAGACATCTTTACCCTTAAAAAACTTACCAAAGCGTCAAAGAAAGCCCCAAGGGCGAGGGCTTTCTTTGGCATTTGTAATTTTATATATTTAGTGCAAGAATGATTAGTGCGGGTAGTGGCAGCGTAAAAATTCACAGCCTGGCTTATTCTACACTTTATACACTATCTGACCAAGCACATGAAGCCGGGAGGGTTGTAGGCGCCGGTTTACTTAAGGTGCAATCGCATCAGCAATGTGTAGCAGCGCCTAACCTGGAAATGAATTATCTCCTGCAAGAATTATCTCCTGCAACCTTTATGGTATTTTCTAAGAGGAAACACTTAACAAGACCAACTGAGACTCAGTTAATCATAATGAAGAAATATCTGCATTTGCTCCTTCTTCCTGCCATGGCGTGTACGCTATACTGCTGCCAGGGCAGTGGCTCTAAAAATAAGCAACAAGTTGTAAACACACCCGGGGAAGTGACGGCAGAGGAAGCTGCCAGGGTTAGCCTGGAGTCTTCCCCAGTGGTGCCGGCGGAGGCATCCATAAACCTGATGCAGGTAGCTGACGGATTCAACGTAGAGTTGGTAGCGGCAGAACCCCTGGTAAACACACCCGTAGCCATGACCTTCGACTATGAAGGGCGCATGTGGGTGGTGGAAATGCAAGGCTACATGCCCGATACGCTAGGAACGGGAGAAGAAGTGCCGAACGGGAAAATTGTGATCCTGGAAGACAGCAACAGCGATGGGGTGGCCGACAAGCGGAAGGTGTTTCTGGATTCCTTGGTGTTGCCGCGGGCCATCTGCCTGGTAGATGATGGCGTGTTGGTGGCCGAGCCGCCAAGCCTGTGGTTCTACGAAATAGAGGACGACAAGCCGGGGAAAAAGACCCTGGTGGATGCAGCCTACGCTGAGGGCGGCAATGTGGAACACCAGCCAAACGGCCTGCTCCGGGCCTTGGACAACTGGATCTACAACGCCAAATCCGCAAAGCGTTACAGAAAGGCCGGGGACAGGTGGAAGGTAGAGCAGACGCATTTCCGGGGGCAGTGGGGCATTGCCCAGGACAACTATGGGCGGCTGTACTATAACAATAACTCGGAGAACGTGCTGGGGGACTACTTCACGCCGGGTTTCGGGGCGACAAACAAAAATCAGCGCCGTGTATCCGGGTTCAATGAGAAAATAGTAGCCAACAATAGGGTGTACCCCCTCCGGCCCACCCCTGGCGTAAACAGGGGGTATATGGAAGGTATCCTGGATGAGAGCCTGCGCCTGGCCAATTTTACGGCCGCCAGCAGCCCAGTGGTGTACCGGGGCGGTTTGTTCGGGCAAGAGTATGCCTCTAACGTATTCGTGGCCGAGCCGGCCGGAAACCTCATCAAGCGCAACCTGCTGGACGAAAACGGCTATGTTACCAGCGGAGCGCAGGCCTACGAAGGCAAAGAGTTCCTGGCCAGTATTGATGAACGCTTCCGCCCAGTAAGTTTGTACAACGCTCCGGATGGCGCGCTGTACGTGGTAGACATGTACCGCGGCATCATCCAGCACAAAACCTACCTGACCACTTACCTCAAGAAAGAAATCGGCCGCCGTGACTTAACGCAACCCCTAGGATATGGCCGCATCTACAGGATCACTCCCAAAAACAAAGAAGCCAAACCTGTAAAACTGCCGGCAAACCCGCAGCAGCTGGTCAGGTTGCTGGGCCATCCGAACGGCTGGGTGCGGGACAATGCGCAGCAAATGCTCCTGGACCGCAACTACAGGCAGGCTATCCCGGCGTTGCGACAGGCTGCCAGTAATACAAAGGAGCCATTGAAGGCCATGCACGCGCTCTGGACGCTGGAAGGATTGGGAGCCCTGCAGGCAGATGAAGTTCTTGCTTTGCTAAGGCAACCCGCATGGCCTGTGCGGATGCAGGCACTGAGTGTGCTGCCATCGGTTATGGACAGTACAAATGTGAAGCGGTATGTGCCGGTGCTGGAACAGCTGGTGTCGAGCAACGACACACTGGCAGCGCCTTATCTGGCATTCCTGGCAAACCATCTCCAGCGCTATGATCAGGCGGCCGCCCAAAATCTACTGCAGCAGTTAGCCAGAACGTACCAGGCAAATGACTATGTGGCAGACGCGTTGATAAGCAATTATCAGGACCGGGAGAAAGCGCTTCAAAAGCAAATCACAGCCTTTGTGGCAGACACCTCGGTGGCCATTCACAAAAGGCTGCAACGCGTGCTGGACAATATCGAGAGTAAGAAGGTGAAAAACGATACGCAAGCGCTGTTGAAGGAGTTCCCGAAAGGGGCGGCGGTATATGCCTCCACCTGCCAGACCTGCCACGGGGCGGACGGTAACGGTGTCAGATCCCTGGCGCCGCCGCTGAACCAGTCGGAGTGGGTAACGGGGGAGAAAGCCAAGCTCATCTCCATTGTGCTCTTTGGCCTGACAGGGCCGGTGCGCGTAAACGGCCACCTGTACCGGGCACCGGAAATAAACGGCGACATGCCTGGCATTGGCTACGATAAGTCCCTGTCCAACGAAGACATTGCCCAACTGCTCAGCTTCGTGAGGAAGTCCTGGCAAAATGATGCGGGCATAATCCACCCAGAAGAAGTGGGCCAGGTGAGGCTAAGGCTGAAAGACAGGCAAGAAGCTTTCACAGTAGAGGAGTTGAATAAGTTGTAAGGGTATTGACCTATACCTACATGGGGTATACGCCAAAGGAAATCAATCATGAACGTGGTACTGCTACACAAGCGGGTAGATAGGAAAATACGCAGGGCAGGACAGAGAAAATCATTTTTTTGCCCCCAGGCTCTAAGTGTTTTTGGCTGTGCCCTACTGACAGCAACAGTTTCAAGCCTCCTTATCCTGCGAGAAGGGAGGGTACTCTTGCCAAAGAAAGGGCTTTGGCACTGGACATATTGAAAAAAGGCTACTTTACCTTAAACAGGGCATGCAGTAGGTGTTGGGAGGTTAAAACGTGGTAAGTAGTTAAAAGTCAGCTAAGTTATGAAGGGAAGGAGTACTGTGGTTTATATAAAAAATAAATAATATATATATGAAAACTTCATTAAAAAAACTTTTAGTCGTCGCGTTGAGCGCTCCATTCATCATAAGCTGCTCGAGTAAATCCCCGGATCAGAAAGCATTCGGAGAGCCAATGTTTGACGGGGAAAGTCTCTCTGGGTGGAGCCAAAAGAATGGAAAGGCAAAGTACGAATTGAAAGATGGGGTGGTTATTGGGACTACTGTTTCGGGAACACCTAATTCGTTTCTGGCTACTGAGGAAACATATGGTGATTTTATAATGGAACTGGATCTCAAAGCTGATCCAAGTATGAATTCAGGTATACAAATCAGAAGCGAGAGTAAGCCTGGTTATCAAAATAATCGTGTACATGGCTACCAGGTAGAAATTGATCCTTCCGACCGGGCATGGAGTGGCGGCATTTATGACGAAGCAAGAAGAGGTTGGCTCTATCCTTTGACTCTGAATGCTTCTGCGCAAAGTGCCTACAAAAAAAACGACTGGAATCATTACAGGATTGAAGCCATAGGGGATACCATTCAAACCTGGGTGAACGGTGTAGCAGCTGCAAACCTGGTTGATGATATGACCCATGAAGGCTTTATAGCTTTACAGGTGCATGCCATTGGAGATGATGAGGCGCCTGGAAAACAGATTATGTGGAAAAATGTGAGGATTTTGACAGATAGCCTGGAGCAACATAATATGAAAAGTGACGCACCTGTTTTTAATACGAAAAACCAACTAACCAAAGCAGAGAAGGAAGATGGTTGGAAACTGCTTTGGGATGGTAAGACCACCGAAGGATGGCGCGGAGCAAGATTAAATGATTTCCCGAAAAATGGCTGGGTGATAGAAGACGGTGTACTAACAGTACTGGCAAGCGGTGGGGCTGAATCTGCTGCAGGTGGTGATATAGTTACAGAAAATGTTTACAGAGACTTTGAGCTAAAAGTAGATTTCAAATTAACAGAAGGGGCGAATAGTGGCATAAAGTACTACGTTGATACTGCTATCAACAAAGGTGCGGGATCTTCCATTGGCCTAGAATATCAGATTTTAGATGATGAGAATCATCCTGATGCAAAGCTAGGCAATCATGAAGGTAGCCGTACGGTTGCCTCACTCTATGATCTTATCAAAGCCGATGCTGGTAAACCAATCAATCCTGTGGGTGAATGGAACACCGCGCGCATCGTTTCAAAAGATAATCATGTAGAACACTGGCTGAATGGGACTAAAGTGTTAGAGTACGAACGCGGCAGTGAGCATTTCAGAAAGCTGGTTTCGGAAAGCAAATATAGGAAGTGGCCAAACTTTGGGGAATTAGAAGAAGGGCGAATCCTATTGCAGGATCATGGGGACCAGGTTTCATTCAAGAATATCAAAATCAAAGCGTTATAAGAATATTGAGATAAAATGACTACAAGAAGGAATTTTATAACAAAAACAATGCTGGGTGCTGCTGCGCTAGCTGTTTCAGGGCCTGCACGCGCTATGTCAGCCAAGAGCTATAAGAAAATCATAGGAGCTAACGATAGAATACAGGTCGCTATTGCCGGGCTAGGAAGAAGAGTAGGTGCTTATATAGAACCGGTAGCGCTGAAAAGTGCCAATGTGGAGTTGGTGTATTTGTGCGATGTAATGGCAAGTCAACGGGATAAAGCCTTACAAAGCTTTTCGGAGCGTATTGGCTATACACCTAAAACTGCGATTGATATCCGGAAAGTGCTTGATGACAAGAAAGTGGATGTTCTACTCAATGCGACGCCCGATCATTGGCATACACCAAGTTCTATCATGGCGATGAAGGCTGGAAAACATGTGTATGTGGAGAAGCCCTGCAGCCATAACATGCATGAAAATGAACTGCTGGTGGCAGCTGCCAAAAAGTATAGTAAAGTAGTACAGATGGGAAACCAGCAACGTTCCTCAGCTCATACGATTGAGTTAATCAAGGATATTCATAATGGTGCAATCGGAAAACCATACAAAGCAGTGGCTTTTTATGTCAATTCCCGGGGACCTGTACCTGTACAGCAAAAGGCTCCGGTTCCGCAGGGGCTTGATTGGGAATTATGGCAGGGGCCAGCCATCCACAGGGATTATACTTCTGACACCTGGGACTATAACTGGCACTGGTACGGCTGGAATTACGGCACCGGTGAAGCTGGTAATAACGCGACACATGAATTGGATATAGCCCGTTGGGCCCTGCAGGTAAGTTTTCCCCAACATGCCCGTGTAGAAGCCGGAAAACGTCATTTTAAAGATGATGGATGGGAAATGTATGACAGCATGGAAGCAACATTCAACTTCCATGATGATAAAGTCATCCAGTGGGATGGAAAGAGCCGTAACGGTTATAACACCTATGGCAAAGGACGTGGAACCATTATTTATGGCAGCGAGGGTGCCGCTTTTGTAGATAGGGAAAAATATGAGATGACAGATCTTAGTGGTAAAGTGATCAAAGAAAGCATAGCAGGTTCAAACGAAGCTGGTACCGCTTTGGGAGGTGGCGGAGATACCTCCACTGCGCACGTGCTTAATTTTTTTAATACTGTTCGTGGCAAAGAGAAATTACATGCCCCAATTGACGATGCTGCCATCAGTATGGCGATGGTGCACTACGCCAATATAGCTTACCGCACTGGTAAAGGTTTTTCGATCGATGAGAAATCAGGACGCATGTATGATCGGGATGCCATGGCATTATGGAGTCGTGAATATGAGAAAGGTTGGGAGCCACAAGTTTAAATAAAGGTATCTGGATCAACGGATGAATGGCCATCATACTTTCTTATAATGAGCAAAATGCGATCCCGTTTTAGGCACTGGTAGAAATGGATCCTAACGCTGAAGTATGGAGACTGGGTTCATCTTCAGCTGGGTTTCATCTTCACCGGCTAGCTGTCATGTATACTTACCGTTATCGCCGACATGCGCATGGTTATCTCCCTGCACAATGCCTATTCTGGTATAGCAGCCTGTGCCACAGGCTTCGAGCTTAACAACCAGGTGCTCACTCTTACGGGGGCTTGGGTGGGCGCGTCTGGTTTTAGACTAATGCAGGCATCAAGCTAAATGGCCAGGTGATAAGACACTTATCCTGCTTGAGCTATAACATTCAAACAAGCCTGTAGCCGCAGCGACTTTCCCGAAAACGGCCGCCCTGCCTACCATCCCATTGTTTTATTGAAGCTGCTGGTTTACGGTTACCTCAACCGCATCCGCTCCTCCCGGTGCCTGGAACGGGAGTGCCACTGCAACATTGAAGTGATGTGGCTCCTGGGCCAGCTGGCGCCCGACCATAACACGTTCGCCAGTTTCCGTAAGCACAAGGCAAAGGCCATCACCCGCGTCTTCCGCGCCACCGTGAAGCTGGCCCGGCACTTTAACCTGATAGGCGGGGAGCTGCTGGCCGGCGACTCCACCAAGCTCCGGGCTCAGAACTCAAAGAAGCACAAATCAACCGGGGCAAGATCGCCCGCCACCTGGCCTACATCATCCAGAAGCTCTGGGATTGCCAGCTGGCTTACTGTGCGGCCTCTTTAAGGGAAGACCGCATGCTCCGTACCAGGGGAGAAGTGCGTGCATAGATTGGAATGCACTTATCATTGCCTCAGGCCGTAGGATAAATCATATACCGTGCTTTCCCAGGCTCGGTTTTAACTTCAAGCAAAGTCGTTGTACCTTTGGTTTTCTTATCAAAGCATATGCAGGCACTTGACGCACAGGCATCAGCCGGGTTGGAAAAACTCGCAGGCATTGTAAAGCGCATCACGTTTCACAGCGTGGAGACGGGCTATTCTGTGCTGAAGGTCAACAGCTTTCAGCGGCCGCATGAGGAGCTCACCGTGATTGTCCACCAGTCCAAAGTGTTTGCCGGGGCCACCATGGACTTTTACGGGGAGTGGGTCAACCATCCTGTCTATGGCCAGCAGTTTAAAGCCTCCAGGGTCGTGGAGCGAAAGCCTGCCACGGCCAATGCGCTGGAGAAGTACCTGGGTTCGGGGCTGATCAAGGGCGTGGGGCCGGTGACAGCCAGGCGTATTGTAAAGCACTTCGGGGATAAGACCCTGGACGTGTTTGAAAGCAGCATCTCCCGGCTTACCGAAGTAGAAGGCATTGCCAGGTTGAAGCTGGAGATGATCACCAAAGCCTGGGTAGAGCACCAGGAGATCCGGAACGTGATGCTGTTCCTGCAGTCCCACCATATCTCCACGCTGTTTGCTGTCAAGATCTATAAAACCTATGGCAACAAGGCGATCGAGATCGTTCAGGGCAACCCTTACCGCCTGGCCACCGACATCTACGGCATCGGCTTCTTTTCAGCCGACAAGGTGGCCCTGAGCCTGGGCCTTGCTGCCGATTCCCCGCAGCGCATCCAGGCAGCCATCAGCCACGTGCTGCACCATGCCCGGGAGGAGGGCCACTGTTACCTGACCCTGCAGCAGATCCTGGAAGCTGTGGCTGAGCTGCTGTCGCTGGCTGACCCTGCCGCCATCGAGGCTGGCCTTGGAGAAATGGAACGTAAGCAGGAGCTTAAGGTCAGGCTGTTGCCCGATGAGAGCGGCGCGGCGCAGAAGTGCTTTTATGCGCACTCCCTGTATTATGACGAGCAGTATATTGCTACCAGGGTCAGTGAGATGACCGGCCAGCCTCGATGGCTCGATCCCGGGCGCCTCATGCAGGACCTGGAGGCCTTTTGCCGGCAGCAGCAGCTCACACTCAGCCAGGAGCAGCGGCAGAGTGTGCTGCAGCTGGCCACCGAGCGCCTCTCCATTCTCACAGGGGGGCCGGGTTGCGGCAAGACCACCACCACCCGTGCCCTGGTGGGGCTGCTGCAGGCCAAGGGACGGGAAGTGATGCTGGCCGCTCCCACCGGCAGGGCCGCCCAGCGCATGAGCGAGGTGATTGGACTGGAGGCCAGAACGATCCACAGACTGCTCGAGTGGGACCCTTCGACAGGGGGCTTCAAGCGCAACGAGCTGGACCCCCTGCGTACCGATGTGCTCATCATCGACGAGTGCTCCATGCTGGATGTGCACCTGGCTGCCTCCCTTTTGCGGGCAGTGCCCCCGCAGGGGCAGCTGGTGCTGATCGGGGATGCCGACCAGCTGCCGGCCGTGGGAGCGGGCAATGTACTCAAAGACATGATCGCCTCCGGGGTGGTGCCCTGTATGCGCCTGACAAAGGTGTTCAGGCAGGCCCAGGAGTCGCTCATCATCTCCTATGCCCACCAGATCAACCAGGGTGTCTTGCCCCGGATAGCCTCTCCCTTTCACGTCCCTCAGGTCTGGCAGGAGAAGAAAGACTGTTTGTTTATTGATTCAGAAGAGGCTACCGCCCAGGAGCTGCGGTTTATCTCTAAAGTGAAGCGACTATCCGGTGAGAAGGCCGGAAAGGCTACCGGCAAACAGGGACAGGCAGCCGAGCCGGAAAGCGACCCCTACAGCCAGGGCAGTGATTTGTCGATCCCGGCCAAGTTCAGCCATGTCGACCTTGACGCGCTGCTCGAGGCCCGCAGCTACAGCCAGGAGCTCAAAGAGGTTCTACGGCGTGTGCATCCCTGGTCCTCGCTGCACTATGGGCTGTCGGCCGTAGGGATGGTCGAAAAGCTTTATGAGGCGATCATTCCCAAGTACTTTGGCAGGGGAGCCGAAATACAGGTCCTCTCGCCCATGACCAAAGGCAGCCTGGGCACCCATAACCTCAATAAAGTGATCCAGGAGAAAGTAAATCCACCAGCAGCGGGCAAGGCCCAGCTGACAGTAGGGGGAAGGATCTTTCGGGAGGGGGACCGGGTAATACAGAAGCGTAACAACTATGATCTAAATGTATTCAACGGGGACATCGGCCTGGTCAGCGGGGTGGATAACGAGGAAATGGAGCTGTCGGTGCGTTTTACGGCAGGGGAGCAGGAAAAGCAGGTAAACTATTCGAAAGAAAACCTGCTCGAGCTCGAGCTGGCCTATGCCATCACCATTCATAAATCGCAGGGCAGTGAGTTTGAGACCGTCATCATCCCTGTCGTGACCCAGCACTTCGGCATGCTGTTCCGGAACCTGATCTATACCGGCATTACCAGGGCAAAGAAGCTGGTGGTCTTTGTCGGCACCCGCAAGGCGCTGTCCCTGGCCGTAAGCAAGCAAAATACAGCCACCCGGCAGACAGCGCTGGCTTATTTACTCCAGGGGCATGGAAGGTGTTGATACGCTTGGAACCGGTAGCCTGGCCTGCACTTGTCCTGGCCGCTGTTCTGGACACGGAAGCGGCCAGGCTTCCCGCAGCACCTGTAGAAAGAAGCAAGTGCAGGCCGCAAAAGCACAGGGCACGATCTTTCTGGCAGCTTCTTGTGCTGGTGGAAGTAAAGCCCGGCTTATCCCAGGCCCTTTCAACAGTGTGGAGCGAACCATCACGCTGAAGGAACAAAGATAGGAGGCAATAGCTTCCCGGCAGAAAAGCCCGCTCCCGTCATGGGAGCGGGCTTTCTTTTTTAGCGCCCGGCTCTTGCTGATCAGTCGGGTTTTGGGCCTGCAGCACATACCTGTAAAAGCCACCTCCCTTGTCCCAGCTGCAGAAAATAAGCGTGCTGCCATCCGGGGACACACCCAGGCCGCGGGCCTCGGCACCGTTCAGTTCCGGTAGCTCGAGCGTCCACATTTTCTTGCCTTGCTCATCGCGCTGGTGAAAGGTGGAGGGCACCACGCCGCTTGCGCGCACGGCTGTCCAGAGGGTGTTGTCAGGGCCAACTTCGATGGCATTACATCCGGCGGCAATACTGGTAACATTCTCCTCTTGTTTATACCTTACGCCGTCCTGGCTGGAGTATACTTGTATGTAGGGGCTCCCGGGGCTTGGGAAGTACAGCGTCTTGCCATCCGGTGTCATGGCAAACGCGCGGGCCAGGATGCGCTCCGGTAGCTCGATGGTGCGGATCAACTCGAAAGTATGCGGCTGTTTCTCACTTTGCTTCAGCACGTAATTAGGATCCTCTCCAAACAGCGACATCGCGTAAATTTCTCCTTTGTCGTTCACGCGGGGCGAGGTGATGGCTCTTCGGCCGGCAGGTACTTCCCATACAGCCATGCCTTCACCTGTGGCAGCATTGATTTTGAGTAGATGCCTGTTACGCGCAATCAATATGTTGCCATCTATGTCTGTACCCATACCTCCAATTGTTTTAAGGCTGTACTCCTCCCCATTTACATGGACCTTTTCTAGAGGGGAGAAGGGAGCATCAGTGCCATCAGTATTCTTGATTTGTAATGTGCCGTTGTAGCTGGCCAGCCATAATTTGCCATACTTGTCCCATTTGGCTCCGTAGCCGGCACCTTCTGCTATTTTGCCATCAAACTTATAACTAGGTGCCGGCACCTCTACAAAATCTTCCAGCGGCTCATTGCTCTTCATCAGCCGGAAAGCTTTAGCCGGGCCATAGGTGATGTGCTTGCCATCGGAGGCGATGATGCGGTGGTAGAAAGTTGCAGCCTCTCCTTCGGCAGCTCCCTGCAGCAAAGCGTACCAATCCTGCTCGCTTCGTTTTATACTTGTAACGCGACCGGTAGGCTTGTTCAAAATGATGCTCTGGAAAGCCTTGTCGGTTGCTAGCTGGTAGGTGTAGGATACAAAATCACCGTCCTGGTCTCTCGCTTTGGGCCAGCTGACGCCAAAAAGGGCTTCTGTTTGGCGCACGGCATATGTATTGCGGCTATTGTGAGAACTAACGGCTACAGCCTCGGGAGCTTGATTGGTGGCAGGGTATAGCTGTGCCCGCAGCTCACCTTCAGGGTATTTATCAGTTTGTATGTTAATATAAAAGGCGCCTGCCGACAGCAATTCCTTAAAATTTTCGTTAAAATCTATACTTCCGCTGAAGCTGCCTTTGCGTCCCTTACGGGTCTTTGTCTTGAGGTTTGCTACCAGCTGGCCTTGCTCAGCATGCCTGCCACGGTACAAAGCGACGGAAGTGACCTTTCCTTGCAGATGACCAAACTCACCTGTAACGAAAGCTTTGCCACTGCGCACCTGTACCCCTGCCGAGCCCGTGCCGGTTGTTGAAGAAGCATTGGACTGATGAAACGCAGAGAAAGTGCCGGAAGCTTTGCTCGTTATACTTACATCACGGCGGATGAGGTGGCCATTTACCCCCTCCATAAATTGCGGCAATACCTTTGCATCAAACACAGCCATGTCCTGCGAGGCTTCTTTAGCTATATCATATGTAGTGTAGATGAGCGTGTCCTGGTCGTAAAAGATATCTACTAATGTGACAGTATTAACTGGTGCTTTGTCCAAGGTGAGCCAGGAGCGAGGGCCGGAGCCTGCCGCCCCGGCATTCAGTAGCTCTAGCTTACCGCGTTTGCCCGGGTAATAAGCGTGTTGGTGTCCGCTGAAGTAGGTGTGTACTTTATACTTTTCAAGTAGCTTCTGCAGCTTTTCAGGATGCTCGAGGAGATTGCCTTTGGTATCCCGCTCCTGTGCCACGCTGTAGAGTGGCATATGGCCCAGCACAAATCTATACTTGGCCCGCTGCGCTTCTGGCTTTGAAAACTGCGCCTCCATCCACTGCAGATTATCCGCAGTTATTTCAGGCGAAGAAGCCTCCCAGGAAACAAAAAAGGCATCGCCATGCATAAAAGCGTAATAGTAGGGAAAGTGGCTTTTATCAATGAACTTGAGTTGTGGCAGGTTTTCTGGTTTGCTCCAGTAAGTGCCGGCTGCGTTGCGCTCTGTAGTAAAAGCGCGGGAGCCGTCGTGGTTGCCGAGCGTGAAGGCGAAGGGAATATTAGCTTTGCGCAGCGGGGCAGCGATGTGCTCATCAAATCCGCGCCACATTTTCTCCAGCGTCTCCGTTTCCGATATGCCCTGTCCTGCCACCATGTCGCCACCACATACGACCAGGTCCGGCTGCCAAATACGCGGGATACGCTGCATGATGCTGTCCACCTGCCATTCATAGGTGGCAGCTCCGAGGCCGGAGTTCAGGTCGCTGATCACAGCCAGGCGCAGGTCGCCCCGGCGCAAAGGCAGCTCCGGATACTTCTCTACAGCCACCAAACGTACAGCATCAGCTACTATCTTTTTGCCTTCTCCCTGCCCTAACAGTTCGAGGTAATCTCCAGGACCAAGTAGATAGTTGCCCAACACATTCCAGCGGCCGCTGGTGGCGTAGGTTTTCTGGTTTACCCGCAGGGTGTCTGTTTTTCCGCTATGGTGCAGCACGTAAGGAACGTAACGGGCATTGCTGGCAGTGTCTACTGTCCACCAGGCAGCAAGTTGGTAGTTGCCTTTGGCTATACCTGTAAAGGCATACTTTGCTTTGTTGTAGGAACTCCCTGCAGATGCCTGTCGCGAGAGGGTCGTGCCGTAGTAGCTGGCGTGGTTGGTGTTGCGCCAGAGGCCATATTCGGTGTAGTGCTCGCTGTCGGTATCGATGTAGGTAACCTCACGCTTTGGCCTTTCCTGCTGCTCTGTCAGAACCAAAGCATTGGCGTTTTTGCGTAGACTGTTGCGGTTGCCGTTCGGCACGTCTGTCGGAATGTTGACGACCTCGCCGGCCGCTACCATGGCTGAGGAGCCGCCTCCGTCCAGGTTCACAGCATCCACACAGCCAAGGTCCTGCATTATTTGGGCCAGCTCCTGAATGGTTACCCCGGCACTGGCACCCTGGCGCCCGTCCACTACCAGCATCACCAGGGTATGCTCGTTTGGGTAACCAATAGCTGTTCGGGGGTGTCGTGCCAGGTGGCCTGCACCGAAGCCTTCTATAGCACCAACATCCACTATATTTCCTTTTTTTACCAGCATCGGGCCACCACCCACCGCCTGGCTTGGGAGCCACAGTTTACCGTCTCTAGCTTTAGGCGCTGACCGCCCCGGTTGGTTAGGCTGGTTATACTGGTAGATAAGGTTTTGAATCGGATTGTAGGTCCAGGTGATGTCCGGCCTGCCGTTCACCATGCCAAAGGCCCCACGGGTAATACTATTATCCCCAGACTTGCGGATGCCAGGCTCTATGAGTTCTCCGTCTGAAATGTAGAGGCTCACAGATTTATTAGGAGCAAAGTAGCCTCCGTTGATAGCAAGTATGGCATTAAAGTCTACATAATGCTCCAGTGTTGTTTGCCGCCTGGCAGGGTTGCCCACTGCCCGCAGCTTTAGGTTTTCATCGCGCAGGTCTACACTAGCATACATAGCCCGAACAGGTGCCCCGTCGCTTAAGCGGCCATTGGTTTCATATACTTTTATGGATGAGGGAAGAAGAATATTCAGGTCCTGGCGCGGCTCCCAGACGAGTTGTTGTGCCTGAGCTTCTGAGGCAAGAAGGATAAGTATAAGCGTGGCAAGGCTTCGGAAATAAGGAAAGCGTTTCTTCATAGGATGCTGGTGTAGCGCGTGATCAGGTCAAAAATAAGATTTTATATTTATTCTGATTTTTCAATTTAGATCGTTCTGTTAGCTAGGTTCTTACACTCCTGCCTAAAATCATGTTCTCGCCTGCCTGGAAACAAGGCTTTGCCGAGGCTCCGCTTGTTTGGCTATAATGTTGCTTACCGAGGTGTGACAGCCTTTGAGTGCTTTGAAGCCGGAGCTGGTTGCACAGCTGTGGATGAGCACCAGCCAAGAAGAATAGCCGGAAAAGTTAATTTTTTACCTGCTGGCTCTTCAAACATTAACCCTTATCTTTGTCATCTGCTTATACTTTTTGCCTATGTCCCTCATCCCGAAAGAAATAGTTGACCAGGTTATTGCCCAGGCCGATATTACAGAGGTGGTAGGCGATTTTGTGTCGCTGAAGAAAAAGGGGCAGAACATGTGGGCCTGCTGCCCGTTCCACCACGAGAAGTCTCCGTCTTTTTCAGTGTCACCGGGCAAAGGCATCTACAAGTGCTTTGGCTGTGGCAAGGCGGGCAACTCGGTGCAGTTCATTATGGACGTGGAGGGCACCAGCTTTCCGGAGGCCATTAAGTATCTGGCCAAAAAGTATAGCATCGAGATACCAGAAGAGCAGCACGACCCGGAGTATGCCCGGGAGCAGAGCGAGCGCGACAGCCTGTTTATTGTTTCTGATTTTGCCGCCAAACATTACCAGCAGCGCCTGCACGAACATGAGCAGGGGAGTATAGGGCAGTCTTATTTAAAACAGCGGGGGCTGAGCGCAAACACCATCCGAAAGTTCGAGTTGGGCTACAGCCTTGATGAATGGACAGACCTGACCGATTCCGCGCTTAAAGCAGGGTACAAGCAGCAGTACCTGGAAGCTACCGGCCTTACCATTGTTAAGGAAGATGGCAAGAAGTATGACCGCTTCCGGGGCCGTGTGATGTTCCCGATTCACAACGTTTCGGGACGCGTGGTAGGTTTTGGTGCCCGTACCTTAAAATCTAACGATAAGAAGAGCCCGAAGTACCTGAACTCCCCGGAGTCTGATATCTACCACAAGAGTAATGTGCTCTACGGTCTGTTTCAGGCAAAGCAAGCCATGCGCATGCAGGACATGTGTTACATGGTGGAGGGCTACCTTGATGTGATTTCACTACACCAGGGGGGCATCGAGAACGTAGTGGCTTCCTCGGGTACTTCGCTTACCGAAGGACAAATCAAGCTCATCTCGCGCTATACCGAAAACATCACAGTGCTCTACGATGGTGATGCGGCAGGTATAAAAGCCTCTTTGCGTGGGATAGACCTGATTCTGGAGCTTGGCCTCAACGTGAATGTGGTGACCTTTCCGGAAGGGGAGGACCCTGATTCCTACATTCAGAAAGTAGGTGATACGGCCTTTAAAACATACTTAAAGGAGCACGCACAGGACTTTATATCGTTTAAAACCAGCCTTTATGCCAAAGAGGCCGCTGGTAACCCTGTCAGGAAAGCCGAGGCAATAAAGGAAGTCGTGGCCTCCATCGCCAAAATTCCCGATGCCATCAAGCGTACCGTATTCTTCCGTAGCTGTAGCCTCATTTTCGATATAGATGAGCAGGTACTGATCTCAGAGTACAACAAGATGCACCTGCAGGGACGGCAGCAACAGCACAAATCTGGAAGTCCGGAACCTGATTTTGCGCCACCTGCTCCGGCACCAGAGCCAGAGAAGCCGGCTTCTGATGCCGACATCCTGAAAAGATATGAGCGGGAGGTAATCCGGCTGATGGTGAACTATGGCTCTAAGCCCGTAGATGAGCAGCAGACGGTAACACAATACATGGTGGAGCAGCTCGAGGACGTTGAGTTTGAGGAGCCGATCTATGTAAAGCTTTACAACCTGGTTTTGCAGCAGCTTCAACAAGGCTATGTGGTAAAAGGAGAGGATCTTGTGAACGACGCTGATGATGAGATTCGTGCCGAGGTGATTGAACTGATCTCTACGCGCTATGACCTGAGCCACAATTGGGAAACACATCAGATTTATGTGCCCCACGAGGAGGACCTGCTCATGTATGGTATTGAGCGGGCTATACTCCGCCTGAAGCGCGTTAAGGTTCAGATGCTGCTAAAATCTGAAATGGAGAAGCTGCGCCTGGTTACCGATCCTGCCGAACAGGATCGCCAGCTTAACTACATTCTCAACCTGAAGTCTTTCGAAAACCAACTGGGAGAACTGCTGGGCATCGTGGTAAATAAGTAGGTTTCTTATATCAAATTATAATAGGCGCTATCCCTTCTGCTCTAGTGACTTACGCTATTTTTATTAGCCACAAAAGTGGCGTACACGGTAAAATTCTGCTTTTCAGGGTATACAGTGCCACATCAATTATCTTCTTCCTCAACTAATCTGCCTCCAGAACTGTTATATAAATAATAACGGCATTGCGGCATAAACTTTATAATTTTGTGACGCTCTATAAAAAATAACAGCGCTGCACTGCTCTATGGTGGTGTGGGCATAATGGAATAAGTATGGAAACCAATACAACTGGTGATATCAGGCCGCTTGACAGCATTGAGTCTGCCATTGAAGATATACGCCAAGGCAAGGTGGTAATTGTGGTGGACGACGATGACCGCGAAAATGAAGGTGACTTTATTTGCGCTGCCGAGAAGATTACCCCTGAGATTGTAAACTTTATGGCTACCCATGGGCGTGGCCTTATGTGCGCGCCCCTTACAGAGGAGCGTTGCGATGAACTGGGCCTGGAATTGATGGTAGGCCGCAACACAGCCCTGCACGCTACGCCGTTTACCGTATCGGTAGACCTGATCGGGCATGGTTGCACCACTGGTATTTCAGCCTCTGACCGTGCCAAAACCATACAGGCACTGGTAGACCCGAATACAGATCCACATTCACTGGGCAAGCCCGGCCATATATTCCCGCTCAAGGCTAAAAAGGAAGGCGTGTTGCGTCGTGCCGGCCATACAGAGGCTGCTGTAGACCTTGCCAGGCTGGCCGGACTGGCACCTGCCGGTGTGCTTATCGAGATCATGAACGAAGACGGCACTATGGCCCGTCTGCCGGATCTGGTAAAAGTAGCAGAGCGCTTCGACCTGAAATTAATCTCCATCAAGGACCTGATTGCCTACCGCCTGAAGAAGGAAAGCCTGATCGACCGTGAGATTGTAGTACAGTTGCCAACAGACTACGGTGATTTCGACCTGTATGCCTTTACCCAGATCAGCAGCGGTGCCAAGCACTTGGCTTTGGTGAAAGGCACTTGGGAAGAGAATGAGCCGGTAATGGTGCGCGTACACTCTTCGTGTGTTACCGGTGATATTTTCGGTTCCTGCCGCTGCGACTGTGGCCCACAACTACATGAAGCCATGCGCATGATTGAGCGCGAGGGCAAAGGAGTAGTTGTGTACATGAACCAGGAGGGCCGCGGTATTGGTCTGATAAACAAATTGAAGGCTTACAAGCTACAGGAGCAGGGGCTAGACACAGTGGAAGCAAACCTGGAGCTTGGCTTTGATATGGATGAGCGCGATTATGGTGTGGGAGCGCAAATTCTACGCGACCTTGGCATTACTAAAATGCGCCTTATCTCTAATAATCCCCGCAAGCGAACCGGTTTGATGGGCTACGGCTTAGAAGTGGTGGAGCGTGTGCCAATTGAGGTAGTTCCAAACGAACATAACCAGAAGTATCTGACTACCAAGCGCGATAAGCTTGGACATGAGATACTAAAGAACATGTCGATTAATAAATAATATGATCTGTATGGCTACCTGGATTTGCTTGAGTTAGGGATAGCTTTTGAAAATACTTTGTAAATAATTTTACCTGCACAGGAGGCTGCTAAAGTCTTTTGTGCAGGTTTTTTAGTTTTTAGGCGGATAAGACTTGGCAATCAGGCAACCTTTATCTCTGAAAATCATACAAAATGTATAACGTGTTGTGTGTGAGGGGGTAACTGTGGGAAACGGTTGTGTTTGCTGAATCAAATTGTATAATAATCGCTACTGAAAACTATGAAAAACAATACTTTTGCGGCAGTTTTACTGCTAATTACTTCACTGTCTGTTTATTTATTGCCCCGTGACGTGGATGCGCAATACAGACCTTCCATTGATGTGCAGGAGTGGCCTTCTGGCAAAGTTGTACTAACTTCTGGCGATACCATCTTTGGGCCCATTACGTTTTACCGTACGCAAGAGGTTGTAAGTGTACAAAATGAGGACGGTACCAGAAGTTCTTTTACTCCTGTAAATGTCCAATATTTCATTGCACAGGAAGAGCCTAGCGGAAGGTCCTACACCTTCAGGTCCCTGATGTGGGACATGGGCCGGGACTACTCAGATTTCAAAAAGCCGACATTTTTTGAGGAACTAAACCAAGGCTCTTATACCCTGATTATGCGTGAAGATTACATCCGCAAAGATCCTTCCCGTATGTCGCCGCTTTATGCTAACAATGCCGCCTATGGATCGGAGTATTATGTGCCGGGCAGTGAGTGGATAGACCAGATTAAAGCCCTGTATTATGTGCTGCTGCCCAATGGAGAGATTGTTACGCTTAGGAACGTGCGCAAGGACCTGCATGCGCTGTTTGGCAATAAGTCAAGGGAAGTGAGGAAGTTTGTGCGAGAGCGTAACTTGAGCTATGAAAAGCCCCACCAGCTCATGTCTATCATTAGTTTCTATAATTCACTCATCTAGCCCGAGTTTTGGAGCTCGTGAAATCCATTACCTAAAACTGTTAGTGCTATAATCAACTCCTCCTGCAACTAGGGTGGAGTTTTATGAAGGTTGCGCTCATAAAGTTAACCCCTGACATGTTCTGCCAGGGGTTAACTTTATGAGTGGCTTTGTACATTTTTAAAGGAAGTATGATCACGTGCCGCAGCCCCAAATTTTTTGATATAGTTGCCTGTTTATTAAGTTCTATTTATTTATGGTATGTATCGATCTTGCTTAGTGCTTGATGTAAATGAGTTTTAGAGTTGGAAAGTAGCTTGTGTTCGGTTTAAGTAATTGGTTGTAAATGTTATGTGGCCTATCTTGGTCTGGTCTAACAAGCTGCTTTCAGCTTGATCGCCCCAAGTGGATCAGTAATTTAGAGAGGTTGACCTGGGTTGCTTGTTAGAAAAGTACAGGAAAAGGGTTTGGTTAGTGATGCTGCAGAGATGGATAGTTTTTTATTAGCGAGGTGCTGTGCTTAATTTGCGGAGGCAGCATGTGTGGCGCAGGTAAAGTTTACCTTGCTATGCAGTATAAATGAGCTGCTTCTTTATACCTGAACTTGAAAGCACATGAATTATAAAGCACAATTTGATGGTCTGATCTTCGACCTCGACGGCACTTTGTGGGATTCAACACAAACTATTGCCGACGCCTGGAATGCTGCCATAGAGCAGCTGGAGCTAAAAGATGTTTCCCTAACCCGCCAGGATATTCGCGATACTGCCGGGATGCCCTATAACGCCATATACGATAAACTTTTCCCGAGCCTGAACAACGAGCAGCGTCAGCAGCTACAGGCTGTAGCAGGTAAGATAGAGCTGGAGTACCTGCAGAATAGAGGTGGGGAGCTTTACCCAGAGCTAATGGAAACACTGGAGCTACTGTGCTCTAAATACAGGCTGTTTATTGTAAGCAATTGCCAAAGCGGCTACATAGAAACCTTTCTACGCTTTTTTAACCTGCAGCCATACTTCACTGACGTTGCTTGCTTTGGGGACAAGCATTTGCCAAAAGGTGAAAACATCAAAGGTATCGTGCACAGAAACAGCCTGCAGCGTCCTGTGTACATCGGCGACACCCAAGGCGACTATGATGCCAGTGTAAAAGCCGAGGTTCCCTTCATCCTCGCAAAGTATGGCTTTGGAAATGTGCAGGCAGAGGTGGATGAGATTGAGCAGTTCAGCGACTTGAAAGCATTTGTTTAGTCTAGCCTCTGATTTTCTTTGCCGCTAGTGGTTGTGACAATAGGTTGTAAATGCTTAACTTAACGTGAACTCGGGAATTCACTAAGTAAAAATCAGTATTTCGTATAAACAAGAAGGCTAAGGGGCAGGTAGAAATAACAGCCATTATTTCACCTACCCCTTCGCCTTATGTGCTTTATCATAGATACTACCAAAGTCGTGGAAGTGTTCTGCGAAATTGATGATTTCTGCCTTCAGGTGAAGGAGTACCTTACTACCCATCCCTTACCCGAGGGACTCGCGCCGCGCCACCCGGCAGGCCGCAAGCCCTCCCTTTCGGAAAGCGAGGTGCTCACCATCCTCGTCCTTTACCACTTGTCGGGCTTCAAGTGCTTTGAGTACTACTATGAGCGCCTGGTGCTGGGAGAGCTGAGAAGCTATTTCCCCCGGGCCGTCTCGTATACACACTTCTTGGAACTGGCCAGGCAGGCGCTGCTGCACGCTTTTCTGCTGGCCCACTACCGAGCAGGCCTCTGGCAAAGAAGCGACCATTACGACATCGACTCCAAGAAGCTGCCTGTCTGCGACAACCGCCGCATCCACTCCCACAGGGTCTTTGCCGACATGGCTAGCCGGGGCAAGGGATCCACCGGCTGGTTCTACGGCCTCAAGCTGCACCTGGTCACCAACGAGCACAGTCAGCTGGTGCGCTTCCTGATCACTCCGGCTAACGTGGCCGACAATAACCCGAAGGTGCTCAGCTTCCTGCTCTCCGGGCTCAAAGGCAAGTGTTATGGCGATAAAGGCTATCTCACTTCCCTTTTCGAGGAGCTGCTCGAAGAGGGCTTGCACCTGGTGACCAAAGTGCGGCGCAACATGAAAAACATGCTCCTTACGCTACAGGATAAGCTAAACCTGCTCAAGCGGGGCAGCATCGAGGCCGTCAATGATATTCTGATGAGGAGTCTGTGACATCGACCACACCCGCCACTGAAATCCTTTGAACGCCCTAGCCCAGATTCTCTCCGGCCTTACCGCATACACATCTCTGGACCAGACTAGTAGCTTTAAGCCGGCTAGAATATATGCCTAAGTCCCGTGTTCACGTTAACTTAAGTACGCAATCAACCAACTGTTCACCTCCTCTATACTATGGCAAAGCATTTACTCAAGCGATTTGGTCTGCTGCTGCTTTTTAGCTGTATCAGCACGATACACGCAAACAGCCAGGGCTATCTGAAGGCCGAAGGCAAAAAAATAGTAGATGGTAAAGGGGAGGAAGTAATACTGCGAGGCATGGGCCTGGGTAGTTGGATATTGCAGGAGGGTTACATGCTGCGCACAGGCGATGTAGCCGGCCAGCAGCACGTGATAAAGGCAAAGGTACAGGAACTGATAGGGCCAGAGAAAACAGAGGAATTCTACAGCGCCTGGCTTTCGAACCATACGAGCAAAATAGATATCGACTCTATGGCTGCCTGGGGCTTTAACTCGGTGCGCCTGCCAATGCACTGCAACCTCTATACCTTGCCTGTGGAGCAGGAGCCGGTGAAGGGGCAGAACACATGGCTGGAGAAGGGCTTTGCTATGACTGACAGCCTGCTGGCCTGGTGCAAGGCCAACAACATGTACCTTATCTTGGTACTTAACTTATTATATTTGCCAAAGCAGATATACTGAAAAACCCGCTTAAATGATATTCCAAGAGGGTTTTTGCTTTTATAGCCCTTCCTGAATATACTCCGCTTTTTCCCTTGTTTTGATGTTTTTTTTTAACCAGTTTGTAACTCGCTTGTAACTCCATTTAGTATAAATTATTATATTGGATAGCAAAGGAATACAAGAGCTATGCAAGGGAAAAACAAACTGCAAAGGAGCCTGTAAATCTCAGGGAGAAAAAGCTGAAGAACGGCAACCTGAGCCTGTACCTGGATTTCTACTATGAGGGGTAAGGGATTTTGAGTTCCTGGAACTGTACCTGTTAGGCAAGCTAAGGGACAAGCAGGAGAGGCAGTCTAACAGTACCGTTCTGGAGCTTGCATAACGCATCAAAGCCAAACGCACAGAGGAACTGCTGACGGGGCTTTAAAACTTTCCTCCAAAAATCAGGGCACAGTAAATTTTGTGCAGTACTACCAAGCCTACATAAACAAGTACACTAAGGCAGATCATAGGGTATTGAGTGCGCCTACCTCAGCAAGTTTAAGGACTTCCTTAAAGTTAGGTACAGCACCGCCCGTCTACCTTGCTAAGACTGAAACCCAACAAAACAAGAATGGGGTTATGACCTGGAGCAGGAGTGGCCAAAAGATAGTCAGCATCAGCATAGCGTTAAAACCCGCACAGGTAGTCCTTACCTTGAACTGGACTATACCCACAACTGCACACCGATAAACTATAGGGTGCAGCTGGTTACTGTGCCCGCACACATGCAAGCGGAGCAGAAAGCTCTATTCAGTAGGGGCAAAGCTCTTGCACCGTAATTCCATTACAGGCTGCCTGTATGAAAGCCAGACCTACAGTTAAAAGAACTGGAAGCTGTTCAGGCTTAATGAAAATGCCTTTGGCTCAGACACGGCTGTACGAGCAGTCGAGCCGAAAGCATTTCAGAAGAACATATGCAGGCAAGCCCATTAAACGGTTTAGTAAGCAAACGCAGAAGATCAGAGAGAGTGAGCGGATAAGTTATTTTGATAAGGAGAAGCTGTTACATTGGTAGCTAACAACAGCAAAGGACCTGCTCTGCTGTTTATACTATGGCATGAATATCATTGACTTAAACTCAATTACTGGTTTAGCACTTAAACATTTGCAATACATTAAAGAGGCTTTTCCTTTCGTTTTAACAACAGGTCTAAAACTGCTTCAAATTCTATATAAAGTTGATAGTAAAGATATAAGTTTTGATGATTTACAATATAAATGTCCTTATTTTTGCAAAAAATATAGCTATGAAACGACTGGAACTACTTGACTATGGCAGGTTTTTTGCCGCAACCTTCGTGGTTCTCTTCCATTATACTTTAAATGGATTTACCAGCGGTAAGATAACATCCATAACCTACTCAGAAGAGATAATTAACTTTACGAAATACGGCTATCTAGGAGTAGAGTTATTCTTCATGATTAGCGGCTTTGTTATTTTCTACTCTGCGAAAAACAGGACTGCCAGCCAGTTTGCTGTTTCACGTACCGCCAGGCTCTACCCAGCGTTTTGGTTTGCGGTTCTTTTCACCACTACTGCTGCTCTGTTTTGGGGCGGTCCCTTGATGTCGGTTACTTTGCCACAGTTTATTGCAAATTTTACGATGGCTCCCAGGTTGATTGGCTTTAATCCAGTCGATGGGGTTTACTGGACATTGTTCTTGGAGCTGGAGTTTTACTTGCTGGTATTCATGTTCATATTTCTGGGGCTACAGCATAGACTAAATACCCTTTTTCTGCTGTGGCCTTTTGCTATTATTGGTGCCTCACTGGCTGGGTTAGGCGAGGTACCCTATTTGGGAGGCATGTTTACCTATTTTGCGGCAGGAGCCATTTTCGCCATTGCTAGAGAAAAGCGCACTGTGGAGGTGATTGTGCCCCTGCTAGTAGCGTTTGTCTATTGCGTTTACTACTCCTCTGGACAGGCGGCCTATTTGACTAGAGACAAGGGGGTAGAGTACTCCGCGTTGGTGATCGGCTTAATTATTTCTTTATTCTTTTTATTCTTTGTTGCTTTGATTTCAAAGAGAGGTACCGAGCTTAAGCTGCCCAAGTCGACTCTCTTGGGAGGCTTAACTTATCCTGTCTACCTTATACACAACCACTTTGGTTACATGGTTATCTCCCAGTATGCTACCGAGAAGAACAAAGCCTTCGTGTATACGGTCACGTTTGCTATAGTAGTAGCCGTTGCCTACCTGATGCATTATGTGATTGAACTCAAGTATGGGAAAACTTGGACTTCACTGGCCTGGTATGTCATAGGGAGACCTATTGAAGCGATAAATTATCATTTATCTAACAAGGTGACGATGCTCCTGAAAACAATTAGAGCAAGGAGGGGGTAAACAGGTCTTGAAACAGCTTTTGAACCTATCCCCTCTTTCTGTGGCTTCTAACTTTATTTACTTCTTGCTTTAAAGTCATCATATATTCATAGGCCAGAAATAACACAGCATCAATAAAATCCCCAGTAGCTAACATTTTAATGGATGCTCTGAACTGAGCAGGAAGCATTTCAGAAGAACTTATTAAGGCTAATGCAGAAGATCAAGGAAAGTGAGAGATTGAGTTATTTTGATAAGGACTTTTCTCTTATAGGCTTAGCTCTTACTTTCAACAAAAAGATATCTTTAAATTAGCGTTTTCTATAGTAAGTGCCCCAATAAAAATATTTAAGAAACATGAACAGATTTTTTAGAATGTTAGTCAGGTTATCAAATACTAACAAAATTTCAACCTTCATACTGAACAAAAGAGTGGGCACTCTGCCTAAGCTCAAAATATTGATACATAAAAAATCAAAAGTTTTTGCACATAGAAAAGGACAGATTATTTTAGGAGAAAAAGCTTTTCTCAATTTTGGTTCAGCATGGGAAAAAGCACCTTTTAGTGATTCAACATTAGGCATTGATGAGGGAGGAATTCTTAAAGTAAATGGAAACTTTACGTTCCACACAGGAGCCCATGTAGTGATTGGGAAGAATGCAACTTTAGAAGTAGGTAGTGGATATATAAATAATAATGTAGAGATACATTGCTGCAGTTCTATCAAAATAGGAAATAAAATTGCTATTGCAAAGCGTGTCACAATAAGGGATTCTGATACTCATGTGATTGATGGAGATAAAGAAAGAGCAAGTTTGCCAATTGAGATAGGCAACAAAGTTTGGATAGGTACAGGAGCAATGGTTTTGAAAGGTGTAAAAATTGGAGATGGTGCAATCATTGCGGCGGGAGCAATTGTGACAAAGGATGTTCCTGCTGGGTGTATGGCTGGAGGGGTTCCTGCAAAAATAATAAAGAGAGATGTTACCTGGAGTTAAGCAGAATTGGGAAGAGCAAGTTCTTTTTGTACAAAAGATGGGATTTACCAAGGGATGTTGCTCCCC
Organism: Pontibacter korlensis; assembly: GCF_000973725.1. NCBI lineage: Bacteria > Pseudomonadati > Bacteroidota > Cytophagia > Cytophagales > Hymenobacteraceae > Pontibacter > Pontibacter korlensis. Next base: position 103,256 of record NZ_CP009621.1, on the reverse strand, counting down.
ATATCAAATCTACCTTAAATAATAGCTGTTGTTGCACTAAACCTTCAGTGGCTGGCTATAAAAAGCAGCGGATAAGGGTTACATTTTGATTCACACTTATTCCTTACATAAAGATGATAAAAAGAGCCTACCCTTATCCAGACTGCCTGTACCAATGTAGCCGGATTCAGCGAGCTTTACGAGAAGTTCTCCAAAAAAATCACCTTCGCCGGCCGCGGCCAGAGCACCCTCTCCAACTACGCCCGCCATCTGGCCAAGGTGGCCCTGCACTTTGGCTGCCTGCCCACCGAACTGGACTGCGATCAGATCAACGACTACCTCTACCTAGTAAAGCAGGAGCACAAGACCCCCTCTGACGCTTACTTCAAGTTCACCGTCTACTCCCTTCGCTACGTCTTCCGCATGGAGGGCCTCCAGGACAAGCGCATCGAGCTGCCCACCCTGAGGCGCGACCGCAGGCTGCCTGTGGTTTTGAGCAAGCCTGAGGTCAAAAGGCTGCTCTCGGCACCCCTACTCCTCAAGCACCGCGTGCTGCTGGCCACCCTCTACGGCTGCGGGCTGCGCAATTTCGAGCTGTGGGACCTGAAGCTACAGGACCTAGACTTTGACCGACGGATGCTGCACGTGCGCCAGGGAGAGGGCGGCAAGGACCGCTACGTGCCCCTGAGCCATCCATCCAATCTGAGCGCCCGCAAGAATGGCTCTTCAACGGCCAGGTGCAGGATAGCGAGCAGGGGCTGCTGGACAGGCGCTACACCACCACCGGCGTGCAGTGGGTGGTGCGAACGGCACGCAATGAAGCCGGCCTCTCCAAGCAGGTCACGCCCCACACGCTGCGCCACACCTTTGCCACCCACCTCTTGGAGGACGGGTTGGACATTGTCTCGATCAAGGACCTGCTGGGCCACGCCTGCATCGACACCACCATGGTCTACCTGCACGTGGCCCAAAGCGGGAGCCGCAAGCCCTTCTCCCCGCTGGACACGCTCTACTGCTAGTGCGCACCAGCCATGAGGTGGCCTAGGTACTAAAGGCTCACTGGCCCACGATCGAGAAGAATACTGGCATCAACTCCTAGCAGCTGCGCACCTTTCGGCCATCATGCGCTGCCGCACCCAGCAGATGGGCGGGCATGTGGACGCCTGCACCGGCTGCTGCCAGGTGCGCGTGAGCTACAACTCCTGTCGCAACCGCCACTGCCCCAAATGCCAGGGAAGAAAGCGGGAGCAGTGGATCCAGGCCCGGGAGCAGGAGCTCTTGCCCGTGCCCTACTTCCACGTGGTCTTCACCCTGCCCGACACCCTCAACCAGCTGGCCCTCCATCAGCCCAGGCTTGTCTACGACACCCTCTTTGAGGCCGCCTGGGCAACGCTGCTCGCCTTCGCCACCGACGGCACCTGGGGGCAAGGCCCGGCATGGTGGCCGTGCTCCACACCTGGGGCCAGGCCCTCTCGCTGCACCCCCACCTGCACTGCATCGTGCCCGGCGGGGGACTCACAGTAAGGGGAAAGTGGAAGAGCGCCCGCAGCAAAGGCCGCTACCTCTTCCCAGTGAAGGCCATGAGCCGCGTGTTCCGGGCTAAGTACGTGCTGCTGCTCAGGGAAAAGCTGCCCGAGGTGGACAAGTCCCTGATCAGGGCGCTGTTCCAAAAGGAGTGGGTGGTGTATGCCAAGCGCCCCTTACCGGGGCTTGAACATGTGGTCAAGTACCTGGGCCGCTACACCCACAAGATCGCCATCTCCAACCGCCATCTCACAGCCGTGGACGAGCAGTCGGTGACCTTCTCCTACAGGGACCATGGCAAGGAGCCAAGAAGCTGGAGATGAAGCTGGAGGGAATGGGGTTCATCCGCCGCTTCGCCCTGCACATCCTGCCCCGGGACTTTGTCCGCATCCGCCACTACGGCATTCTGAGCGGCACGGCCAAGGGGGCGGCCATTCCCGCGATCCGCCAGCAGCTGCCCGAGGACAGGAGGCAAAAGCAGCCAGTCCGCCAGCTCGAGGAGTACAACCCGCTAGAGTGTCCCTACTGCAGAAAGGAGACGATGGTCACCCTGCAGGTGCTGGCCTAATGGGGACCGCCATAAGGGATGAGGACACAGCGCCGCTACCAGGAGTTCGAGTAAGGAGCTACAAAAAAGCCACCTGAAAAGGTGGCCTGGCGAAGCTATGCCCCTGCAGCGGCAAATGCCTTGAAAAGAGCGGGAATCCTCTCCCGGAAACAGCATAAAGTATCTATTATTACCCCTCCAGGCTCACCTCCAATGGGCCAGCCAGCTACCTGAAAGCCTTGGACAGGTAGCGCAGAGCTAATCTCTTCCGACTTAAAACCCATAACGGGTCGCACGGTTAGTGCAACCACGGCTTCATTGTGGGCACTCCGTACCCAACGAAGCCTTAGTTGTTAGGTAAGGTTATTTTTAACCATTTTGTAACTCGCTGTCTTATTAATGGTTAAAACAATCTGAAATATAAATAATATATCGAAGGTTTAATCCACGCTTCTGGACCTGCACGCCGCCCCTTGAGGGCAAGGCAACGATATGAACATTTCGGACCGCGACCCAAGCAAGCCATCTTTGTGGGAGAGTAAGGCCAATCAGCAGAAAACAATAGCGCTTTGGCGCAAGCTGGCAGAGCGCTATGCCGATGAGCTATGGCTGGGCGCTTACGACATCATAAACGAGCCAAACTGGGGCTTCACTGATCCAAGCGATAAGAACGGCTGCAACGAACAGCAGAACGAGCCGCTCCGCAAGCTAATGATGGATATCATCAAGGCCATCCGCGAAGTGGATAAGCAGCACATCGTTATCATAGAGGGCAATTGCTGGGGCAATAACTATAGTGGTGTGTTGCCGCCCTGGGACCAAAACATGGTGCTCAGCTTCCATAAATACTGGAACTATAACAACCAGGGTGCCATACAAGGCTGGCTGGACCATCGCGACAAGTATAACGTGCCGGTTTGGTTAGGCGAAACAGGCGAGAACTCTAATGTATGGTTCATACAGGCCATCAGTTTGGTGGAGCGCAACAACATTGGCTGGTGCTGGTGGCCCCTAAAAAAGATGGGCTTCATTAACCCGCTGGAAGTGAAAGTAGACCCAGGTTATCAGAAAATACTGGATTACTGGAAAAACAAAGGAGCCAAGCCAACCGCTGCTGAAGCTTACCAGGCCCTGATGCAACAGGCTGAGAACACGAAGCTCGAAAACTGCATCTACCACAATGATGTCGTAGATGCCATGTTCCGGCAGGTTCATACCACAGCAACAAAGCCTTTCCAGCCGAATACAGTTACAGCTGGCACTATCCTTAACGCTGTGGACTATGACTTGGGCCGCAACGGCTTTGCTTACTTTGATAAAACTGCTTATTATTACATCTCCACAGGCGGCGAGCGCAGCCCCTGGAACAAAGGCCACCTGTACCGAAACGATGGTGTTGACATAGAAGCGGGTAAAACTGCTGATTGCTTTTATGTAAGCAGCTTTGAGGAAGGGGAGTGGCTGCAGTATACTTTGAACGCACCCCAAAAAGGCAGCTACAACCTGCAACTGCGGGTGGCATCAGACAATGCGGAAGGCAAGGTTACAGTGTGGAGTAACGGAGCTGTGGCGGCAACATCCGTGGCAGTACCGAATACCGGAGGCGCTGGCAGTTGGCAATCCATCGAAGTAGGAAATGTGCCTCTTGCACAGGGTAAAAACGTGTTACGAGTAAAAGCAGAGGGCGGAAACTTTAACCTCAGCTCTATCCAATTTGAAAGCAAAAACAAGCCTTCAACCAAAAAGCAAAGAGAAAGACCAGGCGTTAATTACACTATTGCTCAATACAAATATAAAAATGCAGGAAGAGGAGTATGAGAAAACAGAGCTGACCATGTCCGCTGCTGAAGCCAATGTGAAGGCACTGGTTTTCATGCTGCCGATACTGGTGCTTTATGTAGTGCCTTATGCTTTGCTTTGGCCAGAGCAGTTCAACATGGGGGCTGTGGAAGCATTCATCGGGGAGCATGGCTCAAAAACGCTGTTTTACCCTTTCCTGATGATGCTTGTCTTTGTGCTGGGGGCGGTAGTGCATGAACTGCTGCATGGCCTTACCTGGGCTGCCTTTTGCAAGCGTGGCGTTAAATCAATTAAGTATGGCGTGCACTGGAGTTACCTTACTCCTTATTGCCATTGCCAGGAGATGCTGCCGCTGCGCCCTTACATACTGGGTGGTATCATGCCCGGACTGATGATGGGGCTGCTGCCGGCGCTGGCGGGCCTTGCCCTAGGTAACATGCTGCTGTTTCTTTTCGGCCTCTTTTTCTCTATAGCCGCCTCCGGCGATCTGCTGGTGCTCTGGATGCTGCGCCACACCAAGTCTACTGACCGTGTGCAGGACCATCCGGAGAAGATCGGTTGCTACCTGTACAGGAAAGTATAATTCGCTGTATCCTGTTGCTATCTGAGAAAGAAATCAATTCCACAACCATACATGAAAACAAAGCCTTACGATTAAATGCCAAAGAAAGCCCTGGCACTTATATCTTTGGCAGTATAAGCGTATGTGCAATTTTATCAGGCTCTTAAACGTAAGCTAACAGAAAGGGAAGGAGAAAGCCCTTGCACTAGACACTTTGATGATGTCGCCACCAAGGAATCCCTTCCCTTTCTCTTCTTCTTAAAAGCCTGGACAGTACCTAGCGGCTGCCCCATCCGCAGGCATGAGTGAGTGTAGGCCCGGAAGATGAATGTTTTTTGTCCACTTTAGTCCCTTTCAGCTATGAAAAATTTACTCTGTCAGAACCTGGGCGTCGATGTGGGCAAAGACGCTCTGGATGTGGTGCGACATTCCTTCACTTTTGTTGGGTTCGATCTTACCCTATGTTCTACCGCCTGCACTTGCCGGCTGTTACCTTTGCTGCAGCAAACATGCCCTGCACCGGGATGCGTCAGCAGCTAGTAATATAAGAAATAAGGCGGTCGGGCAGACCGTTTCAGCTCATATCTTTGGCAGTATACCGATAAGTGCAATTTCACCAGGCTCTTATCCGTAAGCTAAGAGAAAGGGAAGGAACAAGTGTGACAGCTAGACACTTTTAAGATGTCGCTCCCAAGGAACCCCTTCCCTTTCTCTTCATCTTGAAAGCCAGCACAGTACCTAGAGGCTGCCCCATCCGCAGGCACGACCTCGTATCAGATGTGAGCGTAGGCCCGGAAGATGAACCTTTTGTCCATTTTAGTCCCTTTCCGCTATGAAAAATTTACTCTGCCAGAATGTGGGAGTTGATGTGAGCAAAGACTCCCTGGAGGTGACCTTCTCCACCCTGGAGATGGAACGGCGGGTGAAGGTAAAAGCCACCCGCAAGTTTGCCAACACCCCAGCTGGGTTTAAACAGCTGCAGCGCTGGCTGGAGAGCAAGCGCGCAGCACAAGTAGAGCTGCGCCTGCTGATGGAAGCCACCGGCGTGTACTACGAGCAGCTGGCCTGGTTTCTCTTCCAGCAGGGCTACCAGGTCTCGGTCGTATTGCCCACCAAGGCCAAGCGCTACCTGCAGGCCCTGGGCCACAGGAGCAAGAACGACAAGATCGACGCCAGAGGCCTGGCCCAAATGGGCCTGGAACAGCTCCTGGAGCTCTGGCAGCCCCTCTCGCCCAACATCTACCAGCTGCGGCTGCTTACCCGCCAGCTGGAGGAGTTTACCAATCAGCGCACCGCGTGCCTGAACCAGCTCCATGCCCTGCATCACGGTGCGCTGGTGGTCAAGCAGGTAGAGCGAAACCTCCAGAAGCTGGTCGGCACCCTGGACAAGAGCCTCCAGGAGCTGGAGGAGGCTATTGGGGAGCTGCTCTACCAGGATCCGCTGCTGGCCGAGCGGGTAGACAAGATGCTCTCCATCAAAGGCGTGGGCCTCAAGACGGTGGCCGTGCTGCTGGCTGAGACCAACGGCTTTGCCACCTTCGAGCGGCAGGGGCAGCTGGTCAGCTACGCCGGCTATGACGTGGTGGAGCACCAGTCGGGCCTGCGCGCGGGCAGAACCCGTATCTCTAAGAAGGGCAATGCCCACATCCGGCGGGCCATGCACATGCCGGCCCTGAGCGCGGTGCGCTTCCAGGAGCCCCGGTTTGTGGCTCTCTACGAACGGCTCGTGAAAAGGGGCAAGACCAAGATGCAGGCCTATGTGGCCGTACAGCGCAAGCTGCTGATCCTGCTCTGGACGCTGTGGCGCAAGAATGAAGCCTATGATCCACGTTATGGGCAGCAGCCAGCGGAACCCAAAAATAACATCCACATCCAGGAGGCCGGAGCCTCTCTTTCAGGTGTCAGCGCAGCTGACAAAGACGCAATAACGCAGGAAACGCAGCCAGAAACAGCAGAAAAAGAAATAGCCCCAGCTCAGGCCAGGGCTACGCAAGATGAACTTCCAGTACCAGTCGGCCCGGGAGCTCTCTTTCAGGTAGAGTGAAGATAAGAAACAGGTAAGAAAAATGCAACCAAAATCCTTGACTTTGAAGACAGTACCTTGGGAGATATACGGTCGCAGTAGCGAGGTAGCCCAGGAATCCAATCTGCTTTAGCGGTGGGAATGTCAACTGCTGAGCCTATTGCTGTTTTTTATCCAAACCAGCTTTGCGCAGCTAAGTGTGGCAGACTTGCAGCAGCTGCACAACAAGGCCAGGTATCGGGGCACAGAAGATGACTTCCAAAGAGCCTTCGCCAAAAACCTGCGTTACCCTGCAAGTGCCATGAAAGCCGGTACGGTGGGTACAGTGCTCGGCGTTATCAAAATATCTGGTGACGGGGAGGTAGCCGCCATCGAAACGCTTAATAAAGCTGATAAAGACCTAAAGGCTGAGTTTATCCGGGTAGCCAGGCTAACAGAAAAAATGTGGGCCGCTACACGTGACATATTGGCTTTCTCCTATGCTGTGATTCCGATAGCCTTTATGATGAAAGGAAAAGGGTACGAGGCAGGCCTTAGCAAGAGTCCCGGTTTTTTTATGGGCTTGGCTAGGATAAATGGTTTCAGCACTTCATCAAGTTTTGCAGCGCCGGTAAAGCAGGAGAAAGACTATGTTGCGCGTGCAAACAAACTGATTGAGAAGGGAAAGTATGAAAAGGCGGCAAAGGAACTGGAGCAGCTAGTGAACCTGCAGCCTTTGTATCTGCCCTACTACCATAACCTGGTCAAGCTCTACGAGAAAATGGGGGATGCAAACCAGGTAGCTTATTACAAGCAGGTACTACAGCTGCTGGAGAGCTAAAAGCGAAGCAAGAACTATTTAAATTTTCCTATATTGTAGATTCTGCCTGTGGAGTATTGCCTCTGCAGGCGCGATTTGAATTTATAGTATAAAAATTTAGAAATGAGAAAGTTTTTGGCACTAGCCATACTTCTGGCTATCATAGTGCTTCCGGCAGCGGCACAGCTCCGTGCCATTAACCCCGACTCTGCCGTTACCACCAAGCACCAGGTAAATATTAAAGGGCAGCGCGTACCATACACAGCCACCACCGGCACACAGCCAGTTTGGGGTGAAGATGGGAAAACCATTGCAGGCCTGTTTTATACTTACTATGAGCGCTCTGATGTAAAAGACCGTGCTGTGCGCCCGCTGGTGATCTCCTTTAACGGTGGCCCAGGCTCTGCTTCTGTTTGGATGCATATTGCCTATACGGGGCCACGACTGCTCCAGATCGATGATGAAGGCTACCCTATCCAGCCATACGGCATCCGTGAAAATCCGGAATCTATACTTGATATAGCAGATATCGTGTTTGTGAACCCGGTAAACACGGGCTACTCACGAATGGCCGAAGGTGTGGACAAGGATAAGCTGAAGGAGAAATTCTTTGGTGTGAATGCAGATGTGAAGTACCTGGCCGAGTGGATTAATACTTTTGTTTCGCGCAAAGGCCGCTGGGCTTCGCCAAAGTACCTGATTGGCGAGAGCTATGGTACTACGCGTGTGTCTGGGCTGGCGCTGGAGCTACAAAATTCGCAGTGGATGTACCTGAACGGGGTGATCCTAGTATCGCCTACAGAACTGGGCATTAAACGTGAGGGGCCTGTGGAGGCGGCACTACGCCTGCCATACTTTGCCGCTACGGCCTGGTACCACAACAAACTGCCGCAGGACCTGCAGCAGAAAGATCTGACAGACATGCTGCCTGAGGTGGAAGCGTTTACTGTAAACGAACTGCTTCCGGCTATTGCCAAAGGTGGTTTTCTGGAGGAGGCCGAGAGGAAAGCAATAGCTGGTAAAATGGCTCGTTACGCTGGCATCTCAGAGCAAAGTATACAGCAGCACAACCTCGACGTGCCGCTCAACTTTTTCTGGAAAGAGCTGCTGCGCGACCAGGGCTACACCGTTGGCCGTCTCGACTCCCGCTACAAAGGCATAGACCGCCAGGATGCCGGTGAGCGCCCTGACTTTAACGCAGAGCTTACTGCGTGGCTGCACGCCTTTACGCCTGCCATAAACATGTACCTGCGCGATGAACTGAAGTATAAAACGGATGTGAAGTATAACATGTTCGGCCCTGTTCGCCCTTGGGATAACAGCAACGACAGAACAGGCGAGAACCTGCGCCAGGCTATGGCTCAGAATCCGTACCTGCACGTAATGATACAGTCTGGCTACTACGACGGTGCCTGCGACTATTTTAACGCCAAGTACAGCATGTGGCAGCTGGACCCAAGTGGCAGGCTGAAAGACCGCTTAAGCTACAAAGCGTACCGCAGCGGCCATATGATGTACCTGCGCAAAGAGGACTTGGTGAAAGGCAACGAAGATATCCGTGCGTTCATCCGTGCCTCTTTACCAAAGAAGGGGCAGCCGGCAATGTACTAAGAAGAAGTATAAAAGGGTCACGTTTTCCATAAACAACAAGCCGCAGGCGCTATAGAGTGCCTGCGGCTTGTTGTGTTATAGCCTGACCTTACTCTGCGGGCACCAGCCTGTAGATAATTCCCGGCTCTTCCACGGCTACATATAAGTAGCCATCCGGACTCATTTTTACTTCCCGCACACGGCCTATGTCCTCCAGCAGCTTTTCTTCGCCCGTAATCTTGTTGCCCTCCATCTTCAGGCGGGCCAGGTACTCAAAGCGCAAAGAGCCTACCATCAGGTCGCCTTCCCAGCCCTTGTAGCGGTTCCCGGTTACAAATGCCATACCCGATGGCGCGATAGAAGGATCCCAGTAGTGTAGCGGCTGCTCCATACCTTCTTTCTCTTTCAGCTTGGTTAGTATAGTGCCATTGTAGTTGATGCCGTAGGAGATAGCCGGCCAGCCGTAGTTATTTGCTTTTTCGGTGATGTTTACCTCGTCGCCTCCTCTTGGGCCGTGCTCGTGGGTCCAAAGAACACCCGTTTGTGGGTGCAGCACCATACCCTGTATGTTGCGGTGGCCGTAGGAGAAGGTGCTTGCTACAGCGCCACTTTTGTTCACGAAAGGATTATCGGATGGTATACTTCCGTCGTCTTTAATGCGGTGTACCTTGCCAGCATGGCGCTGCAGGCTCTGTGGATTTTCATCGTGGTTACCCCGATCGCCTACCGACAAATATAAATTGCCGTTGCGGTCAAACTCCAGTCGGGAGCCATAATGGTGTCGGGTTGTGGAGTAAGGCAGCGCTTCAAAAATCACCTTTTGGTTAGTTAACTGGTTACCCTGTAGCTGCGCCCGCATCACAGCTGTGGTGGAGAGCGTTTTGCCGCCTTCTTCCTTAAAAGCGGAGTAGGAGAGGTAAATGATGCTGTTCTGCTCAAAGTTTGGATGCAGCTCCACATCCAGCAACCCCCCCTGGCCCTGTGCCAGCACTTTCGGTGCACCGGATATTTTCTGTAGTTGGCGGTCTTTATTGACATTCCCACCGCTAAAGCAGGTGGGATTCTTGGGCTACCTGGCTACTGCGACTGTATATCTCCCAAGCTGAAACGGTCTGCCCGACCGCCTTATTTCTTATATTACTAGCTGCGTTCACATCCCTGTCCAGGACGTGTCCGTTAACACAGGTCCAATACCTGTCCGATAATTTGAGTTCAGTATTTCGCCAACCACAAACCCAGCAGTCCTGGGAGGTATGGTGGGGGGCTACCTTCATAAGCTCCCGACCATACCACTCAGGACTTGTATTCCAGCATCTGCACGAACTGATACCACCCAGCATCGCTGATGCTTTTGGCAAGTTTATGGTTCTTGAGCATATGCTGTATTTGAAGCTGTTCAACAACAATCGCTTGGCTCTCGCGAATGAGTTGCGTGCTGAGTTTATGGTGGAAGTCCCTGCGTGTATTCCTGACTTTCAGGTGCAGCCTGGCCAGCTTTGCGGCAGCCTTTCGCCTGTTACTACTACCTTTCTTCTTCCTGCTGACCGAACGCTGCGCTTTCCTTAGCTGGTACTGGTAGCGATACAGGTGCCTGGGGTTGTCCACCACCTGACCGTCTGAGGTCACGACGAAGGACTTGACACCAACATCCAAACCTACCACGCTATCGGTTGGTGGGAGTGGTGTTATATCCACCTGGCAGCACAGTGTCACATACCATCCATCGGCTTCCTTGACAATGCTTGCTGTCTTGATAACCCCCTGCACATCCTGTGTCTTACGGTATTTGACTTTCCCGATTTTTGGTAGTTGTACCGTACAGGTGTTCTCATGTAGTTTCACACCTTGCTTGAAGGTGAATGAACGATACTGGCCTCGCTTGGCGAACCTGGGGAATCCCTTGCCTTGCTTGAAAAACCCATCGTAGGATTTGAACAACCTATCTGTCACCTCCTGTAAAGTTTGTGAGTGTACGCAACCAATCCACCCGACCTCCCTGGCGATAGCAGAAAGCTCTTGCTGCATCTGGTTCTTCGATACGGAGATTTGATAGTTGGTCCAGAGTTGCCTCTTGTAGTCCAGACACAGGTTGTAGACATACCGGCACGAACCGAGCCACTGAGCAAAAGCCTGAGCCTGCGCCCTGGTGGGTTTGAGTCGGAAGCGGTATGTCTTGATCTGGTTCACTGGTTCTTCTGGTCCTCTATGTACTTTTTCACTGTTGTTTCTGAAATATGTCCCACCGACTCAGCGTAGTAGCTTCGTGTCCACAGGGTAGGCAGTTTCGGGGAACTCGCCGCGTAGCTTGAATGATGTGTACCCTTTCAGTTGTGCCACGATAAATTGCGGTGCATCGGCTGGTGAGGCTTTAACCAGCAGGTGAACGTGGTCTGGCATCACTTCCATTTTCTCGATAGTTAATCCCAGCTCACCAGCTTTCTCCATCAACAGTTCTTTCAGGCGAAGTTCTATAGCACCTGTCAGCACCTTTCGTCTGAACTTCGGACACCATATCAGATGGTAGCCGATGTTGTAGACTCCAGGTGGATGAAGTTTTCCAGCGTTTCGGTTTGACTTCTTTCATCATATAAATATAAGAAGAAAGGTATAAGAGTGTCAACAGTATACGTATTTTCCTTTTTCACCACATCGAGTGGTTCAAAAAGGAAAACCAAATTCATCCCTTGGCTAAAGCCCCTAGTGCGAGGGCTTTCTTTGGCATTTACTCGTAAATCTATGAAACTCTCCCGACCGCTCGGTTATCAGCATATCGCCGTTAGGCAGAAAGGCCATCCCCCAGGGCACGCCTAATCCGGTCACTACAGTATCCAGTCGGAAGCTCTGGTCCGCTGATTCAGACTCCTCTTCATCTGTACCTGTTGCTGCACTAGCCTCCTGAACTCCCTTCCTGATATAGGCGACCAGTCCCTTGATTTCCTCATCCGTAAAGGTTTGGTCAAAAGCTGGCATACCTTCGTTCGGGTAGCCATGTTTGATAGCCTTAAATAAATCTGCATCAGAACTGCCGTGCTTCCACTCACGGTCCACAAAGGATTCTAAGGCTGCGCCATGGCAGCCAGAGCAGTAGCTGGCATAAGCTGTTTTGGCATCCTGTAAAGCTGCATCCGATACGGCCATACTTTGTGTGGCTGAGTCTATAGCATTGCTGGTGGCATCGGTTGTAGTGCTTGGGGAGGTAGTGCTGCCGCAGCTGCTGAGCAAAAGAAGTGCTGTTGCCAGCGAGGCATATAAGTATGATGTTCCCTTCATGTATGTGAGCTTAAGTATAAAAGCTGTTTGATTTAAGGTTATGGATTTGCCTGCAAATTACAAAGCTGGCAGAAGCTTAGGTTTTTACGCACACATTTTTCCTGTGTTAGCTTTTGTCGTGCCAGTGCCTCACAAGAGGACCTTCTGCACCGAACACAGGGTCTTGGGTAGGTAGCGAAACCTGCAAGATATTCTTTCTTTTCTCTTCCGGGTTGTCGTCTTCTGTGCAGATGTCATAGTTCTGCTGGCCGGCAGGGTAGGCGCCTACTACTTTAAAACCGCTAGAAGAAGACTTTAGGCAGTGGCCTGTGCCGGCAGGCAACACGAGCATATCGCCTGCTTGTACTTCCGTTTCTCTGCCTCCCGGTCCGCCAAGTATGATCACAGCTGAACCAGCTGTTACACCTAAAACCTCATGCGCTTTGCTGTGGTAGTGGTGGTAATCAAACACGCCATTTACCCAGCTGCCATGCCAGTTGTGCTGTGCAAAAGCTTCTTTAAACTGGCTTACCAGGTCATCCTTGTGCCGGAAAACCTGCCGATAGACCAGCAGTGGCAGGCGCTGGTTATTCGGAATACTGCCATGTGGCTCCAGCAGGTAAGCAGATGCAGTTTGTTTCGTCATAATTCCTATATTTATAGGTAAGTTTTACGTCGCCTGCGTTAAAGGTTCATCATACTAAAGCTATGCTTGACAAAACGATACCCTTACGTATTCTGGTGGTAGGCTGTGGAAACATGGGCGCATCTCATGCGCTGGCCTATCATACAATAGATGGTTTTGAGATTTGCGGCCTGGTTTCCGGGGGCAAGAGCAAGGCTATCCTAAACGATAGGCTGGGTGGAGGCTATGCCTTGTACAGTGATTTTGAGGAAGCGCTTCAGGCCACTCAACCGGATGCAGTTTGCATAGCAACTTACCCTGATACACATGAAGCTTTCGCTACCAAGGCTCTTGAGCAGGGGTGCCATGTGTTTTTGGAAAAGCCCTTGGCAGATACAGTGGCTGGGGCTGAGCGCGTAGCAGCACTTGCCCGCAGGGTAAACAGAAAGCTGGTGGTAGGATATATCCTGCGGCATCACCCTTCCTGGAACCGCTTTATTGAGCTAAGCCAGGAGCTAGGGAAACCATTGGTGATGCGCATGAACCTGAACCAGCAAAGCCATGGTGTGATGTGGAACGTGCACCGCAACCTGATGAAGAGCCTGAGCCCTATTGTGGATTGTGGTGTGCATTATATCGATGTGATGTGCCAGATGACGCGCTCAAAACCGGTGCAGGTGAGCGCCATCGGAGCCAGACTTACCGAGGATATCCCGGAAGGTAATTACAACTACGGACAGCTGCAGATCCGCTTCGAGGATGGCTCGGTGGGATGGTACGAGGCAGGTTGGGGACCGATGATGAGTGAGACCGCTTTTTTTGTGAAGGATGTGATCGGGCCAAAAGGCTCCGTATCCATTGTGGCCAAAGAAGCAGGCGGAACCGGCAAGTCTGACTCGGTAGAAGCGCATACTAAAACAGAGGCACTGCGTTTTCATCATGCCACGCTGGACGAGGCGAACCGATTTGTGCAGGAAGATACCTGGATAAATCTGGAAGACGAGCCGGACCACCAGGAGCTTTGCAACCGGGAGCAGCTATACTTTATGAAAGCGATACAGGAAAACCTGGACCTGACAGAGCATATACAGGATGCTGTTAACAGTCTGCGCATTGCCTTTGCTTGTGATGAGTCAGTTAAAACGGGACGGGTAGTGTCTCTAAGTTAAATTCATACTTCTATTATACTTCAGGTTGCCTAAGCTTAATAAGGGCAGCTAAACCACGTACAACAACCTTAACTCATATGAAAAAGCTATCCAGAAGATCATTCCTCGGAAACAGTACCTTTCTATCTTTTGCCGGTGCCCTAGGCCTGATGCCGCTGTTTGCCAGCGCTCAGAAAAAGCCAAAAGGCAATTTTGTGCACCACGTATACTTCTGGCTCAACAACCCGGATTCAGAGGAGGATAAAGCCAAGTTGATAGAAGGTTTGAACACGCTTAAAGGCATCAAGGAAATAAAGCTGGCTCGTATTGGCGTTCCTGCCAGCACCAACCGCGAGGTGATCGAAAGAAGCTATGCTGTGTCGTGGCTGCTGTTCTTTGATAACCTGGAGGAAGAGGAAGTATACCAGAAGCACCCGGTTCACCTGAAGTTTGTGGAGAACTACTCGCACCTGTGGTCGAAGGTGATTGTATATGATTCGGTGGATGTGTAGCTGAGGCTGAGGCTCTATACTTAACAGGCGCAGGCATTCGCTTGTGCCTTTGCTTTTCCGCCAGCTGGCCTGCTTTGAACAAAGCCTCTACATATTTGTGAAAAACTTCTTACGATTAAATGCCAAAGAAAGCCCTCGCACTTGGGAGATATACAAGGACAATGGTTCGGTAGCCCAAGAATCCTACTGCCTTTAGGCGTAGGAGTGTCAATATACTTCTTGCCGCTCCTGTTAATTGCCTGCCATGCCAAACAGGATGAGCCAACCCAACAGGAGAGGCGGCTGCAGGAGCAATTGATAGGAGATTGGGTGCCGGCGGGATTTGTGAGCAGTAGCCACTCAAATGGAATTTTCTTTTCGGAAAATTTGACAGAAGATTGTATACCGAAGGGTTACACGTTTTACGCTAACAGTGAAGTCGAAAACAAGCATGGGTATTATAAAGTAGCACCAGCCGAAGGTGACACCCCTAGTGGTCGTTTGAAAATCCACTACTTAGGAAGCAAAACAAAATTTACTGTCTCTGGTGACTCTCTCAAGATTTATAATCCTGCGGACTCAACATGGGAAAACCTCGCTATCAACTACCTGAGAAATGATACCTTATCTATTAAGGGTAAAGGAGGAATATATTTTTATAGAAGAGCATACTATAACTTAGACACAATCCCTACTTTCGATGCCATCATTCTGTCAACTTTAGGTTGCTATGGTCGATGCCCTGTAACCAACACTATGGTCACTCCTGAAGGAAAAATGTCTTTTATAGGAGAATACTTCACTACAAAAGAGGGGATATACTTGGGCTCCATACCCACTAGACTGTATTCCGAACTACAGGATAACTATAGAAGAGCCGCGGTAAGCAGTATTCCAACTGAATTCGAAAACAATGAGGACCATATGGAGACGATAGTTGTTACTTTCGTGAAAGATGGCAAGATTTATAAAACTATCCGGGATTATGGTAACTCCGGTCCTAAAGAGCTTGTGTGGGCTCACATCCCCCTGCGCTTCCTTCATCAACAAATCGATTTAGAAGAAGTCAATGCATGGGGTCAGGCAACACCTTTAGATTATGAATTCTTAGGTTTCATGAAAGCTGGTAAGGTGTTGACGCTTGAACCGTCTGAAAGTTTTTTGCTCTGGAATTATTTGCGAACAGGCCACAAGACAGACAAGGCTCCTCGTAAAAGGTTTGAAATGAAATGCTGGAGAAGCTATCGTGTAACTACTTATGCCTACGAAGCATCAGATAGTTTACAGTCAAACAAACAGCGTGAATTGCAGTCAGTGACAACTGACGGGCAGTTATACACCTTTTCCTTTGAAGGTGAAAAACCTCTTACCATTGATATTGGCTTCAACTTTTTCGATGTGAATTTCAAAGAATCTGATATGGTAGAAGAAGCCGAAGAATGTTGGCAAAACCTGCTGTACTAGCTTCAAAACTTGAGGCAACGGTGTATAGCGGTTATGTAACAAGGCTTACCCCTCAAAAGAAAGAACCTCTCACACTTCTCCCCAAAAACCTTATCTTGCTTTCTTAACCATACCCTTACAAATTCACCCGCTATGAAGAAAATGCTCTTACTACTGCTGGCTATTGCGGTTTGGGCTTGTACCACTACCAAAGAAACCGAAAAGAAGGTTTTGCCGATGGATGAGCTGGCAGAGCGATATGTAAAGACGCTGCTGCGATTGGGGCAGTACGACAGCGACATAGTAGATGCCTACTATGGCCCTGAGGAATGGAAGCCTGCCGCAGAGCCAGCTGACTCCCTCCCTGCCACGGAGTTCCTGACGGAGCTTCGCCTGATACAGGATAACCTGCAGGCACAGCCTACAGATACCTTATCTGATCTGGAGAAGCGAAGGTTGACTATGTTTCAAAAGCAGGTACTGGCTGCCATCACCAAAGTAGAGATGATGCAGGGAAAGAAGCTGCCTTTTGATCAGGAGGCGAAGCTGCTGTACGATGCCGATCCGCCACACTATGAACAAGCCTATTTCGATTCGCTTTTAGCAGCCATCGATGCCGACTTGCCGGGCACCGGAAGTATAGCCGATCGCTGGGCTGCGTATCAGGCGAAGTTCGAGATACGAAAGGATAAGCTGGATACAGTTTTCCAGGCAGCCATTACAGAGGCCAGAAAGAGAACCAAAGCGCATTACGACCTGCCTGCCAACGAGAATTTTAAGGTTGAGTTTGTAACGGATAAGCCATGGTCGGGCTACAACTACTTCCAGGGCAACGGTTATAGCCTGATCCAGATCAATACTGATTTCCCGATCTACATAGAGCGCGCCATCGACCTGGCCGGGCACGAAGGCTACCCGGGCCACCATGTGTTTAATGTGCTGTTGGAGCAGCACCTGGTCAATGAAAAAGGCTGGAAGGAATATTCTATTTACCCGCTGTTCAGCCCGCAGTCGCTTATTGCAGAGGGCAGTGCCAACTACGGTGTAGAAGTAGCTTTTCCGGCTCAGGAGCGTCTGACATTTGAAAAACAGGTGCTATTTCCGCTGGCTGGCCTCAACCAGTCGGAGGCAGAGCGCTACTACAGTATCCTGAGCAAGATAAACAAGCTCAATTTTGCCGGAAACGAGGCTGCGCGTCTTTACCTGAACGGTGAGATATCACGTGAGGAGGCGGCTGATTGGCTGGTAAAATATAACTTCTACGAGAAAGGTAAAGCCCTGCAGCGCACCCGCTTCATGGACCGCTACCGCAGCTACGTGATCAACTATAACCTGGGGCAGGAACTGGTGCGACAGTATGTGGAGTCGCGTGGCGGCACGGCAGACAACCCGGAGAAGCGCTGGGAAGTGTTCGGAGAGCTACTCTCAACGCCAAACACAGCCTCCATGCTGCAGGAATAGGAGCGGTTTATCTGTTTTTGTATACAAAAGCGTTTGTTCCCGTAAGTAGGTAGGCGGCACGGGATGATGATATGGATCATTTGCCGCCTGGCTGTAACCAGCTAGTTTTACTAAAGTATACATTGTTTAACAGCTAAAAAGACTACAGAAAACTATGGCAAATACCAACCTGATTGGAATAGACGCTGATAAAGCGAAACAATTGGCAGACAAACTGAATACGCTGCTGGCTAATTATCAGATATTCTACATTAATGCAAGAGGCTTTCACTGGAACATCTCAGGCAATAAGTTCTTTGAGCTTCATGCCAAGTTCGAAGAACTCTACACAGATGCTATTCAGAAAATTGATGAGATTGCGGAGCGAATCCTAACTCTGGGACATACGCCTTACCATTCTTTCAGCACGTATTTGGAACGCTCTACTATTAAAGAAGTTGCTAACGTTTCGGAAGGCAACCAGGCGGTGCAAGAAGTGCTGAATGGCTTCAGAATACTTATCGAAAATGAGCGTGAACTGCTGGCTCTGTCCGAAGATGCCGAGGATGAGGGTACAAATGCCTTAATGAGCGATTATATCCGGGAGCAGGAAAAAACAGTCTGGATGTACTCTGCCTACTTGAAAGCTTAGAAATTTAGTTCTTCCTTATCCAGAAAATCAGAAAGCCACTCCATTGCGGGGTGGCTTTTATACTTTCAGGGGCTTAAGTTTTCTTGGAGGTCCAATATTAGTAGAGTGGAATAATGTATATTCGGTAATCCAGTTTCGTTTATACAACTACCGTTAGTTGGCTAAACGAAATATCTTCTTATACACTATAGTTACCTATCATATTAATCCATAGAACTTTGTCTTGTAATTGCGCGTTTATGTAATAACTTTGTAATTACATAAAATAAGAGTACTATGGAAGTATCAATCATTCAAATAGGCAACTCCAAGGGACTACGGTTGTCTAAGTCCATTCTGGATAGGTATAACATCAAGGATAAAGTAGAGCTAATACTGGAAAAGGGGCAGATTATTTTGAAACCTGTTGAGCATCCAAGAAAGGGCTGGGACAAGGCATTCAGGAAAATGCATGAGAACGGTGATGACCAGCTTTTGCTGGATGATGTGTTTGGCGATGAAAGCTTTGACGAATGGAAATAAGCCAATATGAGATAGTCTTGGTGAACCTGGACCCTACTGTAGGAAGTGAAATACAGAAAACAAGGCCATGTGTAGTGATATCACCTGATGAGATTAATCATAACCTAAGAACAGTCGTAATCGCGCCGATGACCACCAAGAGTCGTAGCTATCCTACTCGTGTGAAGGTGAAACACAATAATCAAGTGGGGTGGGTAGTGATAGACCAGATAAGGACCATTGATAAAGTCCGCATCGTTAAAGTGTTAGGAAACCTGAACACTTCAGAAGTAGCTGCCTGCAAAAGTGTGATAAAAGAAACCTTCGTAGACTAAAAAAACAACGAATAGGTAACCCAGTGCAGCCTTAACCCTTGCTACGCTATAGGCTCCGGCTGCACGAGCACCGTTATAGCCAATTTGCAACTTTTATCTGCACTCAACTTCCATCCTAAATCAGTTATTGAGATCACATGATTCACATAGACGACTTCATACAAGGCTTCTCTCAAACCTTTCCACAACTAAAGGATTTACAGCCATGGGAGATAACAAATCACCTTAAGGTTATCTTAAACGAAATGATTTCACATCTTGGGGAAGACTTCATAATAAAGGATGGCGTAGCTGTGCATAAAACGGCTATAGTTGAAAAGGGAGTTGTAATGAAAAGCCCGGTTATTGTAAATAAGGACTGCTACATCGGGGCGAATGCCTATTTCAGGGAGGGCGTTTACCTGGATAATGCTGTGAAAGTTGGACCTGGTTGTGAAATAAAAAGCAGTATAGTTTGCGCACAGACCGCTGTTGCACATTTCAACTACATTGGCAACAGTATTATAGGTAAGGGCATAAATTTCGAAGCTGGCTCCATCGCAGCTAATCATTATAACGAGAGGACTTCAAAGAAAATATCAGTGGTATATAACGCTACCATTATTGAAACAGGCACAGAGAAGTTCGGGTCTTTAGTTGGTGACAATTCAAGAATAGGCGCAAATGCGGTATTATCACCAGGTACTATACTAAAGAAGAACAGTATAGTAAAAAGGCTTGAACTCGTAGAGCAGCACAAAATTCAAGATGAAGTTTAGAAAAGCAGCACGAAAGGCTGTTGCTGTTATCAATGTTGCCTAACGCAGAAGTATTTATACCTTATCAGGTATAAAATGCCTTAACAAGCCGTCATCAAAAGTAAGGTATCAGAACCTTTGGACAGTTTTAGAAACATGTATGTTTTACTGCTCAAATTGCTACCTTAGGTACATGCAATCAATTAGTAAAACTCGCAGGATATTTCTAAAGAAAGCTGCCTTGGGTGGCATTACGGCCGTTGCTGCGCCGCACCTTGCTCTTGTGCCCGCTGAAAAAGCATTGGCCGACCAGGTGAAAGAAGATAACCTGGTTTTTCTGTTTCAAGGCGACTCCATTACGGATGGTAATCGTGGAAGAGACAAAGATCCCAACCACATAATGGGACATGGCTATGCCTTCAGTATTGCCAGTAGAGTTGGTGCCAGGTTTGCTGAAAAGGGGCTGACTTTCCACAACCGAGGCATTAGCGGGAATACGGTTCCTGACTTGCTGGCGCGCTGGCAGCAGGATACACTGGCCCTAAAGCCTGATGTGTTAAGTATACTGGTTGGGGTTAACGATACTGACCTTGCCCTCAGGCAAAAAGATGCGGAAGCCACGGCAAAATACAAGAAAGGCTACAGCACCCTGTTATCTCAGACAAAGGAACAGTTGCCAGACAGCTTATTAGTACTGTGTGAGCCTTTTGTGGCGCCTGTAGGCAGGGTAAAAGAGCATTGGAGCGAGTGGCAAAGTGAAGTCAGGGGAAAACAGGAAGTGGTAGAGCGCTTGGCAAAAGAGTATAATGCCGTGTTTGTTCCGCTACAGACTGTGTTTGATAAAGCTGCCCTTCGTGCACCGGCAGATTATTGGATATGGGACGGCATTCACCCAACGGTGGCAGGGCATGAACTCATAGCGCAGGAATGGCTGAAACAAGTGAGCAAACGTGTACCTTTTCTGAAAAAGCTGTAGTAAGGAAGGCCAAAGAAAGAAACTATTGGCTTTGAAAGCAGCATGAATTTACCTCCATTATCGAAAGTTTAATCAATTTTTTAAGCTGCTAACTGTGCCAGTTCTTCATGTGCTCGGCGTGCGTTCTAAGGTATGAGCCCGGGTTATAGAACTTGTCATAGAACGCCAGGTCGAGGTGGTGCGCCTGCAGGTAAGTAACCACCAACATAGAAGGAACCGTACCCGGAAACTTGCCGAAGGTATCGTAAATATACTGTGCCTGTAATGCAACACATGCCTTGAAATCTTCTGAGTGTACCTCTGCAGCACCTCGTACTCTGGCAGACTCTTTCCAGGGACCGGGAGTGCCGGAGTTGAAAGGGCCTCCCTTACCAAACTTTCGCTCACAGATTGCTTCCACAGCGGAACGCATATCGGGGTAGTGTGGGGGGCAATAGCCTTCCATCACGCCTGACAGGCCAGTTGGGTTAGGGTATGGCCAACGCTCGCTGGTGTCAAACCGGAAGCCGAGCCCTGGAACTGCCGCATTGCCACTTGCCCCCAGCATACTAAATGGATCAATGCCGTCGAACATCCACCCACCTAAACCCATCGCCTGCAGCATGAGTGCACCCGCATAGCAACTGGTGCTCAGCTCAACGGTTAGCTCCGCTAAAGACCACTGCTCCAGAAAAGTGATGGGCCATACGCTGTACATGTCAGCCAGGTGGCTAAATTTCTCGATGCCAGGTATAGGGCGCTTATTGATGTCATCGGTTACCACCATGCCGTTCTGTAACATATAGCAGATGGCCAGCAGCACGTGTTGTGACAAATCTCCGACAGGTATAATCAGCAGCGTGCCCGGCTTGTTTACGACCCATGTATTGTGCGCCTCGACATACGGCACCTCACAAGGAACACCTATTCGACCATCCTGCAGTTTTCGGACCTGCTGCCTGAGAGCATCAAGTACAGCGTTCAGGTCTAATCTGCCATCTGCATCTCGTTGGGCAGCGGCTGGGGCATCGCGGTTATCCAGCACGTATACACCATCGTCATCGGTGAAAAAGGTCTTGCTGGTATGAAAGCCCGCAGCAGACGGAAAAGTACGTCCAGCGGCAGCTCCTGCATAATTGGAGAGGTGTGGTGCGTAAAGCTGAGCTCTGTAGATCATGTGGTGCCAACTTGTGTTGCCGGCGCAGGCACCTACCAGCAGCAGCTTCTCCAGTTCCGAAAGCGGTACCGGCTCATGTCTGGATTTGTAGGCAAAGACGCCATCAGGAATCTCGGCACCCATAAAAAAGCGGCGGGAGCGGCGGCCTAGCAAGGCTTCCACCAAACCAAAGTCCATCATCCTTTCAAAACCTGCTGGTATCTCCATAGCCATACTTTTATACTTTGTTTTACTGTGGGAGTGGGGCAATGTTAAGCCGTTGGCTAAGTTTACTGTGCACCGTCACGTAGTATTCTGGAGGGGAAACAAAAGGAAGGTGAAGTAGAGCAGATTTAACTACCTTAGTGGTACAGCCTGTAAAGGTTGTATGTTCATACTTTCCTAAACTACTAGCAACTTGAAAAAGATAAAACTGTACCAGGTAGATGCCTTTACAGACAGAGTATTTGGCGGAAACCCTGCCGCCGTGTGTGTGCTGGATGCCTGGCTGGAGAATGAAACCATGCAGCAGATAGCTGCCGAAAACAACCTTGCTGAAACTGCATTTGTGGTGCCAAAAGGGCAGGATTACGAGATCACCTGGTTTACGCCTACAGTAGAGGTTGACCTGTGTGGACACGCCACCTTAGCTGCTGCCCATGTCCTGTTTCAGCATACAGGCTATGCTTCGCAGGCTATCAAGTTCCATTCGCGCCGCAGCGGTTTGCTAACGGTTGTAAAAAATAACGACGCCTTAACCCTCGACTTCCCGGTAGATACGCTGAAGCCAGCCGAAACGCCAGAAGCCTTCGTTACTGCTCTTGGCAAGGCTCCGCAGGAAACGTACAAAGGGAAAACCGACT
Source organism: Pontibacter korlensis (assembly GCF_000973725.1). Classification (NCBI taxonomy): domain Bacteria; kingdom Pseudomonadati; phylum Bacteroidota; class Cytophagia; order Cytophagales; family Hymenobacteraceae; genus Pontibacter; species Pontibacter korlensis. The sequence goes on along the minus strand of NZ_CP009621.1, from coordinate 80,837 downwards.
ACCTGCTCATCTATTCTTCCCAGGCAGATGTGGAGAACTTCAATCCTGATATAGCCCTGATCAATACCGTTTCGGCAAGAGGTGTTATCGTTTCTGCGCCCGGAGATCAGGTAGACTTTGTGTCCAGGTTCTTCTGTCCGCAGGTAGGCATCAGCGAAGACCCAGTAACCGGCTCGGCACATACTACGCTTATCCCTTACTGGAGCGAAAGGCTAGGTAAAAAAATGATGCAGGCCAGGCAGCTATCGAAGCGGCAGGGGGAGCTGGTGTGTGAGCTACTGGGAGAGCGGGTAAAGATTACCGGCAAAGCGGTAACCTATCTGCAAGGTGAGATTGAAGTATAAGTTAGAACGCTACAGGAGCTGCGCATACTAAGAGCGACCTATATAAAAGTATAAAAGCCACCCCGAGAGGTGGCTTTTATACTTTTATTACAGCGGCAGTTTTACGTCCTGCATCAAGCGGCCTACTGGGTACATCTGGTGGGTGTACTCGTAGTGCGGCGTGTTCTTATAGACGAAGTCCAGCTGCGCACGGGCGCTTTTGGCAAACTCCGGGTCCTGCTTCTTACGCGCTTCCAGCTGCTTTCGAAGCTCCGGGTCTTTTCTCAGGTACTCGGCTGCCAGGTCTTCAAACACATAGCTCGAGAAGTACTCTTTCTGCATGAGCATGCTGTCGAAGAAGTTCCAGTTAAAGTAAGAGTCCACGGCCTGTGGTTCCAGCGTTTCCACCAGAAAACGATTGCTCTCCTGGTTCAGGTATACCACGTAATCGCCCTGGAAGAACTGACGCGGCATGCGTTTGGTCTTTACCTGTACATCTGAGTGCAGGTAGTGTCCTTCGTAAGGACGAGAGCTGGTTTTATAGTCGGTGATGTAATAAGTATCGAGGGTGATCGTAGTGTCGCGTTTTAGCTGCTGCATCTGTACTTTGTTCAGCTTCAGGCGCTCGATTACTTCTCGCCATGCCTGCGGAATGATGTAGGCTACGGGTTTGTCTACAGTTACAGTAGGCGTAAACTCATCGTAGTAGTTCAGCATGGTTTTGTACGGCGACTTGCGGTCGTAGTACAGGCGCTCCAGCCCGCTCACCTCGCTTGGCTTATACCTGGCTTGGTAGCCCAGGAACGGGATCTTGTCCACTTTGGTCGTATCCAGTTTCCAGTCCAGCGGAAACTTCTGCTGCGTTAGTGTTTCCTGCTTTGCCTGCTGCCGCAGTTTGCCTATCTCGTCTGCGTCGCGGTGTACCGTCTCAATCATGTTCTCCATCAGCTTATAGGTTGCCTGCACGCGCTGCTTGAACGGCTTTAGCATGTGCGTTTCAGGCACAAAACCAATGGTGTTATAAAGGGCGGTGTAGCCTGTGGCATAGCGTGGAGATTCCATAAAGCCAATGATACCTTTATCTGGTGTTTCACCTACAGTGTTCATGTAAGGCACCATCGGGAACTTATCCTGCTTCATGCCCTCATACAGTGTAGGCACCATCTTACCACTCAGGTAGCTGGCAAGCGATGGGTTCAGCTTATTGTGTTGTGTGGCGATAAGCGTCATCACGTGCTGGTAATCGGCTCCGTTGGAAGTATGGTTATCCATAAACACATCCGGATCCCACTCCCGGAAGATCTGGTGGAAAGTCTGGGCGTTACGTGAGTCGGTCTTGATGAAGTCGCGGTTCAGGTCCAGGTTGCGGGCATTGCCCCGAAAGCCGTACTCCTCAGGTCCGTTCTGGTTGGTACGGGTGTGGCTGTTGCGGTTCAGTGCGCCGCCTATATTGTATACCGGAATTATTGCCAGCACCACGTTATCGAGTTGCTGGCGCAGCTTTTTATTTTGCAGGTAGTCGCGCACCAGCATCATGGTAGCATCTATACCCTCTGGCTCCCCAGGGTGAATGCCATTCTGGATAAAAAGTATGCGTTTGTTCTTCTCTCGGATAGAAGCCGGGTCAAAGTCCTTGCCAGTAGAAACAACAACCAGGTGCAGTGGGCGGCCCACGTCGGTAGAGCCGTAAGGCATCATTTTTACCTCATCGTAAGCCTGGTCCAGCTTCTGGTACCACTCGATGGCTTCCTCGTATGTGGCAGTTTGGTTGCCGTTGCCTTGCTCGTAAGGTGTTTTTAGGTCAGGTTTTCCTTGTGCTGGCGTGCCCGAGCTTAAGAGGGCAGCAAGTAGTAAGGTAGTTAGCATGGTATGGTTTAGCTAGTAAGATCAATGGGCAATGATAAGGATTTCTGAGGGGAAAACCTGACACAGTTGAAGGAGGGGAGGAGATAGCCCGCATTGCAGGCCACCCTAGAGAGCCAGGCTTATTTGCTGAATGGCAGCAAATGATGGCGTCTCTACAGATGCAATGGGTATGGTCGGTTTACCTTAAGCAAAGTACTTGCGGGACCTTACTTTATCTTGATGGAAAAACCTGTTGTCCAGGCTGTATTTGCCGGGACCAATAAGCAATAGCGAGAAGAACAGGATAGCCGCTTCCAGCGCATGAGAGTAGCCTCCAAAGCCATCGCCTGCTACTGCATGGCGGGTGGTAGCCACTATCATGGTGATAAGCAAAAGGATGCAGGCTGTTCTGAAAAACAAGCCCAGCATGATCAGCAAACCTCCGGCTACCTCCGCGAAAGCAGCCATAAATCCCCAGAAAGTTGGAGCGAAGCCCATGCCGAATAACTCCATGTTCTGTCCAATAGCTTCCCAACGTTCAGGCCCGCCCGCCAGTTTTGGCCAGCCATGCAGTATGAACATCACGCCGATGCCCAGCCGGAGCAGCAGCAAACCTAGGTTCTTGTTTTTGTAGCCTGAGCGGAGTATAGCCATAGAGGCAAGTATAGCAATTTACCTCGAACATAGCAAGATACTAATATACTAAGATTTTCCTGATCAGTAGATTAGCCGGTACGTTGGAAGCGTTTAGTTGCTGGAGTTGGTTTGGCGGCAATGATGTATGGTCCAGTACAAAGCTCATTCCTGCCTCTGGTGCCAGGGCCACCAGATTTCCTTCTTCAAAAGTAACTGCTTTGATCGTATACTGCTGCTGCAACTCGCTATACTTGGAGCCGACACTCAGGCCTTCGGGTGTTCTGAAGTCAGGGCTGAGAACACTGATGCGCCATACTTGGCAGTTAGGGTTGCAGGCCTGCTCCACGAGCAAACCTTTTGGCTGCCCCTCCGGGTGTAGTACATAGGCTGTACTTTGCATGCCCTCCTGCATCAGGGTCGTGTCAGTCAGGTTCAGGCCACTTGCTACATGCTCGCGCATCTGCTCTATGGGCATGCCTATACGAATGTTACCTACGCGCTGCTTCTCAACTACAAAATGAGTGGGAGCAGGTTGTTTGGTTTCCTCTGCGGTGCCAAGCAGTGCTGGTATCTGCGGGGCACTTGCTGTTGTATCTGCTTCTTCGCCCTGTTGCGAGAGACAAGCTGCCATGCCCACTCCCAGCATCAACGCGTAAATTATATTCTTTAACATGGTGGTCTTGTCTCTTTGTTATTTAATTCTTAAACCTTGATGCGCTGCTACAGGTTATCGTATATTAGCACGAAATACTAATTCGTTTATTTTGTCACACATCAACTTTAAATATTAAAAATGGCTAAACCTTTAATATTAGTTTCTAACGACGACGGCATCACAGCCCCGGGTATCAGGACGCTGGTACGTGTGGCCATGAAAGTAGGGGAGGTAGTAGTGGTAGCCCCGGATTCGCCGCAGTCAGGAATGGGACATGCCATCACCATTGGTAATACACTCCGTTTAGATAGATCAATAGCGCTGGAAGACCTAGGCGTTGAAGCTTATGAGTGCTCCGGCACACCGGCCGACTGCGTAAAACTGGCCAAGCACCACGTACTGCGCGACCGCCAGCCTGACCTGGTGGTGAGCGGCATCAACCACGGTTCCAACTCCAGTATCAGCGTGCTATATTCCGGCACTATGTCGGCTGCGATTGAGGCGGCTATAGAAGGACTGCCTGCTATTGGCTTCTCCCTTTGCGATTATGGGCACGGAGCGGATTTTTCTCATACCGAGGAGTTCGTAGAGCAGATTATCAGACAGGCTATCGAGAACGGTATTCCGGATAATACTGCCCTGAACGTAAACTTCCCCAAGAAGAGCGAAGAGCCGATAAAGGGCATCAAGGTGTGTCGCCAGGCCCGCGCCAAGTGGCAGGAGGAATTTGACGAGCGCCTGGACCCGCACAACCGCAAGTACTACTGGATGACGGGCAGCTTTGTGAACCATGACAAAGGCGAGGATACCGACGAATGGGCACTGGTAAACAACTATATCTCAGTTGTGCCTTGCCAGTTCGATATGACGGCTCACCACGCCATTGCTATGCTAAACGAGGATTGGTCGTTTTAAGGAGTCTAACAAAACAGGAAGGCCCCGGCTACAGCGTATAGCCGGGGCCTTCCTGTTTTGCAGTACATGTAGATTTGTGCTGCTGCTCTTCAGGCAAAAGCCGTTTATCTGTCTAAGTACTTGACGGGACTGCACTGTGCAAACTTCTCACCAGCTTTAAGCGGGAAGGAATAGTGTTGCACAAAGAGGTGGAGGAGCTGCTTAAACTCTCTTTCTTTTTCGGTACTGATCTGCTCAGGGGCGAAGTTGTAGAGAAAATAATCCACGGCTCCATCAGCGTTAAAGTATATTCTGTTGAAGCTTCTTACCTGCGTTTCCCAATGAAAATTATTCTCTTTGAGGAATATCCCCAGGTCATGAAGCATTTGAGCATAGGCTCTCCGGAGTTTGGCCTGCTCATCTGGAGATTTAAAAACAGCAAGGTCTTTGTCCGAGTGTACAGCACTTTTGTACAGGCTGTCGAGGTGCTCAAAAGGTACCCCCTGGTTGGCGGCTTCCTCAAAACTCATCGCTATTTTCTGGGCTGAAGAGCTACAGGTAAAGTACAATAGGAAGCCAAAAACAAGTATTGTGATCTTAGGCTGCATCAGGTGTTGCTTTGCATGTGGGTTGGTGTTGGTTGTTTCATTTATGCATTATTACAGCACAATCGCAGGTGAGCCACCTTGTGCTTTCTTCCTTTTCAGCCCTCTTTGAGGGAGCTGAACATAAAATCAGGCCTGGGAAATTGCCTTTGCTCAGCTCCGGCCATCGAATTGAACTTGGTACTTTAGCTGTAGCATTCACGTTTGTCCACTGTTATGCTGGCAGTACAACGGGAGAATCTCTGTTTTCTGCCCCAGAACCTAAAACTGCACCGGCAGCGCCAGCTCTGCCGCCACGGCTTCCCCATTTTTAGTGGCGGGTTGCCACTGGCCGGAGGTAGCTTTTACGGCTGCCGCGGCGGCTTCCGCAAGCTTGGCAAGTATAGCTTTGTTCTGGAGATTAAAGGTAGAGGCATCCATATAGTCGAGTTTAGCATCAGGGCCAACTGTTTTCTTGAGTTTGGTGTGGGCCAGTTTTATGTCAGACACACTGCCATCTTCTTTCACGGTAAACTTTACAACCACCCTGGCATTCAGGTGCTCCTTTTGAGCTTCCTCCGGCATTTTCAGGTGCTGGTTGATTGTACGCATCAAGGCTTCCTGTCCGCCTTTGAATTGTGGTTGCTGGTCAGGAATAAGAGGCGTCTTCTGCTCTTCTTTGATCGAAAACCGGATAGGAAGGGTATATCTGACGGGAACAACTTCTCCGTTTTGCTTTCCCGGTTGCCATTTCCCGTTCATCATTTTTACCACGCGCAGGGCTTCAGTGTCGGTGCTGGTACTCAGGCTCTTTACTACTCCTGCGTCCGAGATAGAGCCATCCGTGTTTACCACAAAAGTTAGAACCACCAGGCCTTCTACACCAGCATTATGAGCATCCTCCGGGTAGCGGATATTGGTGCCCAGGAACTTCAACATCTCCATTTCTCCACCTTCGAAGACAGGCATTTGCTCTACATAGGTATAAGGCTTGTCAACGGTTTGTGCGTGTGCAATAGGAGCAACAACCAGTGTGGCCGTACCCAAAAGTGCCGTGGCGGCTAGTTTGAGGAGTGTGCTTTTCTTTTTCATGATCCATGTTGTTTGTTGTATACTTAAAAATAAGGCAATAGCTATCCTGTATCAGCCGGAAAGAAACTGAAAATAGTACTTATTAATAGTTAGTTTGTATTTTACCTTATCGCAAAGCGGATGGGCATCGTGTACCGCACTGACACAGGTTGTCCGTTTTGCCTGCCGGGACTCCATTTGCCATCCATCATTTTCACGACGCGAATGGCTTCTTCGTCAGTGCCGCTGCCCAGCGATTTGATAACAGCAATGTCGTGCAGGCTGCCGTCTTTCTCAACTACAAAGCCTAGTACCACCAACCCTTCTGTTTCAGATTCCTTAGCCTGCTCTGGATAGCGGATGTTCTGCCCCAGGAACTTCATCATTTCAATCTCGCCCCCCTCAAAAACTGGCATCTGCTCCACATAAGCATAAGGCTGGTCTTTTTCTGGTGTTGGGGCAGGCTCCTCTGTTTCTGGCAAGGCTTCTTTGGGCATGGCAGGTTTTACAGCCTTGTAGGCCGACTCTGTTTTAGTGGAGGTGCTATTAGCTGTTACCTGCTGCCGGGCAAGTATAAAGGAGAGGCCAACCAGGAGTGGAAGCGTGAGCAGCGGACGTAGCCAGCCAGGCTTTTGCCCTTGCAGTTGCAGCATGTGCAGGCGCTTGATTACCTGTGGCTTGGTGAAGTGGCTTCCTACAGGTAAGCCCATACTTAGCAGAGCCTCCCGCGAGAGCAGTGAAGTATACTTTTGCGTCTGGTATTCTGACACTACGGCAGCATCGGCCTGGTACTCGTGTACATCGCGCAGCTCCTGTTTTAGCAGCCACACGACAGGGTGAAACCAAAGTATGGCCGAGAGTACTTCGTAAAACAACACATCCCAGGTGTGCCCATACTTTACATGTGCCAGCTCATGCGCTATTACCTGCTTCTGCTCTGATGTACTTAGCTGTTCCTGCTGTAGGCTCAGAAAAATGCTGCTGCCAAAGGCAAAGGCAGGGTAGTGGCTGTTAAGTTGATATAGCTGGGCATCTTCTTCAATAAAAGGGAGAGGGGTAGACTGATGTTTCAGCTGCCTGATCTGCCAGATCTGCCGCACGAGCCGCAGCAATACAAGGCTAAAACCGAGCAGGTATAGAGCAACAAAAGAAGTTTGTAGCGTAAGGGCTGTCATCTCAAGCTTTTGAGGAGAATCGGCCTTTACCGTAAACTCGCCTAGCTGCACTGAGTGGAGTGTTCTGGTTACTGCAACATCCGGGCTTAGCCAGGCAGGCCATACTAACAGCGGAAGCAACAATGCCAAGACTGGCGCAGCAAGCAGGTACAGCCTGTTAAAACCAAAGTTGTTGTGGCGGCGCAGCACCAGGAAGTGGAACAGGTACAAGGCCAGTAGGCCTATGGCTGCTTTAAATATGTAATTAAGTAGTGCTTCCATCTTTTTCTTCTGGCTCGTCCAGGTCTTGTTTTACATGTCGCATCAGTTGGTCCAGTTCCTGCACATTCAGGTTGTTATCCTTGGCAAAAAAGGAGACCAGCTTTTCGAAAGAACCACCAAAATAGCCACTCATAAAGTTCTTCAGGAAGAAGCTTTTATACTTATCCTGGGCAACGAGCGGAAAGTACTGGTGCGATTTACCAAAAGCCTCATGCCCCACAAAGCCTTTGGTTTCCAATATGCGCACGATAGTAGATACTGTGTTATAGGCTGGCTTAGGCGCTGGCAACTCCTCCAGAATATCGCGTACAAAGGCTCGCTCCAGCTTCCATAGCACCTGCATGATCTCTTCTTCGGCTTTGGTCAGTTCTTTCATATAAAGTATAAAGTGGTGTGTGTGAGTAGTAAATATATAACTATGTACTTAGTTTAAAAACTAAATGTTTAGTTTAATGTGATAAAAAATAAAAAAGCGGCTCCTGGATTGGCAGGAGCCGCTTTTAGTTATGAGTTAACCAGAGTAGCCAGGATTTTGAGTTAACTGTCCCTGGCTGGCATCAATCTCTCTCCTTGGAATAGGGAAGATCAGGATCTCAGCATCCCAGGGTATGGTGTAGTCTTCACCCACTAACTCAGACGCTGTACGTTTAATATCGTGGATTCTAAAACCTTCAAAGGCAAGTTCTAGCCTGCGCTCCAGTAATACATCTTCCAGGGTAAGGCTAGATAGCGTGGAGGCGCCGGCTCTTTCCCGTATGCGGTTAATGTCCTCTAGTGGCGTGGCTCCTAGAGTAGATCCCAAACGCAGGTTTGCTTCTGCTCTGATGAGGTACATTTCCGCCAGGCGCACCACCGGAATATTTTGGCCGAAGTTGGTCCATTTACCGGTATGTATGTCACCATACAGAAAGCCCTCATAAATCAGGTCTGAAAGGCGGGTATCCTGCTCCTCATAAAGATCATAGGAGAGAACGGCTATATCACCACGGCCAATACCTTCCAAGTCAGCATAAAAAGTAGTGAGGCCATCGTTGGCGGTACCAGCGTTGTTCTGATCGTTTTGCTGTATCTCAAAGATAGACTCGGCTGTATTGTCGTTTCTGAAAATAGCAGTAACCGTAGGATTGAGGTTAAATGGCCCTTCTGCTATCACACGGTTTGCTTCCTGCAGAGCAGCCGCATAGTCCTGCCGTTGCAGGTGCACCCGGGCCAGAAAGCCACTGGCAGCATAGGTGTTGGCTCTTTCCTCGTTGAGTTCAGGGAGTAGCTCTTTAGCCCTTTCCAGGTCCTGAACTACCTGCGCGTATACCTCGGCCACGGTGTTGCGAGTAGCAAATGTTCTTGCTTCCTCTTCTGTGGTAACGGCAGAGGTGCGAATCGGCACACCAAGATTTGTGTTTGGGTCTCCGTCGTTCCACGCCCTGCCGTAAAGCCTCACTAACTCAAAATGCAGAATGCCTCTTACAAACAATGCTTCTCCCTCTATCCGGTCCCGAGCTTGTTGGTCTGTTTCAAGGTCTAGCTTGCTAAGTACAATGTTAGCCAAATTTATAGCCTCGTAGGCTGTTACCCAGGTTCGCTGTGCCTCCAGGTTGTCGGCTGTCATGGTTTTGTTAGCTACTTGCCTGTAGCCTGCAAACGTGCCATACCAGGCAACGTTTTCTTCGGCGGCAAGCAGCTCGGGAAGTAGCAACAGGTTTGTGCCATAAAGCTCCGGCTCCCCGAGTAACGCATACATACCTATAACGGCTCCTTGCAAGTCCTGCGGAGTGGTGATGGCATCCCTGGCATCAATGGATTGCTGCGGTGCTACATCCAGCATGTCTTCGCATGCTGTAGTGCCCAGGCATATGATAAAAATTGCGGCTAGTATTTTATGTCTTAGTTTCATGTCTTGTCGGGGTTTAGGTTACAGACCAATGTTCACGCCTACAGTAAATGTTTTGGCCAGCGGCGGAGTGTAAAAGTCGTGGCCCAGGTTCACGTTACTGCGTCCGAAGTAGGTGGTGTTCACTTCCGGATCGTAACCGTCGTAGTCTGTAAAAGTGGCCAGGTTAGTTGCCTGCACATAGATTCTGGCCGACTGTAGGTGCCATCTGTTTACTAAGTTGGCTGGAATCCGGTAGCCGAGGTTCACGTTGTTGAGGCGCAGGAAAGAACCATCCTGTACCCATCGCGAAGAACGGCCGGCCCCGTTTCCTGCCAGGTATCTTGCCTGTGGTACATCTGTTACATCACCGGGCTGTTGCCATCTGTTTAGCTGGTCCTTTGTCTGGTTATCAAAGTAGTCTGCGTTTACCGACTGGAAGAAGCCCGCCATGTTATAAATGTCATTGCCTGACACAAACTGCATCAGTACGCTTAGGTCAAAACCTTTAAAGGAGAAGTTATTGGTAAGGCCACCGGTAAACTCAGGGTTAGGGTTTCCCACGCGCTGATCCTCTGCAAGGCTGTAGTTGCTGGTGGTTTCATCGCTGCCTGCCTCAATATAATACAGGGCATCGCCTGTCTGTGGGTCTACGCCAGCGTACTTAGGACCCCAGAAAACGCCCATCGGCTCACCCTCACGAATCTGGCCAAGGCCCCTGGAGTTGCCAAAGATTGTGTTGCCACCTAAGTCAGTAACCTTGTTCTTATTGAAGGCAATGTTAAAGTTCGTGTTCCATTGGAAGGTGCCGACTAAGTTTTGCGTATTCACTACAAACTCAAAGCCTTTGTTTTCCAGCTTGCCGATGTTTTTAGTGATGATCGTATAACCGTTGTAGCCTGGAATGGGGAGGTTTAACAACAGATCTTCCGTGTTCTTGATATAGTAATCTATTTCACCGGTGATTCTGTCATTAAACAGACCATAGTCGATACCTATATCCAATTGCTTTGTTTTTTCCCAACGCAGGTCCTCACTGGGTAAGCTTGTTGGTACCAAGCCTGCCAATTCTTCGTAGGCAGCAGCACTATATAAGCCTAGTGGCGCAAAATTGTCTATCTCTGCGTTTCCTGTCAGGCCATAGCTTGTTCGCAACTTCAAAAAGCTTAGAATATTCGATTCGCCAAAAAAGGGTTCCTCTGTCAGGATCCAACCTGCCGATGCAGCCGGGAAGGCACCAAAGCGATTGCCCGAACCAAACCTGGAGGAGCCATCCACACGCACACTTCCGCTAAACAGGTATCTTCCGTTTAACACATAGTTGGCTCTAGTATAATATGATACAAACACATAGCCTGTTTCGGAAGAAGAGCCGCTTGTAATGCGGGCGGCGCTGGCAATTTTCTTGAACCGGTCACTTGGGAAACCACGGGCTTCTACTGAGGCGGTGCTTGTGTTAGCGCGTTGGTAGCTAAACCCGCCTAACAACTCTAGTTTATGGATATCTGCAAAAAGCGCGTTGTAGGTTAGTGTGTTGTTTGTATTGTAGTTGATAGAAGTGAGCTGCGAATTATAACCGTAGCCTGAAGGACCACCATCCTGAGTTTGTCTGCCCAGGTAGAGCTCTTCCTGCAGGTTGAGAAAGTCTACGCCATGCTCGGTTCTGAACCTGAGGTTTTCAAGTAGGTCGAATTCCAAAAAGCCTGTGCTAATAGTGCGGTAGGTGAGCGCATCATTGAAGCCATCCCGCTGGTCTATCAGGTTGTTGTAATACAGTGTTCTTCTATTCAAATCACCTGTTTCTGGGTCTATCTTTGGTTGTATAGGGGGCAGCGCGTTTAGTTGAATCACGTTAGAAAAGGCATTGTCGTCAGAAACACGCTGGTTCAGTGTGCGGATAAGCGAGATGTTGGTGCCAATCCTAACCCTATCACCAATACTATGGTCTATGTTAAAGCGACCAGAGGCTCTGTCAAACTCATTACCGACCAGTATACCATCTGTGGTGTTGTAATTGCCATTAATATATAAGCGCGTTTTTTCATTGCCTCCGCTAAGCGAAATCTCATACTGAGACACACTACCTGTTCTGAATGGCTCCTCTCCCCAATTCTGGTCATAAGGAGAGTTGATATCCAGGCCGTTTCTGGCAAAAACAGTTTCAGGGTTACCTCCTACGTTTTCGATGGCCTCTGTAAACAGCTCAACATACTCAGCCGCATTCAGGAACTCCCTGATTTTAGTAGGGCGGCTAAAGCCGGTGTAGTAGTTAAAGTTGATGTTTGTTTTACCGGCCTGGCCGCGCTTGGTTGTAATGATCACCACGCCATTTGATGCCCTGGAACCATAGATTGCTGCAGCAGAAGCATCTTTCAGAATCTCTATAGAAGCAATATCGTTGGGGTTGATATCAGCAATTGGGTTCAGAGGTTCGGCGTTGCTGGTGCCAAGGTCAGAGGAGGTAACGGGTATACCATCTACCACATAAAGTGGCTGGTTGTTTGCTGATACAGAAGCTGCGCCACGCACACGTATGTTAATACCCTGGCCTAACTTACCGCTGCCTTGATTGATATAAACCCCGGCAGCTCTACCTTGCAGCGCTGTTTCCAGAGAGGGTGATGGAATGTTCTGAATGTCTTCGCCAGATATTCTGGAGATGTTACCTGTCAGCTCCTGTTTTAGCTGCGTACCATACCCCACCACCACAACTTCTTCCAGTTGTTGCTGGTCAGCACGAAGCTGTAGGTCTACAGTAGATCTACCCTGAACAGGTACCTCCTGAGAGGTCATTCCTACAAAGCGGAAAACAAGCGTGGCATTTGGCTGTACATTCAGGCTGTATTCGCCGTTGCCACCCGTTGTCACACCATTTGTAGTGCCTTTCTCCAGTACCGTAACACCTGGCAATGCGGAACCGTCGGAAGCTGCTGTTACTCTTCCGGAAACGGTTTGAGTTTGGGCCCATACACTCGGTAGCAGGGTGAAGAGCAGCAGTAAACTCAATAGTATATGTTTCTTCATAAACAGATAGGTTATTTGTAAAATAGAATGTAAAGTGCTTTGGAAGCAGGAAATAAGGTGCCGGTAAAGTAGCAGGATAGGCGGGTGATGCCGTGGTGCCTTCAGCGCTCGAGCTGCCAGTAAATAAACTGATGCAAACAGTAGACGCTACTACTGCTTGGTTGTGTATCAGCTACTACTGCAGCTTCTATAAGAAGGCAAGTGGAGAATGGGCTAAATGTTTGATTATTATACTATTCTGAAAATGTGTTGTTGCACATATATATGTTTAAATTTGCTTATATGTGGCTTAACATATGCACAGATAAGAAATCATTGCCTCCTTTTATACTAGCTTTCCAGCCCATGCGCTTCAACTCCCGGCGGATAAAGCTGTTAAGTAGTCCATGGCCTACCAGCACAGTCGTGTTATGCTGAAGGGCATCCTGCGCTAACTTTTCAGCAGCTTGCCTGGCGCGGGCGCGGGCCTGGCGAAAGGTTTCAATGTCGCGGCTGTTAAAGCCCAGGAACCAAAGCAGGCGGGCGCTCAGGAGCCATACTTTTATGGGCAGGCGCATCAGCGGGAGTGTAAAGATGCGCCTTTCGAATTCGCGGAATGTATGATCGATGAGCAGCTCCACCTCCTCACCAAAGATGGCGCGTGCAGTTAACTGGGAGCGTACGAGGGTGCTGCAGTATACTTTGGTTACGTGCTGATAAGGCAGTGTTTCATGCTGCAGCACAAACTCCTCTACCTGGGCTGTGTCGTAGGCGGATATATAGCTTCGTGCAGCCTCCACATCGAATAAACCCTCGTGCGGCAGCAGGGGGCGGGCATGGCGGATGAGAAAAATCCGTTTGGCAGTGGCATCAGGTGTCAAGTACAGAGGTGGTTGGTTTACAGGAAGTATACGCCAAAACCCGCTGGAGTTATACTTTAAGCATCCTGAGCAGCGAGGTTGTTAAATACGCGTTGCTTTATTGCTTGCCACTCCGGGAGCAGTATGCTATAATAAATGGTATCGCGGCGGCGGCCGTCATGCATCTGGGTATGGCTGCGCAGTACTCCCTCTTCTGTTGCTCCTATTTTCTGCATAGCCCGGCGCGAACGCAGGTTAAGCACATCAGTCTTTAACTCCACGCGCTCCATCTTAAGCTGCTCAAAGGCATAGCTCAGTAGCAGGAACTTGCAGTGGCGGTTTAATCCAGTGCCCCGGTAGCCCCTGCTCAACCAGGTCCAGCCAATCTCCAGCCGCCTGTCTGGCAAGGAAATGTTGCCGTAGCTCGTGCTGCCTGCTAGTCGTCCGGTGGCTCTGTCTACAATCATAAAAGTATAGCGGGTACCATGGGCAAACCCCTGCTCCACTGTCTGTGCCCATGCCTGTAGTTCCTGCTGGTTGCTGATGCGGTTCGGCATAAAGCGCCAGATATCCTCATCAAACACAAGGGCAGGTAAACTTTCCAGATCAGAAGGCTGGTAGGGGCGTAGCAGTACACGCTTGTCTTGTAACTGGATGTGATTCGGGAGGCTGTGCATATAAGTTTTGTCTAAGGTTAGTTTACCTGCAAATGGTTATGGCCTGTGCGAGTTCGGTACAACATTTCAATACACTAAATACTGCTGAAGCGGGGTTTCAGATAGGCCTTCTATACATTAATTAGGCCATTTTTATATATAAGATTTCAAGCATCTACAACCCTCATCGCTGCTGCTGCGTTGTACTACGAAACTAGTATTAAATAACAAATATATATCCGAAAAAGTAGCAAGCGTACAGCATGCAATACCTGAAAGGCAGAAAGGCGGTAGTAAGTGGTGGAGGCTCTGGCATTGGCAAGGCCGTTGTGGAACAACTATCTGCAGCCCAGGTGACCACCGCCATTGCTGACCTGCACCTGCCAACAGACTCACCCTCCAACACCCACCCTTTTACTTGTGATGTAACCGATGCCGCAGCCATCGACCGGCTTTTTGCCCATGTGCAGCAGCACCTAGGCACACCTGATGTGATGGTTTGCTGTGCCGGGCAAGGCATACACGAGAAGCTGACGGAGGGAGACCCGGAAAAGTGGCAGCATGTCATCAACACAAACCTGATGGGCACCCTGCGTATGATCAGGGCTTTTGTGCCGGGCATGCTGGAGGCAGGCCATGGCGATGTGGTGCTGGTATCGTCAGTGTCGGCGGGGCAGGCATATCCTTATGGTGGGGTGTACGCTGCCACAAAAACGGCCCTGCAGGTAATTGCCGAAACGCTGCGACAGGAGGTGCTGCCAGCAATACGCGTAAGTGTTGTAGCGCCGGGAGTAACTGACACGGCCTTTTTTGATAATACCATTTCCGGATACCAGACCGCTGAAAGTATAGGCTATGGTGCCCTTACTGCCAGCCAGGTGGCCAACGCTGTACTGTATGCCTTGCAGCAACCGCCCGAAGTGTCCATTAACCACATCACCTTAAGGCCCTCGGCGCAGGTGTTTTAGCACTTGCCGGTAAAGGAGCTAGACAGACGAACACCCTACTCTTAATATAATACACACTAAACAACAGAACAGGAAATACTGAACTATGGAAAACAGAGTATTGATAACCGGAGGAGCCGGATTTATAGGATCACACCTGGCTGATGAGCTTCTGCAGCATGGCTATACCGTAAGAGCGTTGGATAACCTAAGTGAGCAGGTACATGGTAAAGACTGCACAAGACCTGAGTACCTGCACGAAGATGTGGAATTGATGGTAGGTGATGTGCGTAACCCGGAGGATGTGGCGCGCGCGCTGGAGGGGGTGGATTACGTGTTCCACTTTGCTGCCATGGTTGGCGTAGGGCAGAGCATGTATGAACTGAAAGAGTATACAGATGTAAATAACATAGGTACCACGGTTCTACTGGAGGCACTTATCAAAAAGCCGGTGAAGAAACTGGTAGTAGCCAGCAGCATGAGTATCTACGGCGAGGGGATGTATAAGAATCCCGCCGGTGAACTCACCACAGTGCAGGAGCGTCCGCTGGAGCAGCTGAAAGCTGCTGACTGGGAGCTTTACAACGATAAGGGCGAAAAGCTGGAGCCGGTGCCTACATCAGAGTCCAAAGCACCGTCGCTCTCATCTGTGTACGCGCTTAGTAAGTATGACCAGGAGCGACTTTGCCTGATGGTGGGCCGTGCCTATAACATTCCTACTGTGGCGATGCGCTTCTTTAATGTGTACGGTACGCGGCAGGCGCTATCCAACCCCTACACAGGTGTGCTGGCCATCTTTGCATCCCGCCTGCTAAACAACAATTCTCCTATGATTTTCGAAGACGGGTATCAGCAGCGCGACTTCGTGCATGTGCGCGATGTGGCTTTGGCATGTCGTCTGGCCATGGAGAAAGAAGAGGCAAGGGGTAGAGTATTTAACGTAGGCAGCGGTAACAACTATACCATCCGTGAGATTGGCCAGCGACTGGCTACTGTAATGGGCAAAACAGAGCTGGTGCCAGAGATTACAGGCAAGTACAGAGTTGGGGATATCCGCCACTGTTACGCCGACATCTCTTTGGCGCAGGAAGTACTGGGCTTCTATCCGCAGGTAGAGTTTAATGCCGGTCTGCAAGAGCTGGCTAATTGGTTGGAGGGACAGATTGCCTACGACCGCGTAAACGAGGCAAGTGCCGAGCTGGCTGCCCGAGGGTTAACGGTTTAGAAAGCCGTTCATGTAATCAAATAAGGATTGTACTGATATGAAAATAGATGATAAAATGATGAACAGTAAGCCTGAGATCCCCTTGGTGGGACTGGTGGAATGGTTCAGACCCGGCGAGTATGAGCATGTTAAAGAAACGCTGGCCAGCTTAAAGGAGCTGGGCGTAACAGAGCTGCGTACCGGAGTTTCCTGGGCCGACTACTATACTCCAGGGGGCAAAGACTGGTACGACTGGCTTATACCAACTGTGGCTAAGGAGGTACATATACTTCCATGCTTCTTGTATACCCCGCCAAGTATAGGCGAAAGACCTCGTACCTCTTCTCCTCCTAAAGACAAGAAAGCTTATGCCGATTTCCTGGATGTGTTTATTGCTAAGCATGGGGAGCATTTTGAGTGGGTAGAGTTGTGGAACGAGCCAAACAACATGGTCGAGTATGACTTTACCCATGACTACGGCTGGCATAAGTTTGCCGAAATGATAGGCGGTGCTGCTTACTGGTGTAAACAGCTGGGCAAAAAGACGCTGCTAGGAGGTATGAGTCCCATTGATCCGAACTGGCTGCAGACCATGTTTGACCGTGGCGTAATGCAGTATATTGATGCTGTGGGTATACACGGCTTCCCCTATGTTTTCGACCAGATGTGGGATGGCTGGCAGGACAACATACAGGCCGTGCGCCAGGTGATGGACCGTAACAACTGCAAAGCAGAGCTGTGGATTACCGAAGCTGGATTCTCTACCTGGCAGCACGATGAGTATAAGCAGTTACAGGAGTTCAAGAAGGTATTAAAGGCAGACGCGACGCGTGTGTACTGGTATGCTGTGAAGGACCTGGATGCAAGCTTGCCAACAGTAGCAGGCTTCCATTTAGATGACCGCGAATACTATTTTGGCCTGAAGCGTGCCGATGGCACCAGTAAGTTGCTCTACAGGCTGTGGGCAAAACACGGCATCGAAAAGCTGGATGCGCTAAACTACGTGAAGCGTACTGTGGATGATGATACAGAGCCTTACACGCTGATAACAGGAGGTGCTGGCTTTGTAGGCACCAACCTGGCAAAGCGCCTGCTGGAGCAGGGCAAGCGTGTAATGGTGTTTGATAGCCTGAGCCGCGACGGCGTTGAAAGAAACCTGCAGTGGCTGCACGAAACTTACGGAGACAGGCTGGAAGTATACGTGGGCGACATTCGTGACATGCAGGCCGTGCGCCAGGTAATGAAGCGCGCCGAGCAGGTGTTTCACTTTGCTGCACAGGTAGCCGTTACTACTTCCCTGGATCTTCCGATTAATGACTTTGAGATCAATGCCCGGGGCATTATCAACGTGCTGGAGGCCATACGCGGGCAGGATAACCCGCCGCCGCTGGTGTTCACCTCTACCAATAAGGTATATGGTGGCCTGGAGGACATGAAATTCATCTCCAACGGGTCGCGCTATTATCCGGCTGATGCCAACATCAAGAAGTACGGTATCTCAGAGCAGCGCCACCTGGACTTCCACAGTCCATACGGTTGCTCTAAGGGTGCCGCCGATCAGTACGTGATAGACTATGCCCGCACTTACAACCTGCCGATGGCAGTGTTCCGCATGAGCTGCATCTACGGCCCACACCAGTACGGAAACGAAGACCAGGGATGGGTGGCACACTTTGCCATCAAAGCCATTGAAGGGCAACCTGTAAACATCTATGGGGATGGCAAGCAGGTGCGTGACATCCTCTTTGTAGAGGACCTGGTGGATGCTTTCCTGCTGGCACAGGAGAACATGGCAACCATCAGCGGACAAGCTTTCAACATTGGTGGTGGCCCGGCTAACACTGTGAGCCTGCTGGAGCTGCTCAAAACCATTGGCAAGTACCGTGGCGATGAAATTCCGCTCAAGTTCGGTGACTGGCGCCCAGGTGACCAGCATTATTATGTGTCTGATACCCGCAAGTTCCAGGAAGCTACCGGATGGTATCCGAAGCATAACGTGCAGGAAGGGGTAGCCAAGCTTTACCAGTGGCTATGTGAGAACCGTGGCTACAAAGTGCCGATGATCCTTAGCTCGATTTTAGAAAAAGATGAAGAACCTGTCAAAAAAGTAGCAGTAGCTTAATTCATGCAAGACACGCTTACAACTGACCAGAAGGTTGTGGCCAACACCCGGGCCACCACCATGAAAGCCGCCGTTGTTGCGGCACCCAAAAGTGTAAAAATAGAGGAAACTGCCCTGCCCGAGCCAAAAGCCGGGCAGGTGCGTATCCGGCTGGAGGGCTGCGGCCTTTGTGCCTCCAACATTCCTGTTTGGGAAGGACGCGAGTGGTTCAGCTATCCTATAGCGGCTGGTAACCCGGGCCATGAAGGATGGGGGAGGATTGATGCCGTAGGCGAGGGGGTAACCACCGTGAAGCCTGGCGACCGTGTAGCCGCCCTTTCTTACAACGCTTATGCAGAGTACGACCTGGCTGACGCCGACAAGGTGGTGAAGCTGCCGGAGTCTTTGGTTAGCAAGCCTTTCCCGGGTGAACCGCTAGGCTGTGCCATGAACATCTTTGGGCGCAGCGATATTAGACAGGGGCAGACAGTGGCTATACTGGGTATTGGTTTCCTTGGTGCGCTGCTGGTGCAGCTGGCTAAAAATGCCGGTGCCCGGGTTATCGCCGTGTCACAGAGAGAGTTCTCTTTAAATGTTGCAAAAGAGTGTGGCGCGGACGAGGTAATCAAAATGGATGATCACTATAAAATTATAGAAAAAGTTAAAGGACTGACAAACGGAACCTTCTGCGAACGCGTAATAGAGTGCACCGGAAAGGAGTGGCCGCTCAACCTGGCAGGTGAACTCACCGCTGAACGCGGCAGGCTGATTATCGCCGGTTTCCATCAGGATGGCATGCGTCAGGTAAATATCCAACTTTGGAACTGGCGAGGTTTAGACGTTATCAATGCCCACGAACGCGATCCTAAAGAGTACATTAACGGTATAAAAGCCGCCGTGTCTGCCGTAGAGGAAGGTAAAATTGACCCCGACAGGCTGTACACGCACACGTATACTTTAAATAATATAGACAAAGCATTCGAGAATCTCACAAACCGCCCCGACGGATTTGTTAAAGCCCTTATAACCTACTAAAACATGCAGGAAACTATACTTGATCAGGCGGAAGCCCTTTCAGCATCTTCTTCTTCTAAGACCTCCGGAGCCAAACCAAAATTTGGCTTTTTGGGTGTTGGTTGGATTGGCCGCAACAGAATGGAGGTCATCGCGAAACATAAGGCCGGAGAAGTAGCCTATATATCCGACACAGCTGCTCAAAATGCTTCCGAGGCCCTGAAAAGTGCCCCGGAAGCAAAACAGGTATCCTCCCTGGAGGCTATGCTGCGCAAGCCTGAACTCGACGGTATTGTAATTGCCACCCCAAGTGCCTTCCACGCAGAGCAAAGTACCCTGGCCCTGGAAGCAGGTAAGTCTGTGTTCTGCCAAAAGCCGCTCGGCCGAAATGTGGAAGAGACAAGACGTGTGGTAGCCGCAGCCCGCAGCAATAACAAGCTGCTGGGAGTAGACCTGTCGTACCGTTTCACCAAGGCAATGCAAGAGGTTTACAAAGTAGTGCAGAGCGGTGAGCTGGGACAGGTTTACGCTATCGAGTTGGTATTTCATAATGCTTATGGCCCTGATAAGGCGTGGTTCTATGAGCCAAAGCTGTCCGGCGGTGGCTGCGTGATTGACCTGGGAGTACACCTGGTGGACCTGGCGCTTTGGAGCATGAATTTTCCGAAAGTTAAGCAAGTGCACAGCCAGCTGTTTGCCAAAGGAAAGCCCATAGATATCTGCCAAGGAAAAGTAGAGGACTATGCTGCTGCTAACATTGAGCTGGAAGGTAGCACGCACATGCAGCTAAGCTGCTCCTGGAACCTGCCTGCTGGCCAGGAAGCCATTATTAGCGCCACCTTCTACGGTACAAATGGAGGTGTAGCCTTCAAGAACGTAAACGGTTCTTTCTATGATTTTGTAGCAGAGCGCTACTATGGTACCAAAACCGAGCAGTTGTGTTCCCCACCGGATGAGTGGATGGGCCGTGCCGGGGTAGCATGGGCAGCGCGCGTAGCCAAGGGTGAAGGCTTTAACGAAGAAGCCGAAGAGTATGTAAAAGTAGCAGAGGTATTAGACAAAATTTACGGTAGATAAGAATATGGAAGCACATCATCCTTCAAAGATATTGATGACAGCAGATACCGTTGGCGGTGTCTGGACGTACGCACTGGAGCTGATCAGGGCACTGGCGCCGTTTAAAACACATGTAGCCTTGGCTACTATGGGGGCCCCTTTAACAGAGGAGCAGCGTCGGCAGGTAGAAGACATCGACAACCTGACCCTCCATGAGAGCAGCTATAAGCTCGAGTGGATGGACGACCCATGGGAGGAGGTGGAAAAGGCAGGAGAGTGGCTACTGAAACTAAAAGAAGAAGTGCAGCCTGACCTGGTACACCTGAACGGCCTGGTTCATGGAGCGCTCGATTTTGGTGTGCCTACGCTGGTAGTAGTGCACTCATGCGTGCTGTCCTGGTGGAGAGCTGTGAAGGATGAAGAAGCTCCTCAGGAGTGGAACAAGTATAAAGAGCTGGTGACCAGAGGCCTGCAAAATGCCCATATGGTAGTTGCGCCAACACAGGCTATGCTACATCAGGCAGAAGTGTTGTACGGGCCGTTCCAGAACAGCTCCGTGGTATATAATGGCCGTGGGCAGCACACCTTCCAGTTTGGAAAGAAGGAGCCTTTCGTGTTTAGCATGGGCCGTGTGTGGGATGAAGCTAAAAACATCTCTACGCTTGCGCACATTGCCTCTGACCTGGCCTGGCCAGTATACATTGCCGGAGATGCCAGACACCCTGCTACAGGCAAGGAAGTAGAGCTGGAAAATGTACATTTCCTGGGCCAGCTTACAGAGAAAGAAGTGTCTGACTGGCTGTCGAGAGCCTCCATCTACGCGCTGCCTGCCAAGTATGAGCCTTTCGGGCTTACCATTCTGGAAGCTGCTATGTCGGGTTGTGCGCTGGTAGTGGGTAAAACAGATAGCCAGGCTGAAATTTGGGGCAACGCTGCCAAATACGTGAGCCCTAACGATGCCGATGACCTGCGCGACACCATTAACCATTTAATAGACGACGAGTTCGGACGAAACATCATGGCCATGCGTGCTATCAAACGTTCTCATGGCTATACGGCTGATCCGATGGGCCAGGACTATGACCACGTGTACCGTCTGCTGCTAAAGCAAGTGGTTACTGCCTAGTCACGGCACCAAGACCTTAAACACATAAACCCACTCACAGATCACACTATGAACATCACCCTTTTCTACCACTCCATACTTTCTGACTGGAACCACGGCAACGCACACTTTCTGCGTGGCATTGTGCGTGAGCTTGAGGAGCGGGGACATCAGGTACAGGTATTCGAGCCGGAAAACGGTTGGAGCCTCCAGAACCTGGTAGAAGGTTATGGCAAGGAGAAACTAGACGAGCTACAAGCTTACTACCCGGGCATCAGCACTAATTTTTACACTTTGAAAAGTATAAACCTGGATGAGGTGCTGGCCAATGCTGACCTTGTGCTGGTACATGAGTGGAACGAGCACGAACTGGTGAAGCGCATTGGTGCGCATCGTGCCAATGGCGGTAAGTATAAACTACTGTTCCACGATACGCATCACCGTGCCGTAACAGAGCGTGAAAGCATGGCCAAGTATGAGCTGACACATTATGATGGTGTGCTGGCGTTCGGGCAGAAGATCCGTGATTTGTACTTGCAGGAAGGCTGGACCCGGAAAGCCTGGACCTGGCACGAAGCCGCGGACACATCTGTTTTCTATCCCCACGAGCGAAAGGATTTTGAAGGTGACCTGGTTTGGATTGGAAACTGGGGAGATGAGGAGCGTACTGCTGAACTGCATGAGTTCCTGATCAATCCGGTAAAGGAGCTGGGCCTGAAAGCTAAAATCTACGGCGTCCGCTACCCGGAACATGCCCGCAAAGCCCTGGCCGATGCTGGCATCGAGTATGGCGGCTGGCTGCCAAACTATAAAGCCGCGGGGGAGTTTGCAAAGTATAAAGTAACCGTGCATGTGCCACGCAGGCCTTACGTAGAGGCACTGCCGGGTATCCCAACCATCCGCCCGTTTGAGGCTATGGCATGTGGCATACCGCTAATTTCTTCTCCTTGGGATGATGCCGAAAACTTGTTCACACCGGGAGAAGACTTCCTGGTGGCCCGCAACGGCGAGGAAATGAAGGCACACCTGCAAACGATCATCAATCAACCCGAAAAAGCAAAAGAAGTGGCCGCGCGAGGCCTCGAAACCATTCGCAACCGCCATACCTGTGCCCACCGGGTAAATGAGCTGGAGAAAGTGTGCCAGGAGTTGGGTATAACCGAGTCAAAAATCTATCTCACCCAAAAAGAGCAAATCCTGAATGAAGAATAAGAAGTTAAACATCGCCTTTTTCGGCTCTAGCCTTGTTTCTGCCTACTGGAATGGTGCCGCTACCTACTACAGAGGTATTGTGCGGGCCCTGAGTGAGCGTGGTCACCATGTTACGTTCTATGAGCCTGATGCCTACGACCGCCAGCAAAACCGTGACATGGAAGACCCGGATTGGGCAACAGTAGTCGTATATGAGGCCACTGAGGAGGCTGCTTATAAATGTCTGGAAGCGGCTGCCAGTGCTGACATGGTGGTAAAAGCCAGCGGCGTGGGTGTGTTTGATGAACTGCTGGAGCGCGAGGTGCTCAAGCTTCAGACCGAAGAACGCCTGGTGGTGTTTTGGGATGTAGATGCCCCGGCTACCCTGGATCGTGTACACCATAACCCGGATGATGAGTTCCTGCAGTTGATCCCGCAGTATGATATGGTGCTGACCTATGGCGGCGGAGACCCTGTAGTAACTGCCTATGAAGCGCTTGGAGCTAAAAAGTGCGTGCCCATCTATAATGCACTGGATACTGCCACCCACTTTCCCGTGGAACCTGACCCACGCTTCGCCTGTGATTTAGCCTTCTTGGGCAACCGCCTGCCAGACCGTGAGGCGCGGGTGGATGAGTTTTTCCTCAAGCCTGCCGCACTGGAACTAAATAAGAAGTTCATTATCGGGGGCAGCGGCTGGGGCGATAAGCAGATGACCGACAACGTGCACTACGTGGGGCACGTGTACACCAAAGATCATAACGCGTTTAACTCTACTCCGAAAGCAGTGCTTAACATAAGCCGTGAGAGTATGGCTCGCTACGGTTTTTCGCCGGCTACACGTGTTTTTGAGGCTGCCGGAGCCGGAGCTTGCATCATTACAGATTACTGGGAAGGCATCGATTTCTTCTTTGAGCCGGGTAAAGAAATACTTGTTGCCAAGGATGGAGCTCAAGTAGCAGAAATAATGGCCAATTTATCTGCAGAAAAGGCAAAAGTAATCGGAGAAGCTGCGTATAAGAAAGTATTGGCTGCGCACACTTACCATCACCGCGCAGAGCAACTTGAAAAACTTCTATACGCAAAAGTAAAATTTACAAACGAAGCATTGGCATGAATATCGTCATTCTAGGCTTATCCATCACCTCCAGTTGGGGCAACGGCCACGCCACCACCTTCAGAGGCTTGGTAAGAGAGCTTAATAACCAGGGCCACTATATTACCTTTTTAGAACGCGATGTGCCTTGGTACGCTGGTAACCGCGATCTACCTAATCCTGAATACTGCCAGACAGAGCTATATAACTCACTGGAAGACCTTAAAAACCGCTTTACAGAAGAGGTGCGCGAGGCCGATATGGTGATAGTTGGTTCCTATGTGCCTGAGGGTGTGCAGGTAGGGGAGTGGGTGGTGAAAGCTGCCCGAGGCATCAAAGCTTTCTACGACATTGATACTCCGGTAACACTGGCTAAACTGGAACGAGCGGATTACGAATACCTACACCCTAACCTAATACCAACGTACGACCTGTACTTGTCCTTTACCGGAGGCCCAACGCTGGACCTGCTGGAGCAAAAGTATGGCTCGCCTAAAGCACGTCCATTGTACTGTTCCTTCGATCCTACCCTCTATTACCCAGAGTTGGTAGAGGCGAAGTGGGACCTGGGTTATCTTGGCACTTACTCTGATGACCGCCAGCCACCGTTGGACAAACTGATGCTGGAGGCAGCTCGCCAGTGGCCGGACGGAAGATTTGTAGTGGCTGGTCCGCAATATCCTGCAAGTATAAAGTGGCCTAAAAACGTGCAGCATATTCACCATCTGCCACCCCTCGATCACCGTAGTTTCTATAACAGCCAGCGCTTCACCATGAACATCACCCGCGCTGATATGATCAAAGCGGGATATGCGCCAAGCGTGCGCCTGTTTGAAGCTGCCGCATGCAGCACACCTATCATTTCGGATTACTGGGAAGGCCTGGATACCTTCTTCCAGCCGGGAACTGAAATCCTTATCGCCCGCGACACTAAGGACACTTTGAGATACATGCGCGAAATCTGTAAGTCAGAGCGCAAGCTGATAGGGGAACGCGCCCGCAAGAAAGTGATGGCAAGGCATACGGCTGCGCATCGTGCAAAAGAGTTGGTAAGCTATGCTGAGGAGCTGATGACGGTTCAAAAACCATTCGCATCCAGCCCGGCCAGCGTAAGCCAGGCTTTATAAAATTAAGGAAGACAGCTCAAAACTTGTTAACTGCCGCCTCCGGTGTATTTCCGGGGGCGGCAGTTTTGTATAACTGTATCAATAGCAGCTGCACCTGCGTAAGCCCTGTTATATATCGATAAACTCACTCAAACCCTCATTCATACTATACTATGACGGAGATAGAAGCCCTGGCGCCCTGGTTCCATAACCTCCACCTGCCAAATGGAGAGCAAACTGCACCCAATCACTTTTTAGGGGATTTTCCCAAGTTCAAGTGGCTGGAACTGGAGCCGTATATTCCCGAGGACCTGTCGGGTTGGGAGGTGCTGGATATTGGCTGTAACGCTGGTTTCTATAGTATAGAGCTGGCCAGAAGAGGAGCCAATGTACTCGGTATAGATGTGGACCCACATTACCTGCGACAAGCAGCATGGGCGGCAAAGCAGTTCGGGCTGGAGGATAAGATTGAGCTCAAGCAGATGCAGGTTTACGATGTGGCCCGCCTCGACCGTCAGTTCGACCTGATCTGGTACATGGGCGTGCTCTACCACCTGCGCTACCCGCTGCTGTCTTTGGATATCCTATCGCAGAAATGTCGCCGCCAGATGGTCTTCCAGACCCTTACCATGCCCGGCAATGAGGCTGCTGACACACCGGAGGATTTTGGCATCAACGATCGCAAACGCATGCTGGACGACAGCTGGCCTAAAATGGCCTTTATCGAAAAGCGCATGGCTGGCGATATTACCAACTGGTGGGCACCTAACCATGCTGCCATCGAGGCTATGATGCGCTCCTGCGGCTTTAGAGTAAAAGATCGTCCGGGGCACGAGCTGTACATTCTGGAAGTAGACGAGCAGCTCAAGAAGGACCAGCAGTGGAACCTGTCGGAGTATCTGTCTGCCACGGGGCAGGACTGGACAGAAGCTGTGCAGCAAAAAGTGGAAAACAAAAATACCTACATGGTCGGCCAAAACGGCAAACACGATTAGGTAGCGTAGAAGTGTTTATGGTATTTTTACGCTAGCCATGCCCCGGGCATGGTTTTTTTACGCTGATCAAGTATAACCTGTAAATATGTCAACTAATCATAACAACACACCACAGCCCTGGAAGATACTAAAGTCAGACATGGTGGTGGATGAAAAATGGTACAAATTACGCCGGGATGAGGTAGAGTTGCCTAATGGCTTGGTGATGGATGACTACTATGTGAGCGTTCGACCGAATGTGGCGCTGGTATTCCCCGTGACGGAGGATAACCAGGTGATTTTTGTGCGCCAGTACAAGCATGCGGCCGGCAGTATCTTTATAGAATTGCCTGGTGGTGTGATAGATGAACACGAAGTAGAACCACTGGAAGCTGCTAAGCGCGAACTGTTAGAAGAAACAGGCTATACTTCTGATGAAGTAGAACCGCTGCTGGAGGTTATAGACAACCCAACAAAGGACACCAACAAAATCTACTACTTCCTGGCCCGAAACGTGCATCAGGTAGCCGAGCAGGATCTGGATGTGAGTGAAAATATTGAGGTGCTGAAGGTGCCGCTGGAAGAAGTGGAAAACATGATCCTGAGCGGTAAGGTTAATGTGGCTGGCTCCATAGCCCTAAGCCTACTGGCGCTGCGAAAGCTAGGTGCTTAGGTACTGTGTGCATTTAGTCCGGTACTGAATAGTGCCGGATCTAATTACCACTTGCCTCATAACAGTGCTTGAAGTATGAAGCTTCCGTTATCGCCTGTTTAAGGGGAGAGGTACTGTAGTGCCACTTCTAAAGTAGAAGCGCTGTATTTTTAGCTGTTCAGAAGAACCCACCCCTAACTGCTCCGAGGAGGTGAATTTTCAGGATCGATAAACACCCCCGCCTTCAAAGGGGGAGTTAGCATGGGCTATCGAACCTAACCCAAGGACGAGCCCTGGCGGGCTTGAGCGCACTAAAGCAAGAGGTGGAACGGGCAAGTTGTGAAGCCGTGGATGAACAGACGCTAGTAAGAATAGCTTGGCCCAGGTTGTGAAAAGCTGCGGTGGTGAAAGTATAGCCTAAGTATAAAGTAAAGCTTTTACGGATCTGGAGACCCGCAGCAGAGAGGTTCTAGACATGCATGTCCGAAACAGCAATCTCTGAGCCAATCGAGTTACAAACGCGGTATTGTTAGGTAGAATACAAGTCTGGGGAAGCTTGTCCTAAAAACAACAAATCTAAAAAACCTATACTTTAGCAAAAGGATTCTCCGGCTTTACCAGCAACACCTTCTCACGTTCAACCACCACAGAGCCAGGAGGAGAGCCTTTGGGTTTACGCACCCACTTTTTAGGGGTGTAAATAACAGGGCACAGTGAGTCGGTTTTACGCTTGCTATAATAGGCAGCCAGTTGTGCTGCTTTCTCCAAAACTGTATTAGGTATAGTTTTACCTGCCTGGTGTTTGATGATCACGTGAGAGCCGGACACATCTTTAGCGTGTAGCCAAAGGTCTTCTTTGTAAGTATGGCGCTGCGTAAGTTGGTCGTTATTCTGCGCACTTTTACCCACCAGTATTTTAAAGCCTTCGCTCTCGAACACCCTGAACGGAATCTGCTGCTGCTCTTGCTGTTTGGTGCCAAGTAGATGATTGTACGCTCGCAGGAAAGCCTTTAACTGTTTATAATTCTCCGCCTCAGCCAGTGCCTGTAACGCATCCTCCAGTACGATAAGCTCCTCCAGCTTGCGCTCCACCTTCTCCTCCAGTTGCTTTACCTCCACATGCTGGTTTTTAGCCTTACGATAGAGCCGCTCAGCAAACTTCTGTGGCGTTTCGTTTTGCTTTAGCTTATAGGAGCGGGTTTGGTCGGTATAGAAATCATAAAGTTTAACCTCTGTTGCGCGGGGCGGAATATTGGTGAGGTTGGCCATAATCACATCTGCCGTTTGGGAGTAGGAACGGTCGTGGCGAAGCTCCTGCAGCTTTTGCCCACTCTGCTCCATAACAGTTTGTGTTACCTGCCTCTTACGCTCCAGCTGTTGTTTGGCCTGTTCATACTGTCGCTCAAAACCTGTCTCAGATAAGTATAGGCGGGTATACTGGTCTGCTGCATCTAGGGGGCTAGCATAAGTATAAAGCACTTCGCCCAAAGGCAATAGCGACAGCCGTAACCTACCCTGCAGGCGGATGATGTAGTATGCCTTGGGTGCCTCCAGCACATCTAGCATATCTTGTACCAGCTCCCATTTCTGCTCTAGGCTAGCTTGGCTATAGCCAAGCTCCTCTAAGTATAAAACAGGAATCTCACCGAATGTAGGATACACCTTACGCAGATTACCTTGTGCAGCCTCGAAAGCAGCATAGTTCTGCTGCAAGGGGCGGTCCATCTGCCGTGGGTTCAACTCGGCATCGGCGCCAAACTTATTTTGGAATAGCTCTACAGCCTCCTGGCCCTGATACAAAATGATATTGGAGCGGTTACCGAACAGTTTGAAGAGCAGGAGGTAACCACCTGAAAGCTTCAGGTAAAAGCTGCGTTCGTTCTGATGCTGCACCATATCTTCAACAGTTTGCCCCTGCATGTCCTGCATCAGCTCTACGCTGTTGGCACGCGCCCTCCTAAACTCGGCAGGGAAGGATAGAGAAGTAAACTGTGAGCTTAACTGCGCCCTGATGTATAGTTGCTCTGCCTCACGGGCAAAGCCAAGTACCAGCTCGTCCTTGTTCTGGCTAAAAGCAGTAACAGCCTGCATTCCCACCAGTTTGGGGCGTAGCGCTTGAGAGAGTTGCCGTAAAAAGTAAAAGTTGAGATGCATGGTTGTGGAGTAAAAAAATACAAAGGATGCTCTACTTGATAAACGTTCTATGGCGAACCAACAAAGAGCATATGTCCTTTGTTAGGTAGCCTTTTATCTCAAAAGCTATACTTCTATCTGAAGGCCATCGTAGCCGAGCCTGATGAAGTCAGGCAGTTGAAGTTCTACCTCGCGGTGCAGCCCCATCAAGTGGCTGATGTGGGTAAGGTATGCCTGCTCTGGCTGCAGCTCCTCTAACAAGGCAACAGCCTCTTTTAGCGAGAAGTGAGAAATATGCGGTTCGTGGCGAAGGGCATCTAGGACGATTACCTTAGAGCCACGTACTTTTTCTTTCTCTGGTTCTGAAATAAAGTTGGCGTCTGTGATGTAGGTAAAGTCGCCGATGCGGTAGCCTAGTACAGGTAGCTTATAATGCATCACCCGGATAGGAATAAACGGCACACCCTCCACCTTGAAAGGCTCATCTGTAATAGGGTGCAACTTCACTTGCGGAATACCAGGGTACTTGTAGTCGGAGAAGATGTAGGAGAACTCGCGCTTTAGCTGCTCCAGCACACGCTCTTCGCCGTACAGGGGCATGTCTTTATGCTGGGTGAAGTTATACGCGCGGATATCATCAAGGCCAGCGGTGTGATCTTTATGCTCGTGCGTAAACACCAGGGCGTCGAGCGTTTTGATTCGCTCACGCAGTACCTGCTGCCGGAAGTCGGGGCCAGAGTCGATGATGATACTCTTGCCATCGACCTGAAGGTGCACCGACACGCGCAGGCGCCGATCACGATAGTCTACAGAACGGCAAACCTCGCAAGTGCACCCAATAACTGGTACGCCTTGCGAGGTGCCTGTGCCTAGTAATGTTATCTTCAATTGGCGTTCTCTTCGTTTCGAATTTCCAGATAAAGCTGTCTGGTTTTATCGCTCAGGCGGCTTTCATCTACAGAAATGGTGCGAAGAATATCGTAAAGGCAGTTAATCTTTCCTTCAAGACTATAGTACTTGTTTACTACAGCCACCTTCATGTCCTTTAGCACACAGTAGCCGGCTTTAAAATTGCCTTTCTCATAGCGCAGCACAAAATCCGACTCTGCAAAAATATCCTCCAACTTGTTTAAAAATGGCCGCGTGTACTTAAGCTGCATTTTTACTTTACGGTATACTTCTTAACTGTTTCTACCAACATATCAAAATCCAGAGGCTTAGGCAGATAGTCGTTAATGCCAACAGCCTTGAAATCTTCCATGCTGTAGTTGTTGGCGTTGCCAGTTACAGCAATAATCGGGATGTTAGCGATCTCAGGGTCTTTGCTAGCGCGAATTTCTTTGGTGCAGTCCATACCGTTTTTCACCGGGATGTTCAGGTCCATCAAGATAGCGTCGATCTTGTTACCCTCTACCTGCTTGATCACCTCGCCGCCGTTCTTGGCTGTCAGGATCTTGTAGTTCTGCAGTTCCAGGATCTTCTTCGTTAGGTTCAGGATCACAGAGCTATCCTCAGCGATCAAAATAGTCTTGCTTTCTGCCATTTTCTAACTGAATATAATGTCCTTGTAAGTTTTTTTATAGTTGTCGTACTGCGTCTGCAATTTGGAGAAGTTTTGGCTAACATGCTCCAGATTGTCGTGTTTAATATCGTGCTCTAACTGTTTGGCCAGTTCTGCAAGGGGATTAATGCCTAGCGTGAAACCCGTACCTTTAAGTTGATGCAATGTACTTAAAATACCTTTGTAATGTTGTACATCCAGTTCTTTTTTGGCCTCTTCGATCAATCCAGCGGCTTCTTCCTCAAACTCGGTATATAATTGCTTGGTAAAATCCTCTCCGCCTATCTGCTTTAGCTGCTCGACTACCTCGATATCAATAATAGGAGTATCATCGCTTGCATCAGAAGTGGCATCCTCGGGTACTTCAGTTGCTGTCCAACTGTTACTTTCCCACTTGCTGATGACAGCGTGCAGGTCGGTACTCTTTACCGGCTTGGAAACATAATCGTCCATGCCCTGGCTCATAAACCTGGCGGCATCTTCTTTCATAGAATAAGCCGTCATGGCAATAACCGGTGGGCAGTCTGCACCAAGTTTTTCTTTTATATGGCCGGTTGCTGTAACACCATCCATTTCCGGCATCTGGATATCCATAAAGATGATATCGTACTTGTTGCTGGTAGCAAACTCTATAGCCTCAAAGCCATTGGATGCAATGTCGGTGATACAACCCAGACGCTCCAGCTGTTTCTGGGCAACCTTCTGGTTGATCTGGTTGTCGTCTACAAGCAGAACGTAGGGCGTATACTTGAGCGTCTCTACCTCCTGGTGCTGTTGCTGCTGGCGAAGCTGTTGCTCCTCTACTTCTGCGGTGCTGGCAACACGTACTGTAATGTTGAACCAGAACACGCTGCCATCTCCTATAGCTGAGTCAACCCCGATATCGCCACCCAACAGCTGGGTTAGCTGCTTTGAAATAGCTAGGCCCAGGCCTGTTCCACCAAAGGTTTTGGTAGAGGAGTTATCCAACTGCGTAAAGTCTGTAAACAGCAATTGCTGGTCTTCTGGCGAGATACCTATACCCGAGTCCTTTACCCGCACATGCAGTTTATAATGCTGCTTATCGAGCTGCTCTGCACTAACATTGATACTAACATCGCCGGCATTGGTAAACTTGATGGCGTTGGATGTAAGGTTAGACAGTACCTGCAGTAGCCTTGTCTCATCGGTAACTATGTGGCGCGGCACATTTGGCTGAATAGTATAGGTAAACCTGAGGTCTTTTTGCTGTGCCCGGTTTGCAAACAGCGAGTGAATCTTATCCAGCGTTTCGTGCAGGTCCACTCCGCTCTCATGAATCACCAGCTTGCCAGCCTGAATCTTGCTCAAATCCAAGATGTCATTCAGGATGGCCAGCAAGGCATCAGACGATTTGCGGAGTGTGTCAATATACTCGCTCTGCTCCGGATCGGTATTGATCTGGCTCATCAGGTCAATCATACCTATGATGCCGTTCATGGGAGTACGCAACTCGTGGCTCATGTTAGCCAGGAACTGTGTTTTTACCTTCAGCAGGTTTTCAGCCTCTTCCTTGGCTCGCAATAGGGCAATCTGGGTACGCTTGAGTTCTGATACATCGCGGCCCACACCTTCTATCGCTACAGCCTGGCCTTGCTCATTGTATACAAGCCTGGCATCGAGTACAACTGTTTTACGCGTGCCATCTTTGCAGACCATCTCCACCTCGATATCCCGCACACTTTGCTCTTCCACTACCAGTTGGCGTATTTCTCTCTGGCTTTCCGGATCTGTATAGAATATTCCGGCGGGGCCTCCCAGTACCTCGTGTTCCTCATAGCCAAGCAGCTGCTTGATGGAAGGGCTGATGATAGTGACAATGCCTTCCATGTTAACCCGGTAGTACACGTCCTGGAAAGACTCAAAGATGCTGCGGAACTTCTCTTCGTTCTCTGCCAGCGCCAACTGCGATTTCTTTTTATCTGTGATATCGAGCGCGATGCCAGACACCTCTTCAAAAGTACCATCCTCCAGGTAAATTGGGTTAAGGTATACTTCGCGCCAGGTCTGCGAGTCGTTTAACTCAATCTCGAAGTGCTGTGGCTGACCGGCAAAAGCCTGCTTATACTTATCTTCCCAGAAAGCATAGCTGTTCTCATGTACCATAGACCCATCGTTGAGGTGAGTGTATGGCTCCAGTGCCTGGCCATTGCGTTCCTCGAATGCCTGTGCAAAATTGCGGTTAAACGAAGTGAGCTCATAATCTCGGTTTAGCGACCACATGTGGTGCGAACCAGACTCAAAGATAGCGTTAAGCCTTGCATTCTGCGTATTTATCTGCTCCTCGTTGCGCTTACGCTCAATGGCAAGTGCCACCTGGTTAGAGATAAAGTGCAGAATCTCTATATCGGTGCTGACATAGGCTTCAGGGTTCTGGTAATCCTGCAGGGTGATGACACCGATGATACGCTCGCCAATAGCCAGCGGAGAGCAAAGTATCACCTCTGGTACCGCTCCAAAGATGCTGAATTTCTCGCGGCTCGCCAGCTCCAGAAGCTCCTGCTTCTGCATGTACAGTGGCTTGCCGGTCTCGATGATATATTCCGACAGCCCGACAGAGAACGGGCGCTTTATCTGCGCTTTGGAAGACTTATCTACAAACTGATCTACCAGGTATACAAAGTTCAGGAACTTATGATCGTTGTCGCAGAGGGCAATATAGATATTGCGTGTCTCGATGATCTTGCTCAGTTCCCGGTGTATGGCCGAGTACAGGGAGTTTAGGTCCTTGCTGCTGATGGCCAGGTTGGCGATACTATAATATACTTTCTGTAAGCGCTCTGCCTTGATACGGTCAGTGATATCGTGCAGGATAGCGCGTGTAGCTACCGGACGATCATCCTGCCAGCTGCAGGTTATACTTCCGATCAGGTGCACCGGCTTGCCTGCTTTTGTCAGGAACACCGTTTCGATCTTGTTCACATTCTCGCCCTTGTACAGGTTGCGCAACTGGTAAATCAGCTTTGCCTTGTAGTAAGGGTGCACAATATCGTTGAGTGTCAGTGACTCAATATCGTGATCAGTGTAACCAAGTCGATCTTTCCAGGCTTTATTAACAAAGATAAACTTGTTGTCTACCGATATATTCTGGATAAGGTCGTGCGCATTATCAAAAAGGTCCTGCAGGCGTATCTTGTTGTCCTTCAGCGCCTCCATGGCAACACGCTTGTCGGTCATGTCCTTGCCAACGCTGGTGACACCGGTTAACTGCCCCTCAGTGTTGTACTCGAACATGCAGTTCCAGCGGATAGTCTTCAGCTGACCGGACTTGGTAATGACATCGCGCTCATAGTAAGAACTGAGTTGCTTCGTCTCCAGGGACTTCTTGAATTCCTGCAGGCGCTGGGCGCGCTCCGGCTTTGGTACCAGCGTCTC
This sequence comes from Pontibacter korlensis, assembly GCF_000973725.1. Classification (NCBI taxonomy): domain Bacteria; kingdom Pseudomonadati; phylum Bacteroidota; class Cytophagia; order Cytophagales; family Hymenobacteraceae; genus Pontibacter; species Pontibacter korlensis. The sequence continues at coordinate 47,474 of NZ_CP009621.1, read as the reverse complement.
GTAAAAGTTCTTGCCAATCAGCTCCTCGGCCGTGTACTCCACATACTTCAAAAAGTAATCATTGGCAAAGGCTATATTACCGTCTGTATCAAGGCTGTAGTACACCAGGTTTACTTTGTCCAGGAAGCTACGGAACTGGTTCATCGACTCACGCAACACCTCTTCGCGCCGCTTTGTGAGCTGAGCGGTTTTTCGCTGGGTAACATCACGCTTGAAGGCCTGTATATAAGCCTCTCCGTCAAGTATGAGTCGGTTAACGGTTATCTCAGAATCGAACGGGGTGCCATCTTTGCGCAGGTTCTTCCACTCAAAAGTTACAGTACGCCCTGTCTCCAGCACCTGGCGCATGATGCGTTCTGTTTTCTGTACGGAACTTTCACCGTCTGGCTGAAATTCAGGGGAGTAATGCCTGGGCGATTTGCCGATCAGGTCCTCGCGGGTGCAACGGAAAAACTCAATGGCCTTGTCGTTGCAGTCTACCACTACTCCGTCTTTAAAAAGAAGGATAGCATCATAAGAAGACTCGAACAGCAGTTTATACTTGTCTTCGTTCTGAATTAACTGCTGCTGCAGCCTGTGGCGATCTATATAGTTGCCAATGGCAGTACCAATAAAGTCCAGTAGCGAAACGAACGACTGTGTCATGCGTGGCTCGCTATTGGGCCAGATAAGTATTAGGGCCAGTACTTTGTTACTGGTGGTAATTGGCACGATAGTGAGCGAGCGATGCAGCGTCCTTTGCAGCTGATCCTGCAACACCACCACAGCTCTTCGCTTGTTTGCTGTTTTTAGTTGCTCAAGCTGTTCTTCATCCAGCTCTAGCTCATCAGGCAGAACAGGCTCGCCTACCTCACCGGCTGAGTAGGAAAGTTTGGCCTTGTTATCGAAAGGATTAAACGTGTAGACGCAACCGCCATTCACGTCGCTCTTAGCCAACAGCTCATCCAGCGTGTTATGCAATACTTCGTGTTGGCTATCAGAAGAGGTAAGGTTGGTGATAAGCTGGTTGACGAACTCGAGCTGGTGATTTCGGAACCGTACTTCCTGTTCTGTTTCAATCAGCTCGTTCAGGTTCTTAACAGAGCCATACAGAATATCCTCTGTCTTGAATCTCCCCTTTTGTAGTGTGATTTCAACAGGAAGTAAGTTATGCTCATCTTCATGCAGCCACCACTCAAACTTCTGGCGTCCATCCTGAAACGCCTGCTGTAATTGCCGCTTTAGGGCCACCCGCTCAAACAGGTTCAGCTTAAAGGCACGGAAGATAGATTTGCCTGTGAGCAGGTCCTTGCTTTGCTTTACCAGGTCAAGTGCTGCACGGTTGATGTCTATAAAGTTACCATCGCAGTCCAGGAGGAACATCGGCTCAGAGTTATCCTCAAACACATCGTGGTAGCTGTCACCGTCGTAAGGTAACAGCGCAGTGGCCTGCCCAACATTAGCCAGCTCCATACACACAAATGTGTCTCCCTGGAAGTGCACCATGCGGCAGCTGTAAGTATAGGAGCTGCAGGTGGCCTCATTGTTATCCTCCACAAAGCCTGTTAGCTTGCGCTCATGCCGCAGCTCCTCCATCATTTCGGTAAAGCGCTCATGTGAAATACCTAATAAGCTACGCAGGTTGCGTGAGGCATTAAAATCGGAGCTGGAAGGTGTGTAGTTACTGGTCTGAGCATTAGCAGCAAGTACCAAACCAGTAGGCAGGGCCACAACAACGCCATGCGATGGCTTTGCTAACTGCACCAATACCTGCAACAGGGCAGAGGCCGATTGTACTAGGTTATCGTCAGGTTGCCGGTTAACGGAATAAGGCATATAGGTATCTAAAGTATAAAAGCAGGCAAGTTGCAACGAGGCAGAAGCAATAGCCTATGCTTATTTTATAAATAAAGCGATAATTTAGCAAAAAAATGCTTAGCAGGCTATGGTCGGCTAAGGTAAGCAAAGGGTGCCGGTTTAACGGTATTTGTGTGCTTATCTTACGCCCCAGGGCCTCTTGCAATTTTGCCTATAACAAACTTGAACATGGGTTTGTGCATTCTGCAGCTGTAATGACAGATGAAAAACAAAACAGCAAACAGAAGCGGCAAAGGCAATATAAGTAACACGGGACCTATGGGAAGTATGTTTAAGAAAAAACACCTGGTAGTGGTTGTGGGACCAACGGCAGTGGGCAAAACAGATCTGTGTGTGCAGCTGGCAAAGCATTATAACACAGCAATTATTTCAGCCGACTCGCGCCAGTTTTTTAAAGAGATGCGTATTGGTACAGCCAAGCCTACTGCTGACGAACAGCAGGGGGTGCCACACCACTTTATCGACTCCCATAGCATACAGCAAGAGTATAATGCAGGTGCCTTTGAGCAGGATGTGCTGACTTTGTTAGGTCGGTTATTTCTGGAGCATGATGTAGTGATCATGACCGGAGGGTCGGGGCTATATGTGCGGGCGGTGCTGGAGGGAATGGATGAGATGCCTGAAGCTGATCTGCAGCTGCGGGAGGCGCTCACAAGACAGTATGAAGAGGAGGGGCTTGAGCCCTTGCTGGATAAGCTCCAGGAGCTGGATTCCTTATATTTTGCCCAGGTAGATAAAGCCAACCCACAGCGGGTGATACGTGCCTTAGAAGTATGCCTGAGCAGCGGTATGCCTTATTCTTCGTTTAGAAGGAGTGAAAAGCAGGAGCGACCGTTCCACATCATTAAGATCGGGCTCAACCGTGACAGAGCAGAACTCTACAGCCGCATAGACCAACGTATGGATTTGATGCTGGAGCAAGGCTTGCTGGATGAGGCTAAAGAACTGTACCCATACCGTGCGCACAATGCCCTGCAGACAGTTGGTTACAAAGAAATCTTTGATTACCTGGAGGGCAGGTATGACTGGCAGGAGGCTGTGCGCCTTCTAAAGCGCAACAGCCGTCGCTATGCCAAGAGGCAGCTCACCTGGTTCAACAAAAACCCGGAGGAATATACCTGGTTTCACCCGCAGCAGTGGCAGGAGATTGTAGCATTTGTTGATGAGCAGATGCGCAACTGCTAAGCAGGTATAGGTCTGCTGCGCTATATCTGGCTTTCCTGAATAGGTATTCAAAGCAAAATAAAACTTTGTTTCTGAAGGCTAGAAAGGATAGCCGATGGCGATGTTAAGCACCATACCATAATCACCACTGAAGCTGCCGTTGAACTCGTTGAGCACGAAGCGATCGCCTTTAGGCAGGTAAGGCACACGCACCGGTATACCTAGGTCCAGGCGAATCACAAAGAACTCAATATCTACCCTTAAGCCGGCTCCTGTGCCTACGGCTAATTCACCCAGGAAGTCCTTGGCCTCAAACTTACCTCCATCTTTACCCGTCTCGCGCAGCATCCAGATATTGCCGGCGTCTACAAACACAGCGCCTTTAAAAAAGCCTGCTATCGGGAAGCGGTATTCCAGATTAGACTCTATGCGTATGTCTCCTACCTGGTCAAAAAATGAAAAAGCAACAGAATCAGGCACATTGTATGTGCCTGGGCCAACACTACGTGCCCGGAAAGCCCGCACACTGTTCGGGCCACCTACTGAAAACTGCTTTACATAAGGCATGGTTGTGGAGTTGCCATAAGAGTAACCCACACCTGTTGCCAGGCGCGCTACCAGTTGGCTTTCCTCCCCCAGGTTCAGGTAGTGGCGGAAGTCGTTGTCAAGCATCACATATTGTGCAAAGCGGTCTTTGTACAGCACGCGCGGCTCTTCTTCTGTTGGTTTGGGCTTGCCTATTAATGATTGAAACCCGCTTACCACGTTGCCCGACATGTCCAGCGTGATCCTGTTAAAGACGTTGCTGGTGCGGTCCTTGCGCATCTGCGTGCTGTAGGTCATCTGGTAAATTCCACCGATGATGAACTGGTTCTCAAAGCTTCTTCTCAGGTACTGGTTATTTGCCAGCAATGTGTCAAAAGCAATGGTTGTATTTGTCAGGCGCACATACTGCAAGTTGATAGGCGTGGCGTCGAAAGTGAGTGTTTCTTTGGGGCGCCAGGTGTAGCCGTAGGTGGCATTGTAGGAGTTTAGCTGGTAAAAACCGGAGCGGCTCAAAAAATTAAACCCAAGCCCGATGCGGGTTTGCGGCACAAACTCGGTTCGGAGGTTACGCAGGTTAAACGGCGATACGATGCGGGGTATGGCCAAGGTGGTTTGCACGCCCAGCTCGTAGGAGGTAAGGTTGGTGTTGACAGTGTCCTCTACGCCCTCCGGAGCAGTGCCTGTTCCCCGGCCGCCTACCTGCGACTCGAAGCTGCCCGTGAACTCCACGTTCAGCACCTCAGATCCCTTGAAGGCATTGCGGTTCCGGAAGGAGACTGTCAGGCCCGGCCCTGCAAAGTTGTTGGACTTGCTCACCATCCGGGCCTCCGCTCGCAGCGATTTTTTAAGGGCAGGGGTGAGGTATACAAAAGCATCCAGTTTACCCTCGCCTGTGGTATCAGGCTCGTAATCTATGTTCACGAACTTGTAGGCCGCAAGGCCTGCCAGGCGCCTGATGGTCAGCAGGTGGTCTTGTCGGGTGTAAAGGCTGTCGTGTTCGAGAAACACACCATCCAGTAGGTGCCGCGCCCGCACGTAGTTCTCGTTCGGGATGTAGTGGTATCCTTTGTAGTCGATGGTGTCGCTAACAGCGAGGCTGTCACCCAAGGAGTAATTGGCAAAGATGAAGATGTCATCCATCTTATAGGGTTGCAGGGCCTGTGCCGCTGTGGCATTCTTAATGCGCAGCAGCACGTCGGCCTGCCGGTTGCCTACCGTCGTGTCTACACTGTAAATTAGCAGGTCCGGGCTGAAGTAATAGTAGCCTTTGCCCTTTAGCGTACTGTCGATGCGGATGCGCTCGTCCGTCATCACGCTTAGGTCGTAAGGGTCGCCTGACTTGAGCAGTGACTTTGACCTGGCCTGTTTTATCGCCTGGTGTACTTCCAGGGAGTCGCTTAAAGTATACTTGATGTTGCGCAGACGGTAAGGGTCTTTTATGTGTGCTGTCCAGCTGATTGTAGCCTTCTTGTCTTTTACTTCAGTGGTGCTACCTACCGTGTTATTGAAATAGCCACGGTTGTGCAGGCGGTTGCTCATTATCTGGCTTATACTTCCGGTGTCAACCTGGGAGACTAGCACAGGCGGCTCTCCCAGTTTTGTCATGATCCAGTGTTTCAAGCCTTTTTCCTTCTCTGTATAGAAAGCATTGTAGATGGCCAGTTTTGGGCGCAGGCCAAGTATAGAGGCATTGGGCTCTGGTCGCACAGTGGCACCTAGCTCAGTCTCCATCTGAGGGCCACGCTTGCTACTGTCTTTCGTGTCATCCACTTTTACGGTAAAGCCGGTGAATAAGGCATCATCTTCAGGCACCGTTTTCGTTACGCTGCAGCCAGCCAGGAGCATCCAGGTTAGTAGCAAGAGCAGGGCAGAGGCTGGATTAAGCCTTTTCCGGGGGTAATGTTTTCGCATATTTCTATTCAGTACCTTCTTCTTGTAGTTTTTCTTCTTCTTTTAGCTCCTTTTCCTCCTGGCGGAATTTCTTGGCAGCCTCCAGCTTACGCTCCTCGTCACGGGCACGGCGGCTCTCCAGGTCGCGGAACAGGTCTGAGAAGTTGTTGTACTCGCGCACGTAGATAAGCGATACGCCAGTGGCGCGTACATCACCACCTTCTATCATGCCTTCATATTGGTTGCGCTGGAACCCGCGTATGCGCAGGCGGCCATCCTCGGTTAAGGAGTACTCTACAGAGATATCCCCGCCAAAGCCGCTCATGGTCTGGTTAGACTGGCTGCCACCCTCCAAGCCAATATCAGTACCCACACGCACAGTTAGTCGGTCGTTGAGGAACTGCTGGCGCATGGCCACGTTCAGATCGGTACGTCCTTGCGCTGACCCAGAGGAGTAATCCTGGTAGGAGTCTACGCCCAGCTCCAGCCCGAGACCGCCGGCATAGCGGTTGGTCAGCTGGTTTAGCTGATCAGTCATCACCTGGCCCAAGCTGTTTCGTGCAGATGCCTCAAAGCCCCCACCAGAGCTTGTAAACGGATCCGGTGCCAGGAAGCGATTTAGCACCAGGAGCGCAAATACCTGCTTGTTTAGCTGCGACTCGTCCTGGCGCAGGTTGCCCAAGCTGGTAAGCACGATATTGGGTACACTTCCACGCTCCTCCTCCGGCAACTGAATGTCAAAGCTTATCTCAGGCGTGAGAATTTCGCCTTGGACATACACGTATACCTGGAAAGGGACCTGGTTTCTAAGCGATGGGTCCTCGTAAGAAGCTGCCTGAGATGCTACCAGTTCTTGTGGGGCCGTTTCTACGGTATAAATGGCGGTGATATCCATCAATGCCTGCAGCGGGTCGCCCGTCCAGTTAATGTAGCTGCCCTCGGCAATGTCGAGTTCGCGAGAGGCCAGGTCGTAGAAGTCCATACTGTACTTACCCTCTGTAACCGTAAAGCGCCCGGACATGTTGATCTCGCCGCTTGGGCGCATGCCTATAAACAGCGGATCGGCAGAGCCACGTACAGTGAGGTTATCACCTGTAGTAGGATCAATCACGATAGTAATCGGCGTGGCATCGGTTACGGTAAGCTGCGCCTCTACGTCAGCACCCACAAAACCTGTTACCTCTGTGGAGTCTTTCTGTTCATTCCGTATGATCCGCGTCATCTCCGGGCTGAGGTTCACGAACTCCACTGTACCCTGGCGTGCGGCGGCACCCACCTCGTCGGCAGGTATAACGGTGGTAAAGTCTGAGCCGTCCAGTACACGGGCATTCACCTGTATTTTTGGCTGAGTCATGTCACCGGTAATAGTGGAGGTGGCAGCCACGAATACGGTGCCGTAAAACAGGTTGTTTTCTTGTGCTGTGGAGTTTAGCGCCAGGAATCGGTCTGTCTGCACCTTCAGGTCAAACTCGAAGTCGGTGTAGGTCTCGGTAAGCATGTTTCCGTTCACCACCAGGTCGTTGCCCAATGAGTCGGTGATGGTGAAGTTAGGGAAGCTGATACCTTGTTCATTAAATACTAGCCGTTCGTCTTCCAGGGTGAACAGGGAGCCCAGCATTACGATATTGAACTGTGCCCTGTTGAAGTTGAGGTTGCCTGTAATGTTAGGCTGCGCTACAGTGCCTGCAATGCGAAGCTTGCCGCTGGCCTGGCCGTCCATCTGGTTCACCATGCCCGCCATAAAGCCTTCGAGTGAGGCCATGTTAAGGCTTGCTATAGAAGCGTCCAGGTTTAACAGGGTTGCATCCGGCTGTGTTTCCATAAAGCCATTTACCAGCACCTGGTTGCTGTTGTCAGTCAGGCCTGCGTCTACATTAATGCGATTATTGCTGGCACTGCTGGCCTGAAGGGCAAGGTCACCGACGGGAATACCTTCAAAGGCAAAATCAGTGACAGTAAGATCGGACGTGAAAGACAGGTTGTCGAGCATGATATTGCTAACAGTGGCCGTGCCGTTTATGGTGCCTGCTATCAGGCTGTCCTCTGGTGCCTCTAAAGTATGCATCATATAGCCGATGTCTACGTTTTCGAAGCGAGCTTCTAGTGGCGCATTCGGAGCCACAGGGCCTGTACTATGAAGCAGAATAGCCTGGTTATTGTGTTGCAAGTGGATGTTGTTGGCATAAAGCAGGTTTGTGTCGAACTGCAGGTAGTTATCCTGCGGCACCGTCCACTTATCACCGTTTATCACCAATTGCTCTGGGTTAAAGGAGAAGCGGTAGCCTCGGCCTAGGCTGTTTAGAATACCACCTATCACCAGGCGCTCGTTCTGTGCGGCGCTGTCGCCGGCAACGGCCAGGCGCACGGCTATCTCGTTATCCCGTGCAGCCCCGTCTATACTAATGTTATCCATCGTTAGCGATGGCGAGAGCAACTGACCGAGGTTGAGCTTGTAAGCAAGCTCGTTTCGGTCGCCGCGCACTCCCAGGTCCAGGTTTTGTAGCACATAGTCTGTATACACAATCCGGCTGATTCTGCCATCCAGCCGGAGCTGCTGGGTTTCTCCGTTATAGCTGGCTGTTATTGGCTCGGCAGGCAGTAGCTGCTCCAGCCCTGGTACAAAGGAGGTAATCAGTCCTGTTTTCTTCAGGTCTATTGTCGCCGTAAAGTCCTCCAGATTCAGGTTGGCTGGGTAGGGCGGGTCTGGCTGAAGGTCGAAATAGTTGGAAAAATGCTTCTGCAGGGCGGTAGGCAGCGTAGCCAGTGAGTTCTGGAAGCGCATGTCGGCGTCCACAATATCGGAGGCAAGTGTAATCTCTGCTATTTCCCCTTTTTGCGTCAGGTTCATCACCAGAGAATCAATAGGAGTAGTGCCTCCCTCCTGTATGACGACAAGTTCCTGTCCTTCCAGGTGCCCGCTTATAGTGCTGGCATCGGCACCGGTAAAATTACCTTGCAACCTTCCTTTTATACTTAACGGCTCAGGGTACAGGTTCAGTGCCTGCAGGTCTGCCTTTGCCAAATCTAAGTCGAAGGCATAGGCTGGCTGTGTGGTGTCGCGCAGGTTAAACTGGCCTGTCAGGTCAAAGGCAAGGTTATCATCATCGGCAGTAGCTTTCACATGGTACAGGTTCCTGTCTATGTTAGCATTCAGGTGGATATCATTGTAGGAATACTCGCTGTAGTCGAAAAGGAGCACGTTTGCCTGAATGTTAGCGCGCATGGTCTCTGGTGTAAGACCTGTACCGCGTGCATTTGCCTCCAAAGCTACTTTACCTAAGCCCAGGCTATCTACAAACAGCTGCTCCAGGTCAAAGCCCCCAGAACGTACCGTGGCCGTAAAGCTTTCGTTAGCGCCCATGTCTACCTTGGCAGCAATATTGCCAAATGAGGTACGCAGGTCGGCATGGGCGTCAAAAGCAGTGAGGGAGCCCTGGTAGTTACCTGTCAAAGTCATCTGGGCCGGGATGCGGAAATCTGGCGGAATAGTGCCGGCAGGTGCCAGTGCCTGTATATCGGTGCGGGTAGTGGTAAAGCGATCAATGTTCAGGTCCAGGTACAGGTTATCTGGATCCATAGCATTTCTTACAACCCCACTTACATCAGCCTGAGTATTTTTAAGTCCTGCTAGCTGCAGGTTCTGAATGCGTAGGTTATCCACCTGCCCCTCCGCCTTGGCGGTGACCCTAATGTTAGAATTGGCTATACTTCTGAAAGATGGATTTTCAGCCATATCAGGCATAAAGTATAGCACATCCTGCATGCCTATGTAGCTGTTTCGGATAGTAAGGTCCAGCCCTAGCAGCCCTGGCTTGTCGGCAATAGCCTCCAAGGAGGGGTAGGTCATGGAGAGGCTGTTTTGCAGTTGGCTGTGGCCTGTTTTCAGGTCCAGGCCAGCAAGGCTGGCGCTGGTGGAGTCTACGGTAATGTCCGCTGTGAAATTCTGCAGCCTAAAGCCACTCTGCTCTTTGAGTGCAAACTGATTCAGTTCGGCCTCCATACGGTTAAGGCTGTAAAAGATATTTTGGGCATCCAGCCTTACGTCCGTAAACTTCAGGTGGTCGTAATCCATGCCACGTGGCTGCTTGGGTGTGTTAAAGTTATCGAAGTTCACGTTCAGACCAGATACGTCCATCTCGCCCAAGGTGACAACCCAGTTAACCGGCTCACCCTGTGCCTGCTCTACAGACTCGTCCAGCTCTTCTACTGTTTTAGCTGGGTTCACAGCTAGGGAATCTACCGGCTTATACTTCTCCTGCACATAGGTAAGGTCGGTGTTGTGCAGGGCAAAGCTGCTCAGTTCCACCCGGGCATTTTTCAAATCTATATTATCGGAGACAAGCTCAGACTCTCCAAGCGCAAGTTCAATGCGTTGGTCAGCTGGTCTGCTCAGGTACTTAAGCCGGATATTTTCCAGGGTTACCCGGTTCAGGCCAAAGTCCATTTCCAAGGGCTCGTAAGCAGAGGTGTCAGGAGGTGGAAGCTTGGTCTGCTCGTAATTTAACCAAGTGTTAGCCAGGCGTACCTCGTCAACTATATAGCGTTGCTCATCCAGGTTCAGCTCATCCATGATGGTGGTAAACTCACCCACTCGTGTTGTAATAAAGTTTCCACCAGCCTCATCTTGGAACACCACATACACTTGGTTCAGGTTTATGGTGCCCAGTGTGATTGGCATAGCCGAAGAGGCCGTATCAGCGGGTTGTGTAGTGGCTGGAGTGGCCGTAGTATCGGTGGCAAAGGCCTCGGTAATAAAATCAAAGTTGGTCGTACTGTCCTCCCCGATGTGGAGCTTTAGGGTGGCATTGTCGAGGTCTACTTTACTGATGTTCACCTTGCCACTCAGGAGCGAAAGTATGGCCATGTCTACACCTAGACGTTCAGAATACCACAGCGTGTCCTGCTGCTGGTCTTCCACGTACACCTCTTTCAGCACAAGCGCATTGCGCCAATCGGTAGTGAAGCCACCAATATTCACCTGGGTGCCAAGCGTGTTTTCCAGGTAGTTTTCACCCTGCTTAGCCAGGTAGTTCTGTATCCCTTGAAATTGTAGTGCAATAATGATGAGTATAAGCAGACCCACTACTATAGCCAGCGGCCAGAGTATGATCTTGAGGATAACTTTTCCTATATGTTTAGCAGAAGCGATAGTTCTAGATTTTAGGTTTGTGCTTTGCTTTTACGGAAAAAGGCTTTACGGGATAGGGGTTTGGGAATATTTAGTCCATGTACATCCAGGGAGTACAATCTCTAGTTATGCTTGTAAAGCAGTAACATAGGCTGTAAAAGAAAGGGTGTTTTAAGAACGAGTGCTGTGGCAGTGAGTTTACCGTTGGCTTGGGAACAGCATCCTACCTGCAGTATAAGCAACTAGTGGGATAGGGGTAATAAAAAAGCAGCCTGAGCTAGGGTGTTTTACCTTTGCACAGGCTGCTTTTGCACGAAAAATTTAAATCTATACTTACACCGAAAGAATGTTTACCATCTTCACAAAGTGAGGATTGATAAGTTTGTCCTTGGTGATTGTTTCAATGAATGGAGTGTATACCAGATCACCGTTGATGATACCGGCCATTACACATTTCTGGCCTTCCAAAAGACCCTCTACACAGGCAATACCCAGTTGGCTAGCCAGCATACGGTCGGCAGCAGTTGGAGCGCCTCCACGCTGTACGTGACCAAGTATGGTCACCCGGGCGTCCATGTGCGGCAGGGCTTCCTGTACCTGAGCAGCTACCTGCGATGCGTTTCCTGCCTCGTCGCCTTCAGCAATGATTACGATAAAGGAAGTTTTTGAGCGGTTCCAGCCGGTGCGTAGTGCATCCACCACGTTCTCAATACTGGTCTCAGCTTCTGGTATCATCACAATCTCGGCACCGCCGCCTATCGCGCAAGGTATAGCAATGTAGCCAGAGTCGCGGCCCATCACCTCAATGAAGAATACGCGGTCGTGGCTGTCGGCTGTGTCACGGATTTTGTCGATAGCATCAAGGGCAGTGTTTACAGCGGTGTCGTAGCCAATAGTGTAGTCCGTGCCGTAAAGGTCGTTGTCGATAGTGCCTGGAGCACCAACAATCGGAACACCATATTCTTCGAAAAAGATGTTAGCTCCGGTAAAGGTACCGTCGCCTCCTATACAAACCAGCCCCTCTATCTCGTGCTTTTGTAGTTGCTCATATGCTTGTTTACGTCCTTCAGGGGTCAGAAATTCTTTGCTACGCGCAGATCGCAGAATGGTACCGCCCTTCTGGATGATATTGCTCACTGTGTGTGAATCCATTTTATAGATTTCACCCTTGATCATGCCCTTATAGCCACGGTGGATGCCATATACTTCTACCCCATGATAAACGGCGGCTCTCACTATAGCTCTGATACAAGCATTCATGCCTGGCGCGTCGCCGCCCGAAGTAAAGACTCCTATTTTCTTCATGGTGTTTTGTGTCTGTTAATTGTGGTAATATTACTCAAAAATTCGATATACGAATGTTAACGAAGTTTTAACTTGTGCCGGATAAAAGGCTCTACAGTTCTGACGTTACTGCAAATATAAAAAAAGGCAATATTCTGCGACTTTAAATAGAGAAAACCGTATGTTAAATCGACACGCTATACGCTTTGGCTTAGCGAGGTTTGCTGTATTCTGGAGCAATGATTCTCGTCGGTTTTTGTAGTGCAGGAACTGTGTCAGCACAAATTGGAGTCCAAGTAAAGTAATTTAACCTACAGAGGCAACGTATGTTCGGTTTTTTTGAGAGTGAAGAAACAAAAAGATTAAAAAGCCATATCTCTAATTTGGGAGCGCTGGCAAAAGTTGACGGCCATTTGGACCCTACAGAGATGAAATTTATCATCGCTATTGGGCAAAAACATGGCATGAAGCCCGATGAGGTGCGCGAACTGCTATCTAGTATAGACACAAAAGCCCCTCAACTGCCAACCAACGACTCCGAGCGCTTCGATCAAATTTATGATCTGGTGGAAATGATGTTAGCCGACGGCATTGTGGATGAGAGCGAAATGGATTTCTGTATCAATATGGCAGCTAAGCTAGGATTTAAGAAGTCCATTGTAGGAGTTTTGGTGCGCAAAATTTCCATGGGGGTGAAAGATGGCCTGAGTCGTGACAACATTAAGCGCGATACGCAGGCATTTCTTGATTACTAATAAATTTAATGAAGCAAAATAATAGTTCTTACCTGTTTTTAATATTGTTGCTGTACGGCGGTTTGTTGATGGCCATAGCTGCCTATTCACTTGGTCCTTTCCACAAGCCGCTTGACTTTCTCTTGCGCTTCAGCACTTTTTGGTTTTGCAGTTTTGTACTGGCTTTGGTAGTGTTTCTGTACTACACGAAGCGGCAGATTTATACTTTACCAAAAGTGGAACGAGCCCGTGTACTACGACTGAGTACTGTTGTGGTGAGCCTTGGTACTGTGGCAGCGCTTGCAGTTGTATCTACCCTGCTGCTGGTGTACGACATTTGAAAGAAATGTATTGCTGTGGCCTAACACAGGACGCAAGCAGCTTTTATCCTAAAAGCCTGTTTGGTTAAGGTACAGCCATGCTTTGGAAGCTGCCATTTTGGTAGTGGTAAACTGTTACATCACCGCCCACACCTACTGCCACGGCATCGTGAGGCAGTTCAAACTCTTTGTTCGTTTCCATGTTCTGCAGATTTTCTCCTTGGGCAAGGCGGTACAGGTAGTATAAGCTGCTGAGGTTTCCCCGGTCGTTAAACAGGATATCCCGCTTCAGCTCTACCAATTTGTAATTTTCTTCCTGAGGCTGCAGGGCGGCTACTATTACTATTTCTTCTCCTTGCTGTAACTGCAGAGCCACATCCTGTCTTGTATCACCATCAAAGTCGCCACGAGCAACGGCAGGGCTGTTCGTATGCTCCTTTGCCTCTTGCAGTGCATCTGCCGCAATCTGTGGCTTTTCCCAACCCGGGTATTTTTCTGCCAGCAGTCGCATTACAGGAGGTGGAAGCGGTAAAGTTGGAGAAGTATCGTTTTCATCAGTCAAAACAGCATCCTTGGGAGGAGGGGCAATAGTATCCAATGCCTTGGCAGGAGGGCCAACCGCTACGTGCTCATCCTGCACCTCTTCGTTTTGAGGAGAACAGGCAAGCAGACAGAGTGGGAGGACCAGTAAATACAATTTGCTCTTCATAATTGTGTCAGCTCATGTTAGTTTCTTACTGTACTCCCTTTGAGAGTAAGCTGTTACAGAGGCCAGATCACGGGCACCATCATCAGTATGGCAATCATAAGCAGTAGGGTAAGGGGAGAGCCTACTTTAATAAAATCGAAGAAGCGGTATTTACCGGGGCTGTACACCAGTATACAGGCAGGCTCAAAAGGTGTTACCAACGATACTGAGGCTGCCAGCATGATGGCAATAGCAAATGCCCGTGGGTCAGACCCTAACGATTCAGCGGTACGCAGTGCAACAGGCACAACAACGAGTGCTGCAGCTGCATTGGACATGGGCTGCGTGAGGATAACTGTCAGAAGTATAAATCCACCTAGTACTGCTACCTTTCCCAGAGCACCTAACAAGTCTACGATACCCTCTGCCAAAAAATCAGCCGCACCGGAATTTTCCATGGCGGTACCAAAAGCTGTCATGCCACCGATAAGTATGAGTAGCTTAAAATCAATGGCGGCATAAGCTTTTTCGGAGCCAATGCATCGAAAAAGAATTGTGCACAAAGCAGCCAGCAGAAAGGCGATGGAGAGGGGGAGCAGCTCGAGTGTGCCAAGTAAAATTGCCACGATAAAGCAGGAGATAGCAATAATGCCTTTGCGCTTCTTAAAAAGCAATGGCTCAAACTCGTCTAGCAGGGCAAGGTTGTTTGAGTTGCGCAGCTGGCTGAGGCGCTCGGGAGATCCTTGTACCAGTAGCAAGTCTCCGAGCTGCAGGTGTATGCTACCAATCTTAGATCGCAGGGTTTCGCCATGGCGTGAAATGGCCAGCACCACCAGGCCGTAGCGCTGCAGAAAGTTCACCTCCTTTACCGTTCGCCCAATCAGGTTAGACTGCCTGGCCACCAGCAGCTCAGCCAGCCGGATATTGTCTGTCTGAAGGTCTTTCTCCAGAATAACATCGGCCATGATGTCTATACCCTTGGTTTCTTTTACCTTCATCAGGTTATCCAGGTCCCCTTCCACCAGCAGCACATCGTTTTCCTGTATGCGGGTGCGGAAGTCAGGTAAAAAGTTGTCACTGCCCCGGATGACGTTGAGAATCCTGAAGTTTAGTGAGGTTAGATCAGAGGCAAAGACAAGCTGTCCTACAAGCGGAGAATCAGCACGTACCACAATTTCGGTGAGATACCTTTGCAATTTATACTCTTCAGCAAGCTGTTGGTCCTCGTGGCTGGGTAGCATACGCTGCCCGATCGTCATCATATAGGCAAGCCCTATCATAAAAATAACTACTCCAATACCAGATATCTCGAATAACCCGACAGGAGGGAGGCCTGTTTTGGCGATGTAGCCGCTTACAGCCACATTGGTAGAGGTGCCGATCAGGGTGCAGGTACCACCAAGTATAGCCGCAAAAGCCAATGGCATCAGGAGTTTAGAAGCACTGGTGTTGATGCGCTTTGAAAGGCCTACCAGCGGTGTTACGAACATAGCGGTTACGGTGGTGTTGTTCATGAAAGCAGATACAACTCCAGTCACCACCATCACGATAAGCAGCATCAGGTTACTGCTTTGGTGCGCCAACCGCACAAGACGTAAAACTACAAAATCAAGTATACCTGTTTCCTGTAGGGCCGCACTGAGTATGAATATGGAAGCAATGATAATAATAAAATCACTGCTGAAGCCTGCAAAAGCCTCCTCAGGAGAAATGATGCGGGCGCTTGCCAGTATGATGAGCATGAGCAGTGTCACGATCTCGATGGAGAGTTTCTCCGTGGCAAACAGCACCACTGCAATCACGAGCAGTGTTAGCACAATGGCTATTTCCATAAAAGTTTTCGATTAGCCTATACTTCAGGTATAAAGTATAATCCCGGTTTTTACGTGCAATTGATGCTGCGGTTGCTGCCAGCGCCAGCTCAAGGATAAAGATACGCGTTGGTGTGGTAAGGTGGTGCTGGCTTTGAAGTAAACGGGTGTATAAAAAAGAGACGCTAGAATGTAGCGTCTCTTTTTTTATGATAATTGAAGCACCAGTTCGTTTAAGCTAAATCAGCGGTGGCCTCGTCTATTGACCTTAAGATAACTGCGCAAGCCTCACGGATCTCCTCGTCAGTGATAACCAGTGGCGGCGCTATGCGCATGGAGTTGTCGCAGAAAAGGAACCAGTCGGTTAGCACTCCGTTCAGGATGGCTCTATCAATTACAGCCTTCAGCACTTCAAAGCTCTCAAACTCTGCAGCCATCATCAGGCCACAGTTGCGAATCTCCTTGATGCGTGGGTGCGCCAGTAGCTCTTTAAACAACTTTGCTTTCTGAGACACGCCTTCCAGCAGGTTTTCTTCCTGAATGGTTTGGAGGGTAGCCAGCGACGCAGCGCAGCTAACCGGGTGTCCGCCAAACGTGGAACAGTGGCCAAGTATAGGATCCGTTTTAAAGGCTCCCATTATTTCCTGAGGAGCTATAAAGGCGCCAATCGGCATACCGCCACCCATACCTTTGGCACATAGTAAAATATCAGGCTCGATGCCGAATTGCTCAAAAGCCCAGAAAGTACCCGTGCGGCCAAACCCGCACTGTATCTCATCGAGTATCAGCAGTGCTCCTACTTCGGTGCAGCGCTGGCGCAGGTGCTGCAGGTAATTGCCTTTTGCCACACGCACACCAGCCTCGCCCTGTACTGTTTCTATGATAACTGCTGCCGTTCGAGTTGTGATGTCCTCCAGGTCGGGCAGGTGGTTGTACCGGATATGTCGCACACCAGGCAACAGTGGGCGGAAAGCATTCTTGAAGCTCTCGCTGCCGTTTACCGACAAAGCTCCTTGCGTAGAGCCGTGATAGGCGTTGCGGCAGGAGATAAGTTCGCTACGGCCTGTATAGCGCTTAGCCAGCTTAAGAGCACCCTCTACAGCCTCTGTTCCCGAGTTTAGGAAGTACACATTGTCCAACCGCTTGGGTAGGGTAGCTGTGATGGCCTGCGCCAAGAGTGCCTGCGGTGCCTGCACAAATTCACCATATACCATCAGGTGCATGTACTTATCCAGCTGCTCGTGTATAGCCTTAAGCACGCGCGGGTGCCGGTGGCCAACATTGCTCACACCTATACCTGAAATCAGGTCGAGGTAGCGCTCGCCCTGCGCACCGTACATATATACTCCTTGAGCCTTCTCCACCTCAATCATCAGCGGGAAGTCTGATGTCTGCGCCACATGCTGCAGAAATAATTGCCTCATTGAAATCATAAGGCAAAGGTACGGAATTAAGTATGAAAGAGGGAACAAGTAGTGTGTTAGCGCATCATCGAGCTCATGCCGCCATCTACAATCATGGTATGGCCGGTTACGAATCCTGCTCCTTCAGAGCATAGCCAAAGTATGGCTGCAGCCGCCTCTTCTGGTTTGCCTATCCGCCTTTGCGGAATGTAGGAGAGGTATGCCTGCTTGATCTGCTCCAGTTTCTCCGGGTCATCCCCGGCTTGTACTCTTAAGGCTTGGCGCAGCATGGGTGTGTCGTGTGCTCCCGGCGTTACCACGTTGATGCGGATGTTGGAGGTAGCCAGCTCTTGCGCGGCAGACTTGGTCAGGGCAATAACGCCGGCCTTGGCTGCGGAATAAAGAGCGCCTAGTGGCGCACCGCCCATCCCGTTAACGCTTGATACATTTACGATGGCACCTCCCGGGGATGCTTTCTCCAGCATCATCCGGATCTCCTGCTGCATACATAACCACACGCCCCTTAAATTGGTGGCCATGGCAAGATCGTATTCAGGCATTTCAAACTCGTGCAGGGGCTTGCCAATACCCTGCGTGTCGGCGGCGTTATTTACGGCAAAGTCGAGGGTACCATATACTTGCTGTATTTCCTGGAAAAGGTTAAGGATACTTTCTGGCTGACTGTTGTTGGTTTGGATATAGTGCGCAGCATGTTTAGGTGAGACAAGTGTCTTTGACATTCCCACCGCTAAAGCAGGTTGGATTCCTGGGCTACCTGGCTACTGCGACCGTATATCTCCCAAGCTGAAACGGTCTGCCCGACCGCCTTATTTCTTATATTACTAGCTGCTGACACATCCCGGTGCAGGGCATGTTTGCTGCAGCAAAGGTAACAGCCGGCAAGTGCAGGCGGTAGAACATAGGGTAAGATCGAACCCAGCAAAAGTGAAGGGATGTCGCACCACATCCAGAGCGTCTTTGCCCACATCGACGCCCAGGTTCTGACAGAGTAAATTTTTCATAGCTGAAAGGGACTAAAGTGGACAAAAAACATTCATCTTCCGGGCCTACACTCACTCATGCCTGCGGATGGGGCAGCCGCTAGGTACTGTCCAGGCTTTTAAGATGAAGAGAAAGGGAAGGGCTTGCTTGGGGGCGACATCATCAAAGTGTCTAGTGCAAGGGCTTTCTCCTTCCCTTTCTGTTAGCTTACGTTTAAGAGCCTGATAAAATTGCACATACGCTTATACTGCCAAAGAGATGAGTGCCAGGGCTTTCTTTGGCATTTAATCGTAATTATCTGTTGTAGTCCTGGTACCAGGCAGCTAGCTGGTCCAGCTTCTCCGGGTGTTCCTCTAGCCAGGCACTAGCTGTTTCGTTCCCACTGCTCTGGCTAATATAGTAAGTCATGGCCTCCACGTGCTCGCTTTGCACCAGGTTGTAGAAGAAGTCCACGTAGTAATTCCACCAGAAGCTGTTCTTGTCTTTTTTGAGTTCGCCTAAAATGCTGAACAATAAACGGCTACTCTCATAAAAAGCCTCTTCTTCTGTTTGCCCGTTTTCTTTCTCGGTCATGGCCGATGCCTGCGATAGTGAAATCATCATTTCGGCAGCTGAAAACTCATCTTCCTCACCTTTAGGCAGGCTGATGTTTACATTAATGCTTTTGTCGCCACTTTGCGAAACGCCCTGCTGCTGCATCTTGCGCAGTTCCTGGTAGGCGTCGGCAGCGCGTGTTGAGCTAGGCTCCAGCAATAGAAAGTTGTAAAGCGCCAACAAGCTCTGCACTCGCTTGCCCTGGCTTTGCTTGGTATAGCCTAACAATAAGTGGCTGCTGGCGTGGCCGGAGTTAAGCTGTACAGCCTTCACTAGTGCCTCCTCTGCCTCTGCGTACTTTTGCTGGTTGTAAAGCGTCAGGCCAAGGTTAAAGTACAGCAGGTAAAAGTCGGGAGCCAGCGCAATTGCTTTCTTATACTCCTTAACGGCTTGGTCTGGCTTGCCCTGCAGGTCTAAGGAATTGGCCTTTGTGCCATGTGCCTGTGCCCTTAAATCAGGCCGAACACCTTTACCCTTGATCACAACTTCGCTGTACTTGATGGCATTGGGCAAATCGTTCATGGCAGCATAGGCCATGGCAAGCTCATAATTGAGAACCGGATTTTTCTTATCCAGCTTAAGTGCCTCCTCATACTTGGCAACAGCACCTGCGTAATCACCTTGGTCATACAGTTCGATGCCTTGTTTTATCATGTCGTCCATTGAGTCAGTTTGTGCATGGGCAGCGCCAGACACTGCCATACTTAGCAGGATGGCGCGTAGAAATGTTTTCATGTAGCTGCTTTAAGGGTGAAATATAAAAGTTTCTGTGGTAGCGACTTACTAAATATACAGAAAAATTTATATTAACAAATGCAGCACGGTGAGCAAAAAGCAGAGGCATCAAAGTAAGTTGCAACTTTAAAAAAATAATTTTTTGCTAGGCCGGTAGCAGGTCACAAAACCAAAAGGCTGTGTCGTAAACAGGCTGGTCTTCTTTCTTAAAGCAATTGTCATTTTGGTTTGCTGCTTGGCCATAGCTTTTGCGTACTTTTTCCCCCAGTTTATACTTAACCGGCTCCCTGAAAATAGGGCCATCAAAAACGAAAGTATGGAACTCTCCATTCTCACCTGCAGGGTCTACACCTTCTGGTAGATCCTCAAGAAAAGAAGTATCCAGCAGGCGACCAACAAAGCTCTCGTCCAGCAAACGCTCGTTAACGCATACCACTACAGCTTTGAACCCAAGGTTTATAAACTCGTGCACCAGCTCTGAAGTGGAGCGGCCCCAAAGGGGGAAGGCTGCCTGCATCTCCACCTGTTGTAGTTGCTGCTCGCGGTAGCTGCGCAGGTCTTGCAGGTTGATGTCACCAAAAAGGGCATGCTCGATACCCTGCCGTTGGAGTGGCCTCATGGTTTGCTCCATCAACTCGTTATAAGCACGCATACTTGCCTGTTCAGGCAAATAAATCTTCTGTAGCGGTAAACCTATGTTTTGTGCCTGTAACTCCAGCAGTTCTTCGCGCACTCCATGCATGCTTACGCGCTGTGTGGCGCCGCTCAAGGTGGTCAATAGCTTTTCTACCTTGTACTCTTTCTGCTGTAGCACCTGGTACAGGCACAGCGAAGAATCTTTGCCTCCACTCCAGTTAAAAACGCTTTTCTTCTCCAACGTATAAATCCGTTAATATCGAGCCTTAAGGTAAGGTAACGCAGGCAGACCTGAAAGGGCATCGGTTAAATTATGAGCCAAGTAGGGGAGTAGTGGATGTGAGAGCCTATCGTTCTGCCAGGTATACTCGTAAAACAGAAGGAGCTTAGAGAATAGGTAACAGATGTTTTACAATACTGAAAGGAGAAATTATGGCAAGAGGTGATAAATCAGCTTATACCGATAAGCAAAAGCGAAAAGCTGAACACATTGAAGAAGGATACGAAAAGCGGGGTGTGAGCCACGAAGAAGCTGAGAAGCGCGCCTGGGCTACCGTGAATAAACAAGATGGCGGTGGCAATAAGAGTGGCTCCGGCAGAAAGAACCATCCAAGCAACTAATTATCAGATTATCCCATAAAAAGCAAAAGGCCAGGTCGTATAACCTGGCCTTTTGCTTTTTATGGGTAATTATTTGTGTGCTCATTTGGGTCATCGTGGTCAGGGTCTATGGTTGGAGGTACGCTATGCAGTGCCCGGTTGTGCGAATAAGGCCGCTGTGTATACTGCTGGCGTGACTTCTTATTGTACCCATTGCCTTTATGGTTGCCGCCGCGCTTGCCCCAGGCTGCCCATGCCAGACCAGCCAGTGCAACAGCGCCAGCTACTACTAACACTTTGGGTACCGGGTTGCTAGCAGGAGGTGGTACTGAAACCACTCCAAACTCATCTACCACGGCTGGCTCGTGCACGTAGCGTCCGGTTTTAGGTACTGCAACCAACCAAAAGTCCTGTACCAGACGCTCGAGCTGCTGCCGTAGCTCCTGCCCACGCATCGGTTTGCCATGGCCGGCAGCTGCTATTTCTGGTTCAAGGTCGCAGAGAGCCTCAACAGAGTGATGAGCAGAACCCCAGTCTGATGTAAAATAAGCTGGTGGGCCATGTACTTCACGCTTCTCTGTCATGACTGCCAGAGCCGACTCGCCGTCGCGCGTTACAAAAGCATCACCTACAATCAAAGTCCTGTCTTCCTCCCTGAAAAAGGATACGTGCCCTGGGCTATGACCCGGTGTATGTATCCAGCGCCACCCTTCCAGTACAGGAACACTTCCGTCAGAAGGAAGTAACTCCAGGCGGTTTTTAATGTTGATGGGTTTCTTAGGATAGGCAAAAGACATGTACGCCATAGCACCGCCGCCCACTGTTGGGTCTGGTGGAGGATAGCTTGACTGGCCGGTCAGGTACGGCATCTCCATTGGGTGAGCATATACTGGCACATCCCACTCTTCGGCAAGTTCTTTTACAGCACCTATGTGGTCAAAGTGGCCGTGGGTAAGCAGGATGGCGCTCGGTCTGCTGTCCGGACCAAATAATTCTGCCGTTGCTTCCCTTATCTTGTGCGCAGAGCCAGGTACACCTGCATCTACCAACACCCAGGAGCCATCTGGGTTAGCTGCAAAGTATAAGTTCACGAAGACGGTCTTAAGCCCCCATAGCCTGGGTGCGGCGGTAAATGTCTGTCGTTTCCCGGTTTTATTTCGCGATGCGTTAGCCTCCATAAGCTTGTTTCGTTTAATGATCTCTAGAACCTGAACTCGTACTTACGGAACATTTACCTCTTAAGCTGCCAAAACTACCTGTGGTCTGGCGCTTTTGCCTAAAAACTTGTGCCAGTGTGTCCGATACAGGAATTTATAAAGCTTTGCACAAACTTTACCTTTGGGGGCACACTTTTTGTTCTTCATCTTTATGGCGGCACTAAAAAGCAGGTGCTGGATTTCCTGTTTTGCAGGAATTATTTATATTAGAGCAAAGTTTACATTTTATGGTTAATTTATTCGTACCCCCAAGCTATATGGCCGTTTACGCGAAGTGTGTAGACGCGTCGATGCCAGCCTTCGAGCCGGATGAATGGATAGAAGAAGGAAAGGTGTACCCGGTAAAGCACTTTACAGAGCCCCTGAACCAGGGCGATGGCTTTGCGGTGACTATCATAGATGAGGATGGGGTTGAGATCCATCCTTCGCCGTCGCATTGGAGCTTTGCCTCATCACGCTTTGAGCTGTACACCCTGCATCTGAACTAGACCGAAATCAGAAAATTTACGTTAAACCATAAAGGCTGCTTCGCGCAGCCTTTTTTAATAACTAAATGTTGGATTGTGTAGCAGAAGAAACTTTTACCCATGAGTGCCAAAGAATTTAATGAGTTGCCTCCTCAGCTGCAGGCAACGCTGGCCCTGGAGCAGGGGCATTATCTATACCATCGCATTAAAGGCTGGTGTAAAATAGACCTCTACTGGCTCCACGATTTTTATGTAGAAATCTGGTTTTTGTACGACCTGAAAAGCATCGGTTTAGTACGTGCCCTAACTAGTTCACGCCAGTTAGAGCCTTACCTGGAAACCATCAAACTAAAGCTAAAGCCGCAGAGGAAAGATAAGTAAGGTGTTTAATGAGCTGCAGCACTTATTGCTGCTAAGCACGCAGCAGTTTCACCTTTTTGTACTTGATGGCTTAAGTTCGTGTGTAGGTAACCAGTTCATAAAACTAGTTACTGCCTCATCTCAATTTTCCTATCTTTGGGCATGAGCAGAAATTTACTTTTGATTAGTACCTCTACCACCCATGGCACCGGTTACCTGGAGCATGCAGAGGAGGAGACAAAGGCCTTGCTAGAGGGCAAGAAGAGCATCTTGTTTATACCTTATGCCCGCCCGGGAGGTATTTCGCATAAAGATTACACTGCCAGGGCGCGCGAGGCTTTCGAGAAATGGGGCATTAACGTAAGCGGTGCACACGAGTACGACGAGCCGGCAAAAGCAGTAAAGGAGGCAGAGGCAGTTTTTATTGGCGGAGGCAACACTTTTGTGCTCTTGCGCCAGTTATACCAACAAAAGCTGGTGGAGCCACTGCGGGAGCGTGTACAGCAAGGTATGCCCTACATGGGTACCAGTGCAGGCACGAACGTAGCAGGCCGTACCATTGGCACAACCAACGACATGCCTATTGTGCATGTAAAAACCTTCAATGCACTTGAGTTAGTCCCATTCAACATCAACCCACATTTCCTGGATCCAGAGCCGAACTCTACGCACATGGGCGAGACCCGCGATACACGCATCGCTGAGTTTCATCACCATAACCGTCAGCCGGTAGTAGGCCTGCGGGAGGGCAGCATGCTGCGCGTGCAGGGTGATAAGATTAGACTGGTGGGGCCACATACAGCACGCGTTTTCCTGCAGGCTGAGAAGCCTATGGAGTTTAAAACAACCGATGATCTAAACTTCCTGCTGGAAGTATATTAGACTAAAGCTAGCTGCAGACAAGGCAGCCTAAAATACCTCATAATAGAAAAAGGCACTCCGTAACGGTAGTGCCTTTTCTTCTCAACTTTAGCCAAATTCTTTCTTAGTTGCGTGCCCGCTTCTCGTCCAGGCGCTTAAGGAGCATTTTAGTAAACTCGCGCTCTCCGCGGTAGAGCTTAATGAGCTGCTTGTTAGAGATGATCTTCAGGTACCTGTTGGCATACTCCTTTTCCAGCTCCAGCTCCTTTTCTTTTGTAATGAACATATTGTCTATCCGGGCTTTTGCCTCCTGCTCACTCAGCTCTTCTACATCCCGGCGGTAACCGCTGCGGTAACCTTTTATAAGAGTACGGCGCTTGTTCTCATACTCATTGTAGAGGGGCCAGAACTTCTGGGATTGCTCAGAGCTAAGCCCCATTTTATCAGTGAGGTAGGCTATTTTAGCTGCCTCAACATTTTCTCTGCGCTCTTGCGTACGGCTGTCCTGTGCTACGGCAACAGTGCTGCCCAGTGCAAGTGCACAGCATAAAAATAAAAACAAAGTAAAACGCTTCATGGGTGAATTAATAATCAATGTCATTTAGGTTGTAATACTCCAGCTCCTCTTCGGCAGCTGTAGCGCTTACGTTTAGTACCTCTGCCGGAAGCTCCTGCTCACGCAGGTTATTTAGCTCGGCAAAGTCAGCTGTTTCCAGGGTTGCATAGGTGCTCAGGTAATCCATGATAGCAGTATCAGACACGGTAGCCAGGTTGATGATTTGCTTTTCAGACTCGCTTGATTTGCTGTAGAAATACACACCTACAAACAGCAACAGCAGTAGCAGCGGAGCCACAGCCAAGCGTAGCGGGCGCCAAAGGTTCGGCAGCCATGTGGTCTGTTCCTGCTCTTTGGCAGCTGTGCGTTCCATCACGCGCATTGGCAGGCGGTCAAAGTATCCCTCCGGAGCCTGATAGGGCTGGCGCTTTGGTATGTCGCTAAGCTTTATTTCTTTCTTCATTCTTCTCAACTCTATCTGTTAGAGTACGCTTCTACTTTATAGTTTAATCTTGCTTCAGAAATTCTTCAATTTTTTTTACTGCGATGTGGTAGGATGCCTTTAATGCGCCCACAGAGGTGCCTAATATCTCAGACATCTCTTCATACTTCATCTCATCAAAGTACTTCATGTTAAATACCAGGCGCTGCTTGTCTGGCAGGAGTAGAATGGCTTTCTGAAGCTTTTTCTGTACCTCATCGCCAGCCAGATCTGGCGATGCTTCTACCTTCTCCATTAGTTCGGCTGTTACGTCGTTCAGGGGCAGAAAGAATTTCCTTTTCTTGCTGGACAGGAAGGAGAGGCATTCGTTGGTGGCAATACGGTAAATCCAGGTATAAAGCTGAGCATCCTGGCGAAAATTATCGAGGTTCTTCCACACCTTCACAAACACGTCCTGTGTCAGGTCGTCGGCATCGTCATGGTCTATTACCATCTTGCGAATGTGCCAGTACACTTTTTCCTGGTACTTGCGCACAAGCTGGTTAAAGGCCACGTTGCGGCTCTCTGGTTGGGCGAATTTTTCAAGTAACTCTTTATCTTCCAATGGAAAGGTGTCGATAATCTAGCGCAGTAACTGTAGCTTTGGTTTCTGTGACTTTGCTTTTGAGATAACAGCAAGTATACTAAAAAAATAGAGGGAGATAACGCTGTATCTCCCTCTAAAATGTAGGATGGCTTTTGAAGTCTTTTATTTTCTACTGATAACACGCTCAGCGGCTGCTACAATATCGTTCTCGGTCAGGCCATACTTCTCCATCAGCTCCTCCGGAGTACCAGACTCGCCAAAGGTATCGTTCACGGCCACATACTCCTGTGGAGCTGGCGTGTTAGCTGCTAATACCTGTGCAATACTGTCGCCAAGGCCGCCAAGGCGGTTGTGCTCTTCTGCAGTAACTACGCAGCGTGTTTTTGCAACAGATGCCAATACTGCCTCTGCATCCAGTGGCTTAATGGTGTGGATGTTGATAATTTCTGCCGAAATGCCTTTATCAGCCAGCATTTTACCGGCAAGTATAGCCTTCCAAACCAGGTGACCGGTAGCGAATATGCTTACATCAGTACCTTCATTTAGCATCACAGCTTTACCAATCTCGAATTTCTGATCGGCAGGCGTGAAGATAGGTACAACCGGACGGCCGAAACGCAGGTAAACCGGGCCCTCGTACTCGGCAATTGCGATGGTAGCCGCCTTGGTCTGGTTATAGTCACAAGGATTGATAACAGTCATACCTGGCAGCATTTTCATCATGCCAATGTCTTCCAGTATTTGGTGCGTGGCACCATCCTCACCCAACGTAAGTCCAGCGTGTGAGGCGCAGATTTTTACGTTCTTACCTGAGTAAGCAATAGACTGACGGATCTGGTCGTATACACGGCCTGTAGAGAAATTGGCGAATGTGCCTGTGTAAGGGATTTTACCTCCGATAGTCATACCGGCGGCAAGGCCCATCATGTTAGCCTCAGCGATACCAACCTGAAAGAAACGCTCCGGAAACTCCTTCTGGAAAGCGCCCATTTTCAAGGAGCCGATCAAGTCAGCACAAAGGCCTACTACATTCGGGTTTTTACGGCCAACTTCAAGGAGGCCGTCACCGAACCCAGAGCGGGTGTCTTTTTTCTCTGTATAAGTATACTCTTTCATCTGTATGTTTTTTTCTTCTGTTCAGATAGCTTACAGTATGTTTGCAGTAGGCCTGTAAGGCTATTTATCTGTTAAAAATTCTTACGGTTGTCGTAGCGCCCGACCGGATAGTAAAGTCCTGTACAAAGGTAAACTTGCTCGACTGGGCGGTTTTCATTCGGTAAACTATTTTATACTTTCCTGGCTGTAGAGCCATGGTCAGCTTGCTGTTGTCCTCCGGCAGGTTGCAAAGCCAACGCTGGGCGCCACTCTCGTGCAGCTCATACACACTGCCAAAGCCCTGCACCTGTGTAGGTATGGCCAACTGGCCAGGAGGAGGTATGGTAATAGTGTTCGTTTCCCCCTGCTTTACCTCCACATTACGGATGATGATGCGTGGCATAGTCAGTATCTCCAGGTCATATCTGCCAGTAAGGTACTTGTGCCGGTCACCGAAGGTCTGCACGTTCAATGTTTTATCTGACCCGGCAGTTCGTATGATCGTGTTCAGCACCCTGTAAGGAGACGGACCATCCTGCCTTAGGTACAGTTCTCCTTGCGGGGCTTTTACCTGTACTACGTTGTGTTTGCCTGGCTTAATGCTCAGGTCACGCTCCAAAACTGGAGGCACTGTATTTATCAGGAGGTGGTAGGGCAGAAGAGCATCTACATCCAGCACATCGGTTTTGCCTTTACCATCGAGGTAATGCACATAGTCATATTCTGCTTCACCGGTTAAGGCATTCACAAACGTCATGTTTACCCCTGTTTCGGTTGGGCGCCCTTGCTCATCCAGCAGTTCCACACTCACAGTAGTTTGGCTCAGCGCCTGCGTCACAATCTCAGACAGCACCGTTTCAAAGGTCTTGATATCGGCAGCGTTAAAATACTGGCCGATACAATTCAGTTGCTTTTCGTGCTGAGGCTCAATGCCAATGCCAATGACAAAGGGGCGCAGAAAAATGCGCTTCTTCTGCAGTGCCTCTGAGGTGGCACAAGGGTCACCTCCACAAGACTCCAAACCATCTGTGATAAGTATGAGTACATTGCGCGAGCGGTCTTCAGGAAAATCACCTGCTGCCTGCTGCAGCGAGTACGTAATAGGAGTGTTTCCTCTGGGTACAATGGCCTCTAGCTTTTTCTTGATGGCATCGGCATTGTCTTCGCCAAAGGGTACCTCCAGCTTTGTGTCTTTGCAGTCGTTGCGCTCGCGGCCGAACTGATGGCCATACGCCCGCAGCGCTACTTCCACGTTTTCGTAGCGGTCCAGTGAGTCTACCAGGTGGCTGAGTAGGTTTTTAGCAACCATCATACGGTCGCTGTCTTCCCACTTAGCCAGCATGCTTCCTGAAGCATCCAGCAGAAACAGGATGCGTGTTTTAGGCCGTGGCTTTTGCTCCTGAGCAAAAGAAGCGCCTGTTGCTGTAAACATCAGCAATAAAAGCAAGGCTGCTATACTTTTACTCCAACTTACCATGTGCTAAAACCAGCAGGGGTGAGAACTCAGGTGCTTACGTATGGATTAATAATCGGCAGCTGTGTTTACTGCTAACTGTTGCAAGGCTATCTCTAGCTGCTCGTCATTAGGAGCCACACCGTGCCACTTGTGAGAGCCCATCATATAGTCTACACCAAAGCCCATTTCAGTGTCCAGCAGTATAATTACTGGTTTACCTTTTCCGGTGGCTGCTTTAGCTTCTTCCAGGGCAGGTAGCAGTAGCTCAAAGTTGTTACCATCAGCCTCCATTACATGCCAGCCAAAGGCTTCGAACTTCGCGCGCAGATCGCCAAGACCGCCAACTTCTGCTGTTGAACCGTCGATCTGCTGTCCGTTGCGGTCTACGGTAGCAATCAGGTTATCTACTTTATGGTGTGGGGCATACATGGCTGCTTCCCAAATCTGGCCTTCCTCCAGCTCACCGTCGCCCATCAGCACGTACACCAGGCTATCGTCGTTATTCAGTTTTTTCGCCTGTGCAGCACCAATGGCTACAGAAAGACCCTGGCCTAGTGAGCCAGAAGCAATGCGCACCCCTGGCAAGCCTTCGTGGGTAGTTGGGTGGCCCTGCAGCCTTGAATTCAGCTTACGGAAAGTGGATAGTTCTTTTACATCGAAGAAGCCTGCACGAGCCAGCGTGCTATACCATACTGGTGAGATATGACCGTTGGAAAGGAAGAACAGGTCTTCACCTTTGCCATCCATAGTAAAGTCGGTGCTGTAGTTCATTACGCTGAAATACAGCGAAACAAAAAAATCTGTACAGCCAAGCGAGCCGCCTGGGTGGCCGGAGTTAACCGCATGCACCATGCGCACGATATCGCGGCGCACCTGCGCTGCGGTCTGCTTTAGCTCGTCAATGCTTTGATTGTGTGGATTCACAGTTTATAATTTAAAGGATTAAGGATTAATGGATTCGTTTCCGCTTTTTTACGTGATATTCGTACTAGATTAAGCGAACTTACGGTAAAAGTCAAAGTAAATATAGCAAAAAAAACGCAGCTACCTTGGTTGGTGAGCTGCGTTTGTGCTTTTCTGAATTACTTCAGTATCTGAGCGGTGTGCTCTTTGGTTTTTACTTTGGTGATGATGTCCTGGATGACGCCGTTTTCGTCGATGATGAAAGTGTAGCGCATCGTGCCCATATACTTGCGCCCATACATCGATTTTTCCTGCCAAACGCCATATTGCTCCACTATCTGCTTATCAGTATCGGCAATGAGCGTAAAAGGCAGCTGGTGCTTGCCTATAAAGTTTTGGTGCGACTTTTCGCTGTCAGTGCTTACTCCGATTACCTCATAACCTTCCTGCTGAAGGTCGCTGTAGTTGTCGCGGAGGTTGCAGGCTTGGGCAGTACAGCCGCTGGTGTTATCCTTCGGGTAAAAGTATAAGATAACTTTCTTGCCGCGGTAGTCGCTTAGCTTTACAGTGTTGCCATTCTGGTCTTTGCCGTCGAACTCTGGCGCTTTGTCTCCGATGTTCAGTGTCATAGTTTCGTTTTAGGTATCTCGTAGCACGTATCATGTAGCACGATAAGCTCCAGTTTTAGGGTCGTGATACGTGATTCGTGTGTCATGATACAGTATTACATTAAATTCTACCCGTATAGGTGGCTTCGTTGCCAGCATTATCCTTCACCTTCAAAATCACCTTGCCAGACAAAGGTACACTTTTGTCAAGCTTTTCAGACCAGATGGTGGCGGTTTTATGCTCATACTTCATCAGAAGCCACTTTCCGTCAACCCAGGCGTTAAACGAGTTTAGCCCCGACAGATCATCCGAGATTTTGAAGCTGATACCGTTACTGCTCTTGCTTGCCAGTTTGATGTAAGGCGCTCTGGTATCTTCCAAGACCTTAAACTTGCCCATGTTTTTAGTGGTGAAGGTGATGGTGTTTCCTTCCCACTTTCCGCCAGTGTAACCGCGGCCACGGCCGGTACCCAAAAAGTATACCGCAGCTTTGCTGAGGTCCAAGCCTGTTGTGTCTGGCTTGATGGTCACTTTTATGGCCTTGTGCAATGGCGTGAAATAGTCGCCAATAGTATACACCCCGTTATCAAGGCTTGTTTGCAGGTAAAGCGTGTCGTAAAGCGATTGCTTATCGAAGAGCACCTTTAGGTAGCGGTTCGTGAACTGGAAGTCCTTGGCTGGCGGAACCATCTTCTCTAAGCCAAAGCTCGTCTTTAAGCCACAGAAACGCATAGAGTCCGGCAAACCGGCACGCAGGTCATAAAGGCTTACCGATACCGAATTATTGACATAGCTAGGCACCAGTATCAGCTCTTTTCCACCTACGAACAACTCGATGTTCTGAGGTGTGCTGCTGGTGTCGGTTGCACTGATCTTAAGTACATTGCCTACAATTTCGTAGCTGATATTTGGCTTTTTAGCACTTGCCGACCTGGTTTGGGTAAAAGTCGGTTTCTGGCCTTTTACCACAAAGCTAAGGGTGGAGCTGTTGTTATAAGAGTCCCGTGCAAGAAGCTTAACCTGGTATACTGAGTCTGGCGCTACTGTGAGGCGGCCATCCTTGCCATTTGCTTTGTAGAGTGGCAGGTCGTTGCCGTAGTCTATAAATGCTTTTTGGTAAGTGTTGCCCCGGCGCTTGTATTGGTTGTAGTTAATATGCTGCGATACCTGCCTTGAGAGCTCAAAAGGAACTCTGTCGATATAGTGGGTATACAGCTGCTCGCCGTTCACAAACAAGGTTACCTCCTGTGTTCCGTTCTTGTTGGCTGCTCCGTCCAGGCGGTCTATCGTCTGCAACTCCAGCCCCAACAAGCCGTGGGCGTACACGGTATCAGGTAAGCTATAGTTTGTTCCAACTTTTTTGGTGCGAATTTCAGCACGCTCAAACGCGTTGCTTACACGGGAGTGAATGTTGAGCGGAGAGATACCTATGCTATAGATATCCGGTGGCGTGGTGTCGAGCACCTCTTTAAAAGTGTAACGGAGCGGGTTGTACAGACGGTCCTCTTTATCCCGTATTTCAAAGTGCAGGTGCGGGCCTCCTGAGCCTCCTGTGTTACCAGACAGACCGATCACGTCGCCACGTTTCACAGGGAACTGCCCCGGCTCCAGGAAAAGCTCTAGCTCAAAAGTCTGTTTCTCATACTGCTTTTGCAGTATATGGTCAGCCAAAGGCTTGTAGAACTCCAGCAGGTGCGCATAAGTAGTTACCAGTCCATTGGGGTGCGTTACATAAATGATGTTACCATAACCGTAGGTAGACTGTTTTACCCGCGACACATAACCATCGGCAGCGGCGTGTACATGCAGGCCCACACGCTGATCGGTCTTGATATCGAGGCCGCCATGAAAGTGGTTTGAACGAATTTCGCCCATGGTGCCAGACAAGTAATTGCGCTCCCCAGGCTTAATCGGGAATAAAAAGTAATCTGCAGGAGCTGGCATAGGTGCTTCGGCTGGCATTTGCGCCATAGCACCCACACTGGTCAATACAGCCAGTAGAGCTGTGGTAAGCTTTTTCTTATCTAACTTCAAAATCAAGGAGTTTCTTGTCTTCAACATATCCTTCCAGTCTGTCTCCAATTTTAACAGGGCCTACGCCCTCGGGTGTTCCAGTATAAATAATGTCTCCCTTTTTCAGGGTGATGAATTTTGAAATGTAAGCGATGATGTCGTCAAAAGAATTCATCATCATGTTTGAATTACCTTTTTGCTTTGTCTCGCCGTTTACATCCAGCCTGAAGTTAATATTCTGCAGGTCCGGGAAATCGGAGAGGGGCAGAAAATCAGAGACAGGGGCCGAGCCGTTAAAGCCCTTAGCCAGTGTCCAGGGTAAGCCTTTGGCTTTTGCTTTTGCCTGCAGGTCGCGGGCTGTGAAGTCGATACCCAGACCAATGGCATCATAATACTTGTGGGCAAATTTTTTCTCTATGTTCTTGCCTTCCCGGCTGATGCGCAGAATCAGTTCCACCTCGTGGTGCACATCGTTTGTGAATTCTGGGTAATAAAAAGGATCGTTGTTGCGAAGTATAGCTGTGTCTGGTTTAAAAAAGATCACAGGCTCGTCGGGTACTTCGTTTTTGAGTTCAGCAATATGCTCGGCATAATTCCTGCCGATAGCTAATATCTTCATGTTCGGGTGATTTCGGTTGTATCTTCAAAAATAGGATTTCTAGCGCAGAGGCGCAGCAAACTTTTGAAAAAATATCTGTAGCGCTGCGTGTTACGGCCGATCGTGCTGCTAAAGTTTTAGCATATAAAGAGTACCATTCATACTGGCGCTTTAGATCACAACTACTAAAAGCCACAGCATCGTATACTGTGCAGGAGCTATACTTAGGGTACTTTTATGTACAGTTTTCTAGTGCAAAAAACGCTCAAAAGGGTATAGTAGTATTTAGTTTTGTTAATATAATTGCGGTACTTTCTAGAAATTTGGTTCAAAATTTGAAACGGGTTTAAGAAAGCCACTAAAAAATTAAAAAGATGTATAAGAAAATTATTGCATTCGCAGTAGCAGTGGTAACATTTGCCGCTTGTACTACTGTACCAATTACAGGTCGCAGGCAACTAAGTTTAGTATCAGATGCGGCCATGCAGCAGCAGAGTTACGCTGCATACGACCAGGTAATCAGCGAAAGTAAGCTGTCCCGCGATGCACAGGCAACTGCCATGGTAAAGCGTGTGGGCCAGCGTATACAGCGCGCCGTGGAGCAATATATGGCTGCCAATGGCCTGCAGAGTGAACTGGAAGGCTTTGCATGGGAGTTTAACCTGATTGAGGATGACCAGGTGAACGCCTGGGCAATGGCTGGTGGCAAGACAGCCGTGTATACAGGTCTTCTGCCGGTAGCGCAAAACGAAACAGGTCTTGCTGTGGTAATGGGCCACGAAATTGCACACGCCATTGCCAAACATGGTAACGAACGTATGAGCCAGGCTTTGGCACAGCAGTTTGGTGGGCAAACTTTGTCTGCCTTGGCTGGTAATCAGCCGGGTACGGCTCAGAACCTGGTGATGGCTGTATACGGAGTAGGTTCTCAACTTGGCCTGCTGAAGTATGGCCGAACCCAGGAATCAGAGGCTGACAGATTAGGGTTGATTTTTATGGCCATGGCTGGATATAATCCAGAAGAAGCTGTACCTTTCTGGCAAAGGATGGAGGCGAAGAGCGGTGGACAGGCTCCCCCGGAGTTCCTTTCTACGCACCCTAGCGCCGGCACCAGACAGGCAGCTTTGAGGCAGCACATGCCAGAGGCGCTGAAATATTATAAAGCCCGATAAACCATATTTTACTGCATGACCGGAAATAAGCAAAACCGCTCCCTTGACGTCACCCTAAACAGAAGCGGGTTATGGTACCTGCTATTTTTCCTGATAATGGCATCCTCAGCCTGTTCAAACCGGGAGTTCATTCAGGAGGAGAACAGTGCAGAAGCCAATGATGCCGAGGTAGTAGAGGCTGAGATTCCTTATGACGGGAAACTGCTTGCCCAGGTCGTTTTTGATACAGTAGATTATATTGTGCCTACTTCTGAGTTGATGCAGCCCTTTATTCGGGAGTTTGGAGACGGTACTGTAGTAGACAAGGTGATGATTCGGAAAGTGCAGGAGACAAAGGAGGATGAGCCGGCCTATTACCTGGTGGGGTTGGGTATGCAGAATGGCGCATTCAGAAGTATGGCGCTGGAGCTGGACCTTGCCGCTGATAACAGCTTGTACTTAAGCAGAAAAGGAGCAAGGCATATTTGTAAATCCTCCATTGGCTGCGGCTTTTGCTACTTTACTTTTTCCGGTAACCGCATTACAGGTTGTGCGTGCGCCTCACGTGCGCCAGGAAACAATTGTGAGCACAGGTACTCTGAAGGTAATACTTTGCTCAAGGATACCCCGCTCCGTAGTACCCGCGAGCGTAATGGCAAAAAGCGCTAATCAGATCTGATAAAATCATAAAAGAGAAAGGGCAGCCATACATTAGCTGCCCTTTCTCTTTTATGCTGTTTGAATTACGAGTAAATGCCAAAGAAAGTCCTTGCACTAGACACTTTGATGATGTTGCCCCCAAGGAATCCCTTCCCTTTCTCTTCATCTTATAAGCCTGGACAGTACCTAGAGGCTGCCCCATCCGCAGGCACGACCTCGTATCAGATGTGAGCGTAGGCCCGGAAGATGAACCTTTTGTCCATTTTAGTCCCTTTCCGCTATGAAGAATTTACTCTGCCAGAATGTGGGAGTTGATGTGAGCAAAGACTCCCTGGAGGTGACCTTCTCCACCCTGGAGATGGACCGGCGG
This sequence comes from Pontibacter korlensis, assembly GCF_000973725.1. Taxonomy (NCBI): domain Bacteria; kingdom Pseudomonadati; phylum Bacteroidota; class Cytophagia; order Cytophagales; family Hymenobacteraceae; genus Pontibacter; species Pontibacter korlensis. The sequence continues at coordinate 13,738 of NZ_CP009621.1, read as the reverse complement.
GTGAAGGTAAAAGCCACCCGCAAGTTTGCCAACACCCCAGCTGGGTTTAAACAGCTGCAGCGCTGGCTGGAGAGCAAGCGCGCAGCACAAGTAGAGCTGCGCCTGCTGATGGAAGCCACCGGCGTGTACTACGAGCAGCTGGCCTGGTTTCTCTTCCAGCAGGGCTACCAGGTCTCGGTCGTATTGCCCACCAAGGCCAAGCGCTACCTGCAGGCCCTGGGCCACAGGAGCAAGAACGACAAGATCGACGCCAGAGGCCTGGCCCAAATGGGCCTGGAACAGCGGCTGGAGCTCTGGCAGCCCCTCTCGCCCAACATCTACCAGCTGCGGCTGCTTACCCGCCAGCTGGAGGAGTTTACCAATCAGCGCACCGTGTGCCTTAACCAGCTCCATGCCCTGCACCATGGTGCGCTGGTGGTCAAACAGGTGGAGCGAAACCTTCAAAAGATGGTCCGAGTGCTCGAAAACAGCCTCCAGGAGCTGGAAGAGGCTATTGGGGAGCTGCTCTACCAGGACCCGCTGCTGGCCGAGCGGGTAGACAAGATGCTCTCCATCAAAGGCGTGGGCCTCAAGACGGTGGCCGTGCTGCTGGCTGAGACCAACGGCTTTGCCACCTTCGAGCGGCAGGGGCAGCTGGTCAGCTACGCCGGCTATGACGTGGTGGAGCACCAGTCGGGCCTGCGCGCGGGCAGAACCCGTATCTCTAAGAAGGGCAATGCCCACATCCGGCGGGCCATGCACATGCCGGCCCTGAGCGCGGTGCGCTTCCAGGAGCCCCGGTTTGTGGCTCTCTACGAACGGCTCGTGAAAAGGGGCAAGACCAAGATGCAGGCCTATGTGGCCGTACAGCGCAAGCTGCTGGTGCTGCTCTGGACGCTGTGGCGCAAGAATGAAGCCTATGATCCACGTTATGGGCAGCAGCCAGCGGAACCCAAAAATAACATCCAAATCCAGGAGGCCGGAGCCTCTCTTTCAGGTGTCAGCGCAGCTGACAAAGACGCAATAACGCAGGAAACGCAGCCAGAAACAGCAGAAAAAGAAATAGCCCCAGCTCAGGCCAGGGCTACGCAAGATGAACTTCCAGTACCAGTCGGCCCGGGAGCTCTCTTTCAGGTAGAGTGAAGATAAGAAAAATGTAAGAAAAATGCAACCAAAATCCTTGACTTTGAAGACAGTACCTTGGGAGATATACGGTCGCAGTAGCCAGGTAGCCCAAGAATCCAACCTGCTTTAGCGGTGGGAATGTCAATGTGAGTTGATACTACATCAGGAGAATTCTACAACCAGTGCTTAGGAAACCTTCATGTTGCGCAGCCTGATGCGGGTCAGAATCTTCTTGGTGTAAAGCGGGAATTCACTCTTCATCATCCAGTCGTAGTAGCTTGGCTCTTTCTGCAGGACTTCCTCTACCGGCACGTTTTTATACTTGCCGAAGTTGAATACTTCCTGCCCGGAGTTATTATACACGATGCGGCCAGATAAATCAGCCGTTTTCTGAAAAGTGAATTTATGCAGGGCTGCCATGTCATTTTGCACCGGGTACTCTGTCAGTCCTTCCGATGTTTCGTAGGGTGTTTCCTGATAGCGCTCCACCTGTGCTTTTAGTATCTCGTAAGTAGCCACGGTATCAGCCTCGGCACTGTGAGCATTGTCCAGCGTTTTGTTGCAGTAAAACTTGTATGCTGCCGATAGCGTGCGCTGCTCCATCTGATGGAAGATGCGGCAGGCATCCACAATATTGCGGTTTTCAATGTCAAAATCGATGTCGCAGCGCAGGAACTCCTCGGCCAGTAGCGGAATATCAAAGCGCAGTACATTGTACCCCCCTAAGTCGCATCCTTCCATAAACTTCTCCAGGTCTCTGGCCACCTGTTTGAAAGTAGGACAGTCTGCCACATCCTCATCATAAATCTTGTGGATCAGGCTCGACTCCAAAGGAATAGGAACTGTTGGGTTGATACGGCGCGTTTTTAAAATTTCCTCCCCATTAGGCAATACCTTAAGAGCACTAAGCTCCACAATGCGGTCTTTGCCGATATCGGTGCCAGTGGTTTCAAGGTCGAAGAATACGATAGGGCGCTTCAGGTGTAATTTCATGGCTTTTCTTTATGCTTTCAGAACCGCCTGCGTTAGCGCCTCCAGGTTAATGTTGTTATAAGTGCCGGAGCTCATGAGCAGCAGGTTTGCCTGCTGCCACTGGCGCTCCAGCAGGTGTTGTTGTAAGGCCTCAGTATCTGTGTATACCTTCAGGTTCTGGTTTTTAAAGGCTGCTTTTAACTCATCCTCCGTCAGCATTTCCATGCGCTTATGCTCAATGGTTTTCGGGCTGAAGTATACTATAGGCTCATCTGCCAGGTCCAGCGCGCCGGCATACTGCGGTATAAAGTTTTTGTTAAGGCTGCTGAACGTATGCAGCTCCAGCACGGCCACCAGGTCTCGCTGCGGGAACTGCTTCTTAACTGCCTCCGTGGTGGCTTTTACCTTGGAAGGAGCGTGAGCAAAATCGCGGTAGATATTGGCTGTGGTTGATTCACCTAGTTTCTGCAGTCGCTTAGCAGCACCCTGGAAGGTTTTGATGGCCTCGTAGAAATCGTGCCCTTTCACCCCAATCTTCTTGCACACTTCTTTGGCTGCACTCAGGTTGCGCAGGTTATGCTCCCCAAATAGTTGCACCTCCACATCGCCTTCTTTTTTGGTATGTAGAATAGTCTTGCCGTTTCGGATGCTGTGGTCGTGTACGCTGTAGCCAATGTAGGCAATATCTGCCGGGTTGCGTGGTACGCTTACCAGCTGCACCTGCTCGTCATCCTGGTTATAGATCAGGGTACCGGCTTTTGGTGTCATCTCGGCAAAAATGCGGAACTGGTCGCGGTACATGTCTGGGTCCGGGAACACGTTAATGTGATCCCAGCTGATGCCGCTGATAACTGCTATGTGGTGGTGGTACAGGTGGAACTTAGGCACCCGCTTTACAGGGTCCGAGAGGTACTCATCACCCTCAATTATAATGACTGGGGCATCGTCAGTGAGCTTTACCATGTGGTTGAAGCCTTCAAGCTGTGCACCTACGGCATAATCAAACTTGCGGCCCAGGTGCTGTAGCACGTGCATGATCATGGAGGTGATGGTGGTTTTGCCGTGGCTGCCACCAATTACCACACGCTGCTTATCGCGGCTCTGCTCATAAATGAACTCCGGGAAGGAATAAATCGGAAGGTTCAGCTCCTTTGCGCGCTGCAGCTCGGGGTTATCGGCACGGGCATGCATGCCAAGTATAACAGCATCTGGTTTTGCATCCAGTTTCTCCGGAAACCAGCCTTCCTGTTCTGGTAGTATGCCTGCAGTGGCTAATCGGCTCTTGGCCGGCTCATAAATCTCATCATCTGAGCCTGTCACTTTCAGGCCCTTGTCGTGTAGGGCGAGTGCCAGGTTGTGCATGATGCTTCCGCCAATGGCGATAAGATGTATATGCTGAAACTCCTTCTTCTCCATATGCAACGCTAAAGTATTCTCAATCAGACAAAGTTATAAGGACTTGCTTAATATAAAATAGCTATACGTTAATATGTGGACACTTTGTGGATATGTGTATATTGTTGTGGATATCTTGTGTATAGTTGCGCTCTGAGCTGTTGAAACCCTGGTTGGCAACTTTAGCGAACATTTTTCAGGTGCGGGATATATAAGGATATATCTTTGTGGTTATGGAGGAAATGAAAATGAACGTGCGACCTGCGGGCAACCGAAACGGATGGCAGAAAAAAACGCCAATGGTTTCGGAGCTTGGTAAAAAGCCACCGCAGGCACTTGACTTGGAGGAGGCCGTGTTAGGCGCTCTGATGCTGGAGAAGGATGCTCTTACAAATGTGATCGACATCCTGCGGCCTCAAAGTTTCTATAAGGAGTCGCATCAGCGCATTTTTAAGGCAATTCTGGCCCTGTTTGATAAGTCGGAGCCAATTGATATCCTGACAGTAACACAGGAACTGCGTGAGCACGGAGAGCTGGAATTAGCTGGCGGCGCATACTATGTGACGCAGTTGACAACCCGCGTAAACTCTGCGGCTAACATTGAGTATCACGCCCGTATTATAACGGAGAACTCCATAAAGCGTGATCTGATCTCTATCTCCTCAGAGGTGCTTTCCAGTGCCTACGAAGACACCACCGACGTTTTTGAGCTCTTAGACAAGACGGAGGCAAAGCTTTACGAAGTATCAGAATCCAACATCCGCAAAAACTTCGACGACATGCGCTCGCTCATGCACCAGGCTATCAAAGAGCTGGAAGAGAAGCGTAAGCAGTCGGACGGTTTGACAGGTGTGCCAACCGGCCTTACTGCCCTGGACCGTGTTACCTCAGGCTGGCAGAAGTCTGACCTTGTAATCCTGGCAGCACGTCCGGCGATGGGTAAAACAGCCTTCGTACTATCGGTAATGCGCAATGCGGCTGTGGATTTTGGCAAAGGGGTGGCCATTTTCTCACTAGAGATGTCCTCGCTACAGCTGGTTAACCGTCTGATTTCGTCAGAGGCAGAGCTGGAGTCGGAGAAAATCAAAAAGGGTAGCCTGGAGGAGTATGAGTGGGCACAGCTAAACCACAAAATTGCGAAGCTGACCGAAGCCCCGATCTATATCGACGACACACCAGGTCTTTCCATTCGAGAGCTGCGTACCAAGTGCCGTCGTTTGAAGGCGCAGTACGATATTCAGATGATCATTATTGACTACCTGCAGCTGATGAGCGGCAACGCCGATGGCAAAGGTGGTGGTAACCGTGAACAGGAAATTGCTTCCATTTCACGAGCCCTGAAAATGCTGGCCAAGGAGCTGAACGTGCCGGTAATTGCGCTCTCGCAGTTGAGCCGTGCCGTAGAAACCCGTGGTGGCGACAAACGCCCGCAGCTGTCTGACCTTCGAGAATCCGGCTCCATTGAGCAGGACGCCGATATGGTATGCTTCCTGTACCGTCCGGAGTACTATGGTATTACCGAAGACGAAATGGGTAATCCAACTGCTGGCGTAGGTGAGGTAATCATAGCCAAGCACCGTAACGGTTCTTTGGAGAACGTACAGTTGAAATTCATCGGTAAGTATACTAAGTTTACAAACCTGGAAGATGATTTCAGCGGTGGTGACGGTATGGGAGGATTCAATGCCCTGCCAAATAGTACCTTCGATACTGAGACGCCAGGAGCCATTCGTTTAGGCAGCCGCATGAACGATGGTGGCAATGGAGGTGGAGGTTTTCCTACTTCAAACTTTGACGAGGAGCCGCCATTCTAAGAAATTCAGGACAATACCTGTGCGTGGTGTTCGTTATGTGGCCACGTTCATAAGTATAAAAGTATAGCCAAAGGAGGATTAGCCGCTGCGCCACAAGCCAGTGGCTTTTCTGTTTCTACAGACCTTGTATTGTACGGAGTTTAAGTAAGCGTCTGAAACAAAAAGAACCTTAGCCATAAAAGAAGGAAGACATGAAATGTGCTGGAGCCTGTGCAAAGTATAATGCTGCTGGTTGTCGCCACTCTTTTGGCTTTGTATTTGTGCTGCTGATGAAAGTTAAATGGTACTACATTTTTAAGCTCCTAAATTCTAACTAACTTAAGCCCCTCATTTGTTACCTTTGCGATAATGAAAGTAGGTATAATCTTCGGTGGACCGTCGCGTGAGCGTGAAATTTCGTTTGCGGGTGGTCGTACAGTTTATGATAATTTAGATAAGTCTCTGTTTGAGGCCGTTCCTGTATTTGTAGACAGCCTGGGCAACTTTATCCTGCTCGACTGGCAGTTTATTTACAAAGGCACTATCCGTGACTTCTATCCACCGGTAGAGGCTCTGCCGGAAAGTGAGCATGGCTTGCAGATTTATATGGAGTCACTTGGTGAGCTGAGCATTGAGGAGCAGGACAGGATTATCGCCAAGGCTGGCAAACGCCTGCAGCCAAATGAGTTTAAGAAGCACTTTGATTTTGCGTTCCTGGCGCTACACGGCCCGTATGGTGAGGATGGCAGTATACAAGGTTTGCTGGAGTGGTATCATATTCCATACTCTGGCTCTGGTATACTTCCGTCAGCTATTGGCATAGACAAAGCGGTGCAAAAAGAGCTTCTGAAGCAGAACGGTTTCCCGACACCAGATTACAGAATTATAAAATACGGTGAGTGGTCTGACAAGCAGAACCGCAGGCAGATTTTTGAAAGTCTGGTGACAGATCTAAGCTTGCCGTTAGTTTTAAAGGCACCACATCAGGGGTCTTCTATCGGGGTGTCTATTATTAAGGAGAATGATTTTGATGCCTTTGAGGCTGGCGTAGAGCGTAGCTTCTTCACCAAGACCATCTATAAGAGCCAATGGCTGGCGATAGGAGAGGAGAAACAGCTGATGAGTATGAAACAGCTGGTGGATATCCGCGAGGGTATCGGTATGCCAGTTGTTCTGGAAGACGGCCAGGTCATCTACCATCCGGAGGCGTTGTTTAACCACATTAACCATACTTTCAGCACTACTGCCACCGACAGCATCACGCTGACGAACGTGGAGCACGAGCAGCAGATTTTGGTGGAGGCCTTTATCCAAGGCAAAGAGTTCTCGTGCATTGTGGTGCAGGATGAGCTGGGAGAGCCGATTGCCTTGCCGCCAACCGAGATTGTGAAAGGTAGTGAGGTTTTTGACTACCGTTCTAAATACCTGCCGGGCCTGAGCCGTAAGATCACGCCAATAAACCTGCCAACAGAGCAGATTCAAAGTATAAGAAAGAACTGCAGCAAGCTGTTTAAAGATTTCGGTTTCAACGTGTATGCCCGTCTGGATGGCTTTATCACGGAGAGTGGCGAGATATTCCTAAACGACCCGAACACTACTTCGGGCATGCTGCCTTCGTCGTTCTTCTTCCACCAGGCAGCTGAGATTGGTTTAAACCCATCACAGTTCCTGACTTACATTATTCGTACTTCGCTGGCCGAGCGCCTGAAAACAGGCAAGGATACTGTGAGGCTGACACGCTTACTTCAGCAACTGGATAAAAAGATAAAAGATGAGCAGGCGCACCGACAGGAAAAGATTCGTGTGGGTGTGATCATGGGTGGCTACTCTTCCGAGCGCCACATTTCTGTAGAGAGCGGGCGCAATATTTACGAGAAGCTGTCGTCTTCTGTTAAGTATGAGCCGCTGCCAATCTTCCTGACCGGAAGCAACGAGGCACACCGCCTCTACACAATTCCGGTTAATATCATGCTGAAAGACAATGCCGACGACATCAAAGAGAAGGTGTTATACTTTGAGCAGGGCGGGAAGCCGCACCCGGTGCTGGCTCAGATTATAGAAGAAGCAGCAGGCATTACGCGTAAGTATACAGGCCGCAGCCTACAGGAGCCACAGCGCATTAGTTATGATCAGCTGAAGAACCTGGTGGATGTGGTGTTCATTGCGCTGCATGGTCGCCCGGGAGAGGATGGCGCATTGCAGGCAGAGCTGGAGAAACTGTACATTCCGTACAATGGCTCCGGTATCCGCTCTTCACAGATCACTATTAATAAGTATGAAACCAACGAGATCCTGGCCAAACATGGAGTGCCGGTTGCCAAGCATGCTATGGCCATGAAGGAGGACTGGTTGCAGGATAAGGAGGCTTTCTACCAAAATATAGAGGCAGCGTTTCCGTATCCGTTCATTGCCAAGCCAGCCGACGATGGTTGTAGCTCAGCTGTGAAGAAGATCAAAAATCGCAAGGAACTGGAGGCATTTACAACGCTGATGTTCCGCGAAATGGAGGAACTGGACACCGAATGTGCCCGTACTTTGTCGCTTGGCTTCAAAGAGGAATTCCCGAATAAGGCTGGTTTCCTGATAGAGACACTCATCAGCAGGAACGGTGCAAAACACTTCCTGGAGATTACAGGAGGCCTTCTGACCAGGTATAGCCCGGACGGCACTGTAGATTACGAGGTGTTTGAAGCATCGGAGGCACTGGCCGAAGGAGAGGTATTATCGCTGGAGGAGAAGTTCTTGGCCGGAGAGGGACAGAACATCACGCCTGCCCGTTATGCCCAGGATCCGGAGCGCCGCCAGAAAATCTCTGACAAAGTGAAGGAAGACCTGAGGCGTGTGGCGCAGATTCTGAACATAGAAGGGTACGCCCGTATCGATGCCTTTGTGCGCGTGCTGGAGAACGATGAGGTGGAGACCATCATTATTGAGGTAAACTCACTGCCAGGTATGACGCCGGCAACCTGTATCTTCCACCAGACTGCCATTAACGGGTACAAGCCATACGATTTCATCGATCGCATCCTGAGCTATGGCATAGAGCGTACGCGCATGAAGGCGGAGATTTAGTAAGTATAGAGAATTTAGAGAGTTAAAAAGTTAGAAAGCTGGATTATCGTTAAGTGCTCATAAAGCAGATTACTAGTCTAGCTATTTAACAATTTTTAAAACGCATGTTTAAAGCGAATTCATTTTTAGATGTTATAAAGCATCTCCTGATTATGGGCGTTATTGTGGCGGCCCTGGTATTAGGCTTCTTTTACTTTTACCTGCCTTCCACCACAAATCATGGCGAGAGTATATCAGTGCCGAAGATAACTGGCTTACAATTGCAGGATGCTGAGACGCTGCTAGAGGAGCAGAACCTACGCTACTTTATAAACGATTCTACCTATAAGCCAGACCAGAAGCCCTTTGAGATACTAACTCAGGACCCGGCCCCTGGAGCAAAGGTGAAGGAAGACCGTAAAATCTACATCTCGGTGAACATGAAGAACCCACCGATGATCAAGATGCCTAAGCTCATAGACGGTTCGGTGAAGAACGCCGAACTTATCCTGAAAAGCTACGACCTGCGCAAAGGCAAAATTACTTATGTGCCAGACCTGCAGCAAAATGCGGTGCTAAAGCAGTTTGTAAATGGCAAGGAAGTAAAGCCGGGTGATATGGTGCCGAAAGGTGCGCTGGTCGACCTGCACGTAGGTGACGGCTTAGGTGAGACTGAGTTCGAGATGCCAAGTGTGGTGGGCATGCCGGTAGACGAAGCTTCAGTTCTGCTGGTAGGGCAGGGCCTGCAGATTGGCAACATAATTTATGTACAAGGCAGCCAGGAACCTGATGGCACTGTGCTGAAGCAGCGTCCGTTTGCTGAGGTAGGAGCCAAGATACGCGTAGGAGAGTTAGTAGACCTGTGGGTAGCTGGTAATGAGCCGGTACAGGGCATAGAGTAAGCTCAAAAGAAATTTACAGGAGCGCCTGCCAGAAATGGTAGGCGTTTTCGTTATAAATGAAGGTAACATTTTAAATTGCATTCCTGTAGTCGAAGTGCTACCTTCTATCTTCAAACATACTCCGCATGATAAAACAGCTGGCGCTTATACTTTTTATACTTGGCAGTGCAGTTTCAGGAGCCAATGCACAGGTAGTGCTGCAGCCCCTGCAGCAAGAGGCGCGCCAGCCGCAGAAGTACCGTCCTGCTGAATCGAAGATGCTGATGAGACTGGCAGTGGATCAGACCTTACCGTTTTTTGATGACTTTGCGGGAGCTGACACGCTTAACACGAACCGCTGGAGCAGCGGAGGTGTGTTCATAAACAACCGCTATGCCCTCAACCCCATTACCATCAACGTGGCTACTTTAGATGGCTTGGATGCCAATGGTAGTGCCTATATTTCTAACTCCTTAGCGGCAGGCCCCTCAGATACACTTACCTCTGCACCTATACTTTTAGGAAGCCTTACACCAGCAGATTCGGTATACCTGAGCTTTTATTGGCAGTCAGGTGGCTTGGGCGATGTGCCGGACCTGACGGAGAGTAACCTGCGTTACCTGGTTCTGGAGTTCTTAGATAATACAGATGCTTGGCAGGAAGTATGGCGTCAGTCAGCAGTGGGTGTGGTAACCGACTTTGCACAGGTATTTGTAGGGCTGAAAGAATCTAGGTTCTTCCATAGTGGTTTTAGGTTCAGGTTTCGAAATGTAGGCCTGCGAAACGGCATGGCCGATGTATGGAACCTTGATTACATAGAACTGGATAAGAACCGTCGGAAAGGGCAGAATACTACCCGCGATATTGCCATCAGCCAGAGTGTAAGTAAACTGCTGAAGAACTACACCGCTATGCCTGCCCGTCAGTTTCTAAGCAATCCCGAGGCAGAGTTGGCTGAGCAGGTGCAGGCTACGCTAAATAACCTAGGTGATTTTCCGGGAGCTATTGGCTGGCGAGGGTACGTCCGAAACCTAGCTGCCGCTGGGGCTGACACTTTTCTGCGTGAGCAGGCACTGGTGCCTGGTATGGCGCGACAGTACCCAATCAGCGGTACACCATCGCTGGAGAATTTCTCTCTACCAAGCAATGGTCCGTTTACACTGCTACACGGTATTATACTTGACACAAAGGAGCAGAACGCGCAACAGCGGGCTAACGACAGTACCGAGCGCGAAACCCACATTGCTGATTACTACGCATACGACGATGGTACGGCAGAGGCCGGCTTTAGCTTTTTGGGCACTGGCAATACGCAGGTAGCACAGCGTTTCGACCTTTACCAGCCAGATCAGGTTAAAGCCTTTAGGGTGTACTTTCCTCGTGTAGGCAATGATATTTCGGGCACCTCCCTTACTTTTCGGGTTTGGGAGGATAATGGCGGTGTGCCAGGCGAAACGCTGCATCAGCAGGCCTTTCAGATACAATACTCAGACTCCTTAAACGGCTTCTATGAGGTAGCGCTAACAAGTCCGGTGTCGGTGCAGGGGAGCTTTTTCATAGGCTGGACCCAGCCTGGTAGCAGGTACGTTAATATAGGTTTTGACAGAAATGAGCGTGCTGAAGGACGCAGGTTTACCTATACTGCATCAGGTGGCTGGGCTGAAGAAACTAGTATGAGTGGGGCTATTATGATGCGCCCTGTGCTGGTTGGGGAGACGCCGCTCGGTGTGGAAGATGACCTGTATAACGCAGCCATGCGTGTATATCCAAACCCTAGCAGGGGAGAAGTGTATTTGACTGAACCTTTCGAACAAGTGCAGGTTTATGATACGCTAGGCCGCCTGGTGCACAGCCAGAAGTATAAAGGCAACAGAGAACCCTTACAACTAGGCCACCTGATACCGGGGCTTTATACTTTGCGTATTCAAAATAGAAAAGCAGTTATCACCAAAAAAATTATCCTTACTAAACTATGATTGCATCAGCAGACATTACAGCAGAAGAATTGAAGGAGCGCCTGAACAAGGGAGAAACTCCTGTTATTATAGATGTGCGTGAAGACTGGGAGTACCAGGAGACCAACATACCAGGTGCGCAGAACATACCTTTGGGCGTGTTGCCACAGCGGCTCGATGAGTTGGAAGACCTGAAAGATCAGGAGCTAATCGTGCAGTGCCGTTCCGGTGCTCGCTCTGCCTCTGCCAAGGCGTTCTTACAACAGCAGGGCTTCGGCAATGTACGTAACTTGTTAGGTGGTATTTTGGCCTATAACGGATAGACAAAACATTACTTACTTCAAACAGAAAGGGGGCAGCTGTATATAGCTGCTCCCTTTCTGTTTAGTATACCTCCAGAACTTTTAGTCTATAATAAAAGGAGAGGGACTAAAGCAAAGCAGGAAAATAACGAAGGCAAGTACACCCACTACTTTGCGGAGCGGGGTAAGCGGGCGTTCATCAGGGCAGGACGGGTGAAAGATTCCCATTACTCTGGAGAGTAGCAGGCCAAACACCAACCAACCGCTGTAGCCATCTGCCTCTGGAAAAGCCAGGGAAATAAGTACCTGTATGACGAGTACCAACGCGGCCAGGCACAGGCTATACTTTAGCTTAGGCGTAGCATGCTGTAGCACAAACACCAGGTAAAGCATGTAGAAAGGCCACATCCAGAAGTAGGCCTCCAGCTCCGGAATTAAGCCTGCCAAACCATACTGTAGCAACAGCATCGCCAATGTAGCTGCCAGTGCATAGTTCCGGTTATCAAATAGCCTCAGGTAGGCCCAATAGGCAAAGGGTCCAAATACCGCCAGTAGTTCTTCTGCCCACACTGGTTTGTTGTGAGGTGAGATAACCCCCAAGCCAGCATAGAGTATAAACAGCGCGAAAAAGATAGGAGAGAGGCGGTTAAAGTTTTGATAGCCGATCAGGCCATACAGTACGTGCCCTCCATCCAGTTGCCCGATAGGGAGCAGGTTGAGCGCTGTAAAAAACAAAGCCAGATAGCCGGCAAACACAAGCGGGTAGTGGATAACCTCGTACTGGTTCGGTACCAGTGCCGGATCGGCCACGTATTTCTCGAAGAACACAAACAGCAGATTTTTGCCCAGCGAGAAGTTGCCGAATCCATCCTGGTAGACATACTGCGCATAGTCAAGCCCATACTTCTTGTACTCCGGGTGAATACTGAAAATATACTCGGGCTGTGGCAGGTGCGTAAAAGCGTAGTACAGCAGCGGAATGGCAACTACAAAGCCTGCCAGTGGACCTGCTACACCAATGTCGAAGAACTGTTGCCGTGAATAGATGCGCTCCTTAATTCGTATAAATGCCCCCATCGTACCGATAGAAGCAGTTATACCAAACCAAAGCGGTATGTAGTAAGGGAGGGTGACGGCAATGCGGTAGTAACGGGCCGTGAAGTAGTGGCCGAACTCATGCACCGTTAGCACTCCTAGAAAGGGCAGCGAAAAGTACAACCCACCCAGAAACTCAGCCCAAGTGAGTGTGCCTGTCCAATTAAAGCCTTCAGGCCCCAGAAAGAACAGCTTCCCATACTGCCACTCTGCCCCTGCAATGGTAGTTGTAACCAGTGTGAGGCAGAACAGCAGCAGGTGTAGCCAGCGTTGCTGCGTCTTAGACTGCAACATCCGCAAAAAATTTATTGATGGTAAGCGGTGGCTGCAGGTGCAGTGTGTTTATGCCAAGTTTGTTTGCGCTCTCTATGTGCTGTATACTGTCGTCTATAAATAGTGTCTCCGACTTATCAAGACTGTTTTCCGCTAAAATTTGCTCAAAAATATGGGCATCAGGTTTGCGCTTGCCTACCAGGTGAGAGTAATAGGTTTTCTCGAACAGAGAGTCTAGACTCGGAATGGTGAAGCTGTGTGCTACGATCTGGTTGAAGCGCTCCAGGTGGATAGCGTTGGTGTTGCTCAGCAGGAAAATGCGGTACTTTTTACCCAACTCCAGCAGCAGGTCGATGCGCTCCTGTGGTATGTCTAGCAGCATAGCATTCCATGCCTCGTCTATAGCTTCGTCGCTTGCGTCTATGCCATAGGTTTCGCGCAGGCCATTTCGGAACTCCTCGTTAGAGCAGTTACCTGTTTCCAGGAGATCGAACAGGTGCGATTGCTCCTTCTGGCTGTAAGCAATATTGCAGTTCTCTTTGCACAGTTTCTGGAGCTCTTCTATGCTTTTATTATAGTCGAGGTTGATGATGACACCACCCAGGTCGAAGATGATATTTTTAATTTGTGTCAGGTCCACGAAAAAAATTAGTTATTAGTATTTGATATATTGAATGCAAATATGTAAAATTGCACTCCCAATTCAAAGGAAGCACATCTGAAGAAAGGGAACGGGCCTATAGCTCAGTTGGTTAGAGCACCTGACTCATAATCAGGTGGTCCCTGGTTCGAGCCCAGGTGGGCCCACTAAAAAGCCTCTTAGATCATTCTAAGAGGCTTTTTTATTTTATGTATCGCAAAATGTAACCAAAGTCAATACTTTTGTCATTCTTGCTCTGCCTAAGGCAGGTAGATCC